>DASYAY010000078.1:0-1934 GCA_036501065.1 Chthoniobacter sp. | reverse complement strand
GGGATGCACCGCGATTCCGACAATGATGGTCGAAGGCGGAAAATGCGCCGGCAACGCGGAAGTTGTAGGGGCGGGTCTCAGACCCGCCCCAACGGTCTCAACCCCACTCGGGCTGGTCGGTAAGGTTAGTTCGCGGAATTCAGGATCCCCGACCCACTTGCTTAGGAGCGGCATGCACAGATCCACTCCTGCGAGGTACAGCTTCATGCCTGATTCTGCTTTTTGCCTCGAGTCGGAACCGGCGAGATGCTGGATCCAAAGCGCGATGTCGGCAGCTTCTGTCATAGGCAGCGTGCGGCGTTATCGAATGCTGGCGTGTACGGCGGGCGCGGCGTTGATGTTGGAAAGCGTGAGGAACGTAGGTCCACCCGGGCGCACGGTGACCGCAACGTCCCAGCGTTCGCGCGCGTCGCCGGCGGTGGCGTCAATATCGAGAGTGCTTAACCAGTACGTTCCCGGCCGCAGGCCGCGAATATATCCCTGGCCCTGCAAATCGGTGTCGGCGCGAGCGATCAGGTATTTGGCCTGCGCCAGTTGTCTGGTCTCGCGGCTGGTATCCGTTTGACCCTGAGCCTTCAACATATCCCACTTGTGTCCGGGATTTACATCTTCGAGGCTCAGGTCAATGCCGTCGGTGGAAGTTGGGTTCTGCACCAGAAAGGCGCGCACGGAATCCAGGTATTCCTTCCTGAGCCGCGCATATTTTTCCGGATTTTTTGTTTTGTCCTCGAGCTTGTACTTTGGGGTGGGGAACACCACGGTGGAATCGCCAATCATTCGTTCCACGTACGCGTGGAAAAATTCCGGCACGTTCATGACGTCGTCCGGTTTCAATTTCTTGACGAATTCCTCACGGGAAAGATTCACCCAGTGGTTGGTCTTCATCCAGGCCTTCAACTCTTTGGAGACATCGAGGGAATCGATGAACGCGTTCATATTAGCGCCGGGGGCCATCACGGCCGCTTCCTTTTGGATGTCCGCGTAGCTCTTGCTCAGCAGGTAGAAGGGAAACGAGCGCACAGGTTCGTCAATGCCGCCGGAAGGGGTGATGCGCGCCACAAATTGCAGGGAACCGTTTTGGGCCGCGGCGCGCGTCGCGAAAAGAATCGCGCCAAGAAATAAGCAAACAGAAATTCGCGAGAGGATCTTCATAGGGCACATCGTAGCAGATGCGCGAGAGCGCAGATATGAGGTGGTCGTGAAGGTAAACTCCATCGTAAGCGATCTGTGCGGCGGCTGGCCCAGAGGGCCGGACGTGCGAGTGCGGACGATCAGTAGAGGTGGAAAGTGACTTCGATAGTCTGGCGCACTGGCGCCGGCCTGCCGTTCGGACCTGCCGCCGGCCGGAATCTCCACGTGCGAACGGCTTCGATCGCTTTTTCGTCGAGGCCAAGTCCGAGGCCCTTCACCACTTTAATCTCGGTGGCTTTGCCGTCCGGAGTGATGATGGCGACCAGCAACACCGTGCCTTGGTACTTCGCCTTTACGGCTTCGTCGGAATATTGGGCCTGCGGGCAGTAAATGCAAGCCGGATAACCGTAGCCGCCCGTGCCTGCATTGAAGACGCCGCCGCCGGTGCCACCGCCTTCTCCGGGTCCAACGCCGCCGCCACTGCCGCTGCCGACTCCCGTGCCGTTGCCCGAGCCGATTCCATTGCCGCTGCCGGGCCCGTTCGAATCATTCAGAACCTTCGAGAGCGGATCGCCCCAGTTATTCATGTTGGGACTGGGCAATTTCAATTCCGGCGGACCGAGGACCGTCGGAGTCATCGCCAATCTGGCATTCGGATTCGTTACGACCTTGGGAGGCGTAAACTGCGTCATCGAAAACTTGGGCAATTTGCCGCGGCTGGCTGGCAGGACATCATGGGACCCACCGCCACCACCGCCGCCAGCTTTCTTCGCGCCAGCAGGCAGTTTCGGAAGAAAGGGCGA
>DASYAY010000077.1:0-64574 GCA_036501065.1 Chthoniobacter sp. | reverse complement strand
ATAATCTTCCAAACTTTCCGGCAACAGCATCGCTTGCTTTCGGTCGGTTCCCTGAATGTAGGACATCTTGCTCTTCTTCAACCCGCCAACCCTCGGGAGCCAAGGGCTTTTCACACAGTCTCGGAGTTTGGGCACGAGGGAACGGGAAAAACTGGACCACGGATTACACGGACTGATTTCGCTGCGGAGGCTTTAATCCGTGTAATCCGTGTAATCCGCGGTCAATTTTTCCGCCGGACAACCGGGCGTCCAGGCATCGCGCGGGAACCTAATGCTCTCGCCTCCGAGGGGAGCTTACTGGGACGAAAGGCCGGTTTTCCCCGATTTCGAATCCTGGAAAATACTGGCTCGATAGCCTGCCTGACGCACGGCGACGCAGATCTGGTCCTTGTTGATCACGTTTGGATTGTAACGGGCGAAGGCGCCGCGTTCGAGCAAGCGCACGGTAATCATGCCCGGAAGCTTTTCCAGCGAGGCTTTGACGTCCAATTCCGCCTGCTCGGAATCCATGTCTGGAATGGCGAGATCGAGTTCTTCGGGGTGAGGTCTTTCGGTTTTCATGAGGTTCGAAAGGATTCGCGCCTGCTTCTACGCACGCGCTCTTTAGCGACTCTATTTATCTTCCCTTGCAGCACAGAAATCCAGCCCGAGATTTAGGAACGATTCAGGAGTATGCACCTATTGAGAGCTTCGCTTGAGAAGGACCGTTCTCCTGCCGCCAAAGCGGCGTTGTGTTTCCGCTGTCTGGCGGCGGCTGGAGTCGTTTTATGGGCTGCAGGCTGCTCCACCGCCCCGGCGCCGGTGGGGAGCAATTTCACGGTTTCCGCCCCAAAGGCGGAATTTTTCAAGAACGGACCGGCCGAGCAGTTCAGCTATGTCGAGCCGACGTTTGACCAGAATATCAAAGCGGAGGGTATTGGGCCCGATTTCGAACTGCCCAAGGGTTCGCATCTCACGATGCTCAAGCGGGAGTTTGGGTATTCGCGAGTGGTCACCGACGACGGGATTGTCGGTTATGTCTCGAACGACGAGATGTCCGCAGCGCCGGCTTCCGTGGCGCGTGTCACCCGGCCGGCGGTGCCGAACCGGCGATCCTATCGGGCAACGCCGCGAAACAATTCGAATCCCAGCCCGCGTAAATCGGAGGAGCCGGGACTCGACCTGAACGATGTCCCGTTGCCGTTACCCGGATGAACCCTTTATTTATGAAAGCAAAAACGAAAAAAGATATTCCTCCTGAAGACGAAGAAAAACAGGAAATCGCCGAAGAAATCGAGGATGCGGCCGATGAGACGCCGACCACGGTGACGCCGCCGGAACTGGATGCGCGGACCGAGGAATTAACGGAGTGGGACGACGCGCCGTCGGCACACGGCACGGCTGTGCCCAAGGTGGGCCCGGCTACGGAGGAGGAAGACGAGGACAGCATTGCCTCGAAGCTGGTTTACGAAGGGACAGACGAAGCCGATCGCGAACGCCGGATGGCCGCGGCTGATCCTGACTTTGAACCGTAGGTTGGGGAAGTCGATAGTTGAGGGTTGAGAGTTGAGAGCCACGCTTTTGACTTCGATGTTGGTGACCGAAGGGCGTCTTCATCGCTTCGCTCCAGTATCAATTCTCAAACCATCAGCTTTCCCAAGGAGGGCAAAATTTTCTGCCAAAATTCGTGCGCGTTTCCGTAGTGCGAGGCATTGTTTCAGCGTGAACGAAACTGACACATCACCGGTGGAGGCTGGTGTCGAAGTGCGCAGCTATTTTGTGCGAGGCCGCAATGCTCTCGTGACTCGCGCGGACTTCGGCGAACTCTACGTGGACTACTACCTGCATCAGGGTCAGCACGGCTATCAGCATGAGCCGGCCCACGATGAACTTTTCAAGCAGGCGCTGGCGGCGATTACGCTGCATTGCGCGAGCCGGCCCTGGAATGAATCCTCGGCCTGGACGATTCATCTCCAGGATCCGCTGCTGAACGTTTTCGTCGCTGGGGAAAATCGCCTCGGCACCGTGGTCGGGCAGTTGTTCACGGAAAATGTAAGGGTCGATGTTTCCCAGGTTTTCATCGCCGATGTGGTGCGGGGGAATGAAGGGACACAGCGCAGTGCCATCGATTTTGCCGGGCACGATATGTTCCGTGCGGTGGAGCGCTACTATGAGCAGAGCGAGCAACGGCTGGGGCGATTCTTTGCGCACGGGCCGGAGGATTTCGTTTTCATCTCGGCGCAGCCGCAGTGTGATCTCGATTGGCTGAACGGGCTCGATGTGCCAGCGATCGTGGCGCTTGATCAGACGGAGCAACTTAGCCTGCTGGAGCGGCGATATTACCGGTGGGAATGCGGCTGCACGCAGGAGCGGATGATGGCGGTGCTCGCCTCCGTCATGAAGTCCGATCCGGAAGGGTTGTTCGGCGACGATCCGGTCCTGCGCATCAGTTGTCCGCGCTGTGGGGCGCGGCACACGATCACCCGTGAAGCCCTGGAAGCCTATGTCGGCGCAATCGACGGCAGTGGAGAGTAAGGCGAGTGATTTCGCCGCGCGCTTCGGCGGTGTGGCGCGTCTTTATGGGAAAGCAGGACTCGAGCGGCTGCGCGCCGCGCGGGTCTGCGTCATTGGTGTCGGTGGAGTGGGTTCCTGGGCGGTGGAAGCGCTGGCGCGTTCCGGAGTCGGCGCGCTGACGCTCATCGATCTCGATGACGTTTGCGTGACGAACGTCAACCGCCAGCTTCCCGCGCTCGACGGACAAATCGGCCGGCCGAAGATCGACGTCCTCGCAGAGCGGGTGCGCTTGATCCATCCGGAATGCCGGGTCGAACCGGTGGCGGATTTTTTCACGACGGCGAATGCCGCGGAATTGCTGGCGCCACGCTACGATTTCGTGGTCGATGCGATCGACAAAATGAGGAACAAATGCGTGATCATCGCGGGCTGTCGCGAGCGCGGGCTGCCGGTGCTGACCGTGGGGGGCGCCGGTGGAAAACGGGATGGCACTGCCGTGCGGGTCTGTGACCTCGCGTGCTCCGAGCAGGATGAGCTGTTGCGGCAGGTGCGAAGGGAATTACGCCGCGATTTTGGTTTCCCGCGCGGTCTTCAGGAGAGTTTCGGTGTCTCCTGCGTTTACTCGCCGGAGAAGCCGGTCTTCCCGTGGTCCAACGGCATCTGCGCCACGGAGCCGGAACCCGGCGGCGAAAGTCTCACGCTGGATTGCGCGAGTGGGTTTGGCACGGCGACGTTTGTCACGGGCGCGTTCGGCTTCGCCGCCGCTGGGGAAGTGGTGCGGCGGATTGTTCTGGGATAGCTCCCGTTGCCGATGACTTTTGCCTAGCCGGCAATAGCGCGATCTGCGCCACGAAAAAGCTGGGAGAAGTTAATGGTAACCTGCGCGGCGAGGGCCTCGGCAGGGACGGCACGAATCTCGGCCAGCTTTTCGTAGGCGAGCATGATGTTAGCGGGGTGATTGAGTAATTCTCCGCGTTCGTCGCGAATTGGATAGGCGTTCAGTTTTTCCGGCGGCGGCATGGATGGGGCGTCGGTTTCGACGAGCAATCGATCCATGGGGATTTCGCGGAATGTTTCGCGCTGCCGAGTTTTGCGCTCGGCGAGGAAATAGGCGTTGAAAGAAAAGTAGGCGCCCAAGGCGACGAAGCCGGCGACCATTTCCGCCGGGCCGCCGTAAGCGTGGAGGAGAAAGCCGCGCTGCGGGAGTGGATGTTTGTGCAAGAGGTCATTCAACGCGCCCCAGGCCCGCAGACAATGGATGGTGACGGGGCGATTGAGTTCCGCGGCGAAGGCGAGTTGCGGGAGAAAGACTTCCGTTTGCGTGTCGAGATCGTGTCCTTCGATCCAGCGATCGAGGCCGATTTCGCCGACGCCGGCATTGGGATGTGCGATTAGTTTTTCGCGCAGCTTTGTGAACCAATCGGGCGTGCGCTTGGCGACATACCACGGATGCAGTCCGAAGGAGGGGATGACGAAATCGTGCTCGTGGCTGAGAGCCGAGACTGCATCCCAATCGTTTTCCTGGGTACCGTTGACTACGGCACGGGTCACATGCAGCCGCTGGAGTTCGGCGAGAATGGCCGCTCGATGGGGTGCCAGTCGGGTGTCGTGCAGATGATTGTGCGCGTCGATGAGATTCATCATGAGCTGGCGCGCTCGGCGAAGGCGCGAATCATGGCCCGGACGCTGGCGAGGCCGTTCAGCCGGGTGGGGGAGATTTGGCGGTCGAGATGAAGTGCGCTGATGATCTCGGGCTCCGTCGTGAGAATATCTCCGGGGGTGGCGCCGTCGTAGAGTTCACAGAGCAAAGCGACGAGCCCTTTGACGAGCGGTGAATCGGCGTCCATTTGGAAATGGCAATGACCGTCTTCCAGGCGCCCGATCAACCACACACGCGACGTGCAGCCGGGGACGCGGTGGGCATCTATGCGTTCCGCCTCGGGCACGCCGGGCCACTTCTTCCCTCGCGCGACGATCGCGGCGAGGCGCTCGTGGGCGTCGTCGATCAGCCGAAAGCGCGCGATGAGGGATTGCTGTTTTTCCGCGAGGTGCATGGCTTGATGGGAAAAGAAGATAAACCACGGATTGCCCGGATTACACGGATTGCTGGAGGCGAATCCGTGCAATCTGTGCAATCTGTGGTCCAGAATTCTTGCGACAAAAGATTCGCCGTTTCGGTTCCATTCCCTCTAGTACTTGGCTCTTTCGCGGCTTCCTATCATACAGCTTGGAGCCACACGGCCCCCGACTTCCCCCCGCCTCATCGCCTATGAAATCGATCGTCCTTTCCACGGTTGGAACCCTCTCCGCCTTCTTCGTTGCGACGCTCTGCAGTTCCGTGCTTGCGGCGGACATTCCGCGGGCGTTGCCCGCCGGACAACTGCCGCAGGACTCCCGCCTGGGACCGTTGAAGGATTTGAACGGCTATTTTCCCTTTACCCCGTATGATTCCCCGGGCGAATGGGCGAAGCGTGCGGAGGAAGTGCGCACGCAAATGCGGGTGGCTCTCGGCATCTGGCCGGAGCCGACGCGCACACCGCTCAACGCCGTGGTGCGCGACCGCATCGAGCGCGAGGACTACACCGTCGAAAAGGTCTATTTCGAATCGATGCCCGGCTTCTTCGTCACCGGATCGCTCTTCCGTCCCAAGACGCCCGGTCAGCATCCGGCGGTACTCTGTCCGCATGGCCATTGGGTGGACGCTCGTTTTTGGATACGCCAAGATCCGGAAATAAAGAAGGAGATCGATAGCGGCGGCGAACGTTTCCTGGAAAGCGGGCGCAGCGTCTTCCAATCGCTCGGCGTGCAACTCGCGCGCATGGGTATCGTGGCGTTTGTCTACGACATGCTGGGCAATTCCGACTCGCACCAGTTCACGCGGGAATTCGCCCACGGTTTCGCCAAGCAACGCCCCGCGATGAACACGGTGGAGAATTGGGGGCTGTTCAGTCCGCAAGCCGAGACCCACGCCGAAAGCATCATGGGATTGCAAACCTGGAATTCGATTCGCTCGGTCGACTTCCTGACCGGCCTGCCGGATGTCGACCCATCGCGGATCGGTTGTACCGGGGCGAGCGGAGGCGGGACCCAAACGCTCATGGTCAGCGCGGTCGATCCGCGGATCGCGGTGGAATGTCCGGCGGTGATGCCGAGCACGGCGATGCAGGGCGGGTGCACCTGCGAAAACGCCAGTCTGCTGCGCGTCAACACCGGCAACATCGAATTCGTCGCGCTCTTCGCGCCCAAGCCGGTGGGAATGACGGCGGCCGACGATTGGACCAAGGAACTCGAGACCAAAGGCTTTCCCGAATTGCAGAAGCACTTCGCGATGATGGGCGCGCCGAAAAATGTAACCGTCTGGCCGCATCTCCAGTTCAAGCACAACTACAACATCGTCAGCCGGGAAAATATCTATGGCTGGTTCAACGAACACTTTCACCTGAACCTGCCACCCGACCGGCTCGCGGAGCATGAATATCCGCTGCTCACTCCTGCTCAACTGACCGTCTGGGATGCCCAGCACCCGAGCCCGGCCGGCGGCGATGATTTCGAGCGCAAGCTGCTCCAGTGGTGGAGCAGCGATGCGCAGTCGCAACTCGGCAAAAAGGAGAATTTCGAAAAATATGCGCGTCCAGCGTGGAAGGCGCTCATCGGGTGGCAGGGTTTTCGCCCTGGAGAATTCGCCCACATGCAGGAAATGACGCTCGCGGGGAACGGCAAAAGTTATCCCGCGAAGGTCTACACGGTGCGCGATGCCCAGGTGGGGTTTGAGTTGCCGGTGATCGGGATCGATCCGCCGAAAGCGAATGGCCACGCGGCGCTGTGGCTGGATGAGCACGGCAAGGCCGGTCTATTCACGGCGAGCGGCGAATTGCGGCCGGAAGTTTGCCGATTGCTGGAGGCGGGCTGGCGGGTCGAGGGCGTCGATCTTTTCCAGCAGGGTGAATTTCGGCCGGATGGAAAGCCGCTGAAGGAAACCCGGCGCGTGGCGAATCCCCGCGAAGCGGCATGCTTCACTTTCGGCTACAACTCCTCGGTCTTTGCGGATCGCGTGCACGACGTCTGCGAATCGCTCATGCGGATGGACCGGGCCGGGAGCAGATGCAGCGTGATCGCGCTCGACGGCACCGGCCCGCTGGCGGCGGCTGCGCTGGCGGTGACGCCGGAAAAGGTGGACGGCGCGGCCATCGATACCCATGGCTTCCGCTTCGGCAAGGTGCTGGACCTGCAATCTCCGGACTTTCAGCCGGCTGCGGCGAAGTACGGCGATGTGCCGGGGACGGTGACGCTGGCGAAAGCCAATGCTGCGCATCTGCTGGTGCTCGGAGAAGGCGAAAGCAACGCGGACCCCGTGGGATGGTTGCTGGAAAACGCGAAATGAGTCGGTGGGCGCATGCCCATCGATCGTTTTTCCTAATAGCGGATCGCTGCGCCGGTAGACCGTCGCACATTTCCGATTCGCCCTTATGCGTTGTCTGCCCCTGACCCTCGTCGCGTTCTCCCTCGTCGCCATCTCGACCTTTCTCCACGCTGCCGAGGCGCCGTCCACCCCCGAGCCCAAAAAGGAAAACCTTACTCCCGGCGGCATCTGGAAGCCCGGTGACATAAGTCGCCCACGTCCCCGCGTCGTGACCCCGCCGGGCTACACGACGAACGATGCGCCCGGCCACGCGCCCTCCGACGCCACCATTCTCTTCGACGGCAAGGACCTCTCCCATTGGAAGCGCGACAAGGTCGCCGCTGGTCAGGACGACACCGCGCCGTGGAAAGTCGAAAACGGCTACTTCGAAGTCGTCCCCAAGAGCGGCTATCTGCGCACGCGCGATAAATTCCCGGGCGACACCCAGTGGCACATCGAGTGGGCCACGCCGAGCGTAGTCGTGGGCAAGAGCCAGGGACGCGGCAACAGCGGCGTCTTTCTCACGGGATTCCCCGAGATCCAGGTGCTCGATTCGTTCGAGAACGATACCTATCCTGATGGTCAGGCCGCCGCGCTCTATCACCAGTATCCGCCGCTGGTGAATGCGTCCCGGAAGCCCGGAGAGTGGCAGACCTACGATATCATCGTCGAGCGGGCCAAGCGCGACGCGCAGGGCAAGGTCGAGAAAAAAGCCCGGCTCACGGTGATCCACAATGGTCTCGTGGTTCAATGGGGCCGCGAATTCAACAGCACTGACCAGGAAGGCGACCTGGCGCTGCAGGATCACGGGAATCCGGTGCGCTACCGAAACATCTGGGTGCGCCGCCTCAATCTCGCCGATCCGGACAGCGAAGGCACACCGCCGCCCGGAGCCGTCGCCAGCACAGCCGCGCCTGCTGTTCCGGCGACTCCGAAAACTTCCGCCCCACCCGCCGCCGAGCCCAAGACCGTCACCATTAAAACCCTGCGCGCCCAGATGCGCTATGACACCACGGAGTTCGCGGTCGAAGCCGGCCGGAACGTGAAGCTCATTTTCCAGAATGACGACGAGATGCCGCACAACCTCTGCTTTTTCGCGCCCGGTACGGATGTCATTGCCGCGGCCAACAAGCAGATGGAAAAGCCCGAGGAAGCGCTCAAGCGCAACTGGATTCCCGACGACCCGCGCATGTGGGTCCACTCGAAGCTCGTCAATCCCCACGAGCGCGACGAAATCGATTTCGTCGCGCCGGAAAAGCCGGGCGTCTATCCGTATGTCTGCACTTTCCCCGGCCACGCCGCCATCATGCAGGGCAAGATGATCGTCGGCGAAGGTGGGCCGCGTCTTCCGGCTCTCTCCGGGCTCAAGTTCCAGCTTTATCTCGGCGACTGGAAGAACCTGCCCGACTTTTCGGCGCTCCAGCCGCACCGCGAGGGCGAGGTGAAGGACAATCTCGTGCAGCTCAAACTCGACGATTACAAGAACGACTTCGGCCTCGTCTTTACCGGTAAACTCGACGCTCCCAAGGACGGTGACTACACCTTCCTCCTCGCTTCGGATGACGGGGGGCGCATCCTCGTCGACGGCCACAAGGTGGCCGATGATGATGGCGTTCATCCCGCCACCGACGTGCGCGAGGGCAAGGTGCATCTCAGCAAGGGCGCGCACGATTTTCGTCTCGAGTATTTCCAGGCCGCCGGTCAGTCGGAACTCTACGCCGCCTGGCGCGGACCGGGCTACGCCATCACTCCGCTCTCCAAGACGCTGCACCCGGACTGGAAGAACCTGCTGGCGAAGCCCAAAAAGCATGACGAAACGACGGGTATGCCGCTGGTCGTCGGAGCCGAGCCGGTGATTTACCGCAATTTCATCACCGGCGGCGGCGATCGCGGTATCGCTGTGGGCTATCCTGGCAATGCGAGCATTGTCTGGAACGCGGAATATTTTGGCCCGGTCATCGCCTGGCGCGGTGCTTTCATCGATGCGGCGCGGCACTGGAATGGCCGCGGCGGTGGCTTCCAGCTTCCGCTAGGCTTCGATGTCATTCGCCCGGCCGGCGAAAACACGTTGCCCTTTGCGATCCACCCGTCGCCCGATGCCCCCTGGCCGGCCGTGCCCAAGGGTGAACGCGCCGATGATTACACCTGGAAAGGCTACGAACTCGACGCCCAGCGTTACCCCACTTTCCACTACGAATGGAAGGGCCTGAAAATCTCCGAACGCCTTTCCGTCGACGGCGATGCCTTCGCCGGCAATGGCCATCTCGTTCGCGTCTTGAAAATCGAAGGACAAATTCCCGAAGGGGCGGTGCTCCGCCTCGCCACCGGCTCGCAAATCCAGCCGGCCGATGGAGCGTTCCACGTCACGGGCGACAAACTCGTGCTCGACGGCCATCCCTTCGACAATGCCTTCCAGGTGGCCGCTGAAGGCGCGGTCATCTCCGGCAAGAACCTCATCCTCCCGCTGCGACCGGACGTCACCGTTTCCTACTCCTGGCCGAGCGCGCACAACCATCACGCCGCCGCGCAATGAGTGACGCGATCCGCACCGCCTTTCCTCTGCATTCTCTGATGAAGACTTTCCGCATTCTCTCCACGCTTCTCCTCGCGGCGTCCGTTCTGCACGCCGCCGACTCCAAGGACCCCGCGCCCAAGGAATCCGATTACTATCCGATCACGACTTTCGAGACACCCAAAGAAACCGCTCTCGAAGTCGGCTCCATCGAACTGTTGCCCGAGGGCAAACTGGCCCTCGGCACACGCCGCGGCGAGATTTGGACCGTGAGCGGCGCCGACAGCGAACCCGTCAACGTGAAGTATCAACTCTTCGCCTCGGGCCAGCACGAAATTCTCGGCCTCGCCTACAAGGACGGCTGGCTTTACGAGACCAATCGCTACGAAGTCGCCCGGCTCAAGGATCGCACGGGCAGCGGCCGCGCCGATCTCTTCGAAACGGTGTGCGACAAGTGGGGTGTGAGCGGCGATTACCACGAGTACGCCTGGGGCTCGCGCTTTGACAAAAATGGCGACCTCTGGGTGCTCCTTTGCCTCACCGGTTCTTTCACCAGCGATGCGGAATTTCGCGGCTGGGCCGTGCGCATCAAGCCCGACGGCACCATGGTTCCGACGTGCTCGGGTATCCGCTCGCCGGGCGGCATTGGCTTCGACGCCGATGGCGAAGTCTACTTCACCGACAACCAAGGCCCATGGCGCGGCGCCTGCAATCTCCAGCACCTGATCCCCGGCACCTTTCAAGGCCATCCCGGCGGCAACAAGTGGTACGACCACGCGCCCAATATGGGCCCGCGTCCCGTCGACCCGCTTCCCGAGGCCTTCCAGGTCAACCACAAGAAAGGCGACCCCGACCCGGATCGCCTCGAGGCAGAACGCAAGCGCATCAAGCAACTCGTCCCGCCGGCGATCTACATCGTCTATGGCAAGATGGGTAACTCCTCGTCCTTCATCGCCTGTGACTTGAGCAAGGGTAAATTTGGTCCGTTCCAAAAGCAGCTCTTCATCGGCGACCAGAGCCATTCCATCGTCTCGCGCGCTTTCCTCGAGGAAGTGCACGGCGTGAAGCAAGGGGTCGTCTTTCCGTTTCTCAAAGGCTTCCAGTCCGGTCTCATCGCCGGTCGCATGAATGACAATGGCCAGCTCTTTGTCGGTGGCAGCGACCGCGGCTGGGGCGCGAAAGGCGGCAAGCCCTTCTGCTTCGAGCGCGTCGATTGGACCGGGAAGGTGCCGTTCGAAGTCCTGGAAATGCACGCCCGGCACGATGGCTTCGAACTGACCTTCACCGAGCCGGTCGATCCGAAGACTGCCGGTGATATTGCCAGCTACTCCGCGCGCCAGTTCACCTACGCCTACCGCGAGGAATACGGCGGCGGCGAAGTCGACGAAGTCTTCCCGAAGATCACCCAGGCCGTCGTCGCACCGGATCACAAATCCGTCCGTCTGACCTTTGATCATCTCATTCAAGGCGACATCCACGAACTCCATTTCGACGGCGTTCGCTCCGCCGATGGCCATCCCATCCTGCACCCGGTCGGCTACTACACGCTCAACGAGATCCCCGAAAGCTGACCTCGGGTCAACCACAGGTTTACTCAATTTCGACTAACCTTCGCCCGTGAGACGATATTCTCGAAACTGATTTTGAAAATCGCTCCCTCACGGTCCTTCCGCCAGGCGTGTCGCCATTGCTCGTGCGCTCAGCAGTAGATCTTCGGGCCGGTCTCATCGCGCCATTCAGTCCCTTTGAATTTCGCGGCGACCGGTTTGTCGTCCGGCGCGGAAAGGAATGGGGTGGCGGCGAGTGCGCTCTGGGAAAGTGTGGTGCCGATCAGCGCCACCGCAAGAGGGGAGGGGGGCAGCTCCAGGCCCTCTGTTTACGGTTTGCCGGCGGATGTTGAGGAAACAGATGCGGCCTTGGTGTCGCCTTCGACGAGAGGAAGGACGGCCCAGGAGGGAGTCGCGTTCTTCACCACCATTTGCAGGTCGAGCTGTTTGCGATGGCCGTCGTCGTCGTAATAGATCGACTCGGTATTGTTGACGATGCCGATGACCGTGCCGTGATCGTCGAGCACCGGGCATCCGCTGGAGCCTTTGGCGAAATCGGCGGTGATGGACATGAACGCTTCCACGCCGGCTTCGGTTTTCCAGAGGGTGTGGCGGGCGACATAGCCGGTGGAGAGGAGGAAAAAGCGATCGTCCGGATGGCTCATGACGAAGACCGGCGAACCGGCGGGGGCGGCTTCCCGAGCGATCGGCAGGGCGGGCAAATCCACGCCCTCGGGCAAATCGAGTTGGAGCACCGCGAGGTCGTTGACCGGTTCGAAGGCCAGCACGTCACGCACCGGGAAGACGCGGCCGTCCCGGGTGAGCGCGCAGAAGCCGCGGGCGGTCTTGTCCTTGGCGACGTGCAAGCTGGTGAGGCAAACGCCGGGCGCAATCATAAAAGCGCCTCCGGCGACATTGAATTGCACCGCGCCTTTCTTCGATTCGCGCGAGAACTCGCCGAGGACCAGCGTGGCCGCTTCGGCACGCGCGGCGATCGTTGGGCCGCTGAGCTTTTCGGGGAGGGGATCGGCCAGATGCAGGCCGCACACCTTGCGGGTGAAGTGCAGCGGGGTGATGCGCTTGGCCGCATAGAGCTTTTGGCTTTCGGCCTGGAAATAGAGTTCGATCTCGCGGTCGTCAAAGGGCTGCCCGGCCACCGGCGTGCGCGGTTGCAGCAGTTTTTCCGCAGCCGTCTTGGCCTTGCTCTTGTCCGCAGTCGTGGCGGCGGACGTTTTGGGATTTTGGAGGACCAGCTGGTCGCTCGCGGAAACCGCACCCAGGAAGGCGAAAGTGGTGAAAAGGAGGGTGACTGGCAACCGGAACATGGGAAATGAAATCACAGATAGTGGCACTGAATTGCGAGTTTGCTCGATAAAAAAGCGGAACGCCGACCGTTTCCGGTCGGCGTTGCGCGTTTAAAGATCCGGGGAAGTTTCCTTCTTAATGGCGGCCCGGGTCACCGTGAAATCATTGCTGCGGCTGAGGCGCCGGGGTCGGCGTGGCCTTCTTCCTCTTGTGGAACCAGCCGACTTTCTCCGGGGCCGGCGGCACGCCCGGTTTGGGAATATCGGCGGCGACCTGGCGCTCGGAAGTCGGCACGAGGCGAACCGCTCCACGGGCATTGTTGCGCCAGCCATTCGGGTCGGCATATTCCTCGCCGCTGTGGTTCAGGCCCGTGACCTGGTCTTCGAGGCCCGTGCCGTAACCCTGATGAATGATCGTGGGCGTGACGAAGATGAGCAGGTTGCGCTTCACGCGGGTGTTGATGCGTTCCTGGAAGGCATAGCCAAGGATCGGGATATCCCCGAGCACCGGAACTTTCGCCCGGGTCTTGTTGACTTCATCCTGGAGCAGACCACCGATGGCCAGCGTGTCGCCGCTCTTGATGAGCACGTTCGAGTCGAGCTTGCGGGTGTCGATGACCGGGCTGGTGACCGTCGCGCCACTGAAGGTGAAGGTCGCGTCGGCCACCTTGTTGCTGATTTCCGGCTGGACGCTCATGGTGACGAAGTCGTCCTTGTTGATCGTCGGGGTGACGACCAGGGTGTTGCCGAATTTCTTGTCCTGGAAGCCGCTGAAGACGGCTTGCGCGGTTTGCTCGTTGAAGTTGAGCTGGGGCACCGGCTGGGCGCGGGTGATCTCGATCGTCGCTTTGGTATTGTTCGCCGTGACAATGCGCGGGTGGGCGAGGAATTCGGCGTCCGCGTCATTGTTCATCAAGCGGAGCGTCGCCGACATATTGGGCACGTCCAGAATCGCGAACTGGCCGGAGAGCAGCGAGCCTAGGCCAGCTCCAGCAGATGCGGCGCCGGCGCCGCCGCCGAGGAGGAAGTCGGCCGGCTGGAGAATGCCATTGTTCGTGGTGACCGTTGGCAGTGTGGATGGGACTGCGGCGGTCAGCGGAATACCATTGGGCCCGAGGAGCGGCGTGGTCGTCGTGACCGGAGCGCCACCGACAATGGAACTGGTGACCGCTTGGGCCTGTTGGATCGTCGAGGAACCGAGGCCGGAACCGGAATACCGGAAGGTCTGCGCCTGGCTGGCGTTGCCGACGACGCCGGACCAGTTGATGCCGTAAGCTTGCGTCGGGTTCGCCGTCACTTCCACGAGCCGGGCTTCGATCATGACCTGTTGCGTCGGCTTATCGACTGTCTCGAGGAACGTATTGATCTTTTCCAGGTTCGAGCGGTTTTCACGGTAGAAGACGGTGTTCGTGCGTTGGTCGAATTGCGGAGCGACGCCGCTCTGGAGTTGGGTCTGGAGAAGCGGCACGACCTTTTCCGCTTGGGCGTAGCTGAAGGTGTAGTGGCCGCTTTCCGTCGGCTCCTTCGCTTTTTCCTCGGTCGTCTTGATGTAATAGACGCCGCCTTTTCCTTGATCCATGACGAGGCCCTTGGACTCGACGATGATTTCGATGGCTTCCTTCGGCGTCTTGTCTTCGATGCGCATGTTCACCGTTCCGGCGGTGGTGGCGACTTTGTCACTGACCACGATGTTCATCTTCGCCTGGCGGGCGAGAGTGCGCAGGACCAGGTCGATCGGGTCGCCTTGGAAGTCGTTAAGCCGGGCAGCGGTGGGGGCCATCGTCGTCGGGGCGCCCGCTCCAGGCGCGCCGGGGGCCGCTCCGCCGGGGAGCTGGGGCGGAATCGCACCAGGGGCGCCGTCTGTGGGAGGTGGGATTACCTGACTTCCCGGGGTCGTTTGGATCGGCGGCTCAATGGGCGCCGGGATGGCCGCGGCGGGAGAGGTGGGTACGGGTGGAACGATAGGGGCGGGAGGTGGGGTGGCCGCAGCCGTGTCCTGCCCCGATGCAGAACTCACGGTGAGAAGGGCGAGAGCGCAGAGGGATGTGGAAAGTTTAACCATGGTGTGAGCTTTCTGTTGGAGTTGTCACTTCGATAGAAGCACGTGGCAGGCCATGAACAGTTCACGTCCACATTTTGAGACATTTATCGCAACCGAGAGAAAAATATTCTCTCAGAACTGATGAAATGAGAATCGCTGGAGGGGACGTCCGGGAAAATCCCTGATAAACGTCGCTATCGAAGCGCGGCGATAAAACTTCCTATCTTTCCATGGTCCTTCTTTCCCGGCTCGGACTCCACACCGCTGGCCACGTCCACGGCGTAGGGCCGGGCCATGCGAACGGCCTCAGCCACGTTCTCCGGGGTCAACCCACCGGCCAACACCAACTGCAAACCACAAAAGCGGCTTTTGGCTTCCGCGGCGAGCAGCGGGTCGAGTTGCCTGCCGGTCCCGCCATAGGCGGCGCTAGCGTCGGCGTCGAGCAACACACTCGGCGTGGAAAATCCATCGGCATGATCCAGCGAGACCGCGTCTCGAACCCGGATGGCCTTGATGAAAGGGCTGCCGCCGGCGGCGAATTGAGCGCAGTAACCCTCATCTTCGTCCCCATGAAACTGGACTGCGTCAATGGCCGGATGCGCTGCGATTCGCCGGGCCTCGTCCAGGGGGGAGTTGACCAGCACGGCCACGCGCGTGACGAAAGGCGGCAGGCCACGAATCCAGGACGAAGCGCGATCCAGATCGATATAGCGGCGGGAACCGGGCCAAAGGTTGAACCCCAAGGCGTCCGCGCCCAGGGCGATCGCCGCGCGGGCATCGTCCTCATTCGTCAGTCCGCAAACCTTGACTCTGACCCGTGCGTTCACGACACAGAATCTCCGGGTTGGATCGGGACGCCGGGAAAGTGCATTCGCGGCAGGGTTTCCACGAGTCGCACCAAGCCCTCGCTCCATTTCTTCTGAATTTCGCGGAAATAACCGTCTCCTTCGTCTACACGGCTGCGATACTTCACCTGGAGGGAATCGGTTTCGTAGGCGAAAATATCGATGGGCGGACCGACGGAGACATTCGATTTCACGGTCGCCTCCATGGAGAGCATGCCGAAGGTAATGGCATCCTGAAGCGGGGTGTCGTAGGTGAAGCCACGATCGAGAATCGGTTTGCCGTATTTGAACTCGCCGATCTGAAGAAAGGGGGAGACGACGCTCGCCTGGAGGGTATTGCCCTGCGGATAGACGTAGTGAATCTCGTGTTTCTGCCCGGCGATCTGGCCCCCGACGAGAATGTTGATATTGAAAGTAAATCCGGCGTCTTCCAAGGCGGCGCGATCGAGCGCATCCACCGCGCGGATTTTCGATCCGACGTAGCGCGCCGTCTCAAACAGGCTCCGCTGATTCATCAAGTGCTGGTGATTGCGGTCCGTTTTGCAGGTCACCAAATCCTCCTCGATAAGGGCGTAGACCGATTGGGTGAGGGAAAGATTGCCCGAAGTCATGAGGCAGATGACGCGGTCGCCCTTCTCCTCGTAGACCCGCATTTTCGGCTGAACGGTGATATTGTCCACGCCGGCGCTGGTGCGCGAATCCGAGACAAAAACGATGCCTTCGCGACAAAGCATGCTGAGACAGTAGGTCATGGGCGATGGTAGTTGGACAGGAAGGTGGAGGGCGAAGGGAGGAATGTCGAATGACGAATGAGGAATGTCGAAGGAATGGCGCAGAGCGGGTGGTGAAGAAATGCCGGAAGCAACTCGTCTCTCAATTGATTTCGTTCGTCATTCGTCATTCCCAATCCTGCCATCGTTTGCATAGCTTCTCACGCGTGCGTGTCCCTTTCATTCGTCAATCGTCATTTGTCATTTCCCCTGGCCGAGGCGTGCGCGTCGTTTTTCTCCTCCTCTTATCGGTTTGTCTTTTCAAGGTTTGCGCAGGCGCGCAGGACACGAGCGACGAGGAGAAGCGGAAGCAATTTCTCAAGGCGCGTGAGGAGATGAAGACGGTGCCGCTGACGCCCGCGCCGGAGACGACCCCGAAGCCGAAACCCAAGCCGTTCCACCACGCGACGCCCACGCCCGTTCCGGCGCCGCCCACGCCGCCGCCGAAACCTCCGGAGCCGGAAGCCACCCCCAGACCCCGGGCTGAGACCACTCCCCGAGCACATCCCAGGCCGGAGCCGGTGATGCCGCTGAAGCCGCAGCCACCTCCGCACCCGCCCACACCCACGACCGTTCCTGTGGCCCCGCCTTCGCGACCCTCGGTCAGTGCTCCAGTGCTCATCGAGAAGCAGGGTTTCGAGGAACGGCACGAGTTGCAGCCGGCGCCGCCGGTGGGGTGGTTCGAGCATTGGAAATTCCTCACCAAAAGCGTCCGTGCGGAGATTGACCGAGCGCCGGTGGCGGCCCATCGCTGGCGTTACATCGTCGTTCACAACAGCGGGACACGACAGGGCAACGCCAAGGCTTTCGATTACTACCACCGGTACGTGCGGAAGATGCCGAACGGGCTGGCCTACCAATTCGTCATTGGGAATGGGACGTCCACGGGCGATGGCCAGATCGAGATCGGCGACCGCTGGCGCCGCCAGATCAACGGCGGCCATGTGCACAGCGATTATTTGAATAATATCGCGCTCGGCATTTGTCTCGTCGGGGATTTCAACCGCGACGTGCCGACCAAAAATCAGCTCGCGTCCTGTGAGGAACTCATTCGCTATCTCCGGCAGCGGGTCGGCAAGATCGACCGCAAATGGGCGATCGTGCTCCCGCATCGCGCCATCAATCCTCCGCGCTGGCCGACGGATTGCCCGGGGGATCGGTTTCCGTTCGGCTGGCTTCGTAGCCGCTTTCCGGAACAACAGTAGGAGGGCTGGTTGAGAGTTGAGGGTTGATAGTTGAGAGCCGCGCGGATTTTGGCTGAGCGCCGATTTGTTGGAAGATGCATTCCCTTAAACACCGCGGAGCGGGCAAGCTTGTGGAAACGTGGGGGACTCTCAACTCTCAACTCTCAACCATCAACTAGTGCCATGCTCATCGGCCTTAGCGGTGCTTCCGGTTTCCTCGGTAGCAAGATCATCGATCTCGCGATTCCGCGCGGGCATGAGATCGTGGCTTTTTCGCGGACGCCGGAACGCTCGATCCCGGGCTGCACGATGCGGAAGTTTTCGCTCGATGCGCCGCCGGACATTTCCGGGTGTGAGGCGGTGATCAATCTCGCGGGTGAGCCGGTGGCCGGCCTCTGGACGGCGGCGAAGAAGCGTCGAATCGTCGAGAGCCGTGTTCTTGGCACCCGGCGCGTCGTCGAGGCGATGGCCGCGGCGTCACCCAAGCCCGAGGTCTTGGTGAATGCGTCGGGCGTCGGCTTTTACGGCGAGCGCGGGGAAGAGGAATTGACGGAGAGTTTGCCGCCTGGAAAAGGCTTCTTTCCCGAGACCGCCGAGGCGTGGGAAGCCGAAGCGCTGAAAGCGCGCGATGTGCGCGTCGTGCTCATGCGCACCGCCCTGGTGCTGGGACGCAAGGGCGGGGCTTTGCCGCTGATGGCCTTGCCGTTTCGATTTGGTCTCGGGGCGCAGTTGGGAAATGGACGGCAGTGGATGCCCTGGATTCACGTTGAAGATTGGGCGCGACTCGTCCTTTTCGCAATCGAGAACCTGGATCTGCAAGGGCCGATGAATGCGGCGGCGCCCTGGCCGGTCCGCAATGCCGATTTCACCCGAGTGCTGGCGCACCATCTCCGCCGGCCGGCCTTTTTGCGGGCGCCGGCGTTTTTCCTGCGCATGGTCTTGCGTGAATTCTCCTGCGAACTTCTCGAGAGCAAACGTGTCCTGCCCGGCGTGGCGTGCGATCATGGGTTCGGCTTTCGTTTTTCCGAACTCGACGCTGCGCTCAAGAACTTGGTGGGGTAGGGATCTGGCGCGATACTGCTGCACACCGGCAGACATTCCGAAAGCGGCGCAGCAGCGCCGCACTCCAAAACGCTTTCGCGCTCCGATCGGCTGCTCCCGTGTGTCCCTCATCCTGTGATCTGCTGAATCAGGCCGCCTTTTGCTGCGGCTTCGCGGCGCTGTGTCTCAATGCTTCTCCGAAGTGGTTGCGGCGGCTGGCGTCGCAGCAGCCGAGAACACGACGCGCACTTCCATGCCGTCGACGAAGGCGTCGGCCGGATTCGTCACCACGTGGTCTGTGCCGGTGACGCCGGAGAGCACTTCGATAATCGACCCAAAATCGCGGCCGATCTTGATTTTGTGCAGGGTCAGATGGTTGTCCACGACCACGGCGACCTGGGGGCCTTCCGCGCGGAAAATGACGGTGCTGGCCGGCAGCGTCAGCGCGGCATCGGGACGGGAGTCGGTGAGCCGGACGAGACCATAACTACCCGCCAGGATGTCGTTCCTGGCGTTGTCGACCTCGAGCTCGGTGAGTAAGGTGCGTGTGGCGACGTCGAGGGCGCCGGCGGTGCGCACGACCTTGGCTTGGAATTTCTGGTCGGGCGCTTCCGGCAGTGCCAGTTCGGCCAGTTGGCCGACCGTCGTGCTCCGCGCATAGTTTTGGGGCACGTGGACGAAGACGCGCAGCTTGTCGGTCCGGGCGAGGCGAAAGAGTTCCGAACTTCCGGCGGTGACGAGCTGACCGACATCGAGGAGCCGTTGGGTGATGGTGCCGGCGAAGGGCGCGGTGACCCGGGCAAAACCGACCAATTCCGTGAGCCGCTGCACATTGGCCTTGGCGGCCTCGACGGTGGCCTTTTTCAATTCGAGATCGCTGATTTTTTCATCCGCCTCCTGCGGACTCACGGTCCGGGCGGCGAGCATTTCGCGCCAGCGCTTGGCGGTGACTTCGGCGAGGTCCTTCGCCGCCTGGGCCTGGCCAAGCTCGGCCTGGCCCTGCGAAAGCTGGCGGTCGATTTCCGGTGTGTCGAGTTCCGCGAGCAACTGGCCGGGCTGGACCTGCGCGCCGAGATCCACGACCCAGCGGCGCACGTAGCCATTGGCCCGGGCATAGATGGACGCCTCGATGAGTGGCCGCAACTCGCCGGAGAGGACGAGAGGTTCGGTGAATTTGCCGGCGGTGGGATTGCAAACGGCCACCGTCGGCACCGCGAGATCGTGGGTATCGGCGATTACTTGCTGGCGCTCCTTGATCCGCGGCACCATCCCAACGACGAATGCCACCCCCACCCCGATGGCGAGAAGGAAGATCAGCCGCCCAAGACGCGGCGGTTTGGTGTGAGGTTGGTTCAAGGGCGGGTGGTGGGGCTGGGGCGCCGGTTTCGAAACAGCGGCGGAATCGAGCACGTCCACGCTCTCGCGGTTGGGCTCCGGTTTGGAGAGATACTCAGGGTGGGCGTTCATCGTACGAGATTCATCAAATAGTGGCGAGTTCCTCTTCGACGGGCTCTTCCTCCAAGCCGTCCACTTCGGGTTTTAGGTGTGGGCCGCGGTGGCAAAGGCTGAAAACCACGGGAACGAAAAAGAGTGTCGCCACGGTGGCGAAGAGCAGACCACCGATCACCGCCCGGCCGACGGGCGCGTTCTGCTCGCCGCCTTCGCCGAGACCGAGGCTCATGGGCAACATGCCGATGATCATGGCCAAAGCCGTCATGATGACCGCGCGCAAACGTGTGCCGCCGGCGAGCAGCGCCGCGGCGGCGGATGCCATGCCTTCCTGGAAATTGGTGCGGGCGAAACTGACCACGAGGACGGAGTTCGCCGTGGCCACGCCGAGGCTCATGATCGCGCCCATGAGCGCCGGCACGCTGAGCGCGGTGTGGGTGACCCACAGGCCCCAGACCACGCCGGCGAGTGCGCCCGGAAGGGCACTGATGATGATGAATGGATCGAGCCAGCTCTGGAAATTGACGACCAACAGCAGGTAGATGAGCACGATGGCTCCGCCCAAGCCGATGGTCAGGCCGAGGTAGCTGCTGCGCATCGTTTGGGCCTGGCCACGGGTGAGGATGTAACTGCCGCGCGGCAGTCTCGACGGGGCCATCTTGAACCAGCCGTGTTGATCGATCCAACTACCGAGACCGACCCCGACGGCGAGTTGCCGCAGCAAGCCGGGCTTGGGAGGATCGTACTGGTCGAGGATCTTTTGGATGTCTCGGGAAACGCCACCGAGGTCACGTCCGCTGACCCCGCCGAAGACGTCGATCACCGGGAGGACGTTGAAGTGCGAGAAAATCGGTGTCGTCTGCCCGCGCTCGATGGTCGCCACATTGGTCAGGAGTTGGCCGTCACCGCGCCCGGCACTGCTATTGCCCACGGGAATGCCTTCGAGAGAACGGATCGAACCCATGGCGTGTTCCGGCGCGCGGATGTTGATCGTGTACTGAATTCCGAGTTTGGGATTGAGCCAGTAAACGGGCTGCACCTGTCCGCTGCCGCTGAGCGAGAGGAGCACGGAATTGGCGACGTCATACTCTTTCAGACCGAGTTCCTCGGATTTGTCGCGATTGACGTTGACCATGAGTCGCGGCAGATCGGCGGGTTGTTGCACGCGGATGTCCACGGCGCCGGGGATGCGGCGAATTTTGTCGGCAATCTCCGCGGCGATGGCCCGATTGGTCACCTGGTCGCGGCCGGAGATCTGGATGTCGATCGGCGCGGGCAAGCCCAGGTTGAGCGTCTGGCTGACGATGTCAGCCGGCATGAAATAAAAGGTCGCACCGGGGTATTTCTCGTTGAACAAGGTGCGGAGCTTCCGCACGTATTCATCGGATGGGCGGTGATTGTGCTGCAAGGAAACGAGGATGTCGGCATCGGCGGTTCCGATCACGCCACTGTTGCTGTAGCTGAGGGCGATGCCGGAGAAAGGGATGCCGATGTTATCGAGAATGCCGCTGAGTTCATTCGCTGGGATGACACTGCGAATGGTCTGGTCCACCTGCTCGACAAATTTCGCGGTTTCCTCAATGCGCGTGCCGCTGCGCGTGCGCAAGTGGAGCCGGAACTGGCCGCCGTCCGTCTTCGGAAAGAAGTCCTGTCCGAGTTGGGGAGTGAGCAGCAAGGTCACGAGGCAAAAGGTGAGGAAGCCGAGGGCAAAAACGACGCGCTTGGCGAGCACCGCGGTGAGGAGGGCGCGATAGCCTTCGCGCAAACGGGAAAAGCCATGTTCGAAGGCCCGCTGAATCCGGGCAAACGGAGCGGTCCAGCCTGTAGGCAGCGGATCGTCGCCCAGTTCGCCATCCTCGTTGTGGCCGTGATAGGGCGAGTTGCGATAGAAATACATCACCAGCGTAGGGATGAGCGTGCGGGAGAGTACATAGCTGGCGAGCATCGCGAAGACCACGGCCTCGCCGAGTGGCACGAAGAGGAAGCGCGCCACGCCGCTGAGGAAGAACATGGGCACGAAAACGATGCAGATACAGAGCGTGCTGACGAAGGCCGGCAGGGCGATTTCCTCCGCGCCGTCGAGGATGGCGGTGATGAGTGGTTTGCCCATGGCCATCTGCCGGTGGACGTTCTCAATCTCCACGGTGGCGTCATCCACGAGGATGCCGACGGCGAGCGCCAGGCCGCCCAGAGTCATGAGGTTGATCGTCTCACCGAGCGCGCTCAGGCAGGCCAGCGAGGCGAGCACGCTCAGCGGAATGGAAAGGGCGATGATGATGGTGCTGCGCCAGGAGCCGATGAAGAGCAGGATCATGATCGCCGTGAGGGCCGCGGCGATGGTGCCTTCCTTGAGGACGCCGTCGATGGCCGCGCGGACGAAGAGCGATTGGTCGGCGAACTCCTTGACATGGAGATCGGAGCTGACGGTGGTGAGCACCTTGGGCAATTGCTCCTTGACCCGGCGCACGACGTCGAGCGTGGACGCAGCGCCGCTTTTCATGATGGTAATGAGCGCACCGCGCTGGCCATTCATGCGGACGACGTTGGTCTGCGGATTGAAGCCGTCGCGCACCTGGGCCACGTCCTTGATGTAGACGGTGGTGCCGTTGACGCGCTTGATGGGGAGATCGTTGAGTTCCTCGAGGACGCGCGGGCTGCTGTTCACCTCGACGTCGTATTCGGTTTCCCCGATCTTGGCCGTGCCGCTGGGCAGAATGAGATTTTGCGCATTGACGGCATCGACGATGTCCTGCGCCTTGAGGTTCTTCGCCTTGAGGGCATTCAAATCCAGGTCCACGACCACGGTGCGCTGCCGGCCACCGTAGGGCCAGGGGATCTGCGCCCCCGGGATATTGGCGATGCCGACGCGCACTTGATTGAGCGCCAGGTCGGCCACCTCCTGTTCGCTGAGCTTCTCGCTGGAGAGGCTGTATTGCAGGATCGGAACGGTCGAGGCGTTGTAGCGAATGACCAGCGGCGGCGTTTGCCCCGGCGGCATCTGGCGGAGAACGGTCTGCGCGACGGCGGTGAGTTGGGCGATGCCGGCATCGACGCTGGCGCCGGGTTGGAGGAAGACCTTGATGATGCCGACACCATTGTAGCTATTGGACTCGACGTGCTCGATGTCGTTGACCGTGGCCGAGAGCGCGCGTTCGTGATTGTAGATGATGCGCTGCTCCATTTCCTGGGGGCTCAGGCCGGCATACTGCCAGATGACCGAGATGACCGGGATGTTGATCGCCGGAAAAATATCCGTCGGCGTCCGCAGCAGCACGAAGGGCGTGAGCAGCAGCAGGACGATGGAAGCAACGATGAAAGTGTAAGGGCGGCGAAGCGCCAGGCGGACGATCCACATACGGGTCGGACAATGTCCGCCAAGCCTCAATGCTTAGGGTCATTAGGGATTGGACGGTCTTGCGGTAGTCTTGAGAACGATCTTGCGCCAAGGTTTCGCTACATCGCGGCTGCAAGGGGTTTAAGGTTTGCGAGACGCCCATGGCGCAACGGGGGCAAACCTTAAACCAGAAACCCGAGCTTACCTCCCTGGATTGGCATCCGCGAACTCGCCCGGGCTCACTCCCAGGACCCGCTTGAAATGCCGCGCCATGTGGCTTTGGTCGGCGAATCCGCATTCGTTGGCAATCGCCGCCAGCGTCCACTCGTGCCGGTGCTGCCGGATCAATTCCTGCGCCCGGTCCACGCGCAGCCGAATGAGATAATCGTGCGGTGGATGCCCGGTTGCCGTCTTGAACTGGCGCGCAAAATGAAAGGGGCTCAGGCCGGCGACGTCGGCCAGTTCCTCGAGGCCGAGCGATTCGGCCAGCCGCTCGCGCATTAATTCGACGACCTTGAGCACGGCTACCGGCGGCGCCGCGGCGGCCGGCCGGGCTCCGCGAATGTGATCGAATTCCCGGAGCAACTGGACGGCGATAGCCCGGGCGAGACCTTCCGCGGCCACGGCTGCCCCGGCGGGCGCCGCCAGTTCGTGGTCCAACTGCTTCATCAAAACACAGGCCGGGTGTTCAGCGTCGAGCTTGTGCGTATTGGTTTCCACCGGCAGCGCGGTCGAAGCGCCCACTTCCGCGGCCACCCGTTCAAAAAACCACGGCTGGAAACCGAGCATGAGCACCCGCACCTCGCCCGTCCAATGAAAGGCCACCGGTCTGCCCGCCGGCGTGAAGCGTCCGTCGCCTGCCCGGTAATGCAAAGTCTGGGTCTTGTTGCCGATCTGCACGTCACTGCGCAGGGGTTTGAGGAAACAATAAAAGACATGCTGCCGGATGCCGCCCGGGTAATTGACGTGTCCTGATTTGCCGCGCCGCTCGTGCAGAAGGATTCCCGGCCAACCGACCGAGCGCCGGACGACGGTGATGGCGGCAGGGACATAAGTCTCCATGTCGACCGGCGGAAGGGCGGCTTTGAGTTTCATCGGTCGCGCGATTGTTCCTATCCGGGCCTAAAGGTGAACCACGGATTTCACGGATGACGCGGAATCTTCGATTCGATGGGAGGGGAGGGACAGCCCTGAAATCACGCGGACTTTTGGCCGCCCCATTGCACGGGTTCCACAGGCCCCAAGAGAAATGCGTAAGCCGCAGCGCCGCCCAACACCACGGCGGAACAAATCGCGAACGCCCAAAAAAAGTGACCGGTTCTTTGCACCGCGACTCCGGTGATTGCCGGTGCGGCCACTCCGGCGAGATTGGCGAGGCAGTTTTGCAAGCCCGTCCATTTTCCGGCCGCAATCGGCCCGGCAATGGTCTGCGGAATCGCCCAATGGCTGGAGGCAAAAACTCCGTAGGCGGTGCAGGCAAACATCAGACAGGCCATCGAGGCCGCTGATCCATGCACGATCGCCACCGTCACGACGGACGTGGCCAGGCCCAGTCCGGCGATGACGCAGGTCTTGCGCACCTTGGTGGGTGTCGCTCCCGCGGCGATTGCTTGATCGGCCAGTGCGCCGGTAACGATCGTGGTGATCCCCGTGACACAAAAAGCCAGCGCCCCGACGTAGGCCATGGTGGACATGGAAAATCCCCGCCCTTGCACGAGGTACGAGGGCAGCCAGGTGATGAGAAAATACCAAAGGTAGTTTCCGCTGAAGTGGCCGATGATGGTGGCCCACGCCTGTTTGTGCGAGCAGATCTCCGCGAAGCTGGGCCCCGCGCTGTGGGTCGCCTGAGCAGCGGCGTGCCCCTTGGGCATCCCGAGAAACCAGGGCGGCAGCCAAAGCAGACTGACGAGCCCCAGAACGATGAAGATCGGACGCCAACCGTACTGGCTCATGAGGATCCCGCCGGCATAAATTCCAATGGCGGGACCGAACTTTGTCCCCGCGTCGATGAGTGAGTTCGCCAGTCCCCGCTGGTGTTCCTCGAACCTGCCGGCGATGATTTTTGAATAGCAGGGATAGGCGACGGATTCGCCGGCGCCCAGCAGCAGCCGCAACGAAACCAGGATCGCGAAGCCGTGCGCCAGCCCGGTCACGGCCGTGGCCGCGGACCAAAGAAAAAACCCGGTCGCCATCACCCAGCGCACACCGTAGCGGTCGACCAGCCAGCCGGAGACGAGTTGCAGGGAGGCATAGCTCCAGAAAAACGCGGAGAGCAGCATCCCCATCTTCGCCGGCGGAATCGAAAGCTCGTCCGCGAGCAGCGGCGCCGCCGTGGAGAGACCGGTGCGATCGATGTAGTTGATCGCGACCGACGCGACCATGAGGACGAGAACGGCAAGCGAAGCGCCTGAGATTCGCTCGCGAACTACATTCGGTTGCAGGGGGAGACTCATCGCCATTCCCTTCCATTTAGAGTTGAGAGCCGACGCCGAAGTTGAACCACTTGGGCGCTTCGCCGTTCGGAACCACGTTGATGGTATTGTCGATCTCGCCGGGAATCGGTTCGCCCTTCGCCCCTTTGAGCTTCATCTTGATTTTCATCTGCATCACCGGCTGGAGTCCGGGTATCTCCAGGAAGACGGACTTGTGATCGGGCGCGATCAGCACCGACTTGATCTCGACCATATCGTGCCCTTTCTGCTTCGAATCGCTCAATTGAGATTCCTTCGGATGGGAAGCCGACCACCGGTAATTGCCTTGTTCGACGGAATAATTCTTCGGATTGTTCAGTGAGGACAACTCGACGGGATTGGTGAAGCTAATCGTAATGCCCTGGCTGTTGATCTTCAGAGCGTTTGGAAGCGCGACCGGATTCCCGGCGTAGCGCACGCGTTGGATGGCGGCATCCTGGTACTCGAACCGTGTCCTCCCAGCGACATAAAGCTGGCCGTGGATTGGGCTGAAGCGCGCGCAGTGGACCGTCTCGTCGAGCTTCAGCGGGAATGGAAAAGTGCCACCCTGCTGGGTTTCGCCCACACTTTCCTGAAGCACGCCGAAGATCGAACCGACATTCGTGAGATATAACATCGCGCCTTGAAGGGGCCCCCAGCGATCGTCCGGAACCCAGATCTGCAGACCGCCGCCAAGGCCCCAGCCATGCGGTATCCAGCAGAGAGGCGATGAATGACCGCCGGGCGCCATCGAGCCTTCCAGGGGCTCAGGGGTGTCCATGATCTCACCTTCGTTCACGAAGCGAATATCGCTGATGCCTTCGAAAGCATCCTGCACCAGGCTGATGCTCATCTCGTCGTTCGGCCCGACGCCGATTCCAATCCCACCATGCCAATCGCCGCTGGACGCGAAGACGTCGAACTTCTGCCCGCTGCCGGATACGCGAAGGAGACAGCCGCGGTGATCGGGTCGACTCCCGCCCACGGGGCGCTGATGTGGCTCGGGCGCGCCCTGGCTGAAATAGAAGTTGCCGTTGGAATCCGTCACCAGTCCGCTGATCGGATCGTCGACGCTGGGGGACACCTGCAGATCGTTGTTGAAGCATTCGTAAAAGTCCGCCTCACCATCGCTGTTGAGATCGTGCAGCCGCGTGATCTGGTCACGGCCGAGAACATAGATTTGATCGTCGACGATTCGGAGACCGGCCGGATGGTCGAGCCCGGCGGCGAAACGTTTCCACTCCATCGTCTCGGGCTTGCCGTCGATGCCTTTTCCCACCCACACGTCCCCGCTCCGGGTGCAGAAGGCCATGCGGCCGTCTTTGAAGAAATCGATGCCGCAAATGTCGACGGGCGTGTCGTGGTTATCGAGCGGCACGACCAGGTCGTCGACGACGTAGGGGGAGCCGCCATCGTTCGCTCGAGGCGTGACTTTGGTCTTCACCGTTTGCGGCCATTGAGCCGCTCCGCCGTGCGTGAACGATTGCAAATCTTCCGGCTCCGCCGCGGCTTTGATCGCGTCTCGTAGATCGTTCGAATCGGTGGTCGTGCCGCGCGCGTAAATGACCTTGAACTTCTGGCCCGCGGCAAAGGGCGGGAGCTTGAGCGTGATGCGCGTGCCATCGACCACGAGCTTTCCGCCCGGAGGGACGTTGCGAACTCCGATGATTGTGCGACTTCCGGCTCGGCTGGGGTCCGCGACGAATTCCACCATCCCGTTTTCCAGCCGCGGGGCGCCGCCCTCCGGGGCATCCGCGACCGAAAGACTCGACGCGTCGCCGGGAGTCAGGACGTTGAATGTGCGCGTCAGCAAGCCCCGATTTTCGAGAGCAGGGGATTCGAGCAATGCCGCCGGGCCCACCGTGTAGGCAAAGACCACGCGGTCGTCGTGGAGATACATTCCACGATACTTGGCCCATTCGCGCGGCAAGGGGCCGAACGGGACACCGGCGAACGGCTTCGATCCCGTTTGCCGGGGGCGTCCGGAAGGGGAGCGTGGATCAATGAAGTTATCGCCAATGCCCCAGCCGGGAATGTTTACGCGAGTCCCGAAATAGAAGGATGAGTCGTGCGGTGGGGATGGAGTCGATGGAAACGCGTCATCGACTAGATGCTCGGCGGGCGTGGGCGAACCGCCCTCCCACGCGCCGGTCGCACGCAGCAGCTCGGTATCGAATATAAAGACAACATCGTTTGCCGGGCCGAGCCGCACCGCGATGCCCTTGTTCGTGGCGATCCGTTCGGCGCCGTCGATGGTGCTTCTGCCGTTCGTATCGACGAAACTCGCGGCCTGCGCGTGAGTGGAACCGTAGCCCTGGTCGTCCCACCAACTGGCCGGCGCGCTCGAGAGAACAACAAGCCCCGCGAAAATGGCGGCAACCGGCAGCAGCGGTGGATGGGCGAATCTCACGGATGGCAGGGAGATTTCTCGCGCATTCTCAAGGCGCCGCGCATCGTTCGAGCGTGAATTGGCAAGGGGGAAAGCCTTGCATCGAAGTCCGGTCGAGGATCGCGTTGCAGCGCCGGACGAGTTCCGGAAAATGCGCTCCTGCTCCTTCTTTCGCCAAACGCTCTGCCGCCGCCCGAAACAGCGTAATGCTGGAGACCAGTTTGGATGCATCTGTCGAGCCGCCCATCAGTTTTTCGAGCGGCGCCCCGCGCGACAGATGCTCGGCTGCGGCGTTGGCAATCTCCTCGTAGTGCCGGCAAAGGAGGGGGTCGCGCAAGTATTCACAGGCTTCGTCCAGGTCGCGGATGGCAAATCGTTTCGCGGTGGAAGAATGGCCGAGACCGTCGATCTGTGGGAAGATGTACCAGATCCAATGGCTGGTCTTTCGCCCGGCCAGCATTTCCGCCAGTGCCGTGGCGTAACCGCCCCACTCGCTCGTCTGAGCCTCGTGAAAGCGTGCGAGGGACATCGGCCTATTGTTTTACTGGTGTCGCTTTTTTCGCCGGGGGCATGCGAATGGGCCAGTCGGGGTTTTCGGTCCGGTACGTTTTGAACAACTCTTCAAATCGCTGCACGAGTTCCGTGTGTTGATCGTGGAGGTTGTGTTGTTCGCCTTCGTCGGTGGCGAGATCGTAAATCTGGGTGGGGCCGTCGGGGCGCAAGCGCACGCCCTTCCAATGCTCGTCCACGAGTACGGCTTGCTTCGTGCCGCCCTCGTGAAACTCCCAATAAAGCATGTCATGCTTCTTTTGCGGCTGGCCCAGCAGCTCGGGGACGAAACTGATGCTTTGGAGGTCGTCCGGGGCCTTGCCACCGGAAAGCTCCGCGAGCGTGGTCATGACATCGCCGAAGTAGCCCACATGCGCGGAGGTTTTGCCCGCAGCCACTTTGCCCGGCCAGCGCGCGAGGAATGGCTCGCGGATTCCACCCTCATAAAGGTCGCGTTTGATCCCGCGCAATCCACCGCTCGCATTGAAGAACGCGGGATCATTGCCGCCTTCCTTGTGCGGGCCATTGTCGCTGCTGAAGAAGACGATCGTGTTGTCGTCGAGCCCGAGCCGCTTGAGCAGCGCGAAGATGCGCCCGATGTCGCCATCCATGCGGGTGATCATCGCCGCCTGGCCTTTGTTTGGCTCGGTCCAATCCTTGTTCGTGTACGGCTCGAGGCTCGGCACTTCCTGTCCGTTGCCGAGTGCCTTGGTGGCTTCGTCGTTGGCGTGCGGGATGGTGTAAGCGAGGTAGAGGAAGAACGGGTGATCCTTCTGCTGCTGAATCCATTTCAGCGCCTCCTGGCTGAACATGTCATGGCTGTAGTCGATCTTCACCGTGGCCCAGCCCTGGCCGAACGGGCCGTCGCCGGGAACGACATTGCGCAAGCCGACGGGGGATTCATTCCGGATGAGAAATGACGGGTAGTAATTGTGCGCGTGCACCTGGTTGAGGTAGCCGTAGAAATAATCGAAGCCGCGATGCGTCGGCTCGCTGCCGGAGGCCAGTTCGCCGATGCCCCATTTGCCGATGATGCCCGTGGAGTAGCCGGCGGTCTTCAACATTTCCGGCAGCGTCATTTCATCCTTCCGCAAGGTTTGCGGGCGCATCGACGACGGGTCGCTGTAGTTCTTCGTCCCGGCATTTCCGCGCACGGAAACATGGCCTACATCCCGTCCGGTCATGAGCACGGCACGCGAGGGCGCGCAGACCGGCGCTCCCGCGTAGAAGTGGGTGAAGCGCATCCCTTCAGCCGCCATGCGATCGAGATTCGGGGTCTGTATCAGTTGCTGGCCGTAACATCCGAGATCCCCGTAGCCGAGGTCATCGGCAAGAATGAAAATGATGTTCGGCTTGTTGGCCGCGTGGAGAGGAAACGCGGAGAGAAGAGCAAGGCAGGTGAGGGCAGAGAGAGGGAGGCGGAACATGATGGACAGAGGAAAGTAAAAATGGACCACGAACAACGCCGCTTGGCACGGAGGAATTCCACTTTGGCAATGAGTGCCAAAAACTCGCTCCGGAGCGAGCATAGTATTTGGCGCGCCGTCTCCTCTTCCTGTGGCCGGACAAACGACCAATGCCCGAGAATGGCCTGAATGGCCGAAGGATCTGAATTGTTCTTATCGTGCCTTGACGATGCGAAGACTTCCCGGACTTCGTCATTCGCCGCCTGCCGCGCCTGCCCAGTCCCCCGATCGTTCCGCTCTAAGCGCCCATGAGATGCAGCTTCCCGACCAGGAACAAAAGGAGCACCGCACCGATAATGGACATGATGAAACCGGCCGGATGAAATGGCGCGCCGGGCGCAGGCTTGGAAAAGAGCCGGGCAATCAGCCCACCGACGATGGAACCGGCAATGCCGAGGATGGCAGTCATCCAGAAGCCGAGGTGTTCGCCCATGAGATGCTTGGCAAGGAATCCAATGATGAAACCGACAATTATCGACCAGATAATGTGCAACATAAGGAGAGGAATGAATCGCAGGTCTGGAATCGGCCTGTTCGCACTGAGTTATAGTCGCGACGACTAATCCCGTCCAACCTATTTGCGGAACGATTTCGTGAAGTCTTCGGTCTGCGTTTGTGCCACTTTCTTTTGGTGCTTCGAGTTGGCGATGAGCTCGTTGAGCTTTGCTTCCCAAGCCTTGCTATCCATGGGGAGGTCCACGGTTTGGTGGATTAACGAGGAGTAGAGGAGGACGTTGGCGAGTTCCACCGAGCCCATGCCGTCGTAACCGCTGGCCAGAAGCGGCGTCCCGTCGAGAATGGCATCGACGAAATTCTGCATGAGCACGGCATGTCCATTGGCGACGGTTTCGAAGGGGATTTCCACATTCCACACCTCCGGTTTGGCGAAGCCGCTCTTTGAGGTCTTGCTGAACTCGATCATGTCAGATTCGTTGCGCGTGAAGCTGAGCTTGTTGTTTTCCAGGACGACCTTGCCGCGGGTGCCGATGAGTTCGAACCGGTTGGTGCCGGGCGCTTCGCCGGTCGAGGAAATGAAGACGCCGGTCGCGCCGTTGGCCCACTCCAGGTAGCAGGTGACGCTGTCTTCCACTTCGATATCGTGGAATTGTCCGAGCTGACAAAACCCGCGCACTTTGGAGGGCATGCCGCAGAGCCACTGGAGCATGTCGAGCTGGTGCAGGCATTGGTTGAGGAGCACGCCGCCGCCTTCGCCTTTCCAGGTCGCCCGCCAGCCACCGCTCGCGTAGTAGGCTTCGGTGCGAAACCAATCGGTGATGATCCAGTTGATGCGCACGAGCTTGCCGAGGTCATTGGCGATGAGTTGCCGGAGCTTGATGTAGCGCGGTTCGACGCGCATTTGGAACATGCCGGCGAAGACCTGTTTCGGATGCTCACGCGCCACGGCGCAAAGGCGCTCCGCGTCGGCCTTCTGCGCGGAGATCGGTTTCTCGATCATCGTGTGGAGGCCGTTTTGCAATGCGTCGATGCCGAGCGTGGTGTGAAGAAAATGAGGCGTGGCCACGACGATCGCGTCGATCTTCCCGGAGCGGATCATGTCCTCGCATTTTTCGTAGGTCGGGATGCCCTTCGCTTTGAAAGGTTCGAGACTGGGCGCGTAGGCGTCGCTGACTGCGGCGAGTTCGCAGCGGGAGATTTTCCCTTCCAGCAGGTAGCCGGTGTGGAATTTGCCGATATTGCCGAGACCGACGATGCCGAGACGAACTTTGGACATAGGGGAGAAGGATGAAGGCGGAAGGATGAAGAGATTGGCCGCTACGCGGAGAGTTCCACAACCAAGCCGCGAAGCGCAAACTTCTTCATTTGCCCCCGGTTGCGCCGTGGGCGGCTCGCGAAGGCGCGGCTTGCACCCTAGGGAAGGGCGTAAGCTCGCTGCCCACCAAAAGAATGAGCAAGCAGATAATCTACCGAAAAAACCCCGGGAGGATGTCTTGACGGGCATGACGCCGACACAGCGGCCTTTCTGCAACGTTCATTGATCCGCTCGACGAACGTCGACCACCATGACTATTCGCACTGGCGCATCGAGCCAGTACGTGATCGCAAAATCGCCGACGATTTTAATCTGGCGCACGCGCAGCGAGCTGTCCTTGTCCGTGAAATCGCCGGTTGTTTCCGGTCGCTCGCGGAGGCTGCGAATGAAATCCATGATCCGGTGGCGCTGATTCCCGCTCTTGGGTACGGAATCCAACAAGCCGATATGCATGTAGACCTCGTGTGGCCGCATGAGGCACTACGCTTGGTCAAGACGCCTTTCGAAATCGTCGGGAGTCAGCCAATGGGTCGGGTCGCGGTCCGACAAGCGGGCATCCACCTGCTTCTGGTAATCGCCATCCGCTTTATGCCGCAGGTGGAAAAGGAAAGCCGAAATTTCGCCCTGCTCGGTGGGGGACAAAGCGGCAATCGTCTGCTTGATTTCTTCCACACTCATTGGGATGAACTTACAAGGTTCGAAGGATGAGAGCAAGATGGCAGCTTGGCGGGTTCGGGTGAGTCGGTTCGGTCCTACCCGAGGCGAAAATGAACTCCGCCTCGGACCGCTCCTCCGCTTATCCGCTGGCCATCCCCGTCGGCCATCCTTTACAACCGCACACCTCTTATTCCATGCCCGTTCCACGCCCGTCCCAATCTGCATCGCCGGCCCGCCAGAAAAAGCTCCTCGTCGCCAACCGTTCCGAAATTGCCATCCGCGTTTTTCGTGCGGCTACCGAACTGGGATTGCGCACCGTGGCCGTCTACGCGCAGGAAGACCGGTTTTCCATGCACCGGTTCAAGGCGGATGAGGCTTATCTCGTGGGTGAGGGCAAAGGACCGGTCGGGGCTTATCTCGATATTGCGGGGATCGTGGCGATTGCCAAGGAACATGGGGTCGATCTGATCCATCCGGGGTACGGTTTTCTTTCCGAGAATGCCAAGTTTGCCCGGGCCTGCCGGGAGGCAGGGATCGAGTTTGTGGGGCCGAAGCCCGAATTGCTCGAGCTGATGGGTGACAAAGTCGCGGCGCGTGCTCTCACGCAAAAGCTCAAAGTCCCGACGCTTCCCGGCACCGAAGATCCGGTGAGCGACCGCGCCGAGGCGCTGAAGATTGCGGCGCATATCGGCTTTCCGCTGATCATCAAGGCGGCCTTTGGCGGTGGCGGCCGCGGGATGCGTGTCGTGCACAAGGCGGGCGAACTCGATGCTTTACTGGATGAAGCCCAGGGCGAGGCGGAGCGGGCGTTTGGAAATCCCGCGGTCTTCCTGGAAAAATACATTCCGCGAGCCAAGCACATCGAGGTGCAGGTTCTCGGCGACCGCCATGGCCATGTGCTCCATTTGCACGAGCGCGATTGTTCGGTGCAGCGTCGTTACCAGAAAGTCGTGGAGATTGCGCCGTCCGTCGGGCTCGACGATCGGGTGCGCCGCGAATTGTGCGACGCCGCGGCGCGCATCGCCCGGGAGATCGGTTACGACAATGCCGGCACGATCGAGTTTCTCTACGATCTGGATCGCAAGGATTGGTTTTTCATCGAGATGAATCCGCGGATTCAAGTCGAGCACACCGTGACCGAGGAAATCACCGGTATCGATCTGGTGCGCTCCCAAATCCTCATTGCCCAGGGCGCCGAACTGCACGGGCTGGAATTGGGTCTGCCCACGCAGGAGGGCATTCCGCGCGCGGGTTGTGCGGTGCAGTGCCGCGTGACTACCGAAGATCCGGAAAACAAGTTCACGCCGAATTACGGCAAGATCCTGACCTTCCGTCCGGCGGAAGGTTTCGGCATCCGGCTGGATGCCGGCATGGGTGATGCGGGTGCGGTGATTACGCCGTTCTACGATTCGCTGCTGGTGAAGATCACGGCGAGCGGACAGACCTTCGAGATGGCGCTGGATCGGATGGATCGCGCCTTGCGGGAGTTCCGGATTCGCGGGGTGAAGACGAACATCCCGTTCCTGGAGAACGTCATCCATTTCCCGATTTTCCGCAGTGGAGAAGCGACGACGACGATGATCGATACGTCGCCGCAGCTCTTCGAGTTCAAGCCGCGCCGGGATCGGGCGACGAAGCTGCTGCAATTCCTTGGGAATGTCATCGTCAACGGAAACCCTCACGCCAAGGGTTACAAACCGGCCAATCCGCTGGAGCCGGCTCCGCTGCCGCCGTGGGATCGGAAGCAGGAACCACCGAGCGGGACGCGTCAGCTTCTCCTCGAACTCGGCCCGAAGAAATTTGCCGAGTGGACGCTCAAGCAAAAGCGTCTCCTGGTCACCGACACGACTTTCCGTGACGCCCACCAGTCGCTGATGGCGACGCGGGTGCGCACTTCGGATATGCTGGCCATTGCCGGGGCGGTGGCCCGGCGGACGCCGAAGATTTTCTCCCTCGAGATGTGGGGCGGTGCGACTTTCGACACGGCGATGCGCTTCCTCAGCGAAGACCCGTGGCAGCGGCTGCGGCTGTTGCGTGAGCGCGTGCCGAACATTCTTTTCCAGATGCTTCTGCGCGGCGCGAATGCGGTTGGCTACACGAGTTACCCGACGAATGTCGTGGCCGGATTCGTGCGCCATGCCGCCGAGTGCGGGATGGATATTTTCCGGGTGTTCGATTCGCTGAACGATCTGGCCAACATGAGCGCGGCGATGGAGGCGGTGCAGGAAACTCACGCCATCTGCGAGGCGGCGATCTGTTATACCGGCGACATTCTGGATCCGCAGCGGACCAAGTATTCGCTCAAGTATTACGTCGGGTTGGCGAAGGAGCTGGAGAAGATGGGTGCGCATTTCCTCGCGATCAAGGACATGGCGGGCTTGTGCCGGCCCTATGCGGCGAGTGCGCTGGTCAAGGCGCTGAAGGAGGAAATCGGCATTCCCGTGCACTTCCACACGCACGACACCAGCGGCATCAACGCGGCCTCGATCCTCCGTTCTGCGGACGCCGGTTGCGACGTGGTCGACCTGGCGATCGCTTCGATGAGCGGTTCGACTTCCCAGCCCAATCTCAACTCGGTCGTAGCCGCGCTGCAAAACACTCCGCGCGATACCGGCCTCGATCTCACCACGCTGAATCAATTCAGCGATTACTGGGAGCAGGTGCGCACTTTCTACGCGCCTTTCGACACTGCACCGAAATCCGGCAGCGCCGAGGTTTACCTGCACGAAATGCCCGGCGGCCAGTACACGAACTTGAAGGAACAGGCTGCGGCGATGGGCCTGGGCGGCCGCTGGCCGGAGATCGCGCGGACTTATCGCGAGGTCAACGATCTCTTTGGGGACATCGTCAAAGTGACGCCGTCGAGCAAGGTCGTGGGCGATCTGGCGCTCTTCCTTTTTACGCGCGGCATTCGGCCCGCCGATGTCGTCAACCTCCCGCCGGGGACGAGCTGGCCCGAGAGTGCGATCGACATGCTGAGCGGTGGTCTCGGCGAGCCGATGGGCGGCTGGCCGCCCGCGCTCGTCAAAGCGGTGCTCGGGACGACGCGTCCCAAACGAGTGAAACCGGCGCCGGTGAAACTCAAGGAATTGAAAGCGGAGATTGCCACCAAGACGAAACGCGAACCGAGCGAGGACGATCTCTACTCGCATCTCATGTATCCGAATGTCTTTGGCGACTTTGCGAAATTTCAGCGCGAATTTGGCGACGTCAGTCCGCTGCCCACGCCGGCCTTCTTTTACGGGTTGAAACTGGGCGAGGAAATCAGCGTGTCGATCGAGGAGGGGAAAGTGCTTTTCATCAAGTTGATCAATGTCGGTGCGCCGGATAACGAAGGCCGCCGGGTGATTAATTACGAACTCAACGGGATGCCGCGCGAGGCGGTGGTGGCGGATAAATCCGTGGCGCCGAAGAGCAAGTCACGGGTGAAAGCCGATGCCGCCGATCCGCTGCAACTCGGGGCGCCTATTCCCGGCATGGTGACCGCCCTCAGCGCCACGCTCGGTGGCAAGGTGGCCAAGGGCGACAAACTTGCCACGCTCGAAGCGATGAAGATGCAAACCACGATCTACGCACCGGTCGATGGAGTTATCGGCGAGGTCGCGGTGGCCGTTGGCGATTCGCTGGAAGCAGGGGATCTGCTGGTGAAGCTACGGGCTTGATGCTCAAAAGGCGTCACCGCCGAACCAACTAACTTAGTATGAAGCGCGCCAGGCTTGCAGCGCGCCGACTCTATTCCCGACGCCGGACACTTACCCGGCCTCGCGGCTTGTATCAGATGCCTGGCCTGAGTCTGAGATATGACGATGGCCATTTGTCTGTAGTAGATAGCTGCCTGCGGCCCCGCGGATCGATCCGTATTTGTTACAATTGAGTGACGAAATGCCTACGCATTTTTGCGTTCGGTGGACCGGTGGAGTTTCTCTGGTATACAAGTGCTTGCTTTGCAGCAGCTCTTTTGCAGAATGCCGCGCCAACTCCCCAATGCCCCAAACGGAAAAACCTCCACTGAGCGGCAAATTGAAGCTCCCCGAGTACTTCTTCCAACTGCTCGTGGAGGCGAGCGCGGATGCGTTACTCGTCATGGACGAACAGGGCTGCATCGTCTTTGCGAATAAACAGGCAGGATATCTTTTCGGATACGAATCGGAGGAATTGCTGCATCAACCGATGTCGCTGCTGATTCCATCCGACCTGCGCGACCAACATATCCTCCGGCGGGGCCTTCCGTCATCCGACCGCCCCAAGCGTGGGCTGGAAGGGGATTTGGATTTGCGCGGACGGCGCCGCGACGGAACCGAATTTGTCATGGACGTGGGCCTGAGCCCACTCGAAGCGCAGCGCGGAAGCCTGGTCATCGTTTCGGTGCGCGACCTGAGTGAACAACGCCGCGTGGAACGCCGGGAGCGCGACCGTTTGCGCGTGCTCGAACTCTTGAATTCGGGCGCATCTCTCCAGGAGATCCTGGAGTTTACGGTGCGCGCGGTGGAAGCGGAGATGCCGGGGTCCATTTGTTCGATCCTCCTTTTGGACGAAACGGGGAAACGGTTCGTCCAAGGCGCGGCGCCGAATCTGCCGGACTATTTCAATGAGTCCGTTCACGGCCTGGAAATCGGCGATGGCGTGGGATCGTGCGGGACGGCGGCGCACCGCCGCAAGCTGGTCGTGGTCGAAGACATTCGCACCGATCCCTCCTGCGCCGGTTTCCGGAAGCTTGCGGAAAAGGCCAAGGTCCGGTCCTGCTGGTCGCAACCGGTGTTTTCCGCGGACAAAAAGGTCCTGGGAACTTTCGCCGTCTATCATCGAGAACCGCGCGCGCCGGAGTCCAAGCACGTGGAGATGATCGAAGCCGCGGCCAGCTACGTGAGCCTGGCGATCATCCGCAAGCGCGGTGAGGAAGCCTTGCGGGCCAGCGAAGCGCGCCTGCACGCGATCATTCAAAACACGCCGAACGTGGCCGTGGAACTGTACGATCTCGACGGTCGGGTGCGCTTTTGGAACGAGGCGGCGACACGCATGTTCGGCTGGGAGATCGACGAGGCCATCGGCAAAACGCTCGACCAGCTCATCCACACTCCCGAGGAAGCCCAGGCCTTTTTGACGCAGTTGCGGCAGATCGTCGGAACGGGCAAGCCGCTCGGTCCGCTGGAGTATCATTTCCGACGCCGGGACAGTTCCGAAGGGTGGTGCCTGTCCACGACTTTCGAGATTCCCGGTTTCGGCGGCGTGCCCATGTTCGTCTGTATGGACGTGGACATCACCGAGCGCAAACAGGCGGAAACGGCCATGCGGGTGAGCGAAGAGCGCTTTCGGCAGGTGGTCGAGAACATCCAGGAGGTGTTCTGGATGGTCGATGGCAAGGACGGCCACATGCTCTACATCAGCCCCGGCTACGAGAAAATCTGGGGCCGCTCGTGTGACGCTTTGTATCAATCGACGACGACGTGGTTTGACGCGATTCATCCCGACGACCGCGAGCGCGTGCCCCGGCAGTTTCCGACCGCGGAAAATTTTCACGAGTACGACGAAGCCTACCGGATCGTGCGCCCGGATGGTTCGGTACGCTGGATTCACGATCGCGCTTTCCCGATCCGCGATGCGCGGGGAAATGTCTACCGTATCGCCGGGGTGGCCGAGGACATTACGGAGCGCCGGCAGATCGAGGAGCGCCTGCGACAATCGCAAAAAATGGAGGCGATCGGCCAGTTGGCCGGGGGCGTCGCTCACGATTTCAACAACATCCTGGCGGCGATCATGATGGAGGTGGAACTCGCCGCGACCGTGCGGAATCTTCCGCAGGAAGCCCGCGAGGGCTTGCAGGTGATCGGTGCAGCTTCCGAAAAGGCCGCGGCGCTCACCCGGCAACTGCTGCTTTTCAGCCGCCGCCAGGTCATGCAACCGCGCCGCCTCGACATCAACGGCGTGGTGACGAATCTGGCGAAGATGTTGCAGCGGATTCTGGGAGAGGACGTGCGGGTGGAATTGCACCTGCATCCCAGCCCGGCGCTGGCCCACGCCGACTCCGGCATGCTCGATCAGATCATCATGAATCTCGCGGTGAACGCGCGCGACGCCATGCCGTCGGGAGGCCGCTTGGTGATCGAGACGAGCGAGCGCGATATCAACGAGGAGGATTTGCGAGCCAGTCCGGACGCTTCCCTGGGCCGGCACGTCTGCCTGGCGGTGAGCGACACCGGCATGGGGATGACTGATGAAGTGAAGGCGCACCTGTTTGAGCCATTCTTCACGACCAAGCAGCCGGGCAAGGGAACGGGTCTCGGCCTGGCTACCATCTTCGGCATTGTCAAACAGCACCGCGGCTGGATTCGGGTCTACAGCGAAGTCGAGCGGGGGACGACCATTCGGATATTCCTGCCGAGCGTTGACGCCGGCCACGATTTACCGGCTGCCGACGCTTCGCCGAAATCGCCGCGAGGCGGCAGCGAGACCATTCTTCTGGTGGAAGACGAGATTTCGGTGCGCGAAGTGACTCGCCGCATGCTCGAGCGGCACGGGTATCGGGTGCTCGAGGCGGTCAGCGGAATGGATGCACTCCGAGTCTGGGGAGAGCATGGCGACTGTGTTCAGTTGGTCTTTACCGATCTGGTGATGCCGGGTGGAATCGGCGGGCGCGAACTCGCAGAACAACTGCGCATCATTCAGCCCCACCTGAAAATCATTTTCACCAGCGGCTACAGCGCCGAACTGACCGGTGCTGGTGCCATGGGCATGAAGGAAGGGGTAAATTTCATCCAGAAACCCAGCTCCCTGAACCAGGTCCTCGACACCATCCGCCGGTGCTTGGATGATGGAAGCTGATGGGGAAGGTTGATAGTTGAGGGTTGAGAGTTGATAGCCGTTGCAGGTTTGCCCTGCAGCTCCCCAATTTATCGTTGTTCCCAAGTCCAACCTCGGACTGAGGGAATCAACACCGCAAACCAGCGGTGGCTATCAACCATCAACTCTCAACTATCAACTGGTCGGCTCCGCCGGTCCCCCAGAAAATGCGAGGCGCCCGGGTCCGAAGACCCGAGCGCCAGGCAGCCCATGAAAAATTCGGTTGTTAGTTGGCAGCCACGCGATTCTTGGCAGCCACTGCGGTATTGGCCAGGCCGGCCTTGTCGGTGTGGCGGAAAGCGGCGCCGCGGCTGTAGGAGTAAAGGGGAACGTAGTCGTTCGTGCCGGCCTTGTCGGCGGCGATCGGGCGGGCCATCATCGTGCAGTCCAAAATCCACCACTTGCCATCGTGCTGCCACATCACCCAAGCATGGCTGAGATTCGCGCCGCGGGTCATCTTGCCGATCACGAACCGGGCGGTCGGGTCCTGGAGTTGATCCATCAGCCAGAGAGCCTTGTCCTTGCAGTCGCCGGTGTGGCGGGCAGCGGTCTCTTGAGGGGCCGCCGGAACATAGGGTTCCGAGTGAGCGTAGCGGAAGGCGCGTCCTTCACGCATGAGGGCCTGCACTTTGTCCATCGAGGCGGATTCACCGTGCATGGAGTTGAACACTTCCTTCACCGGGGTCAGGTAGCGGTCGTAAGGAGTGTGATCAGTGACGGTGCCGAGGTCCACGGTCGCGGCGGAGAGCGCGAACCGGGTGAGGAGGAGGAGAGCTGCTGTAAGGAGTGTGTTTTTCATATTAACTGGGCAATTAATAGGTTCTATAATCTCCATAGCTGCTGGCGTGCCACACCCGACCGCGTTCCTATAAATTCTAGAAAAGAGTCTCCGTTTACTCTGAAGAAACCGTTCTCTCACTCCTGCAGGTCACCCGTTCTTGAGCCCGCGGAACGATCGAACCGCGGCAATTTCGCAATTCCGAGACGCTCCTCCTTGCTTTGGCGATGGAACGAATTGCGAAACTGAGAATTACGGGGAAAATCGGAGGCTGATGGCCGCTCTCGACTTCCTACCGAGCGCCGTGTCCTCTTCTGAAGTCCAGCATTGCCAACCGCTGGGTCTCCCACTTGAATCCCCGCCTCTGAATCCCCGATGAAGCTCCGCAACCAATTGCTCGCGCTCTTCTGTTTGCTGGTCTTTGTGGCGTTCGGATTCCTCTATGTGCGGACTTGGGTCGTTCCCAAGACCTTCGGCATCATCCTTTTTGTCAGTGACGGGATGATCACCCAGCACCTGACCGCGGCTCGCCTCTATGAAGGCGGGGCGGATCATCATCTCGCCCTGGAGTCTTTTCCCAATCTTGCCTTGCTCAGCAATCCCGCTCAGGACTTCGCGGTGCCGGATGACGCCGCCGCCGCTACCGCCCTGGCTACCGGAGTCCGGGTGGGGCATCGCCATCTGGCGGTCGACGCCCATGGCAAGAGCCTGGATTCCATCCTGGAACTGGCCCGCAAGCGGGGCCGGGCCGTCGGGTTGATCACCACGGGCTCTCCGCTTTCAGCCGCCCCGGCGGCATTCTATGCACACACGGCGGATTCCGGGGATAAGGTTCAGATTCTGGACCAATTCCTCGGCAACGGGAAATTTGATATCGTTCTCGGCGGAGGCGCCGGAGATTTCCTGCCGGCGGGCAAAGGAGGGCTGCGCAAGGACAACCGGGACGTGCTGGCCGAACTGCAGGGCAAGGGATGGGAGATCGTGCGCTCGAAGGTCGAGTTGGAGAATGCCCCGGCATATCGGACTTCGCCGCTGGCCGGGTTTTTCAGCGTCGGGGAAATGGCCTTCAGCAATCAGATTGAGTCCGGCAGCCAGCAACCTTCGCTGGCCGACATGGTGCGCCGGGCAATTCAGTTCCTGGAGGTGCACAGTGAAGGGTACGTCCTGGTGGTGGATGCGGGACTGGCGACGAGCGCCGCCGAACGAAATGAAGGAGAACGGGTGATTACCGAGACTCTGGCACTCGACCACGCGATGGCCACCGCGGCCAAATATGCCGGCGAAAAATCCTCCCTGATCCTGGCCGTGGGCAAACACGGCACCGGGGGCTTTAGTCTCAACGGTTATCCGTTCGTCCAGGACCACGGCGTGGCGCTGCTCGGGGTCAATGCGGTTGGTCAGCCGGCCATCACCTGGGCGACCGGTCCGAACGGGCCGGGGGCGAAGACGGAACCCTCGGCCTTCCAAACGCCGTCCGGGTTGAATACCGCCCAGGACGTCGTCGCCGTCGGCTTGGGCGCCGGGGCGGAGAAACTCCGGGGCTTCATGGAGAACACCCAGATTTTCAACATCCTCAAGGACGCCCTTTAAAAGATCCGCGTGCGATCCGGGTGAGCCGCCGGCAAACTCATTTTTCCCCTATGACTTTGTATCGTTTCTGTCTGTGGCTCGCCTCGTGTGGCATCGGCGCAGCCACCGTTTTCGCCCAGGACGCTCCGCTCTCGCCGGCGTTGCTCGACCTCTCGCTGGAGCCGCCGGAGATCAACACCCATCCCGGACCTGAGTACGCGGACGCGGTGCGGCCGGGCAATATGGTGATCGGGATCGAGCGAACACCCAAAGACCGGCTCTGGGCGTGCTGGGTGGGCAACGGGGACAATCCCAACGGCTTCTTCATGTTGGCCACGAGCGATGACGACGGCGCGACCTGGTCGAAACCGCGCGTGGTCATCGACCCGACTGATCCGCCCAATGCACCGCAACGCCGCGCCCTGGTGGGTAATCTGTGGACCGATCCGAGCGGCAAGCTCTGGCTCTTTTTCGACCAGAGCCTTGGGTATTACGATGGGCGCGACGGCGACTGGTACACCACGTGTGAGAACCCGGACGCCGCCGAACCCGTGTGGTCGAAGCCCCTCCGCTTCGCCGACGGTTGCACGCTGAACAAGCCGACCGTGCTGGCCAATGGCGACTGGCTCCTGCCCGTGGCTCTCTGGACACGCGACCACATCAAACCCGACTCGCTCAAGGACGCGCACCACGAACTCGACAGTATCCGCATGGCCAATGTGTTTGCCTCTGTGGACCACGGCCGCACCTGGATGCGCCGGGGTGGGGTGGCGTTTCCCGACTCGGAATTCGACGAACACATGATCGTCGAGCTGCGCGATGGCCGGCTCTGGATGCTCGCCCGCACGAAGAAGGGGATCAGCGAAAGCTTCTCGAGCGACCGGGGCGCCACGTGGAGCGCGCCGCAACCGTCGGTAATTCAGAACCCGAGTGCGCGTTTTTTCATCCGGCGGCTGGCGTCGGGAAATCTGCTCCTGGTGAAAAACGGCCCCGTCGAATCCCGCCTGCCGCGACGCTCGAGCATGACGGCGTTTCTTTCGAGCGACGACGGCCACACCTGGAGCCACGGGCTCTTGCTCGATGATCGCGCGCTCGTCTCGTATCCGGATGGCTTCCAGGCGCCCGACGGCACGGTCCACATCATCTACGATTGGAATCGCCATACCGACGCGGAAATTCTCATGGCGAAGTTTCGCGAGGAGGACGTGGAGGCAGGCCGGCTCGTGTCGCCGGGAGCGAAGACGCGGATGCTGATCAACAAAGCCCTGGCGCCGGTCGTGCCAGTGGCGATTCGGCCGGACGAAAAGTGGTCGGCGCAAGCGGATGAGGACGCCCGCCAGGACTCGCACGCCATCGCCTATGATGGCATCACGCCGAACAAGCTGGTCTGCGACACCACGCTCCGGGAATTGCCCGATGGCTCGTGGATTCTCTTCATGCTGGCCGGCGGCGACCGTGAGCCGTCGCCGGAGAATTACATCGGGGTGACGCGGAGCCAGGATCACGGCCGGACCTGGACCCCGCTGGAACATTTCGACGTCGGGCTGCCGCGCGAGGGCCGGACGATCGGCCAGGGTCCGACGGAATTGCTCGTGCACGGCGGACGCTGCACCCTGTTTTTCTCCACGCATTCGAAGGACTGGAGCCACGACTGGCGCTCCTGGTATCTCACGAGCGACGACTCTTTCCGCACGTGGAGCCAGCCGCTGGAAGTGCCGGGCCGGTTGAAGGAGCGGACGTTTATTCGCGATCACATCACGACCCGCGACGGGCGCATTCTCCTGCCATTCCAGCATTACATCGGCCCGGACGATCGGCAGGACCGGCCGCCGCTGGAGCGCGATTTCACCAACCCGCGCAATGGCGTGCTCATCAGCGCCGATGGCGGCAAGACCTGGGAAGAGCACGGCGACATCCGGCTCACGCCGGATGATCATTACTTCGGCTGGGCGGAGAACAACATCGTGGAGTTGGAAGGCGGGCGCATTGGAATGATCATTCGTGCGGACCGCCTCGGCGGGCGATTGTTCACCGCCTTCTCCCGCGACGGCGGGAAAAGCTGGCCCGAGTTTGCCTCCGTGACTGAAGTGCCGAACCCCGGCAGCAAGGCCACGCTCTATCCGCTGGGCGGCAACGCGGTGGCGATGTTGCACAATCCGAACAGCAAGCATCGCAGCCCCCTGGCCTTGTGGATCAGCTTCGACGGCATGAAAACCTGGCCGTATCAGCGCGTGCTCGTGGTGGAATCCAGCGACGGCCCCAAGGGCAACCTCAACTACCCGGATGGCTTCGTCAGCGCCGATAAGCGATGGCTGCATTTCGCTTACGATGAGAATCGGCACCGCGCCGTGGTCTACTCCGCGAAGCTCCCGCCGGTTCCGGGAAGTGAATCAGTTGGGAAGTGAGGCCATTGCTGCCGTGGATAGTGAAATTCTGCAATGGCATCACGTGACGACAATCAGCCGATTCGGTGTCTCCAGTAGCCGGGCTCTCTGCTGCCATGCATGACGGCGACGATCAGCACATAGTCGTTTTCGACCGTGTAAAGGACACCATAGGGAAACCGGCGTGCAACACAGCGTCTGATGTCTTCTTCGATGATGCGCCAGCGTTGAGGCACCGCACAAATCTGACTGATTACCGATTCGATTTCGATCGTGAATGCCGCGCCCAAACCTGGCTGGGCGGCTTCGTAATAGGCGGCGGCGTCACGGTACTCGAGACGTGCCTCGGGGTGAAAAGAGTATTTCACCGACCGACCATGCGCCGAACTTCAGCAATAACTTCTTCACCCGGGATGGGCTGAACCTTGCCGTCTCGAACCTCGTCGCGGCGTCGAACTGCCTCTGCAGTCCAAATCTTTTGGAGTTGATCGTCGCCCGCAAAGTCCAGGCTTTCGACAAGCCTTTCCGCAAGTTCAGCACGAGACGCAGCCGGCAATTGCATTGCTTCCGCAGCTAATTGTTCGACAGTCAAAGACATAGCCCAGTGTAATCGTCGGTTCTGGCGAACTCAAGACCTCTCCGCAGGGCGCCATTCCGGACGCCCTGCTCGACCCGGTAGCTTTTTCCCGAATCTTGTCCGAATCAGAGGGGTTCAAGCTGTTACCTCATGATGTCCCTTCCAGTTCCGTACCCGAGCCGTCTCGCGGCCCTGGCGATTTGCCTATTGGCCGGGGCGCCTGCTGGATTCGCAGCGCTGGCCCCCGATCCGGTGGCCCAGCCGACACCGGACCAGCTCGCCTTCTTTGAAAAGAGCATCCGGCCGGTGCTGGCGGACACGTGCTACAAATGCCACTCGGCTCAGGCGGACAAGGTGAAGGGCGGCTTGCTGCTCGATACCCGGGAGGGGATTCGCGCGGGCGGCGACAGCGGCCACGCGGTGGTCCCCGGCAGCGTCAAGGAGAGCCTCATCGTCAAGGCGCTCCGCTGGGAGGACAAGGATTTGCGGATGCCGCCGGAAAAGGACGGAGGCAGACTGCCGGACAACGTGATCGCGGATTTCGAAAAGTGGATCGCCATGGGCGCGCCCGATCCGCGCGACGGCGAGGCCAAGGTGGTGAAGAAGGTGCTCGATCCACAGGAAGGCAAGAGCCTCTGGACGTTCCAGACGCCCAAGGCGGCGCCGGCGCCCACGGTAAAGGACACCGCCTGGCCGCGCACGGACCTCGACCGTTTTCTTCTCTCGGCTCAGGAGGCGCAGGGCCTGCATCCGGTCGCGGATACGGACCGGCGGTCGCTCCTCCGCCGGGTGTTTTTCGATCTCATCGGGCTGCCGCCGTCGCCGCAGCAAGTGGAGGCATTCGCGAAGGACCAAGCGCCGGACGCGTTCACTCGCGTGGTGGATCTGTTGCTGGCGTCGCCCGAGTTTGGTGAACGTTGGGGACGCCACTGGCTGGATGTGGCGCGGTTTGCCGAGAGCACCGGCAAGGAACGCAATTTCACCTATCCCGAGGCCTGGCGCTACCGCGATTGGGTCATCGCCGCGGTCAACGCGGATATTCCCTACGACGAATTCATCCGGGAACAGATCGCCGGCGATCTCTTGCCGGCGCGGAATGGCGACGAGCAGGCGAGCCATTTGACGGCCACGGGATTTCTCGCCATCGGCCCGAAGAGCATCCAGGAAAAGAATGCCGAGCAATTTCGCATGGACCTGATCGATGAGCAGATCGACACGACCTCGCGCGCGGTGCTGGGGCTGACGGTGGCGTGCGCCCGGTGCCACGATCACAAATTCGATCCGGTGCCGCAGAAGGATTACTATGCGATGGCGGGGATTTTCGCCAGCACCCAGACCTTTTACGGAACCAATGGGCAGCGGGGGCGCAACTCTTCGCCGTTGCTCGCGCTGCCGGATTCGACGGGCCTTTCCTTCGCCAACCCGCCGTCGGCGTTGCCGATGGAGATGCCGCAACGGCCAGGGAAGAAAAAGTTCCAGCAAATGAGGTCCGCGGCGCCCGCGTCCGCCGGCGGCCCGGCGCGTGTCATGGGCGTCCAGGATGGGCGCCCGGTGGATTGCCGATTGCTCGTGCGAGGGGAAGTCGCGCAGCCGGGCGATGAAGTGCCGCGCGGGATGCTGACCGTGATGACGAACGGAGCCGGGCCGACGATTACCGCCGGTCACAGCGGACGGCTGGAGCTGGCGCAGTGGTTGACCGCCTCGACGAACCCGCTTACCGCGCGGGTGGCCGTCAATCGCATCTGGGCGCATCTGTTTGGACAAGGCTTGGTGCGGACGGCGGATAACTTCGGCGCGACCGGCGAGAAACCGAGCAACCCGGAACTGCTGGATACGCTAGCGGTGCAATTCATGCACGACGGCTGGTCGGTGAAGAAACTCGTCCGCTCATTGGTGCTCAGCCATACCTATCAGTTGAGCAGCGCGCCGGACTCGCAGGCGAATGAAGTCGACCCCGATAATCGGCTGCTCTGGCGGATGTCGCCGCGCCGGCTCGATGCCGAGGCCATTCGCGACGCCTTGCTCACGGCCAGCGGGCAATTGCAATTGCGTCCGCCGCAAGGCTCGGCGGTGGCTGCCGCGGGTGATGGCTATGTTGGCAAAAACTTGCAACCGGAGCGCTTTTCGCAAATCACGGCCAACTATCGCAGTGTGTATCTGCCGGTGGTGCGCGACTTCGTCCCCGAGGTGCTGGAAATTTTCGACTTCGCGGAGCCCAGCCTGGTCGTGGCCACGCGCGATGTGACCAATGTGCCGTCGCAGGCTTTGTATCTGCTCAATAACGACTTCGTGCGCGATCAAGCCACTGCCATGGCCCGTCGCGTTCTCGCGCAACCGTTGACGCATCCGCAACGGATCGCCCTGGCCTATGAATACGCTCTCGGCCGGCCGCCGACCGACGCCGAACTGGCCCGCGCAGAGCAGTATCTCTTGAGCGAAGGCCGCGGGTTGTTGCCCGTGGAAGCCGGACGCGTGCAGGACGCGGCCCTTCTTTCGTGGAGCACATTTTGTCAGGCGCTCTTTGCCTGCGCCGAATTCCGCTATCTCAAATGAACCCCCCTTCCGCACTACCTTTCGAATGTCGCGCGGTCACTCCGCGCGCGATGACTCGCCGCGATCTTCTCCGCACGGTGTCCGCTGGATTCGGCTGGCTGGCGTTCAAGAGCATCGCCGCGCGCGCCGCGGAGAACGGCCATCCGCTGGCACGCAAAGAGCCGCACTTTCCGGCTCGGGCGAAGCGCGTGATTTTCCTCTGCATGCAGGGCGGTCCCGCCCACATGGATACCTTCGATTACAAGCCGAAACTCAACCAGGACAATGGCAAGCCGGGCGTGGCCAAAGGCGGCGGTTCGCGTCTCTTCGGCTCGCCATTCACCTTCAGCCAGTATGGGCAGAGCGGGTTGGCCATCTCGCAATTGTTTCCGCAATTAGCCCGGCACGCCGACGACCTTTGCCTGTTGCGCGGCATGCATACGGATATCCCGAGTCATCCCCAGGCTTTCGTGCAGTTACACACGGGTAGCGCGCAGTTTGTGCGTCCGAGCATGGGCGCATGGGCGCTTTATGGACTGGGCACGGAGAACGAGAATCTACCCGGCTTCGTGACGATCAGTCCGCCGATTCAATTCGGCGCGGTCAATTACGGAAGCGCGTTCCTGCCGGCGGTTTATCAAGGGACACGCATCGGAGCGCAGCGCGAGGACGTCGGGGACGCCGGGATTGGCAACCTGCGCAATCCCGATCTGCCAACCGCGCTGCAGCGCAAGCAACTCGACCTCGTCCAGGCGATGAATCGCGACCTGCTGAACGCGACGCAAAATCCCGAAGTGGAAGGCGTGATCGAATCTTATGAACTGGCCTTCCGCATGCAGGGCGAACTGCCGAAGGTGATGGACTTGACCAAGGAAACGCCGGCCACGCTGGCCCTGTATGGCATTGGTACGGGACCGTCGACCGATTTCGGCAAGCAATGCCTCATGGCCCGCCGTTTCGCCGAAGCGGGAGTGCGCTTCATTGAGGTGTGTCATGCCGGCTGGGATCAGCACACCAGCCTTAGCGCGAAGATTTCCGCCAATGCCGCCGCGACCGATCAGCCGATCGCCGGCCTGCTCACGGATTTGAAGGCGCGCGGCCTGTTGAAGGATACCGTGGTGATGTGGGGTGGCGAGTTTGGCCGCACGCCGGATAGCCGCAAACCCGACGGCCGCGACCATAATGCCAAGGGATATACGATGTGGCTCGCCGGAGGCGGGGTGCGTGGTGGCTTAAGCTACGGGGCGACAGATGATTACGGTTACCAGGCGGTCGAGAATCCCACGCATATCCATGACTTGCACGCGACCCTTCTTGCCCTGCTCGGGCTGGATCATGAAAAGCTCACTTATCGGTATGCCGGTCGTGACTTTCGCCTTACGGACGTGAGTGGCACTGTGGCCAAAGGCATTTTTGCCTGAACCTTCAAATTCCGACTTTCTCCTAGCAACTTAGTCTCAAAGCAGACGTTAATGACTTTCGCAGCCTCGGTCCGATAAGGGCCTGAGCCGCCTGCGGATGACCGCAAAACCAAAAACCAGTAACCCCAAGCATACAATGAAATCCATCACTTCGATCCTCGCCGTCCTCGCGCTCGGCACTACTCTCGCCATTGCCGACGACGCGAAGACGGAACCCGCCACTACCACCACGCCAGCGACCACCACCTCGGGCAAGCCCCACGCTGACCCGGCGGAAATGTTCAAGAAGCTCGATACCAACGGCGACGGCAAACTGACCCTCGAAGAGTATCTGGCCAGCAAGCACGCGCAGAAGGACCCGGACAAGGCCAAGGCCGCCTTCCAAAAGAAGGACAAGGGTAACAAGGGCTACCTGACGCTCGAAGAGTTTGCCGGCCATGGCAAGAAGGGCGAAGCCGCCTCGGCTGCAGCCACCCCAGCCGCGCCCGCCGCGAAATAATCCCACCGCGGATCACCGCGATCTACCAGCGCCGCACCTGATCACCGGGTGCGGTGCTTTTTTATTGCTGTCCTGAATTCAGACGAGATTTCGCCGCGGAACTCCGAAACGGAGTGCGGGCTTTCCAGCCCGCGGGATGAATGAAAACGCAAACCACGACGAAAGACCTGGAGCGAACATGGCGTCCAGACCCATCAGATCGTAGAAACAACGGCGGGCTGGAAAGCCCGCGCTCCGTTCCGGAAAGCTCTTACCGGGCGAAGGCCTTGTCGCTCGGATTTCCGCCCGACTGGATATAAGCCAGCAGGTCTAACAATTCATCGCGGTTGAGTCCATTGATCAACCCGACCGGCATCATCGACACGGGATAGGGCTTGCGTGACTTCACGTCGGCAGCGTTGACGGGAGTCAGGCTGTCCGGCGCGAGCCCACTCGTCATGACAAAGAGCTTGCCGTTCTCCTCGACGACGACGCGACCGATGACCAGGCTGCCGTCCTTCAATTCGATCTGGTCGGTGCCGTATTGATCGCTGATGACTTTCGAAGGCTCGATGATGTTTTCCAGCAAGTCGCGGAGCGTGTAACGATTACCGGCGCCGCTGATGTCCGGTCCGATGTTACCACCTTCTCCATTGAAGTGGTGACAGCGAATGCACAGCGTGGAGGTGAACATGGCTTTGCCCTGCTCGAAGTTACGGCCTGTGAGATTACCTTGGGCGAGCGCCAGGGCGTCGTCCACGGTGTAATTCCGCCCCGGGCCCTTCGGCATGACGAAGTTAGCCGGCGGCGCAGGCGGCGCTTGTTTGGAAAGATTGTCGAGAGCCACGTGTTCGTCGTTGGGGACAAAGTTGGCCAGCGCCTCGGTCCGGATGTTCTCGAGATACTTCGTGAAACTATTGCCGCCGTGCCAGGCGTGGGTCCGTGGGAACCAGGCGAAGTAAGTCTTGCGCAATTCCGGGGTCCAGCCGGCGCGCGCATTGCGGAGGGCGCAGGCGTAGGCGATGGCCTGCCGGTTCGGCCGGCTGTTGCTCATGCTGTTGACGGCACTGGCGTAGCCGGTATTTCGCTCGAGCAATGACGCCGTGGCGATTTCGCCGCCCTCATCCCGGGTGGTGTCGAGTAGGGGCACGGTCTTGGCCACGATCGATTTCGAATCGAGGAAGGTGAGTAAGGTGACGAGTTCGCGATTGATGTAGGGATCGGTGTGCGGAAAGAGCGGGTCGAATTTCGCCGCGACCTTTGCGCAGACTTCGGACGCGGGTTTGCCGAAGCGCGTGAAACAAAGATCGTAGGTGCGGATCAGGGCCAGTTGTTGATCGCGCTCGAGCTGGCGGAAATCGAGACGGTCCAGCGCCGCGAGGACGCGATTTTGCAAGGCCACGTCTTCCGGCAAAGTCGGGCGCACTGGACCGGATGAAAGACCGTTCACCTTATGCGCTTCCTCGAGCGAGATTTCAGTCGCCTTGGCACTGCGGCCTATCCGGGAGAGCGCGATGAGCGCTTCGATCGAGGCACGCGGATCTTTCTCCGCGAGCGCGCGCTCCGTCCACTTTTCCACGGGCTGGCGTTCGATGGCGACACGGGCGGCGAAGCGCACGAAACGGTCCTTGTCCGCCAGGTGCGGCCAGGCTTTGTCGATGGCTTCCGGGCCGGTGCCGTGATCGTGCAGTTTCTCCAACTCGCGGCGCAATTTCGCTGCCGGCGTGGGAGGAAGCGCCGCGACCGGTGCGGTGCTTTCGGGGCCGGTGTAAGTCACGCGGAAGAGCGCGGACTGTGTTTTGCGCCCGCCGACAGCAAAATAAAGCGCGCCATCCTGCGGGTTGATGACCGCATCGGTGAGCGGCAGCGGTCTGCCGGCGACGAATTCCTCTTTCTCCGCGCGAAAACTGCCGCCCTCCGGAATGAAGTGGATGGCGTAGAGTGTGCCGTAGGTCCAGTCGAGCGCGAACATGGCGCGCTGATAGCTGGCGGGGAATTTCGCGCCCGTGCCGAAGATCATTCCCGTCGGCGACCCGGGTCCGATGTCCACGACCGGTGGCAAGCTGTCCGGATAATAGACGGGCCATTTTCCGTTTCCGCTGCGCCAGCCGAATTCGCCGCCGCTCACGGCGTGGCAGACCCGCGTGGGGCGATACCAGGGAAGCCCGATGTCCCACTCCATGTCCGCGTCGTAGGTGAAGATTTCGCCGTTGCCGTCGATCGCGAAATCAAAAGGATTCCGAAAACCGGCGGTGTACATCTCGATGGTTTTTCCGTCGGGATCGGTGCGGGCGATGTAACCGCCCGGCGCGAGAACGCCCTTGGCGTGGCCATTCGCATCCCACAGGCGGGGGACGAGCTGGTCTTCATCCCACGCTTGCGCGGCGCGGGAGAGTTCGAGGTGATCGGGAAGCTTGCTGTGGTTGCCGCAGCAGAAGTAGATGGTCTTGCCATCGGGCCCAAGGACGATGCTATGCGGTCCGTGCTCGCCGCCGCTGGGGATTTTGCGCAACTGCACGGGCTCTTCGAAGGAGTCGTCGCTGGCCCGATATTTCAGGCGCCAGAGCCCCTGGTCGCGCGGGTAGGGGACGGCTTTCTCGTTGACCATCACGTAGAGACTGTCGTTGGCGTAGAGCAAGCCATGGGCGCCGCCGATCTGCACCGGGAGCGCTTCGACCTTGGTCTCCGCTTTCGCGCCCGGCGCCGGAACGGTGATCCGGTAGAGCCCGCCGTACTGATCGCTGGCAATCAGCCGGCCCTTCGAATCCACGGTGAGCGAAACCCACGAGCCCTGGTTCTCCTTCGGGACGGTGTAGAGCAATTCGACCTTGAACCCCGGTGGCACCGTCAGCGCTGCCGGGTCCGCCACGACTGCGCTACCGGCCAGGGTCGCGGGGTGATCGAAGACCGGCCCCCACGGCTTCGCTCCGTACTTGGCGATGACGACTACCGGATGGAAATCCGTCGTTCCGGGTTTGGCCGTTTCCCAATCCGGACCGGTCTCCACGAGCTGCTTCTCGCCACTGGGCGTTTCGATGGTGAGCGAGGCGAGCAGCGCCGCAGCGCCTTTGACGTTCCGACCTTCGATCACCAATTCGTTCTGGCCCTTGTGCAATTCCTTGGCCACATCGGCATGCACCGGCTGATTCCAGTCCGGGTTTTCGAGCACCTTCTTGCCGTTGAGCATGGCAGTCGCGCCGTTGTCGCAGGTCAATTTGAGGACCGCCGTTTTCACGTCCCCGCTCACCGGGAACGTCTTCCGAAAAGTTTCCTTTTCGTAGTCGTAAGCCTTCGCCTGGCTCCAGATCCACTGCGGTTCGGCGTGCACGGCCAATGGCAATAGGACGGCCATGGCGACGAATGAGGAGAGGAGGGAACGACGGACAGATTTCATGTAAGAGAAATGAGTCTGTGGAGAAGAAATGCTTAGTTGGAAGTGCTTTGGCCGTCGACCTGATTGAACGTAAGCGTCGCGGGCTCCCGCAAACGCCGTTCGCTTCTCCGAGGAGTTGGATTAGTATAGGATTCGCTATGCGGAAAATCCTCACGGTTTTTGGGCTGTTGGCCTTCGCTGTCGGGCACGTCTCGGTGTTGGCGAACGGGGAAATTTCCGGTGACGCCGTCATGGTGAACCCGTCTGAAGGTTGGTGGTGCAAGGTTGCGGAGAAGAACGCCGCCATTTTGCACACCGATGATGGCGGCAGGCACTGGAAAGACGTGTCGCCCTCGGGTATCCCCACGATCGTAAAGCAGCTTTCCACGCATCCGTCTGAGCCGGTTCTTGACGACGTGCCCGGGCTGGATGCTGTCGATGGCCGCCGCGCGTGGGTTTCGATTTTGCCCGTGGAGGCGGCGGGCATCTGGCTTTATGGCACGCGCGACGCGGGCCGGCATTGGACCCGAGCTGTCGCATCATTCGCTGCCGAGATAGTCTTCTTGAACTTCTTCGATATGCGGCGCGGATATCTACTGGCCGGGGGACATGGGCTTGGCCATATGGATCAGGATATCTACCATACAGACGATGGCGGAAGGCATTGGCGAAAACGGGCCACGACGAAGGACCGCGGTTATTACACGTCAGGAATGGTTTTTCGCACGCCTTCAGAGGGGTGGCTGACCGGATCTTATCGAAGCGTCGAGTTTCCACTTTTTCACACGGCGAATGGAGCCCGGAGCTGGCAGTTGCAAAAGTTTCCCGTTCCGAAGGATTACGTGGGTGGATATGCCAATACTTACCCGCCGGTGTTCACGGGAGCTCGCAAAATGAACGGCTATCTGCCTGTCGAACTCGTGCGGCACGACCCGAAGCCGGACCATCGTGCGTGGGTGAACTATGAAAGTGAGGACGGCGGGAGGACATGGCATTTACCGGCAGCCGGCGTGCAGTCTGTAAATGAAGATTAGGCATTTGGCCTTTGGTCCGTTACACTCCGCCGTTGCCCGACTGCCATGTTCTCCCGGCGAAATGTCATCGGTCCTGTTCTCGGCGCGATTTTGGTGGTCGCGTTGACGGGTGATCCATGCCGTGGCGCTGACCTGTCGCCGGAAATTCGTGAGGCCGCGGCCGTCGAAGCACTTGGCCAGCATTTTGCGGAGGATCCCGTGCAAGTGCGCATGGCCATCCTCCTCGCGTTGGGAGGGCGCACCAGTGGGGAATCGATGTTTCCTTCCAAAGTGATTGGCCCCCAGGATTTGCACGCAGAGTTTCTCCCACGGCAGGATTCCGCTACCGAAATCCTTTTGATATCCGCCCTGGGCGATACGGAAGTCCGTCGGGGGATGACCGTTGCCTGGACGGATTTTCAGGTCACCGATCCGCGAGTGTGCGATACAGCGGCGTATCTGCTCAGCCGTCTTTGGCCGACGAAATATGTCTTCGATGGGACAGATGCGCCGGCTGGACGAGACCGCCAGATTCAACGGATCCAAAAGGTCTCGTTTCCGGATCGCAAAGAACTCCTCAAACCTCGCTGAAGGGCCTTCCGCTGGGAATTCGCCACACTTTATTCGTGCTGCTGCTGACACTAACTGGAAACCAACCATGCAAATCCCCCCAAATTCCCATCATGCCTCGGAAACTCCTTGCCCAATCCCGGCTTCGTCGATCCACCGCTGGCGCTGGCTCGTCCTTCTGTTGACCATCAGCCTGCTCGCACAGCGGGTCATCGCTGGAGCCATTGGTGACGGGGCGGACGTGGTGCTTTCCAGTCGAGTCCCGGCGGATCACAACAGCTTTTACGTCTATCTCGACGCCGATTCTGGTTTTAACCACGGCTATCCTTCGGGCTATTGGGGAAATAACCTCGGGGCCATGACTGTCCTCCCCGGATGCGTCGACGATCCCACGTCGCCGACCGGTTACTCGAGTGACACGACGAAGCTGGATGAGCAGCGCGGCACCGTCATGGCCTTCGAGTTTAACCCGCAAGTTGCCGGGGAGTCTGTTGGTCTCAATTTCGAAGAACCCCAGGACTGGGGCGTAAATCAGGAGCTCCCCAGCAAAGGCTACAATCTTACTGGCGCCACCACGCTCGTCTTCGATGTCCGCTCGCCGACGCCGGGCGGGATCACTGTTCAGTTTGGTTTCGACGGCGGAACTATCGCGGACGTGAAGATACCACAAAGTAACACTTACCAGACCATGAGCATCCCCCTGTCGTCATTCAAGCCGGCGCCGAACCTGACGAATGCTCATATCCTCTTTTCCATCGGCGTCGACGGGACTCACTCTCCCAAAGGAGGGACCGTTCTCATCGACAACATTCACTTCACTCCGGTGCCCGCCGCGCAGGCCAGTGCGGTGACATTCCCGGTGGCCACGCAAACCTTCGGGATCACCCCTGCCGAGGTGCCGCCGTTTCCGCTGGATCAAGTCCTGCGCAACGTCACGACGATCTATGAATCTTCGCTGGCAGTTGACCTATTACTGGCTCGAGGCTCGACGACCGATGTCGCCAATGCGCTCATCATCGACAACGCCTTTGATTATGCGCTCGGTCATGACAACCACGGGGATAACCTGCCCGTGGCGCCCGATGGTTCTACGGGATTGCACAATGGCTATATCTCGGGTGATGTCTCTTTGTTTAATAGTCAATTCCCGCCGGAGCAAGGCGTAGCGGGCGACATCCGTCTGGCAGGCTTCACTTGCGCGACGTCGGTTACTCCGTCCGGTTACGCAGTGGTGCTGGACGGAGCCACGGGAGGGAATAATGCCTTTGCCATCATCGCCCTTCTTCAAGCCTACCGGCAATTTCGCAATGCCCACTATCTGAGCGATGCGCGGACTATCGGTAACTGGATTTATGGAAACCTGCTCGACCAGTCCGGCACCGGCTACGGCGGCTATTATGCCGGCTACAACGACGGCGGAGTGGCGCCGCCGAAGCCGCTCCTGCTGGGAAAATCCACCGAGAACAATGCCGACATCTTTGCCGCCTTCACGGCATTGGCGGAGATGGACGTGGCCAATGCGGGCCTCTGGACCAGCCGCGCCAACATTGCCGGCGATTTCGTCATGGAAATGTGGGACCCCGTGAATGAACGCTTCAACGCGGGAACCTCTCCGGTGGGCACAGCCGTTGGCCCGGGCACGCAACCCGATCCGACCACGGTGCGCGGCTGCGAGGAGATCAATAAGTATCTCTTTCTGGATGTAAATACTTTCACCACCCTGGCGATGGCCGGCGCACCCCGATATTTTGGCCAGATCGATTGGCGGCAGCCGGTGCAATATGCGCTCAGTAACTTCGCCAAACCTGTCACGATCGGATCCAATACGTTTCAGGGATTCAGCCTGGTCCAACTGCCGACCAGCGGGGCCGACGGCATCGCTTGGGAATTCACCGGGCAGATGGTTGTGACCATGCGCTACGTGGACGCGCTCTATGGACAGACAACCTTCGAGAGCGTCGCGCAGTCGTATCTGAACCAGATTGGCAACGCCCAAACATCAGCGCCCTTTGGGGATGGGCATGGCATCGTGGCGGCTACCGTCCAAGGTGGTAGCACCCTGGCTCCGCTCGATCAAAGTCTCAATACTCCCTACCAGGATATCCCCGAGCGCGTGGGATTGGCTGCGACCACTTGGGGGGCGCTGGCAGAATCGAGCGTTAATCCTTTTGCCCTGATCTCGCATCCGGCCGCGCCATTTACGAGCGTCCACATCGCCTCCAACAATGCCCTACCCGGCACGGCCACGGTCGGCGACAGGATCACGCTTTTCTTCACCACCAGTGTGCCGATCAAGACGCCCAAAGTAACCATCGCAGGTTATCCCGCGGCTGTGGCGAGCAGTAGCTCGACGAGCTGGACCGCGTCTCTGGTGGTTGCGAAGACTTTTTGTCTCGGTAAGGCCGTTTTCACCGTCAATGCCGTAGGCACGACTGGCATCGTCTATCCGCTACTAAGCCAGACGAACGACGGCAGTTCGGTATCCATCACGGCACATTAAGTCAAAGAGCGCCGAAAGTGCCACGGCGGGGAGTTCAACCAGATGAGTTCCTTATGCCACGACCTCTTTGATTACTTTGCCGCTGACATCGGTGAGGCGGAAGTCGCGGCCGCCGAAACGGTAAGTGAGCTTTTCGTGGTCGATGCCGAGCAGATTGAGGACGGTGGCGTAGTAATCGTAGAAGGTGGCGAGGCCTTCGACGGCGTAGTAGCCGAGGTCGTCGGTGGCGCCGAAGGCCGTGCCGCCGCGCACGCCGCCGCCGGCCATCCAGGCGCTGAAGCCGAAAGGATTGTGGTCGCGCCCGTCGCTGCCTTGGGAGAATGGAGTGCGGCCAAATTCGCCGGTGAAAAGGATGAGCGTGTCGTCGAAAAGTCCGCGTTGCTTGAGGTCGGTCATCAAGGCGGCGATCGGCTGGTCGACCTGGTGCGCCATGGCGCCGTGGCCTTCGCGGATTTTGCCGTGTTGATCCCAGGGATTGGGTGGATTGCCGGCGCCGATCCCGGCAGAGAGACAACTCAGTTCGACAAAGCGGACGCCGCGCTCGATGAGCCGGCGGGCGACGAGACATTGCCGAGCGTAGGCTTTGAGCAGTGGATCGGCGGAGTTGAGACCGTAGAGTTGTTTGGTGGCCTCGCTCTCGCCGCGGAGGTCGCAGAGTTCGGGCACGGCGGTTTGCATCCGGTAAGCGGTCTCGTAATTGCGGATGGCCGCCTCGACCTGGGGTTCGGCCGCTTCACGCGCAAAGCGATCGTCCATGCCCTTGATGAAAGCGAGCCGCTGGCGCTGGACCTCGTCGCTGTCGCGAGGCTTGATGTTCGGCAAGGCTTCGTCGCCGTCGGCTTTCAAGATCGAGGCCTGGTGCTGGCCGGGAAGATAGCCGTTGCTATAGACGCCCACGCCGCCATGCGGCGGTGTGGCATTGCCGCTCTGCAGGACGATGAATCCCGGTAAATCCTTATTCTCCGTGCCGAGGCCATAACTTACCCAGGCGCCGGCGCTGGGATGCCCCATGAAGGCGAAACCGGTGTGGGCGAAGTAATTGCCCTGGGCGTGTTCATTGACCTTGCTGGTCATCGAACGGACCACGGCGAGGCTGTCGGCGTGCTCGGCGATGTGGGGAAAGAGTTCGCTGATTTCGAGACCGCTTTGGCCGCGTTTCTTGAACTCCCACGGAGAGCCCATGATATTCCCGTTATTGTTGAACATCGTGGGCTTGACCGGGACAGGCATCGGCTGGCCGTGACGTTCGGTGAGTTCAGGCTTGGGATCGAACGAGTCGACATGCGACACCCCGCCGCTCATGTAGCAAAAGATGACGCGTTTGGCGCGCGGGGCGAAATTAGGTCCCGGTATTCTGGAGTCGCCCGGAAGCGCGCCATAGCTTCTGTCCGCGAGCAGCCCGGCGAGAGCGATGGAACCGAAGCCGAGCGAACACTGCCGGAGCATGGCCCGGCGGGAAAGGCAGGAGTGTGATAGTGGGTTCATACGAGAGGTTTGGTTTCGGCAGCAGTTCTGAGTGCCTGTTCTACGCGCGCAAGATCGGTGTCGGAAAGGTCACTTTCGTAGTAGCGCCGCAGGATTGCCACCTTACGATCAATGGGCGACAAATTCTTCGGCAGTGAGGCCAACACTGTGGTCCGCGCCATCTGGCACATGCGTATTCCCATTAGAAAGCGCTCTTCCGGCGTTTTCGCCAAGAGCATTTCCCGGTAGATGGCCTCGGTTTTTGGATCGGTGTCGTTCATTTTTCGATAGACCTTAGATAATCCATTACCCCCAAATTCACTGCCCACTCTTGAATATAGTCGCGATCACATGTGGTGTTGAGAAGATTCCGAATATCCCGGGCTTGGTATTCAGACTGCGAATCCAGGCCCCAGCACAGTTTCGATAGTATAAGGTCTTCTTTGCTGACCACCCACGTATGGTAGTCGCCAATTTGCAATCGCTGGCGGCGTTCGAATTCTAGCGCGCGATATGGCGTATGTTTGCGAACGATGAGATCGACTTTGAAAACCCATTCTTGGTGGATGACGTTGAACAAGCTTTCGTTCCGAATTGCACGATCCACAGCCCCATCGTCAATGTAGTAATCTGACCGGAAAGCAGCAAGTAATCGAGCGGCGTCGATAGCTTTCACCTCGATGACTATATCGATGTCGCGAGTCATACGCGGTTGGGCGTAGGCATTCATAGCCATGGAGCCAGTTACCATGAAAGGGATTCCGGCATGGTCCAGGCGGTCAGAAACGTCGCGAAGAATATCGAGTTCAATGCTCACGGAAACATTTGCTCATCTGAGATAGATGAATTCCTTGAAGTTAAACAGCGACTGGGCGAAGTCCTGCCAGACGGGGGCGCTGATGAGCAGTTCGTCGGTGCGGATCTTGCGGTCGCGGATGAGGACGGAGAGATACTCGGAGGCGGCGGCGATTTCCTGGTCGCTGGGCTGACGGGCGAAGGTGGTGTCAAACATGCGGCGGACGCGTGTCGCCGCGCAGTCGCTGCCGTCGTGGACGACTGCCGCGGCCCATTTTTTGGATTGATCGATGACGAACAAAGAGTTGAGCAAGGCCAGCGACTGCGCGGGCACGTTAGTGACGTCGCGGCGGCCGAGCGTGGTAAACGGTTTCGGAGCGTCGAAGACTTGCAGAAAGGGATTCAGGGCGTTGCGCCGGACTTGCAGATAGACGCTGCGGCGCGGAGCGTTGGCGTCGACGGATGCGCCGAACATGGTGTTGTCGAGCTGCCCGGAATCGGCGAGGAGGGAGTCGCGGATGGACTCGGCTTCGAGACGGTGGACGCGCATGTGTGAAAGCCAGTCATTGGCGGGATCGGTTTCCCTGGCCTGGGCGCTGGGTTCGCTGCTCATGGCGAAAGCACGGGTCGTCGCTAGATAGCGAATCGCATCTTTGAGCGACCAATGGTCTTCCATGAGACGTGCGGCGAGAAAGTCGAGTAACTCGGGATGCGTGGGCTTTTCGCCCATGCGTCCGAAGTTATCGACGGTGGCGACGATGCCGCGGTCGAAAAGCCAGTACCAAATGCGGTTGGCCATGACTCGTGCGGTGAGCGGATTTTGCGGACTGGTGATGGCTTGGGCGAGTTCGAGGCGGCCGCTGAGATTGGTACGATAAGAGTGGCCACCGAAGACTTCGAGATAGGCGCGCGGGACAAGCTCGCCAGGCTTGTGATGGTCGCCACGAGGCAAAAGTGGCGCGTCATAACCCTGCGCCTCGATGAATCCCGGCGCATGACGCATTTCGGGCACGGCGCTTTCGAGTTGGCGATACTCGGCGACCAGCGGGTGGACGGCTGGCACTTCGGCGAGGGTGACGGGCAGGAGGCCGCGACGCACGAGGTCATCGAGCAAGAGGCGCTGCGGTTCGGTGACGGCATTGTTGCGCCAGGAGGTGACGGCATCGGCAATGGCCTGCCGGTAGCTTTTCGCGAGATCGGCGGCGGAGGTGGGCGCGGAGCCGGCGAGCAGAGGTTCGAGCGCGGAATCGATTTCGGCTGGCGGTTGTTTGTTATCGTGGAAGACCACTTGATCGACGGCGAACCACGATGGTTCGTCCCGATTGGGTTTCGCTTTGGACTTATCTTTCTCCTGCAGCGGACGAGTGAGATCTTCGCGGGTGGCAAACTCGATGTAGGCATAGTTGCCTTTGCGGTAGGCGGTATCGAGCCGGATCCAGCCGGGCGTGGATTTGTCGAGGATGGCTTTAGGGAAGATCGGATTGCTGGGTAGTGGATAGTTATCGACGATCACGCGGACCATGGCGCCACCAGCGCCGCAGGCATGGACGCTGATGCTGTCGGTCTCGATCTTGAAACGTGGGGAAGTGAGGATGCCGGTGTACTTTTCCGACAATCGATTGGTCAGCGCCCCGCCCGCTGCGAGGCCGTCGAGCAGGCGGTCGCCGCCGGGAGCGAGGGCAAAATCCCCGACTGAGATGGGATGAGCGGAGAGGCCCGGGCCATAGGGGAACCACTTCGCATAGTCGGCTCCGGCGAGGTTCCAGGTGGTTTTGATGTTAGCCGCGGTTTCCTTGCGGGCTTCGTTCAGGCGGGCCTTGAGAGGATCGACCAATTTCTTCCAGGCAGCCGGGAAATCGGTGTCGCTGGTGTTCTTGAGCCGGGCCCAAAGGTGAAGCGAATTGGCGGGGTTTTTGTCGGCGTCGGCGAAGGCTTTGGTCCATGCTTCTGCGCTGGAGTTTTTCGCGCTCTCGGTTTGCAACGATTCGAGCTGTGCGGTGAGAGCCGTGCGGGCCTTACGTTGCTCCGGGGTCAGCGCGGCAAGGATTTGATCTGGAGTGATGACCGGGCCGGAGCCGGCGTGATAGGAAGCGGCGACTTGCTTGGGCGTGAGCGCCCGATCGTAGAGGCGGGCTTCTTTGATTTCTCCGGCGAAGAAACCGTTGGCGGCGCCCTTGTGGCGCAAGCCGAGAAGAAGGCGGGCTTTGCCGGCCTCGAATTTTTTCTGCTCCGATTTCGCGATATAAGCGTGGCCATAGGGGAGGCCATTGCGATAGACGGCGATGCTATTGTCTGCGCCATAGACGATAGCCATGTGGACCCATTCGCCGGGCTTCGCGGTTTCGTCGGGACCGCCGACGTTTTCGCTGCGGAGGCCGAAGTTACTGCCCGGATACCAGCGACGCGGCTCCCGCTCGGCGAAGACGATGGCGTCGAAGCCATGCACGTCGGTGCTCTCGACGGAGATAACTCCGCCGCCGTGTTGATCGAGCGTGGACGGCGCCGCCCAGACCTCGAGCGTTTTCGCGCCGAGCGTCATGGGCAGGGCATCGGTGTGGAAGTAGGCGTCTTTGCCGTCGAGGATGAGCCGGCCGTGGCGAATCTCGGCGCCGCCTTCGAGGTGACCATCGAGATGGCCGAGGCGGTCACTGGCATCTTTCTCGAAGCTCCAGTCGGCGAAGGGAGCGGGAAGATTTTGTAGGGCGGGTGCAGCGGTGGTGCTCTTGAGGGCCCGGCGTGCGGTCCAATCGAGATCGGCGATCCGTTGCTGGAGGTCCTGAGTTTTAGCGGCGATTTCCGTTTGTTTTCCGGCCTGTTCCGAAGCCTCGCGCAAGCGATTGGGAATCTGATCGGCGGCTTTCTGCCAGGCATCAGCGAGGGCGGATTTGATCTGGCCGTGGAGTTGCTCGAGGGCGTCGCGGTTTTTCGACTGCACTTCCGGAGTATCGATCGTCACCTGGGCCGGGCGGCAGCTCGCGAAGATGCCGAAGAGCGCGTAGTAATCGTGCTGGCTGATGGCGTCGAATTTGTGGTCGTGACAGCGGGCGCAGGAGATGGTGAGCCCCTGGAAAGCTTTGCTGACGACGTCGATCTGGTTGTCGACGGTTTTGACTTCTTCGTCGAGGGTGTCGACCGGCTGGAAGCCGTGTTCGACGAAGGCGAATTGGGCGGTGCCGAGGATCGATTCGCTGAAGCCATCGGGATTGATGCGCGGATGCGCCAGCAGGTCGCCGGCGAGATTTTCCCGAATGAGTTGGTCGATGGGGATATCCTGGTTGAAGGCGCGGATGAGGTAATCGCGATAGCGCCACGCGTCGCGAATCTCCGGGTCGCCTTCGCTGCCGTGCGTCTCGGCGTAGCGAACGAGGTCGAGCCAATGCCGCGCCCAGTGTTCGCCGAAGTGGGGCGAGGCGAGGAGGCGGTCGATGGCTTGCTCGATGGCTTTTTCCGGAAGCCGCGAAGACAATGAGACGATCGGACTTTCAGACAATGAGACGGACTTCGCGGCGCCTTTCTCCTTGTCTGATTGTCCGGTTGTCTGACTGTCTCGGTGAGCGGAACATTCGGCAACGAACTCCTCCACTTCAGCCGGTGTCGGCGGCAATCCGGTCAGTGTAAAAGTGAGGCGGCGGATGAACGTGCGCGGGTCGGCATCGACCGCGGGAGCGAGGCCGTGCTCTTCCATCTTCGCGAGAAGGAAGCGATCGACCGGATGCGCGGACCAGGCGGTGTTTTTGACCACAGGCACGGCGGGCTGGTGGACTGGTTGAAGCGACCACCAGGTGCGGCGCGCGGCGAGCAGGTCGGGCCACGCGGGTTTGCCGGTTTTCTCCGCAGGTGGCTGGTCGCGCGGATCGGGTGCGCCCATGTTGATCCACTTCTCGAAATCGGCGATGACCTGATCGTCGAGCTTCGGGGACTTTGCCGGCATTTTCAGGTCGGGATCTTCGTGCCGGATCGATTTGATGAGCAGGCTCTTCGCGGCGTTGCCGGGAACGATATCGTCACCGGAGTCGCCGCCTTTCTTCCAGCCGTCGCGATAGTCGAGCCGCAGCCCGCCTTTGTGCTTGGACGCGCTGTGGCATTCGTTGCATTCGGCAACGAGGACGGGGCGGATTTTGCTTTCGAAGAATTCGCGGCCTTCGGGGGTGAGAGGGGATTCGGCGGCGCGGGCGGGGAGGAAGAGGAAGAGGAAGAGGAAGAGGAGTGCTAAGTGCTTAGTGCTTAGTGCTGAGGAGCCGTTGCGGCGCGTTGGGGTCGCTCTTGGGGCTCTAACTTCGGTCGCGGCAATTTTCGAAGCGTGCCGGCGATGCGGCAGGTGCGATCTGCACTGAGCACTAAGAACTAAGCACTGAGCACTTCTGGGCTTCATTCCTGAAACCTCCGGGCAGCATCATTGGCGGCGGCGATGATCACGCGGCCGATTTCCTCGAAGCGATTTGCGGGAATTCGCGTCGTCGGGCCGGCGATGGTGATGGCGGCGATGGTGTGGCCGTGACGATCGAGCAACGGGGCGGCGACGCAGTGGATGCCGTCGAAGTGTTCGCCGCAATCGAGGGCGTAGCCGCAAGCCCGGACGCGTTCGAGTTCGACGAGCAGGGCCTTGCGGCTCAAGAGGGTTCGTTCGGTATGTTTCTCGAATTTCAGGCGCGGCAGGATGGTGTCGAGCGTGTCTTCAGGCAGAAAGGCGAGGATGGCTTTGCCGGGCGCACAGCAATGGATGGGAACGCGGGAACCGAGGTCGACGATGTATTTGAAAGGATGAAGCGAGGGCAGTTGCTCGAGGATGACGCAGTCGGCTTCGGCGAGGCAGCAGAGCTGGGTGGTCTCGCCGGTGGCGGCGAGGATGCGCCGCATTGGTTCGATGGCGCACTCGACCAGGCTGCGGTTGCCGGAGTGGGGTTGGCCGAGGAGGAGGAGTTTTTGGGTGACGGCGTAGCGCTTGGTCTTTTCGTCCCGGCGGATGTAACCGAGCTCTTCGAGACCGCCGGCGAGGCGGAAAACGGAGGCGATGGAAATATCGAGTTCGGCGGCGAGCTCGGAAAGGGTGGCGCCACCGGGGAGACCGGCGAGGAATTCGATCATGGCCAGGCCGCGCTGAAGGGCAGGGACTTGGAGGGCGTTGTCGCCACCGTTGGGGGCAGAGGAGGGATCGGGTTTGGGTCGCTTGGGGGCGCCGATTTTCATATGTGAAATGGTTTCTGTATATGAAAATAGCGATCCGGTGACATTTTATTAGGCCGGAAAAGCGGAGTTGGGCATGGTGATAATTGATGACTTTTTCGGGAAATGGCGTGGTTCTTCAGAGTAGCGGGAAAGGGATGTTGACAGTTGGGGATAGTGGCGACGGTGGAACCGTAGCCCAGGTTCTGTTTGTACGCGGAAGCCGCAGTGTGACAGCCGTAACCAGAGGCGACGGGCACGGAAAAACGCAGAGGCGCAGAGATTCGAGAGAGGACCGCAGAGGGATTGCCTCCGTTTCGCCATGGGGGGGCTCGCCAGGCCTCGGTCTTCCCGCTGCGAACTCAAGCTCGCTGGTGGGATGATCCGCGCCAAGGTGCAGGATTTTTCTGATTTGCAGTGCACGGGACGCTTGGTGGAAATTGGCTGTGGAGACGACGGAAATGGAACTGTGGTTCACAGTTTTCCGGCCTTGGGACTTTGGGTGCGAATAGCAAGAAAAAAAGATCCGTTTTTGCGCTGAGTGCGTGTCTTCACGGCGGAGGGTTCTCGTGCGGTTTGCGGAAATGGAAAATGGAAGATGGGGAATGGAAAAAGCGCCGAGGGCTGCCGTTTTTCTGGAGCCGATTTTGATCCGCAGGTTCATTTTTGGTCCTGCCTTTGGGGGTGTTTCGTTGGCGGGGCAGTGCGATGGGTGATTACGCTATTTGCCGGCTGGTCTGCCTGGCCTGACTTTCGGGGGGCCGGACTGGCGGAGTGCTCTGATACCATCTTTCATAAATAACGTGACATATGTGAGGGAGGCTGGCAAAAGAGAGCGATGGCTGGAGTAAAACTCAAATTAGGCGTGCCTGAAGTTGCCGCGTGTATTGACCAGAGACATGCACGGGAGGGCGACGGA
>DASYAY010000076.1:0-42641 GCA_036501065.1 Chthoniobacter sp. | reverse complement strand
TGCCATGTCACCCATGTGAAGAAAAGCAGGTGTCACCTATGTCCTGACAAGGATCTGTCACCTATGTGCTGAAACACACCTTACCCCTGGAAGGCGACTCCGGCACACCCTCCGGGGTGCATCCGTTGTGTGGGGTGTCGCCTCCGGGGGTGTTACCCCCGGCTACAGTCCGTCAGCCCTTCGGGCTGGGCCGCAACTTACTTTTTAGACGCCCTCTCAGAATGACAGGCTTTTTTTAATCGCTTCGCGGAGGCACTTCGACCGAATCGGAAAGTTCTTTCAAGAATGCTCTAAATCCGTGTAACCCGTGTAACCCGTGGTCCACCTTTTTCTGAAGTCAGGTCGTCACCGCAGGGTGCGCAGGTAAGCCGTCAAGTCGGCGATATCTGTGGCGCCGTGCTTTTTGGCAAAGGACGGCATTTCATCCGGGATGCCGCCGCGGATGACGGCGGCGATTCGGGCGTTTCCGATTCGGAGCGCGAACAGGTCCGGCCCGTCCCCGTCCTCGCCGCTGCCGCGCGCATCGTCACCGTGACAATGCGCGCAGCTTTGGACGAAGAGCCGGCGGCCATGCTCTGCGGATGGATTCGGCTCCTGTTCGAAGGGAGCTTTGGAGGCGTTGGCCGCCAGTTGAGTGGCGCCGTAGGCGAGCGCTGCGGAACACACGGCGACGACTATGGCGACACGGAGGCGCCGTTGATTTTGGGCGAGGGTGGTGGCGTTCATCAGCCGTGGTTGAGCAGTTCTCCGCCCCAGTAACCGGCGCCACTCATGAGTGCAGCGGCGACAAACATGAGGACGAGATAAGTGACGGGCGGGGCCTGCGTGGACGGGACTCGGGCGGCCACGCGCCAGGCAGCCAGGGCCATCATGAGAGCGAACGCCGGCCAGACGAATTGATGGTGGTGGAGCAGTGTTCCGTGTCCCCAGAGTTGCCACTTGGTAGTGATCAAGCCGGTGGCGACGGCGGCGCAACCGCCGAGCGCGCCGAGCAGGATCGTCAAGGTGGCCGTGGAGCGAAGTGCGCGCTGCCATTCCGCCTTGGCGGAAAGCAGGCTCGCGCCGTCGCAGAACGCCGAGACGAGCAGGAGGGCGATGGGGAAGTGTGTGGTCGCGCCATGCAGCTTCGACCAGATGGTGGGATCAGTCATGACGATGCGATTACTTTCCGCCCGCCAACGTGGAATCGATGACGGCCAGCGAGTGGCCGGTCTCAACATAGGAAACGGAGGTCAACCCGAGATAGCTGCGCAGCTTGTCTGCGGGCACAGCCATGGGGCCAGCTTTCGGTGCGCTGCCGGGCGCAGGTTGTGGAAACGCCGTCGAGCGCGCCGTGTGGAAGGTCATGTTTCCTTCGATCTTTTGCATGGCCTGGTGAATGTGACCGTTGAGCACTGTCACTGAGCCGAATGGCTGGAGCATGGCCATGGCGCGCGCCGAGTCGTCCGTGCCCCAGCCCCATTGCGGATAAATGGTCCAGAGCGGAATGTGCGCGAAGACGATGATGGGAGTGCTCTTTGAGAGCGGCGCGAGATCCTTTTGCAACCAGGCGAGTTGCTCCTCACCGAGAACGCCGAGGCCGCCTTCCTTGACGGTGGCGACGTTCACCAAGCCGATAAAGTGCACGCCTTTTTGGTCGAAGCTGAACCAGCCGGTGCCCGTCGTGCCCTTGCCGAATCGCTCGAGATACTGTGCGCCATTGTCGCTGAGGATATCGTGCTCGCCCGGGACGAAGAAGACCTGCTTCGTGCGACAATCCTTGAGCATTTGCTGAAGGTCGTCGAATTCCTTGGTCGCGGAGAGTTGGGTGAGATCGCCGGTGTGGAGGATGAAATCGGGAGCCTGCGGCAGCGCATTGATCCGGGCGATGGTCTCACGAAAGGTGGCGGCGACATCCGGGTTGGCCGGCTTATGAAAGCCGATGTGGCTGTCGCTGATCTGCACGAAATTGAAGGACGCGGCTTGGACTTCCGCGGCTTGGGCGGTGCCGCTGAGCACGCGCGACCCGAGGATGCCGCCGGTGACGCTATAGAGCATTCCGGTGCCCGCCCAGGCCATGCACTGCAGGAAGCCGCGGCGGTCGATTTGATCTTCGGAAGAGTTTTTGGTGAGGTAGTCGGACATAGGATGAGTTTGAGGTTGGTGACGGAGCGGAGTGCTTCGTTCGACGATCCAGACCGTGGCGCTGGCGCGGATATTCCCGGCGGAGCCCGGAAAAATGTTCCGGGAATAAAATCGCCGCTTTCCCGGTCTTGTTTAAATTGAACCCGTCTTCCGATTGCCTTGGAAAACACCGCCGCCAATTTTGAACAGACCATCCTGCCGCACCTCGATGCGGCCTATAACCTCGCGCGCTGGCTGACCGGCAACGAGCGCGACGGCGAGGATGTTGCCCAGGAAGCCTGCCTGCGCGCGTTCAAGTTTTTCAGCGGTTTCCGCGGCGGTGATGCCCGGGCGTGGCTGCTGACGATTGTGCGGCGCACCGCCTGGACGTGGTTGCAAACGAACCGGCGGCACGAGGAAAACGTGGAGTTCGATGAGGACCTGCACGGCGGCGCGGATCTTTCGTCGAATCCGGAGGAGACGCTCGCCCGGGCCGGCGATGCGGAAGCGGTGCGGCAGGCGATCGCCGCCTTGCCGGCCGTCTTTCGTGAAGTGCTGGTCCTGCGCGAACTCGAGGGCTGCTCTTACAAGGAGATTGCTGACATCGCCGGCGTTCCCATCGGCACGATCATGTCGCGGCTGACTCGTGCGCGGCGTCAGTTGCAGACCGCACTTTCCACTCCATCGCCCAGCGGAGAACGATCATGAATTGCCAGCAAATCCGAAAACTGATTCATGCCCATCACGACGGCGAATTGGACGTCGCGAATACGCTGCTGGTGGATGAACACCTCGCCGATTGCCCCGCGTGCTTCGAGCAATCGCGCCGCCTTTCTGCGCTTCGCGGCGCCTTGCAGAATCAAGATCTGCGCTTCGCGGCGCCTGCCAGTCTACGGCGCAAAATCGCCGCCAAGATTCAGGAACAGGAGGTTTCCGAACGCGAGGTCACGCTGCGCCCTTCCTGGTTGCAATACGGGGGTTGGGTGGCGGCGGCGGTCGTTCTGCTCGCTTCCGTTCTCACGCTGCAACTCTCCACGGCCCGGCGTGAGGACCGCTTGGTCGCCGATTTGGTTTCGAGCCATGTTCGCTCGCTGATGGCGTCGCACTTGATGGATGTGGTTTCGACCGACCAGCACACCGTCAAGCCGTGGTTCGATGGCAAGGTGGACTTTGCTCCGCCGGTGAAAGACTTTCGCGATTCGGGCTTTCCGCTCCTCGGTGGGCGATTGGATGTCATCGACGGCCATCCGGCGGTGGCGCTGGTCTACGGGCGGCAAAAACACTTTTTGAATCTCTTCATCTGGCCGGCGCGATCGTCGGGAGTGACTGCCGCGCACGCGACACAGCGCGACGGTTATAATGTCATTCAGTGGTCGGATGGAGCGATGACTTATGCAGTGGTCAGCGACTTGAACCGAACGGAGCTGGAGGAATTCGTCGGTGAGTGGTCGGGAAAATAGAGGATGACGTCATCCTTCCAGGATTTCGCATTCTCCCTGGATGGCGATCCGAACTCGGTCGCCTGCCGAGACGCTCCGATCGCGGACGAACACTCGCAGCAGGTTTCCGGCGACGCGCACGACGGCGACGCGGAGGATTTCGCGGGCGTCTGACGGGCGTAGTTCGAGGGAGACGATTTCGGCATCCACGCCCGCCGGTTCCAGAACGAGACTGGGTTGACCAGGGCGGACGAGGAGACGCAATCGACCGGGTTTTGCCCCGGCAGGAAGATTGACGATTCCGAATGGGGTCTGCGCGGTTCGATCGCTGAGGGCTGCGCCTTCGACGATTTGTCCCAGGCCCAAGGCGCGCGCGGCGGCGATGTGGCCGGGGCGCGTGAGCACCGTTTCCAATGCGTCACACGCGACTTGTTGACCACGCTCGAGGACGATGACACGACGGGCGAGATCGAGGGCATCTTCGCGCGAATGGGTGACGAGGATGAGCGTGGTTTCATGCTTCTCCAGGAGGGAGCGCAGAAGATCGCGCATCTCGGCGCGTTTCTCATCGTCCAAGCTGGCGAAGGGTTCGTCCATGAGGAGGAGCCGGGGCTCCTGCGCGAGGGCGCGGGCGAGAGCGATCCGCTGGCGTTCGCCGCCGGAGAGTTGGTCGAGCGGGGCATTGGCACGATGGCCGAGACCGATGCGTTCGAGCAGGCTTTTGGCCTGGGGAATACCGCCACGCCCGCGAGCCGCGAAAGCGATTTGATCGAGGGCGTTGAGGTGCGGGAAGAGAGCGAGGCCCTGGAAAACCAAAGCGACTTCGCGATGTTCCGGGGCGAGCAGCACCTCGCTGGCACGCGAGACCGGGCGACCGGCGATGGCGATTTCACCGCGGCGCGGCGCTTCCAGGCCGGCGATCAAGCGGAGCAGGGTGGTCTTGCCGCTGCCAGACGGTCCGAGGACGGCGAGGCGTTCGCCTGGCCCCGCGGAGAAATCAACATCCTGCAGCACGGGGACGCCATGGTAAGTCTGGCCAAGGCCAGTGACGCGGAGGATTTCGTTCATGAGATTCCTTTCCGCGCCAGCCGGGAAATGGCCAGGGGAATGAGCGGCAACGCGATGACGGCCAAAAGCAGAAACTGGCAGGCGGCGATTTCCGGTTCCTGGCCGCGGCGCATGAGATTCACGACGGAGGGCGCGAGCAGGGGACTGCCCGGTGGAGCGATGAGCAGCGTGGCGCTGAACTCCGTGGCGGAGAGGACGTACATCGCGAGCCACGCGGCGACCAAGCCTGGCGTGGCGTTGGGCAGCACGACGGAAATGAGACGTTCAAAGGGCTTTCGACCGGCCAGCGCCGCGGCGCTCTCCAATTCATGCGGCACGCGTGCGAGGGCGCCCTGCGTGAGGAAGATGGCGACGGGCAGAAAACGGGCGAACCACGCGAGTAAAACGACCGGCAGCCCTTGGTAGATGGCGGCGCCCCAACCGTGGTCCCAAAGGATGATGAGCCCGAGGCCGACGAGTGCGGCGGGCACGGCCAATCCGGCGCCGAGGATTCCCAACACCGGCCGCCAACGCAGACGAGACGTAAGGCGGACGAGGATGATGGCGAAGGTGGTGGCGAGTGTCGCTCCAAAGCCGGCGAGGAGAATCGTGCGGAGGGCATCGTCGTGAGCCAATTCCCAAGCGCCGCGGAGGGATGGCATGAAGCCCGCGGCGCGCAGCAGCTTGTGCGTTCCGATCGCGGAGGTCTGCGGCAACTTCGCCGCGGTCACCAGCCAAGTGAGTGAAGTGAACGGGACGATGAGACCCGGGATGACCGCGACCAAGGTCATGATTGCCGCGGGCGCGTTCGCCTTCAGGCCGATACCGCGATCGATATATTTCGGCACTTCGCCCTCGAGCACGCTGAGGCTGGCGATCCGGGAGCGGGCCAGAATGAAGGCGCCGAGCGCGCCTGCTGCGACGACGACCGGTAACAGCGGCAGGCCGAGGGCAGCGGCCGTGGCGAGTTCGCCCTCCTGGATTTGTTCGTAGACTGCTTCGCCGATGGTGCGCACGCGCAGGAGTTGCGGCACGGCGAATTCCGTGAGCGTGACTGCGAAGACGAGCAAGGCGGCACCGAGCGCGGGCGGGACGAGAACGTGCGCGGCGACTTGCAGGACCCCGCGGCGGCCTTGGGCCAGACGCGCGGATTCAAATACGCGGAGATCGGTTCGCCGAAAGGCGCTGGCAACGGCCAGGGCGACAATCGGGAAGAGACAGCCTCCCATGACGATCCCCACCGCAGCCCGGCTGTAAACGAAGCCCGGCGCCGCAAAGCGCGCGATCTCGAAGGGATTGGTCGAGTGCGGGCCGAAGCCCAGGAGCGCGGCCACCGGGCGGGAGATTTTGCCGGCTGGGCCGAAAAGCACTATGGAGGATTCGGCGACGATGTAGGGCGGAACCATCAACACCGCGAGTCCGAGCGCCGAGCAAAGGAAACGAGTGCGCCGCCCGGAGCGCTCGACGAGAATTGCCAGGGGCGCGCCGAGAAGGAGCGCGACGAACGCGCTGGCCAGGGCCGTCGCCGTCGACCCGGCGAGTGTCGCACCGAGGCCGTGGAAGACTTCGGCGAGGGAATGCGCGCCCGCCCTGGTCAAGGTGGCGGCGAGGGGCGAGAAGACCACAGCGACGGCAAACGTGACGGCGATGACCGCCAGAATTTCCGGAAGTCGTTTCACTGATGCAGAAGGATTTCCTTGATCGCCTGCACCGTTGCCGGGTGGACCTTCACGGCTTCGTTCCAATCCACATCCATCAGTTTGAGGCCCTGCGGAATCCATGGCGGGCGGACATTTTGCGCGACGCTCTCCGGCAACAGACCGACGTTCTGGCCGGGACCCGCGGCGAGAATCTTTTCCGTTTTGGTGGTGAGGAGAAAGCGCAGGAGTTTTTCCGCTTCGACGGGATGAGGCGCACCCGCAACGAGGGCGACGGTGTTAAAGCCGTTGAGGCAGCCGATGTCGTTGGGGCCTTGGTCGGGAAAGATCACGATGACCGGTTTGCCGGCGTCCACGGCGACATGAGCGTCGATGGTGCTGGTGATCCCGAACCAAAGCTCGCCCGAAGCGACACGGTTTTTCACGTCGGCCATCCCGGCACAAAGCGCGCAGTCGTTCCGTTGCAGGTCCGTGAACCATTGGCGGCCTTGGGCGACGCCGAATTTGGCGAATAGCGCGGAGACGTGAGCGGCCATTCCGCCGAAGAGGGGATTGGCAATGCCGATGTGTCCCTTGAAGCGTGGATCGGCGAGGTCGCGGTAGGAATGGGGACGGGATTCCGGCGGAAGCACGTCGGTATTGACGATGAGGACGCGGTAGGCCGCGGCGAACCCAAGCCAACGGCCGAGCGGATCGTGCGGTGCGTCTCCTTCGGCCCGGATGAGATCGGACGGGGCTGACGCGAGGCATCCGTCGTTCATGAGGATGGTGCAGAAATAGGCGCCGCCGCCCCAGAGGACATCACATTGCGGATGCGCCTTTTCCTGTCGAATCGCCTGGATAAGACCGACGGCTTTGGCGGCCTCGGTGTCGAACTTGGCTTCGACCTCGATGCCGGTCTCTCGCTGAAACTCGTCGATGAGATCCTGCGCGATCTCGCGATCGGTGGCGCAATAGAGGACCACCTTCGGCTTCGAGGAAGAGCCGGGATTGGGCCGATGGCAGCCCGCAGTTGTCAACCCGAGCAGACAGGCGAAGGCGAGAGCCAATTTTCGCCGATTCATTCTCCGTTCGCCGGCAGTGGCGGCAATTTGTCCCGGGCTTCACGGGCTTGTCTGGCGTAATCGGATTTCGGCGCCGCGGCGATGGCGGCTTCGAATTCCTGGCGGGCCAGAGGGAAGCGCTTGCCATTGGCATCCTGGGTGCCGAGGACGAGGTTGCCGCCGGCCATGGCCTCGGGTTGAGCAGGTCCCAACTTTGCCATGAGATCCTTGGCCTCGTGCCGGGCTTTTTCCGGCTCTGCGACCCAGAGATGTGCCTGAGCCAAGCTCACCCAGGCTCGCACGCGCTGGGGAGCATCGCTCGATTCCGAGTGGGCGACGGCTTCGAGATGTGGGATGGCTTCACGCGCATTGTGGTGCGCGAGGAGGAAATCGGCGAGGGCGAGTTGCGCCGTGAGGCCGGTCGCGTCGGTGGCGAGGGGTTTCTCCAGCGCTTCAAGACTGGCATCGAGTTGGTGCGCGCTCGGGGCCAGTTCATTCATTCGCTTGCGGACGAGATCGGTGGTAATCGGCTTTTCGTCGCGGCTGACAATCACGCCTCTCGAGGAGAGGCAGAGCAGGACGGGTGTTTGCGGAATGTGGAAGCGCGTCGCTTCCGCGCGATTGCGGGAGACGCCGATATCGAGCAAGACGCGCACGATGCTGTCGTCCTTCATCCTCGGCTCTTCGAAGGCGGTGCGCGCCGTGTCGTCGTCCGAACTCTGACCCAAGTCCGCCACCAGGAGCATGATGGCCTGGCCGCCCTTCGTGGTCTGTTCGAGGAGTTGATCGAGATCCGGCGTATTCGTTTGCAGCGGCACCTTGAGTTCGATGCTCTGAGGTTTGGAGGGGCAGCCGGTAATCAGGCCCGCAAGTGCGAGGGCGATGCAGGTGAGCGGGAGGACCGAAGACCATGCCGTGAAGCGTTCCGCGCGATTCATTTCAACGGAGCGGCTCAATTTTCAGGTTGGTGAATGCCGAGACGCTATCCGCCTTGGTCCAGAGCCCGACCTTGCCGGCACTCGGAAATGTCGAGTCGTCCTTTTCAATCACCGTCTTCCCGTCGAAGGCAACTTTGAGGTGCGGGCCTTTGGCTTCGAACCGCAACGTGTGCCATTCGTGGGGGGTGACCTTGACCGGGACTTCTTCGATTTTCACGCGCTTGCCCCGGACCGTCATGAAAAGATCGATGTTGTCTTCGAGCGCGTTGGCTCGTGCGATGTAGTAATTCTCCGGGTTGTAGCGCAGGACGATTCCGCCGGCTTGATCCACCTTTCCGGCGATGGCCTTGTAGCTGACTTCCACGGCGACATCACGGGCGACCACCGGATCGTAGATGCAAAGCGGGAAACGATAGCTCGTGTCGTCCGCGCTTTCCTGGACCAGCGTCTTTCCGCCGCCGGGCGCTGTCGGGTCTTCGCGCAGCACCCACGAAATCGGCCCGCCACCACCGGTCAGTTCGGTGGAAAAATCGGGAGGCAATTTACCGGCCTCGTTCGAAGCGAAGGTCATCGTCCGCGGTTCGAAAGTCTCAGGCTGCTCGGACGACTTGGAGCAAGCGGACGCGAGGGTCACGATCGCGAGCAGGGAGATCCAGGGAAAATCTTTCGTTTGCCAAGTACGAAAGAATAAAGCGGGGACAAAACGGAGACGGAGGGGCGACACGCGCGGATTATGATTGGGGGTTGGCCATCCGCAAGACCGGTGCGAACGAAAATCCGTCGCAGTTTACATTCAGGGAAACACGTCTTTGCCCAGGGCAGAAAAGAATTCGTCTTAGCCCGTCCGCCTCGCCAGTTTCCCGTCGAGGCCTGAACTTGGAGAGGAGCGCTCCCTAGGGCAGCGGTTTGATTTGCAACTCGGCGGCAACCTCCATCGCGAGAGTCCAGGGCCATTGCGGATTTTGGAAATAGTCCGGCTGCATCTGGCGGTAGGCGCGCAGCTTGGTCACGAAGCCGAGGTTCATCGGCGACCCTTTCACCGCCAGGTCGGGAAATTTCTGGATGGCGTATTGCTTCACTTCGTCGGTTTTCATGGAATTGACTGTTAGCAAAAGTGCCGGCGGCGGGACTCGAACCCGCACGGGGCTTACGCCCCAAGGGATTTTAAGTCCCTTGTGTCTGCCATTTCACCACGCCGGCTGGTGTTCGCGACGATCAAGCGCACGCGAAAGGAGGTGTTTCTTTTAGCGTTGCCCGTGGGGGCAGCAACCGCAATCTCTGCACGAAAATCACTTCACAAAGCCCCGGTCATGCATTTCCCTACCCGGCTTATGCAGTTCAGAACCATCGGTTAATGGAGCCTACTGTTTCTTCTTCCGCGGTCGACGGAAGGCCGGAGGATCTTGCTCCGGCGGCTCCTGCTCGCCCCGAAGGTGGAGGAGGGTGGAGAATCTGCCGGGAGGTTCTGTGCTGGTGTGGGCCGGCGCTGATCATTGGGCTGGCCCTGCGTGTGGTCCTGATGTGCTCGATGCCCTACGGCTACGTGCAGTACGACAGTTGCGACTACCTGGTCACCACGCAACGGCTGATCGAGGATCACCGCTTTTTCATCCATAGCAAGCGTTCCTACCTCACGCCGATGCTCTTCAGTGCGGCGTTTTTGTTGCCGGTGCCGGCGTTGATCACCATCGCCGTGGCCCAGCATTTCATGGGGTTGATTGCCACGCTGCTGGTCGGCGCGCTGGTGCGGCTCTGGTTCCGCTCCTGGAAGATGTTGATCATCCCCGTGACGGTGCTCTTCGCGGCGAATCCGTTCATCATTTGGTACGAGCATACCATCATGGGCGAAGCGCAATTTCTGTTCTTTACCCTGGTGACGGTTTTCGCGGGGACTTTGTTTGCCCTGCGGCCGACGACGAAGCGTTTCGTCTGGTTCATCGTCAGTTTGCTCGCGGCCTTTGGTACACGCCTGGAGACGAAGACCTTCCTGCTCTTTGCGGTTTTGCTCGTGGTGCTGACTTACGGAAAGCAGTGGCGCCGGACGGCCGTCGGGCTGGCCACGGTGATCGCTTCCTTTGTGGTGGCGTTTCATGTCGGAGGCGACCGGGATGTCTCTTCGCTGGTCTATGCGTCATTGATCCGATTCGCGCCCACGGAATCCCGCTCTTCGCCGGATCTCATGCCGCGACTTTTGCCGATTCGAGAGGCGGCGCGCGCGCAGTCGGTGGAATATCCGACCGGCTTGGTGCGGCTCGCCAAGCAGATCAACAAAACGGTCGACGAATACGTCGAGGAACGGGTGCACGACAAAAAGAAGCAGGGCGATGAAGGGGGACGCATCGTGCGGAATCTGTGTCTGGAAACCCTCGAGGCGGAGCCGGTGAAAACGATCCTTACCCCGTGGACGAAGTTCCATTTGGCGATCGATGCCTGGAGCAGCTACTGCTGGGACAAGCACGCGCTTTGGGAACTGCAGAAGGAGGCGATGACGGCGAAAGATTGGATGACTCTCGTGCTCGGTCGTGGGCTGACCGGCCAGGCGCTGACGCTGGATGACGTCTCCGATTGGGTCCGGGCGCATTACCAGGCCCACCGCGTCATCTGGTTCACCAGTTACCAGGAGAAGTGGAATCAAGCGCTGATCTTCCTCCGGTTGCCGGACCGCGATATGGCGGATGAACGCTGGGTGCACGATTTCTACGGAGGTGTGCCCAATTGGAGCCACAAGGTCCCGGGGGTGCCGTTCTACTACATCATCGGCTTTATCGGGATGATCGTGTCGTTCGTCCGGCCGGGGAATCTGCGCGGATTCCATTTTGCCTGGGTGGCGACCGTGCTGGGCGGCATCTACGTCTGCTCGATGGTCGGCGTGACCAATGGCCGGTTTCGTTTTGTCTATGAACCGTTTTTTCTCATCTACTTCTTCCTCTTCTTCGACGTGGTGACGGGCTTCGTGAGGAGCCGCCGTCAACACCGCGAACCCGCTCCTGCATGTTCTACGTAATCGGATCCGGGCCGGCGGCCATTTCCGCGGCGGTCGCCTTGGTCGACAAGGGATTGCCCGTCACCATTCTCGATGCTGGCCGAACATTGGAGCCGGAGAAGCGTGAAATCCTCGAACGTTTGGGTGCGCTGCCGCCCGAACAATGGCCGGCAGCGGATCTCGATACCCTGCGCGGCGGAGACCAAACGAAACGCCAGGGATCGATCCATGTGAAATTGACCTACGGGTCCGATTATCCCTACGCGCACGTGGGGGAGCCGCTGCTGGACAGCGCCGAAGAACCGCCCTTTCACTATTCCGAGGCGCGTGGAGGCTTGAGCAACGTTTGGGGCGCTTCGCAATTGCCGTCGCGAGCGGAGGACATCGAGGACTGGCCGATCGGCGTGAGCGATCTGGAACCGCACTACCGGGCTGTGTTCGATTTCATGCCGACGACGGCACAGGACGATGAGCTGGCTTCGCTCCTGCCCACTTACACCGAGCGGGGCCGGGAATTGCGCCCTTCCCGGCAGGCCGGCGAGTTTCTGGCGGATTTGCAATCGCGGCAGGCCGGGCTGCGCCGCGCGGGCATTCATTTTGGGCGTTCACGAGTGGCGGTGGGTGCGCGGGAAAACGACGAACGTCGAATGACGAATGACGAAGGGAAGTCCGCGCGGGGGACAGCGTGTGTGTATTGTGGCCTTTGTCTCTATGGGTGTCCGTACCGGTTGATCTACTCGACGGAATTTACGCTGCGCCGGCTCATCGAGGAGAAGAAGGTTACCTATCTGGGCCGGCATGTCGTCGAAAAGCTCGAGCTGGATGGTGATGGAGTGAAGATTCACGCTCGCGACCTGGATCGCGGAGAAAACGTGACCTTTCGAGGGGCGCGGGTGTTCGTCGGCGCGGGTGTGCTGCCGACGGCGTGGCTCACCTTGCACTCGCTCGGCGCCTATGACGAGACGGTCGAGATGCTCGATAGCCAGTATTTCATCTATCCCTTTTTCCGGTTTCGGCGAACGCCGAAGGTGGATGCCGAAGAGTTGCATTCGCTGGTCCAGGCGTTCGTCGAGATCGATGACCCGGCGATCAGCCGTCACCTCGTGCACCTGGAAATTTTCAGCTACAGCGACTTCCTCAAGCGGGCGCTCTCCGCCACGGCGCTGGGGCATTTTCTGCGGTTTCCCTGGATTGCCGAACAAATGTTTGGGCGACTGCTCGTCGTCCAGGGATTCCTCCACTCGCGGGATTCGGGGCGTCTGCGGGTTTCGCTGCGCCAGGCTTCCGAGGGGCGTCCGCGCTTGCACGTGGAGGCGCAGCCGAGCCGGCGCGCGTGGTGGAAGAGTATCAAGGCGGGGCTCAAGCTCGTCGCCAATGCGCGCCTGCTCGGTGGCGCGCCTGTGGTGCCGGCGATGCAGTTTGCCGAACCCGGGCGCAGCTATCATTCCGGCGGGACTTTCCCCATGCGGACGAACCCGCGGAAATTTGAGACCGATGTCCTCGGTCAGCCCGTGGGCCTGGATCGTGTGCACCTCGTGGACGCATCGGTTTTTCCGAGCATTCCTGCGACGACCATCACGCTCACCGTGATGGCGAACGCGCACCGCATCGCCACGCAGGTGGCGGGTCTGTGACCATGCGCTGCGCCATCACTGGAGCGGCCGGCCACGTGGGTTCGGCGATCGCGCGGTGCTTCCAAGGGCACGGGCGGGAGGTGCTGGCGCTGGGCCGACGCAGCCTGGAAAACACGCGGCACATTCCTTATGAATTGGGAGCGGACCCGGAGAGGTTGCCGTGGGCCGAAGTCGATACCCTGGTACACTGCGCCTACGATTTCACGCCCGCGAATTGGGCCAGGATTCACCAAGTGAATGTCGCCGGGAGCGTCGCCCTTCTGCGGGCGGCGCGTGAACACGGGGTAAAACGGGTCGTCTTTATTTCCTCACTCAGTTCATTTCCGGGATGCCGTTCGATGTATGGAAAGGCAAAGTTGGAGATCGAGTCAGCGGCGTTGGAAATGGGTTGTGCGGTGGTGCGGCCCGGCCTGGTCTGGTCGGAGAATCCGGGGTCACTGCTTGCGGCCTTGGAGCGGGCGGCGCGATCGCGAGCGGTGCCGTTGATTGGCGATGGCTCGTATCCGCAGTACCTCGTTGCGGATGAAGATCTCGCAGAACTGGTCTTCGCGCTTTGCGGGGAAGGTGCACCCACGATTGCCCGCGTCATTTCGGCGGCGCATCCGGAAAAGCACTCGCTGCGCAGCCTGCTGGAGGGGTTCGCCCATCGACATGGACGGCAGCCGCTGTTCGTCCCGGTTCCCTGGCCACTCATCTACGCTGGCCTCAAGACCCTGGAGATGTTCGGCCGGCCTGCGCCCTTCCGCAGTGACAGCCTGATCGGAATCGTCTTTCAAAATCCTGCGCCGAAGTTTGATTTGCCGGAGATTCCCCGGATTACTTTCCGGCCATACGTCGCTTGAAGACCTTTCTGTTCAGCATCGACCTGGAGGAGTTCTACGCCGAGCGCGCTGAATTCCGGCGCACGCCGTTGCCGGAACTCGTCGAACGCTATCTCGACCTGCTCCGCCGCCGTGGGATGAAAGCGACATTCTTTGTCGTCGGCGAGATCGCCAAAAAATTTCCGTCGGCGCTTCGGGCTATTGCCAGTGAAGGCCACGAACTGGCCTGCCATACCTACGATCATATCCCGCTCTCGGAGCAGGATGCCGGAACGCTCCACGACGATTTGCGGCGCAATCTCGATGCGCTCGCTGAATTTGCGGGCGGGCCGATCCAGGGCTTTCGCGCGCCCATTCTCTCGTTGGGGGAAAAACAGCAGTGGGCCTACGAGGTCCTCGCCGCACTGGGTTTTACCTATTCCAGCAGCGTCCTGCCCGCGCGCAATCCCTTGCACGGCTGGCCGGGATTTGGTTTGGCGCCGCGACGCATGGGCGGCGTGCTCGAAATCCCCGTCACGCTCAGCCGCGTCTTTGGGATGGAGGTACCGGTCGGCGCCGGCACCTACTTCCGCTGCCTGCCCTTCGGTGCGATCCGAAAGCGCTTCGACAAGCTGGCCGGGGAAGATACGGCTGTGGTCGGCTACTTTCATCCGTACGATCTCGATACCGCACAGGAGCGGGTCATGTCGCGAGGCGTCCGCGGCAGTCGTATTTTGAATGCGCTGCTTTATGTGAACCGCGCCCGCACGCTGCGCCGCCTCGAATCCGTCCTCGACGCCGGTTTCCACATCATGCCATATCGCGAGTTCATCCCCACGCTCGCTCATGTCTGATCGTCCGAAGATTGCCGTCGTCATCCCGTGCTATCGCGTACGCGACAAGATCGTCGGCGTCGTCGATACGGTCATCGGCACGGTGGATCTGGTCATCGCGGTGGACGATTGTTGTCCGGAAAAATCCGGGGATTTTCTCGGGAAGAGCAAGACGGATCCCAAGCTCAAGATTCTGTTTCACGAAAAAAACCTGGGCGTCGGCGGAGCCATGGTCACGGGCTTTCAAGCGGCGCTTGAGGCCGGCGCGGACATCGTCGTGAAAATGGACGGCGACGGCCAGATGGAGCCAAAGCATTTGCCACGGCTGATCGGCCCGCTGCTCGCCCGCAAAGCGGACTTCACCAAGGGGAACCGTTTCTACGATCTCCGGGCTCTTCGCGCGATGCCATTCGTCCGGCGGTTTGGCAATTTCGGACTCACCCTTTTGAGCAAAGCCACGAGCGGGTTCTGGCATTTGTCCGATCCGACCAATGGTTATTTTGCCCTGCGGGCGAACGCCCTGCGAATCCTCAATTTTCACCTCCTCGCGCCACGCTATTTTTTCGAGATCAGCCTGCTCATCCAACTGAACGTCGTTCGGGCGATCGCCTTCGACGTGCCGATCCCTGCGAAGTATGCGGATGAAAACAGTTCCCTCAGCCCGATGCGCGCGCTCTGGTCGTTTCCGGGCAAGCTGGCCGCCGGGCTCGTGCACCGCATCTGGTGGCGCTACTTCATTTACGATATCAACATCGTCACGGTCTTTCTGATCACCGGCGCGCTGCTCTTTTTCGGCGGAGGAATTTTCGGCGCGTGGCGCTGGAGCCACAACTGGATCTACGGCCACGAACAAAGCGCCGGCACGGTGGCCCTGGCGATGCTGCCGATGATCCTTGGTTTCCAGATGCTGCTCCAAGCGGTGGTGCTCGACATGATGGACAAGCCCGATGTGCCGATCAGCGATGTGCTGGAGGCGGGGGGAGTTGGAGAAACATCCAACATCCAACATCCAACACCCAACACCCAATAACCCTCTCCGATCACGAGGCGGGTCTTTCCTCGCGCCATTTGCTGGCGATGCGTTTGGCGATGGTGATCCGGGTCTCGGAAATTTTGCGATAGCCGTCGCGGGCGGACGCAACGATCTCCGCGGGAGCCGTTTCCGGGGTGCCACTGCGAAAGGGTGGTTCTGGTGCGTACTGCATGTCGAGTTGGATTTGCTGGGCCGCTTCATCTCCGCGCAGCAGCGCCGCGACCCGCAGCGCACCGTCGATTCCCGAGGAGACACCGGCGGCGCTGACGAATTTGCCGTCGATCACCACCCGCTCATTGGTCGGGATCGCACCGAAATGTTCGAGCACATGAAATGAGGCCCAGTGCGTGGTGCATTTCACGCCCCGGAGCAAGCCGGCCGCGGCGACGGTGAGCGCTCCGGTGCAGACGGAGAAGATGAGCGCCGCGTTCTGCGCTTGCTGCCGAATGAAGGAAAGCACCGTTTCATCCTCCATCAATTCCACCTGACCGGAACCGCCAGGAATCACGAGGACATCCAGTGGCGGTGTCTCCGCGAGAGTCTTCTCGGGAGTCAGCAGCAGGCCTTTCACGTCGCGTACGGGCGAGGTGTCTTTCCAGGCGATGTGCAGGGTGGTATTCGGTATTCGCGAGAGCACTTCGAAGGGCCCGGTGAAATCGAATTGGTCGATTTGCGGGAAAATGATCGCACCGATCTGCAGATGGCGGTCAGGGTTCACGTTGATCATAGGCTTATCGGCCGGTTCCCGCCTTTTCCAAGTAATCGTCGAGCTTATCGAACGAGCCGGTCCAGCCCATGGTCATGCCGCCGCGTGCCTTGACGAAGGTTTCCACTTCTTCCGGCGTGGTCGCGCCGTGGGGTTCCCAAGTTACCGTCACGCGGGTTTGATCCGGCCCTTCCGCGGTCAATTGAACCGTCGTCAGCATCGTCTCCGGCCAGGTGGGAGACATGGGATGGCGCGACAACTTCTCGTGCTCGTCGCAGAACTGCTGCGTGTAGACGATACTGCCGGGCTTCTCAATTTTCAGATACTCGACCCGGCCATACATCTTCATGCCTGAGCCGGCCATGAAATAGAAGCTGCTGCCGCCCTCGCGGATGTCCGCGCGGACGAATTGCATTTCGAAGCCGGTCGGCGCCAGCCATTGCGAGAAATGATTTGGATCCGTCCACATCTCAAACATCGTCTCGATGGGTGCAGCGAAGGTGCGGGCGATGACGAAGCGCTCTTTGCCCGCCGCTTCCTTTTCCAGGTATTCCGCCAGCCGATCCCACGTCGCGTTCCCGCCGGCCTTTTTGATGAACTTGCGCGTTTCCTCGGCGGCTTCCGGCGTCTTCAGGGCCATGGTCATATCCATCGTCGTTTTCCCTTGGTTTTCCGAGAAGAGCACCGTGACTCGGAACATCGGCGGACGATCGTCATGGCCGCCATGGTCGTAAACCAATTTCCGGTGCTCCTCCACCTCGTGGTAGATCGTCTTGTTGGGATAATCGATGCCGTCGGGTCCGTGCATCGTGTAGGTCCAGTGGCCGCCGGGCCGAAAGTCCTTGCCGTGCGTCGTGAGGGTGAAGCCGCGCGGTCCCCACCAATGCTTTACTTGCTCCGGGTCTGTCCAGGCCTCCCAGACGGCGGCGACGGGGGCATCGTAAACGCGGGTGATTCGGATCTCGTTGGACTTGGTTTTGGCGCTCATGGCTTTTTGGATTTCGTTTTGTTTTTGCTGGTAACGGTTTTTAAATACGCATCGAGCCGATCGAAGCTTTCCTCCCAGTATTTCCGGTAAGGTTCCATCCAGTCGGCGACGTCCTTGAATGGGGTGGCGTTGAGTTTGCAGGGACGCCACTGGGCGTCGCGTGTCTTGGTGATGAGGCTGGCCTTCTCGAGGACCTTCAGGTGTTTCGTGACAGCCGGGAGGCTCATCTCTTTCAGGAACGGACGGGCCAATTCGGAGACATTCGCCTCTCCGCGCGTGAGCCGTGCGAGCAAGGCCCGCCGGGTGGGATCGGCGAGAGCGGCGAAAGTTTGGCTGAGGGTGTCCTGCATGTAATTATACCAAATGGTTAATTAACATAGCGGTTAAATATATCCACACGAAAATCATGTCAAGTGGCGTGCGGGGGAATGATCAGGAGGTTGGGCGCGAGGGAGAGGAGGCCAGATGAAGTTCGCAGGATGTCGGATACAGGATGGACCCGATTTGCCGATCGGAGCGCGCCAGCGTTTTGGAGTGCGGCGCTGCTGCGCCGCTTTCGGAATGTCTGCGGGTCTGCATCAGGTGCCCCACCGCATGCTATTTCGGAAAGCGCCAGAGCACTGGCGCACTCCAAAACGCTGTCGCGTTTCGGTCTCGCGTTTCCTCATTCGTCCTCGCATCTACACGGGATGCGGAAGCCTCGTTGCTACTGCAGCGCTCGCCGATTTGCCGATCCGCGATCGCCCTTCGGACGAGCCGTTACAAAATGAAATCGGTGTGCAGGAAGCTGGAGTGCCGGCCGCCGACGATCTGTTGAATGATCTCGCGGCTCTGTGGGGTGGACTGTGCGGCGACGAGCGAGCGAATGGAAAAGCAACGCAAGGCATCGCTGATCGAGAGGGTGCCTTCGGCGGAATCCTTGCGGCCCGTGAAGGGGAGCGTATCCGGGCCGCGCTGGCATTGGGCGTTGATGTTGATTCGCGAGACCTGGTTGACGAGCGGATCGACGAGGCGCGCGATCTTTTCCGGGTCGCGTCCGAAGACGCTCACTTGCTGCCCGTAATTCGATTCGGCGACGAATTTCAGAAAGTCCTTTTCGTCGTGGTAAGAACAGACGGGAACGACCGGGCCAAATTGTTCGACGTTGTAAAGCTGCGCATTGGGCGCGACGGGATAAACGATGGCTGGAAAATAAAGCGTTCCAGCCGCGGCACCGCCGCCCGGATTGATGATTTGCGCGCCGCCGCCGATGGCGTCTTGTACGTAAGCCTGCATGGCGCTGGGTTTGTTGAACTCGGGCAGTGGAGTGAGTTTCACACCTTTGTCCCAAGGCATCCCAATCGGCAGCGCATTGACCGCGATGCTCAGCTTTTCGAGGAAGGGTTTGACGATGGATTCGTGGACGAAAAGCAGCTTGAGACCCGTGCAACGCTGGCCATTGAAACTGAGCGCTCCGGTCACGCATTCCCGCACGGCGATATCCAGATCAGCGTCGGGCATGATCAGCGCCGGATTCTTCGCGTCGAGTCCGAGGATGCTCCGCAACCGGTGTGGCCGCGGATGCTGGTGCTTGAGGATCTTGGCCGCTCGGCTGGAACCGATGAAAGCGAGGGCGTCGACCAAGCCGCTTTGCATGATCGGCCCGATGATCTGCGAGCCGGAGCCGTAGATGTAATTGACCACGCCGGGCGGAAAGCTCTCGGCAAAGGCCTGTAAGATCGGCTGGTGCGAAAGCGTCCCAAATTTCGGCGGCTTCACCACGACGGTATTGCCCATGATGATCGCCGGGATGAGCGTGGTGTAGGTTTCGTTCAGGGGATAATTGAAAGGCCCCATCGAGAGGCAAACGCCGAGCGGCGAGCGGCGGACCTGCGCGATGACGCCGCTGTCGATGCTGAACCGCGAGTTGTTGCGGTCCGATTCCTTGAGCGCTTCGACCGTGAGGCGGATGTAATCGACGGTACGGTCGAATTCCTTGCGGGAATCGTCGAGGCTCTTGCCGATCTCCCACATGAGCAGGCGCACCACTTCGTCGCGGACGGCGACCATGCGCTCGGTGAATTTTTCCACGGCGGCGATGCGCCCGGCGACGCTCATCGTCGGCCATTCGCCGCGGCCAAAATCCCAGGCGCGGACGGCGGCGTGCAAGCCGGCCATGGCGGCGTCTTCGTCCATCGACGGCACGTGGCCGATGATGGTCCGCACCAGCGTACCCTCTTCGTGCGTGCAAATCGGTGAGCTTACTTCGGTGTACGGTCCGGGCCATTCGCGGACCTGGCCGTCTTGCAAATAGAGCTTTTCGTAGCTCGAAGGATTCGGGCGAAACTCCTCGGGGATGTTTTCGCTGGTCGGAAAAGAAGCCGCGAGACGCGCGGCCAGGTCTTGGTCGGATGTGCCCTGCATATGCCCTGTAGGTTTGGTGGATGTTGGACTGACGGCAGCATCCTAGCGCTCTTTTGGGCACGAAATCCAGCCTGGAAGCGAAGCGGGGAAGCTGGAGCTTCCGGGAAAATTGCAGTGCGGGCCCGCACAGGCATATCCAAGCCGGAGCTTGGGAACGAGGGCAGCTTGGCGCGCGTGATTGCATTGGCGCCGTCTCCGTTTGCGGAAGCAAATTGCTAACGCGGAACCGGCGCCTAATGCAGCGAGCCCTCTGAAAGCGCCGCAGCAGCGGCGCACTCCAAAACGCTGTCGCGACTTGGAAGCTGACTCTGTTTACGTCAGCTCATTGACGCCGGGCACTGCGACAGGAGCCACCGGCAGTTTGGTATCCCACTTGAGATCACCAATGGCCATGGGCACCGGCTTTCCACTGTCGTCGACGCTTGCACAGAGGATCTCCTTCGATTTCATGGCCTCATCCCAAGTGACTTCCTTGCCGGTGTAAGCGGCCATGCGGGCCATGATCGCGGTCATCGTCGTTTGCGTGAAACGCTCGGAGGTATTGATCGGCTTGCCGTTGCGGATCGAAGCGTACATTTCGTCGTGCTCGGTCTGGTAGCCGTTGTCTTTCACACCAGCAGGCGCCTGGTAGCGCCAGGGATTGTCGCTGTGAATGATGACGTGGCGCTTGCTCGCGCTCTCGCCTTGATACACGCCCTTCGTGCCGAAGATTTCGTCGGTGTTGGCGTTGTAGCAACGGCCGATCTGGCGGCAGAAATGGTAGCCTTTCACGCCGCTCTCCCAGCGGAATTCAGCGCCGAAATGATCCCAAATGTTTCCGTATTCGCCGCCGTCGGATTCGACCTCCACGATGTCGCCGTGGGGCGTGCCGAGACCGTACTTGCCCCGCCCGAGGGCGCCAGGGCGCGCCTGCCGTCCGCCCACGCAAACCACACTGGCGGGAGGCACGTCCTTCATCGCCCAGAGCATCTTGTCGATGCTGTGGATGGCCTGCTCGACGATATGATCGCCCGAGAGCCAGGTGAAATAGTACCAGCGGCGGATCTGCCACTCGAGGTCGGTCTTGGTGTTTGCCCGGTTCCATTTCGGGTAGCGATCCACCGAGCCGGTGTAGTAGCTGGAATAGACCGCGGTGATGTCGCCGATCGCACCTTCGTGGATCTTCTTGTAGGCTTCGCGATTGGCCTGGGTCCAGCGCCAAACGAAGCCGTCGACGAGCGCGGTATTTTGCGCTTTGGCCTTCTTCGCGCTCTCGATCACCGAACGAAGACCGGGAGCATCCACGGCCATCGGCTTCTCGGCGAAGACGTGTTTGCCGGCATCGACGGCTGCCTTGATGTGCAACGGACGAAACGCCGGGGTGGTGGTGAGAATGACCACGTCGACCCCACTGTCGATGACCTGCTTGTAGGCATCGAGGCCGACGAATTTCCGTTCCTCGGCGACGTTGAATTTCTCCGGGTGATCCTTGAGGAGGGTCTTGAGCGATTCGAGCGATTTATCGATCGGATCGCGGAAGGCGTCCCCCATCGCCCAGAGTTCCACGTTGCTGTCTGCCTGGAGAGCCTGCGAGGCCGCGCCCGTGCCGCGCCCACCGCAACCGATGAAACCGATTTTCAGTTTTGCCGAAGTGCCCTGCGCGCGGATGACGGAGGGAAAGGCGACGGCGGCGGCCGCCGCGGCGGCGCCGGAAGTCTTGAGAAAGTCGCGACGGGAAGGGTTGGTGGGATTCATGGGTCGTGAGGGGTGGAGGGATGTGGAGTGCTGGGATTGCAGCCCGACCGGCGGGCAAACTGAATAAGCCGGCGTGCGGGTGCTTCTTTGATTCGTTTTGCAGCGGGTTGGTTAAAAAGCACGCTCTTTTTAGCAAAAAGCTCAATGGTCTTCGCAAGGACCGATCGCTCAATCGAAGAAAGTTTCCTCCCCGGTAATTCCCTGTCACAGTCCCGCCTTTGCCCCCCCTGCCCCCATGACTCCCATCCGCTTTGCCATCCTTGCCATCGCTCTTTTCTGGTTTCTGCCGGCTCATGGTGCTGACCCTGCGTCGAAAGCGCCGCGCATCTTCTTCCTCATCGGCGAGCCGGAATACGATACGAAGACCACAGTGCCCGCCTTTGCCAAGACGGAACTGGAGCCGCGCGGGGTGCAGAGCACTTTCTCGATTCTTCCCTCGGAGGAGAGCAATGAATTTCCGAATATCGACGCACTGAAGGACGCCGATCTGCTCTTCATCAGCGTGCGGCGGCACACGCCGTTGCAGGCGCAGATGGACGCGATTCGCGCGTATGTGGCCTCGGGAAAACCGGTGGTCGGGATTCGCACGGCGAGCCATGCTTTTGCTTTGCGGGACAAGACGGCCAAACCGCCCGCCGGTTGTGCGGATTGGCCGGAATTCGATCACGAAATTCTTGGCGGCAATTACAACAATCATTACGGCACCGGGCTGGAGACGTGGGCGAAGATCGTTCCTGCGCAGGCCCAGCATCCGGTGCTCGCGGGCATCGGACCGGAGGAATTCCGGGTGCCGTCGCACCTTTACAAAAATCCCGATCTGCCGGGGTGGGTCACGCCGCTGATGACGGCACGCCTGGTGAATCCGCCCGTTGTCGAGCCGATCGCGTGGGTGAATACGAAGGACAATCGCCGGGTCTTTTACACTTCGCTCGGCGCACCGGACGATTTTGCACTCCCGCAATTCCGCAAGCTTTTGCTCAACGGTGTCTTTTGGGCGATGGACCGCTCTGTACCGGCAACGGCAAAGTAAAAACTTTCCGCGATCACTCCTGACTATCATTTCTCCGTCTACTCGTAGAAGAAAGGACCGGCCCGCTGCGATAAAGTGAGCCGCCCGTGGAAGTCGCGCATTACACCCAGCGTATGGCCACGTCGCAAATCCAGGCTCCATACATACGCTGCTCCGCTCGCTGGTATTTCGATACGAAGTTGGAGATGAGAATCCTCAATTGGAATCGAGATGCCCTTCGCGAAACCGATTCTTGGATCAGTTGTAACTGCCCCGGAAAATACCCGCATGTTGTCCGCGAAGACGGCAACTCGCTCATGATGGAATCCCTCTTGTAACTGAAGGGAGCACATGGTCGGCGCGGCCCCCGTTGGCGAACGGATCGTGCTGCATCCCGTCAGGATCCATGCGGAGGCGAGAAGAACCGCATTTATTGGCCCGAGCGTCACGCTTGAGTTCATTTGCGGTTTCGACGAGCGAACGCCTTGAGCACACGTCTTCTAAAACGCGCTGCTAAGGGATGTAATGCTCGTGGACGAGCTGAAATTGCCCGGGTGCCTTGGCCTCATAGGCCTTGTCCGTCGCCAGCCAGCCGCGCTGGATCATGTAGGTGTTCAGTTCGCCGGTGATCATGCGTGAGGTGCGCGCGGCGTCGTCGGTGACGCCCATCATTGCTTGTGCCGTCATGCTGAGCGCGGCGCCCCACGGGCTCGAGCTCTCCATGAGTCCCGGCATGGCGTTGCTGCCGCCAGTGGTTTCGAAAGTGAGGAAAGGCTGGCCCGAACCGGAGAGATCGATGACGGAGATGCGCGTTTCCATTTTGGAGCCGCCGGCCCCAAGCCCAACGATCGCCCGCAAGGCGCGGCTGCCGGTATTCACGCGCAGGAATTCGCCGGTGACGAGCCAGCCGGAGCGAGGCAGGCTATGCGGCGTGGTGGTGAGTTGCGCCGGCGCGACGTGAAGACTCACGTCTTTCACGACGTAACCTGCCAGTAAGCCGGCGATCTTCTGTTTGAAAGCCTCCGGGTTCTTGGCCTCGGCGCCGACGATGTTGAAAGTGCCGCGGGTCGTGTCGAGCTGCGCGATGTAAATCTTGTCGGGCTTGCGCATGGGGCGTCGACTCGCGCGGTTGACGTCTTTCACACTGACCGAGGCGCAGGAGGAAAACAGCGCCGCCGCGAGGAACATCAAACCGATCCGGAGGAAATTCATAGTTATACGCTGTTACGCATACCTCCCTCCACCCGGTTGTGGCAAACCTTTACAGACGTTCGCTGGTCTCGGCCTTGAGCAGGTCGTCGACGGTCTCCCGGCGCGAGATCATCTCGACGCTGCCGTCTTCCTCGAGCCAGAGCTGCGGGGCACGGCCGATGGAGTTGTAATTGCTGCTCATGGCAAAACCGTAGGCGCCGGCGTCGCGCAGGGTGAGAAGATCGCCGGCGACCGGCCGCGGAAGGAGCCGTGGGGCCAGCAATTCCCGGTCGTCGCGCGTGAAAATATCTCCGCTTTCGCAGAGGGGACCGGCGACGACGATGGGCTCGCGCGGGATGTTGGGATCTTCGTCATCGCGACCGACGATATCGATCGCATGATAGCTCCCGTACATGGCCGGGCGGACGAGGTCGACGAAACCGGCGTCGACCATGGCAAAGGTCGCGCCGCTGCCCTTTTCATTGCTCCGCGTCTGTTTCACGTCGGTGACTCGGGTAACGAGTGTGCAACCCGGCGCCACATAATAGCGCCCCGGTTCGATCTCCAGCCGGAGATCGCGGCGCACTTTTGCCACGAGACGTTGGTGGCAGGTGTCGAAAAGTTCATGGAGCGGCTCGATCGGCACCTGCGCGCCGTGGTCCCGGTAGTTGTGCGGAATGCCACCGCCCAGGCTGATCGCGCCGACGTCCGGGAACTTCTTCAGCAGATTGACGAACTCCGCGGCCAACCGGGTGAGATTGTCGTGCAACTCCTGGAATTGCGGCCCGCTGCCGATGTGGGCGTGCAGCATGGTGACCTGGAGTCCGGCTTTGTCGGCAGCGGCCTTGGTCGTGAAGAGATCGTCGAGCCAGATGCCGTGCTTCGAACTGGGGCCGCCGGTATCGCAGGCATTCACGTGGCCGTGGCCGAAACCAGGATTGATGCGGATCGAAATCGGGCCGCGGTAGCCGGCGCGCTGGAGATCGGCGATCTGCCCCGGCGAGCCGATATTGGGCAGGATGCCGTGTTCCAGCACCACGGGAAGGGCGTTGTCCCGGAAGACGTCGCAAGTGAGACAAATGGCCGGGGGCTGATTTCCGCCCGGGTGTCCGGCGCGCATGGCGCGCAGGACTTCGTTGCCGGAGACGGCATCGATCCAGATCCCGGCTTTTTTCATTTCCTGCAGCACCTTGGTGGCCGGGCAGGCTTTCATGGCGAAGCGAGCCTGCACGCCATCCGAATCGGTCAGGAATTGGATATCGGCGATCCGCTGACGGATGACGCGAGCGTCATAGAGCCAGAAAGGCGTGCCGACTTTGTCGGCCAGCGAGCGGAGCAAGGTGGGCGAATGATTCATGAGAAAAGGGGGGCGAATCATGCGCTGAGCGAGGCAGCGGCGCAAGCGAAGGGATGCCGATTTTCGATTCTCGATTGCGAGATTGTCTCCATTGCGCCATAGACCTGTCGCTTCGCTCCAGTCTTGATCGGTAGCGGCAATCTACCTTCCACATGAACTCAAATCGTATCGACGTCGACCTTGGCCCGCGCAGCTACCCGGTTTTGATCGGTGATGGCTTGCTGGCGGGGTTGGGGACGACGTTGCGCGCGCATGGTTTGCGGCAGACAGACGCCTTCGTCATTACAAATCGCCAAGTCGGGGGCATTTACTTTGATCGGTTAAAGGCGGCGCTCGAAGCGGCGGAATTCCGGCGGGTGGTCCGGCATGAGATTCCGGCCAGCGAGGAAGGAAAAAGCTGGGATGAATTCTCCGCCACCTGCGCGGCATTGCTGGCTGCGTTTCCGGATACGGGATCGGTGCCGCTGGTCATCCTGCTGGGCGGAGGCGTCGTGGGCGATCTCGGCGGATTTGCCGCCGGCGTATTCCGGCGCGGCGTGCCATTTGTTCAGGTGCCGACGACGCTGCTGGCCGCCGTGGATTCGAGCGTCGGCGGCAAGGTCGCGGTGAACTTTGGCGGGGTGAAAAACATCATGGGCATTTTCAATCAGCCACGGCTGGTCGTGTGCGACTTGAGCGTGCTCGGTACGCTGGACCCACGCGAGGTGCGCAGCGGGACGAGCGAAGTGATCAAATACGGCGGGGTCTGTTCGGGGGCGCTTTTCGAGCAATTGGAACGCGGGGATTTGGAGAAGCTCGTGGCCTTGGATCCGACCGTGCTTACGGATATCGTGGCGCAATGCGTGGCCCTGAAAGCCCGTGTGGTGGAGGAGGATGAGTTCGACAAAAAGGGCATCCGCAATGTCCTCAATTTCGGCCACACCATCGGCCACGCGCTGGAGTTGAGCGCCGACTACGCGCTGACCCACGGCGAAGCCGTCGCCATCGGCATGATCGCGGCGACGCGCCTCGCGGTGAAGCTGGAGGTTTGCTCCCAATCGCTTCTCGATCGTCTCCAATCGCTGATCGAACGAGCCGGTTTACCCATTTCCTTCCCGGATCGCCCTGGGCTGTTCGACCGCGTGCTCCGGGCGATGCAGTTGGACAAGAAGTTCCGCGATGGGAAGAACGTCTTCGTCCTGCCGACGACACCAGGAGCCTGGCAGCAGACCGAAAATGTCGACTGGGCGCTGGTTCACCAAGCCGTCCGCTCGGTCCTGGCCTGAGTTTTAAGCGGCAAGCGTTGCGCCGCGCCGCCCTTGCGTCGATCGCGGCTGGCTGCTGAGACTTAAAACCAAGCGATCACGCCGTCGCGATCTTCGGCGTTTCGTTACTCTTTTTTTCGGAAGCGGTGTGGACATGGCCACCCTTGTGGCCGCTCCACCACAGAACGATCGGCGAGGCGATGAAGATGGAAGAGTAAGTTCCGACGACGATGCCGATGAGGATGGCAAAGGCGAAGTCGTGCAACACCGGGCCGCCAAAGAAGTAGAGCGCCGCGACGGAAAGGAGCGTGCACCCCGAGGTGAGCAGGGTCCGGCTCAACGTTTCGTTGATCGAAGCGTTCATGATCGATTGGATCGAGCCCCGCCGGCCGCTGTGCAGGCCTTCACGAATCCGATCATAAACGACGATGGTATCGTTGATCGAATAGCCGGCGATGGTGAGGATGGCGCCAACCATGATGAGCGAGAGTTCGCGACCGAAGATCGAGAACAGCCCCACGGTGATGATGACGTCGTGGAGGAGCGCGACCAGGGCGCCGACGGCAAACGACGCCTCAAACCGGAAGCTGACGTAGATGAAAATGCCGAGCATGCCGAGGACGAGAGCAATGATGGAACTCTTGGCCAGTTCGCCTCCGACGATCTTCCCGACTTTGTCCTTCTTGTGCTCCGTGAAACCCGCTTCCGGCATGGTTTTCAAGAGTTGGGCCTCGATCTTGTCGCCCGTATCGATGGGGCTGCGGATGCTCAGGAACTCGGTGTGCGACGAGGGATCGGTTTCCTTCTGAATGGCGACGTCCTCGATTTTCAATTCCTCGATATGTTTGCGCACTTCGGCGACCTGCACCTCCTTGGCGGGCTTGAGCATGAGCAAATCACCGCCCTTGAAGTCGATACCGAGATTGTTCGGGAACCGCACGCCGAAGCCGATGATGCTGATCGTAGCCACGGTGAGCGAGATCCCGATCCAGCGGAAACGCTTGCTCATGAAATCGATACCTTCGCCGGAAATGAGGTGCAGCATGGTGATCCGCTTCAAGAAGCCGATCTTCAGCGCCCAGGAGAAGAGCATGCGGGTGACGACCATCGCCGAGAAGACCGAAGCGATGATGCCGACAACGAGGGTCACGGCGAAGCCCTTCACCGGGCCGCTGGCCTGCCAGAAGAGGATGGCGGCGGTGATCAGCGTCGTAGCGTTGGCGTCAAAGATGACGGTGAAAGCCTTGTCGTAGGCGGAGGAGATGGCGGAAGACAGCGTTTTGCCGGCAGCCATTTCCTCGCGCAGACGTTCGTAAATGAGGACGTTGGCGTCGACGGCTAGACCGATGGTGAGAATGACGCCGGCGATGCCTGGAAGGGTCAGGACGAAGCCAAACATGGCCATGGTTCCGAAGAGGACGATGATATTGATCACCAGCCCGACGACGGCGATGAGTCCGGCAAAGTGGTAATAAATAATGACGAAGATGAGCACCAGAGTGAGGCCGCCGATGCCTGCATAGATGCCGCTGTTGATCGCATCCTGGCCGAGCGTCGATGAAGCACTGCGTTCCTCCTCGATGACGACGGGCGTCTGGAGAGGATTCTGCAGGGCGCTGGCGAGACTGCGGGCCTCTTTTTCGCTCATGTTGCCGCCGCTGATCTGGGCGCGTCCACCGGCGATGCCGGTGGAGTATTTCTCGTCCACGGTCGGGGCCGAAATGACCTTGCCGTCGAGGACGATGGCCATTTGCGAATGTTCATGGGCCACCTGTTCGGTGAGCGCCCGGAATTGCTCGGAGCCGACATTGTCGAACTCCAGCGAAACGCCCCAGCCCTGCTGGTCGTAGAAAGCGAAGGCGTGGGTCACATGGGAGCCGAGCAGGTCGGCCTTGTTCTTGACCAGCAGCGCCTCGGAGACCGGCTTGCCACCGCGCTCGTTCTCCATCTCCTGCACCGAATAGCCGGCGGGCGCGGCTTCCGTTCCGGCGGCAACTTCCTGGGCCAGCCCCCGGCTTCCGGGATGCACGAGGTGAAATTCCAGCTTGGCGACCTTCCGCAATTGCTCTCGGGCGTCGGCGATGTGGCTCTCATCCAACCCCGGGATCTGGACGAGAATCCGGTCGGTGCCCTGCGGGGTGATGATTGGCTCGCTGACTCCGAATTGGTCAACACGCTTGCGGATCGCCTCCATCGCCTGGTCGACCATGTCCTTGGTGATCTCCTTCTTCACGCCTTTGTCATCGGCGGGCGGATTGAGGCGGATCAAAAACGAAGTGCCACCCTGCAGGTCGAGGCCGAGGTGAATTCTGCCCGGGACGACGACCTTGCCGCTGGCATCCTTTTGATCAAATGGAGGATACGCCACCCACACGCAGAAGGCGGTCAGCAGGAGGGTGAGAAGAGTTCCGAGATTGCGTTTCACCCGCTCGCTGTCGGTAAAGAAGTACCAGGCGAAGAGGCACAGCAGGAGCAGGCCGAAGAGGAAGACGGCAACGTTGATGTCCATCGGAGAGAAAGGGGAAAATGGTGGAAAGAACTGGGCTCAGGAATCGGAACTCTTGTCGACGGACGCGATGGACGATTTATCGATCTCGATCTTCACGTTGTCGGCAATCTTCAGGCTCAGCGTGCTGCCTTCTTTGACATTGGCGATAATGCCGTGGATGCCGCTGCTGGTCACGACCTTGTCACCGGTCTTGAGATTGGAAACCAGCGACTGAAGTTGCTTCTGCCGTTGGCTTTGCGGCCGAATGATGAGAAAATAGAAAATGGCGCCGACGAGAACGAACGGGATTACCTGGCCCAGGTTGGCCATTCCGGACGGAGGCGCAGCGGCAGCATCAGCAAGAGAAAGAGAAAGCGTGGAAATCATGCGGGCGAGTTGGACTGGTGTTGTCCGGCGAGTTCTTGCCGCCGGAAAAACGGGAGCGGAAGATTAGGCGGACAGAGGGCATTGTCCAAGGAATTCCGCGGGGGCGGAAAGAGGGGTGGCGGAGTGCCCTTACTCTTAATCTTAATCCGATAGGCCCGAACTCCGTGTCTCAAGGGATTAAGATTAAGAGTAAGATTAAGATTAAGAGACTGCCCTGTTGCGCACCCTTCTACTTCAACGGCCGCGCCACTATGATCCCCGCGTCAGTGTGGAAATGGTAGAGGTAATCGGACAACCGCTGGTCGAGGACGACCTTGTTGTAATTGTGCGGGGCCGAGGCGTGCATGAAATGGAGCACGCCGTCGCTGCTCCGGCAGGCCAGGCCGACGTGAGCGGTGCCGATGTAGCGGCCATCGTGCGCGCAAATGCCGATGATGTCGCCCGATTGCAGCTTCGATTCGATCCCGGCCACCTGGCTCTTCGGGATGTAGTAAAAGGGCTCGCTGGCCACGCGCGCTTCCATCCGCGCGATGCCGGCACGAAGATCGGGGTTTTTGCGCATGTAGCGGTAGCTCCGCCAGCCGCGGCTCATTTCCACGGCATCGTGAGCGGCGGGAATGCCGCCAAGGTCCCGGGTGAGGTCCTTGACCATGCCGCGTCGGTCGTTGTCGTGCAGCCAGTCTTCCAGGTAGTGGAGACGCGAGAGGTAGCTGCCCGTGCACTGGCCGCCGCGGTAACGGTCGAGCTCGATGTACTTGAGCATCGTTTGCGGGGTCCAGTTTTGCTTCGGCTCGTCGAGCATGCGGGCAAAGGCCAGGGAGGTTTCAAAAAAGGTCCAGCAATCGAGACCGGTCAGATTGACCGAGGGGGCTTCGACATGGTCGTCGATCTCCAGGGTGAAGCTCTTGTAACGCGTTCCCGTCATCGCCCGGCCGACCGCCGCCACCCGTTCACCGATGGGCAGGCCCTTCCATTGGTCGGCTTGCGCGACCAGCGCGTTGAATTGTTTGGTGCCTTTGAACACGGTGCCAAACGGCAGCGAGCTGGAACTCGCCTGCAACGAAACAGGGACTGCCATCAGGCCCAAAACCAGGATCAACGAGGGGAAAAAGGAACGGATGCGCATGAAATTCGGTGAGACAATCCGCAAGAAAGCGCGTTCAAGCAAGAGCGGCGAAATAATCGGGCTGCCCGATGATCCGAGCGTTGCTCAAATCCATGTGCCCGCGGGAATCGAGACGCCCTTCGGCACGACGACAATTCCGTCGCGCACGTACCAGTTCGGGCCATCGCAATTCTCCGGCTTGCCATCCGGGGTAATGACCGCGCCTTCGCCCACGCGGGCGTTTTTGTCGATAATGGCGTGGTCGATGACGCAGTTTTTCCCGATGCCGAGCTCGACGTCGCCGGCCTTGCTGACCTTGTCGACGTCATAGAAATCCGCACCCATGACGATGCTGTTGCGAATGGTCGTGCCCGTCTTGATGTAGCTGCGCACGCCGATCACCGATCGCTCGATATGAGCATCGTCGATGATGCAGCCATCCGAAATGATGGCCTGCTTGATGGTTGCGCCGTTGATTTTGCTGCCGGGCAAAAAGCGGGCATGCGTGTAGATCGGCGCCGTGGTGTCGAAGAAATTGAAGGCCGGCACCGCGTCGGTAAGCTGAAGATTCGCGTCGAAAAATGCCCGGATGGTGCCGATGTCCTCCCAGTAACCCTGGAAGATGTAGCTGTGCACCCGGGAGTTCTTGATCATGCCCGGGATGACGTGCTTGCCGAAGTCCACGCACTGGTTGTCCAGCGCTTTGATGAGGACGTCGCGGTTGAAGATGTAGATGCCCATCGAGGCTTGATAGAGTTCGGCGTCCGCCGGCTGTCCGAGGTCCTTGAGCAGCAAGGGCGGGATCTTGAGTGCGTCGAGCAGTTCCGCTGTCTTCGGCTTTTCCTCGAAACGCACGACGCGCCGATTGGCATCGGTATGCATGATGCCGAATGCGGTGGCGGCCTCGCGTCCGACTGGGATGGTGGCCAGGGTCATGTCCGCCTTGGTCTCGATGTGCTGCTTGAGGACATCGCGATAATCCATGCGGTAAAGCTGATCGCCACTGAGGATGACGAAGTACTGATAGGGGAACTGGAGGAAATCGCGGAGGTTTTGCCGCACGGCATCGGCGGTGCCTTGATACCAATTGGTATCCGTGGGCGTCTGCTGGGCCGCAAGAATCTCGACGAAGCTCCGGGAAAAGTTGTCGAATTTGAACGCCGAATGGATGTGCTTGTGCAGCGAAGCGGAGTTGAATTGCGTCAACACATAGACGCGCCGGAGGCCGGAATTGATGCAATTGGAAACCGGGATATCGACGATGCGATATTTGCCGGCGAGGGGCACCGCGGGCTTGGAGCGCTCCTTGGTCAGCGGAAAGAGCCGCGTGCCGGCGCCGCCGCCCATGATGATGGCGAGAGATTTTTCGGTGATGGAAGGCCAGTCGGAAAGTTGCATAGGGGTTGGGGACCGCGCGCCCACCCTGCCAGAGTGGTCCCGAGCTTGTCATCTGACATTTGGGGAAAAGCGAGCGCGGAATTCAATGCAGCCGCCGGTGCCACTTCGAGAGGAAGCAGCCGATGACGCCGTGAATTTTGGGATCGGCCAGTTCGGGCCGGAGCGCGGTCATGGATACGGGCACTTCGCCGGAGGCGTGCCAGAGCAGGTAGACCATCTCCGGTTGCGCCTGAATCGAGCCGATCCAGAGGGCGCCGTCGACCACGGTCTTCGAGACCTCGTTGGTCACGGTCGCGACGATTTCAGAGTGCCCCCTGATAGCGGAAGTCCGGCTGAGGAGGTGGTGAGGGGTCGCCGCGATGTGGAGTCTTATCGTATGGACATGTAGCGCTTTTAGGTATAGCTCGCGGGCATATGAAACTCCCCAGTTACCTCATCACCATCGGCGCAGCCGCCTTCATTTACGTCGCCAGCCCATGCCTCAGCTATGCGGATGATGACAAAGGTCCGGACAAGGCGGCAGACCCGGCCAAAAAGGACGACGAGAAGGACAAGGAAAAGAAAAAGAAGCACCACAAAAAGGACAAGGACGACGACAAGAAGGTCGACGATAAGAAGCCGGACGATCCGGCGAAATAGGGGGAAGGCGCGCCTCGAGCGCCAAGCATTCGGTTGAACGATTGAAAAGCGCCTGTGCCGGCATCCCCGGCGCAGGCGTTTTTTTTGGAAACGACTACGGGGTGCCGCTCTCGACCACCGGCAGGATCAGCCGTGAAGCGTGCCCGGCGTCGCAGTAGATGCGGTTGGTCTGCTTCACTTTTGTCCCCGAGTCGGACCAGGGTTCGCCGGTGCCGGGATTGATCTCGAATCGCGGATAGTTGCTCGAGGTGACGGTGGCGCGGAGGCGATGGCCGCGATTGAAGATCATGCTCGTGGACCAGCAATCGACGGTCACTTCCTCGACTTTGCCGGGCGTGAGCGGCTCGGGCTTTTCGAGGGAATTCCGATAGCGCAGGCGCAGCATGCCTTCGGCAATGAGATAGCTTTTTCCGTCCGGGTAGACATCGCACAAGCGCACGGAGAGATCGGTATCCGCCGCGCTGGAGGAGATGAAAATCTTTGCCTTCACTCGTCCGGTGACCTCGATCGGTTTGTCGAGCGGCGCGCTCGTGAAAATGACGAGGTCGTGGCGGTTTTCGATTTTGTTCTGGTTCATTGGGCCGCGCGGGATGGTGAGATTGTTGCCACCCACGGTCGGGCAGGGATTTTCGGGGTCGAAGGTGAATTGAAGCGGCGAGTCGCTGGCGGCAGGCTTCTCCAGGGCCAGCTTTCCGTCGGTGTTGAAATAGGCAGGCGTCTCTTTGGCCGGAATCGGCCAGTCATCGGCATGGCGCCATTCGTTGCCCGGTGCGCCCGGTGTGCTCGTATCGCCCATCACGTAGTAGGCGACGGCGGGTTCCTTTTCGACGCCGTTGTCCACGCCTTTCAGGTAATGTTCGAACCAGCGTGCAGAACTATATTGCTCGGGCCCCTTGCTGGCCTTCGGAAACGTCAGTTCCCCGGAGGGCATTCTCCCAATGGCGTGCGTCCACGGCCCCATGATCAGTTTCTGCGCGCCGCGCGAACCGGAGGCGCCTTCGTGCTGGCGGCCGATCCATTCGTTGATCGTGCCCTGGCAAAACATGTCGAACCAGCCGCCGATTTGCACGGAAGGCGCATTCATCACCGCGAACTTGGTCGAGGTGTCAAAGCGCCTCCAGTAGTCGTCGTAGCTCGGGTGCGCGCGCATGAGCGCGAGTGCGCTCGGATCAAATTGGTTGCTGGTCAGCCAGTTTTCCGTGTCGGCCTTGCGAAAGGCCCCGCCGATGTAACAGGCGTCGGAATAGAGGCTGGTCGTGGCGACGGAGATGTATTGCGCCTTCAGACCATCCGGTGCGGCGCCGGCGAGGAGGTTCTGCGTGATGCCGCCTGCGGAGCCGCCGATCGTGCCGATCTTGCCATTGCACCACTTTTGCTGCTGGATCCAGGCGATCGTGTCGACGCCGTCCTGGTGCTCGTTCCACCCGCCGCCGAGGAAAGGCAGATTTTCGCCGCCGGACGCGAAACGCCCGCGCATGTCCTGGTTGACGAAGACGTAGCCGCCTGCGGCAAAATTGGCCGCGCCTTCGTTGTGCTTCACCCGGTTGTATGGGGTGCGTGCGAGAACGACCGGAAACGGCCCATCGCCGCGTGGCAGGTAAATATCGGTCGCGAGTTTCACCCCGTCGCGCATTGGGATCTGCACGGTTTGCACCGCGGGCGGCTGCCCAAAACTCGCGACCTCCTTGCGCCAGGCGTCGAGCGTCACGGACTTATCCGCCCTGGCGGCGTGGGCGAACATCTTCGCGATCTCCCGGCCCCATTGCTCGCCGAAGGCCTTTTTGACGGCGTCCACCGCACGCGCTTGCTCCTCCGGTGAGAGCACATCCTTGTGCTCCGCGTCGAATCGCGGGAACAGGGCGAGCATCTTCGCCGCGACCGCGTCGTCCGCCCGGACCCGATGTGCGAGGAACGCCAACGCCAATGCGGCCGCGAGGGCGAAAACGGTGAACAGGGGGAGAAAACGCTTCATGGGTGTCTATTGGTAACGACGGGTGGAAGGGATTAGTTACGCCGATATTCGATCGCGTTCGCAACGCGTACCCAGTCTCGTTTACTCGACCTCGTTACCAAGCTCCAGCTTGGTAACGCACCTGTCTTCGAAGCTCCGGCTTCGCACCTACCGCCAAGGATCACACCTGAGCACCGGCTCGACACCCGGTAACCACTCATGCGCAGAAGAATAACGCCAATGCTCCGGCGCACTGACCAAACCACGCTTCACCGGATTATTGTGCACGTACTCCAGTTTCTGGAGCATGATCTCGTCGCTCAGAATCGCCTACGGATGTGAGCCCTCTTGCCAGATCTGAAATTCGTTCGGTTTGTGTCCTGCGCAGTAATGCCGAAGCTGATTGATCAACCATTCTCGTTTTTCGGCTGACACCTGCTCGACGAGGAGTTTCGCTGTGAAGCTCTTGATGTCGCGCAGGACTGCAGAAAGATCAGGTGCCGCCAACACCGCATGAAAGTGTGTATCCAGAATCACCCAGCCGTGGATTTTCAATCCTTTGTGACCGCGGCTGTAGACAAGCGAGTTGACGAGAATATCGCAACACGCTCCGGTCGAGAAGACTGGAAGCCATTCGACGATCGTGCCAGTGACGAAATGTGGGCGGTTGGGCTCATGAACCAGATACCGGCTACGCATTTCGGGAGTTTGTCGAAGCTGGAGCTTCGCAGACAAGTGCGTTCCCAAGCTGGAGCTTGGGAACGAGGGGGACGAAACGGTCGTCCACACTCATCGCAAGCATTCATTCGACATTCGACATTCGTCATTCGTCATTCGTCATTCGTCATTACGGAACGGCGGAAGGCTATTCCGCCCCGATCAGCCACCCCGCGAGAAACACCAGGATGCCGCCGACGATGACCTGGTAACTGGCCGAGAGGAACGGCGTCGCCATGTAGCGGTAGCGAATCCAGGAGATAACGATCAGTTCAATGACGACCACGCCGATGGCGATGTTGGTCGCGACGTGAAAGTTGGTGATGAGGTACGGCAGTGTGTGGCCGATGCCGCCGATGGTGGTCATGAGGCCGCAGATGACGCCGCGGATCAAGGGGTGCCCGCGCCCGCTGAGTTTGCCGTCGTCGGAGAGCGCCTCGGCAAAGCCCATGCTGATGCCGGCGCCGACGGAGGCGGCCAGGCCGACCTTGAAGGTGTCCGCCGTGTTATGTGTGGCAAAGGCCGCGGCGAAGAGCGGGGCGAGCGTCGAGACGGAGCCGTCCATGAGCCCCGCGAGCCCCGGTTGCACGTAACGCAGGACAAAAAAGCGGCGGGCGTTCTCCTGCTCCCTCTCGACAGCGCCCGTCTCCGCCTGCTCGGTGTTGACACTTTCCGCGGCCGCCTCGTGTTTCGACTCTTCATTGGCGAGGTCCCCGAGGAGCTGGCGCACCGAAGCGTCGCCGCTCTTTTGCGCCGCGGCTTCGTAGAATCGCCGGGCATCCTGTTCCATGAGTGCCGCTTCCTCGCGGGCCTTTTCGGGACGCAGCGAAGTGGCCAGCCAGGAAGGCCGGCGAATCGTAAAGCCCTCCACATCCTGGCGCCGGATGAGCGGGACGTGTTCGCCAAATTTCTTCTGGTAGAGGTCGAGCAGCCGGTGGCGATGTCCTGATTCTTCGTCGGCCATGCGGATGAAGAGATCGGCCGTAGCCGGAAAATTCTCGCGCAATCCCTCGGCAAAATCGCGGTAAATGCGTCCGTCCTCCTCCTCGGAAGTAATGGCCAGCGCGAGGATCTGGGCTTCGTTCAAATCGCGAAAGTGCATGGCCGCTTTCTACAAGCCGAAAGGAGGGATCGGAAGCCGAGTTTTGCGCCCGCCATTGAAACGCGTGCTTTCGTCTGACTGCTGCCAGGCCACGCGGGGACGTCCTTGCGCAGTGTGCTGGGCTCTGTCAGGATTCCCGGCTCCACTTCAATTTAATACTATGTGCGGAATCATTGGCTACATCGGAAAATCACAAGCGGTCCCCATTCTTCTCGACGGCTTGCGCCGGCTGGAATACCGCGGCTACGATAGCGCGGGAGTAGCGATCTATGATGGCGGAAGCATTGAGACGCGGAAGAGGGTCGGGCGCATTGCCAATCTGGCCGATTTGATCAAGCAATCGCCGCCCTCCGGCACGGCCGGAATTTCGCACACACGCTGGGCGACCCACGGCGGCGTGACCGATGAAAACGCGCACCCGCACAGTGACCAAAGCGGGAATCTTTACCTCTGTCACAACGGGGTCATCGAGAATTACAATGTCCTGAAGGAGCAGCTTATCCGCGAAGGCCACATTTTCAAAAGCCAGACCGATACCGAGGTTCTGGCCCATCTCATCGGCAAGCACTTTGACGCCGTGGGCGGCGAGCCGACGAAGGGACGCCTGGTCGAGGCGCTGCGGCTCGCCCTGAAACAAGTGGTGGGCACTTACGGGATCGTGCTCCTGCACAAGGACCTCCCGGACGTGCTCGTCGGCGCACGGCGCGGCAGTCCGCTGGTCCTGGGGGTGGGCAAAGGCGAGAATTTCTTTGCCAGCGACGTCTCCGCGATCGTCGCCTACACCCGCGACGCGATTTACCTCAAGGATTACGACATCGCCGCGCTCACCCGGGAGGAATTTGAAATCACCAGCCTGCTCGGCGGAGCCAGCGGCTTCGAGGTCTCGAAGGTGGAGTTCAGCGAAGAGGACGTGAATAAAGGGGATTACGCGCACTATATGCTCAAGGAGATTTATGAGCAGACCGAGACGATTCAGGACGCCATGCGCGGCCGCCTGAGTCGCGAGGAGGGCACAGCGAAACTGGGCGGTCTGGAGATGAGCAACGCCGAACTGCGCGCCATCGAGCGGATCATCCTGTCGGGTTGCGGCACGGCCAGTCACGCGGCCATGGTCGGCGAATACGTGATCGAGGCGCTGGCCCACATTCCCACGGAGGTGGAGTTTGCCAGCGAGTTTCGCTATCGGAACATGCCCTTGCCGAAGGACTCACTCGTCTTCGTCATTTCGCAGAGCGGCGAAACGGCCGACACCCTCGCCGCGCTCCGTGAGAGCCAGCGCAAAGGGCATCGCACGCTCGGCATTTGCAACAACGTGGCCAGCACCATCGCGCGCGAAAGCGACGGCGGCGTCTACATGCACGCCGGTCCGGAGATCGGCGTGGCCGCGACGAAATCGTTCACCTCGCAGGTCACCATCCTCACGCTCGTCGGTCTCCTCCTCGGGCGCATCCGGCATCTCTCGCAGGGCGAGGGGCTTCGCATTATCGATGAACTGGAGGCCATCCCCGCCAAGGTGGCGAAAATCCTCGAGCAGAGCGACCACATCAAGACCGTCGCCGAGAAGTACAGCGGCGCCCACTCCATGATGTTCCTCGGCCGCCAGTACAACTACCCCGTGGCGCTCGAAGGCGCGTTGAAAATGAAGGAGATTTCCTACATCCACGCGAGCGGCCACCCGGCCGCGGAACTCAAGCACGGCGTCATCGCGCTGATCAGCGCCGATGTCCCGAGCGTCTTCATCGCCCCGGACGATTCGGTCTTCGAGAAAAACGTCAGCAACATCGAGGAAGTGCGCGCGCGCAAAGGACCGATCATCAGCATCGCCACCGAGGGGAACGAAAAGATCAAGAAGGTCTCCGATGACGTCATCTTCATTCCGCCGTGCCCGGACTTCCTTTCGCCGATCCTTACCGCGATCCCGCTGCAATTGCTCGCCTATCACACCGCCGTGGCCCTGGGTTGCGACGTCGACAAGCCGCGCAACTTGGCGAAGAGCGTGACCGTGGAGTAGGGGAATGACGAAGGCTAATGACGAATGACGAAGGAGCCGGGCCGGACTGGCGCTGGCGCTTCGCAGGAATCGTAGTGCTTGCCTCGTTCCCAAGCTCCAGCTTGGGAACGCACTTGTCTGCGAAGCTCCAGCTTCGTCCAAACCGCAAGGAAGCAGGAGCTTCCAAGACAGCTTGCGTTTCCAAGCTGGAGCTTGGGAACGAGGACGCGGAATCCGTGGGACTGATCCTTTATTTCGCCGCGGGGTCTTCCGGGAGGAGGTAGAAGTAGACGATTTTTTCGGGCCGAAGAAAGAGCTTCTTGCCCTCGCGATCCGGCCACCATTGCATCCGGTTCGTGGCGCCGTCCTTCGCTTCATAAACGCGCAGGTTCTCGAGGACGATGGGTTTCGATCCGGAGAGAGCAAGCGCCATGGCGTCGGTCGACATGAGCGTGAAGCCCACGAACGTTTCTGTCGTCAGTCCGTGTTCGACGGTTATCTCGTACCATTCGGCATTGGCGGAGCGCGCCATCACCACCAGATGCAAAATGGCCGGGACCAACAGCAGGCGGAAGATTTTCTTCACCGCCCCATCATTGGAGTTGGCCACAGGGAGACGAGCTTTTTCCTTGGATCTGGTGGCGGCAATCCGCGTGAGAAACCAAATATCGAGGAATGGCCTTCGCGGCGCTTCCTTTCACCTTCATAGATCCGCCCTTTTTAGCCGCGACGCCATTCAGAAAGCGGGAAAGCTTTCCGGCAGTCGACGCAGACCGCCGCGGGAAATTGTTCATGGCAATTCGGACACTCCGCCTGGCTTTCAAAGATATCGAAGGCGGCTTGGCACTTGTGGCATTTCCAGATTGCGCCGACCGGCGGATGCGCGCCGCAGGAGGGGCAGGTGTATTCCTCCCGCCGCGGCATTTGTTCCAGTCGCCGGAGCGCCTGGGCTTGCGCCAATCCCTGGCGACAATTTTGGAAGGCGTAGAAGGTGATAAAACCCAGCCAAATACTTTGTTGGGATATGGCCTTGAACGCGAGCCAGGCGACGCCAACGAAACCAATAACCGCCGCGGCGAAAAGGCTGCGTGCCCGACCGAACATAAACCAAAGCAGCGCCCGGAGGATCTGTCCTCCGTCGAGCGGATAGATCGGCAGGAGATTAAAAGCCAGCAGTCCAAAGTTGATCCACCACACCTCGCCGAGCAGACGGCCTTCATTGGAGAGATAAAGTTCGGAGACGTTCGGAAACGGCCCTGTAATGAAGGTGAAGATGACGAGGAGGACGACATTGACCAGCGGCCCGGCTGCGATGCTCCATAGCTCCGCCCCGGGCCTTTGCGGCGGGTCGACATAGGCCACGCCGCCCAACGGCCAAAGCTTGATCGTGTCCGCCCGACCACCGACCTGCCGGGTCGCCAGGGCATGGCCAAATTCGTGCAGGAGCACGATGGCGAACAGGGCGATACACTCCCAGACGTTCCAGACCGGCGAGGAATATTTTCCCGCGCCGGCGGAGAAAAAATAAATAGGCACTGCGATCCAGAAGTAATCCAGGTAGACATCGATGCCGAGCACGCGGCCGAGCCGAATGCAGTTGGGTGGGCCTTGAGCCATATTCCCCGAATGTTGTCGCCGCGCCGGATGCTGGCAAGACCCATCGGGCCGGAGACCTCTGGCCTGCGCTCCTATTTGCCAAAATCCCCCGACCCCGATATATCTTTTCTCCCCGCCACATGGATCGCCTCCTGTTGGTCATCTCCACTTTCTGTTTTCTCTTCGGGTTTGGCTATACCATGCACGCCCTGGGCGCCCGCGTGTACAAACCGTCGCGCCTGAATTTCTTCGCGGTGCTCACCGGTTTCCTGCTCCAGACGGCCTTCCTCTATGTGCGTGGCCAGATGGTCGGGCGTTGCCCGCTGACCAGCCTCTTTGAAGTGTTGATCTTCCTCAGTTGGTCGACGGTGCTCTTCTATTTGCTCATCGGTCCCACCTACCGCTTGTCCTTGCTCGGAGCGTTTACCTCGCCGTTGGCCTTCCTTTTCCAAGTGGTCGCGCTGCTCGTCGTCAAGGATGTGCCGGTCAAAGCAAAAATGCCCCCGAACGGTTGGCTCGAGTTGCACGCCGCCATCTCGGTGGTGGCCTATGGGGCCTTTGCCCTGGCCTGTGTGGCGGGCGCGATGTACCTGGCGCAGGAACGCCAGCTCAAGAGCCACAACATCCACTCGATCTTTTGGCATTTACCGCCGATTCGCGATCTCGCCGTGGCCAATAACCGGTTGATCGTGGTCGGGTTTGTCCTCCTCACCGTCGGACTCGGCGCGGGCTTCACGTTGGGAGGCATTTTTACTCACTCGGTGCTCACCGCCTGGTCGCTGGGAGTCTGGCTGCTTTACGGTATTATCCTCACCGCCGAATGGCGGCACCGGATCAGTCCCCGGCGCGTGGCCTGGCTTTCGGTGGGAGCCTTCAGCGTCCTGCTCCTGACCTTGGGCGGCCTCAACTTTATCGCCCAGAAAGGAGCGCTCTAGGCCGATGGAAATTCTCTGCCTGGGTCTGAGCCATCACACCGCGACCGTGGATTTGCGCGAAAAATTTGCCGTTCGCGAGACGGAAGTAACGGCCGTGGCTTCGCAGCTTCTGGCCGCACCTGGAGTGAGCGAGGCGCTGGTGGTTTCGACCTGCAACCGGGTGGAATTTTACGTCGCTGCCGAGGATGCGCCGCAGGGTTTTTCCGCGGTCAATGAATTCCTGGCCACGCGCCTCGCGGAACCGCCGGGAGAAGCGTTCTTCCGGCACCCCACCCCGGCGGCGATCCGGCACCTGTTCCGTGTGGTTTGTGGGCTCGATTCGATGGTGCTCGGCGAGACGGAAATCCTCGGCCAGGTGAAGAAAGCGTATGCCGCCGCCACCGAAGGCCGCACTACGGCGAAGCACTTGAACAAGCTTTTCCAGCGGGCGTTCAACGTCGCCAAGGACGTGCGGACGAATACCAATATCACCCGCGGTTCGGTCAGTGTGGGCTCGGCGGCGGTCGAGTTGGCGGAAATGGCTTGCGGCAAACTTTCACGTTGCCACGTGATGATTCTCGGCGCCGGTGAGACCGCCGAATTGACCGCCGGAGCACTCGCGGCGCGCGGTGTGCGCTCGATCTTTGTAGCCAATCGTTCCTACGACCGCGCGGCCGCCCTGGCGGAAAAGATGAAAGGCAAGGCGATCCATTTCGACGAATGGATCCGCGAGATTCACGACGTGGACATTCTCGTTGGCTCAACTTCTGCGCCGCATCACGTGCTCACGGCGGCGGAATTGGCCCCGGTGATGCGCACACGGCCGGACCGGAATCTCTTCTGCATCGACCTGGCCGTGCCGCGCGACATCGAGCCTGCAGTGAACAAAATCGACGGCGTGTTTCTCTACAACATCGATGAACTCCAGAACCGCGCCGAACAGAATATGGCCGATCGCCGGCAGGAATTGGTCGTGTGCGAGCAAATGATCGAGCGGCACGCCATGGAATTTGGCGAATGGCTGGCCGGCGGCTGGACCCAAGCCGGTGTGCATTATTCGGAGGTGGTCTCGGGAGGGCAGGGTTGAAGTCCGTCGTCCTCGGAACGCGCGGCTCGGCGCTCGCGCTCGCCCAAGTCGATTTGACGGAGAAAGCGCTGGCCGCGGCTTTTTCCGGCATGGCCGTCGAGCGGAAAATTTTCGTCACCCGCGGCGACCAGAAACTCGATTTGAGTTTGATCCGGGCCAATGAAGCCGGTGGCAAAGGTCTCTTCACCAAGGAACTGGAAGACGCCTTGCTCAATGGGACGATCGATGTGGCCGTGCACAGCCTGAAGGACTTGCCCGGGCATAATCCCGAGGGACTGGCCGTGACCGCCGTGCTCGAGCGTGCGCCGACCGCGGACGTCCTGATTACCAAAACGCCGATGACCTTGCGCGACCTGCCGCAGGGCGTGCTGGTCGGCACGAGCAGCGTGCGGCGCGCCCGGCAATTGCAATGGCTGCGGCCCGATGTGCGCGTGGAAGAGTGGCGCGGCAACGTGCAAACGCGGCTGCGAAAACTCGCGGAACGCGCGGACGTGACCGGGATCATTCTCGCCCAGGCGGGACTGGAGCGGCTGGGACACGATTTGCGCGATGGAACGCTGGCCACGGAGCAGGGGAAATTCTCCGTCGCCTCGCTCGCCGAAGATTTGCTGCCCGCCATCGGGCAGGGGGCGATCGCGCTGCAAAGCCGCGCAGACCGCCTGGAAGTGACCGAAGTATTGCGTCGCATCGATCATGGCGACACGCATCTCGCCATCCGCGCCGAGCGGGAGTTGCAGCGATTGTTGGCCGGGGATTGTGCGTTGCCGGTCGGAGTGCGGACCCGATTGGCGAAAGGAAGAGTCGCCATGAAAGCGATTCTCTTTGGGGAACCAGGCACGCCCCCGAAAATCGCGGAAGCCGAGGCGGATACGCCGGAGGCGGTAGCAGGAGCGGTGTTTGGGAAGTTGGGGGCATGAGGGGGAACAGTGGTGTCCAAGATTCAATGGGCTCCGCACCGCTCTTTGACAGGGCGCTCGTCCCAGTCGCTTGCGTTTTGGAGCAACGGTGTTGGTGGTCAAGGGGTGAATTGGGGTAATTGTTGGAAGGAGGAGGAAGGATTAAGAAGTGGTGGAAGGGGTGGGTGGTTGGAGGAGTTTGGCGAGGGTGGAGTTCATGAAGATGAG
>DASYAY010000075.1:0-21057 GCA_036501065.1 Chthoniobacter sp. | reverse complement strand
CGTTCCCAAGTGCAGAGACTGTGTGAAAAGTCGGCGGTGCTTATGCAAGTCATTGATGAACTTTTGTAAGTCATCGAAAGTTCGTCGGCGAAACTCGATTTTTCGGGCTTTTCACACAAACTCGCAACTTGGGAACGAGAGTGTTTGGAAGCGGCCGTTTCTAGTCATGGCCGGGTGATGAGTTCGTCGAGGTTCAGCAGGACGCGGCTTAGCGCGACGAGAGTGGCGGGCTCGGCTGGGTCGCCGTCGCATTTGCCGCCGAGCACTTGGCGCGCGGCTTCGGGATCGTTGTGGAAAGATTTTTCCTGCCAGTCGCAGAACTGTTGCAGGCGGGACAGCTCGGCGGGTTCCGGCGGGCGCGCCATGACGAGCTCGAATCCATAGCGGATCTGGTCGCTCAATCCGCCGGTCTGCACGGCGAGCCGCCGGCCCAGCCCGCGGGCGCAATCGACGGCGGTGCTGTCATTCAGGAGCGTCAGCGCTTGCAACGGGGTGTCCGAGCGCTCGCGGCGGGTGCAGGCGACGTTCGATTCCGGAGCGTCAAAAGTGACGAGCATCGGGAATGGGACCGTCCGTTGGAAATGAATGTAGAGCCCGCGCCGGTACTGCTCCGGGCCGGTGGTTTCGACCCATTTCAGATTGCTGCCGTAATTCAGCGCGGCGATATCCGGCGGCAGCGGCGGCTTGATGCTCGGGCCGCCGATCTTTGGATTGAGCAGGCCGCTGACCGCGAGGTTCACATCGCGCACGGCCTCGGCCTCCAGCCGAAAACGGCTCTGGCGCGCGAGCAACAGATTGAGCGGATCGCGTTGCGCGAGGTCTTCCCGCCAGTTCGAGGATTGCCGGTAGGTCGCCGACATGACGATTTCCTTGATGAGCCGTTTCTGGCTCCAGCCATGCGTGCGAAAATCGTTGGCCAGCCAGTCGAACAGCTCCGGATGCGTCGGCTTGTCGCCCCGCGTGCCGAAATCATTTTCCGTCCCGACGAGCCCTCGTCCGAAGAGATGGCGCCAGAGGTGATTGACCCGTACCCGCGAAGTGAGGGGATTGTCGTCCGAGACCAGCCAGCGGGCGAGATCGAGCCGGTCGGCTTTCGCCCCGCGCGGGTGGAGCGGCGGGAGAAACGCCGGTGTGCCCGGCTGCACGGCGTCGCCCTTTTGCAAAAAGTCCCCGCGAATGTGGATGAACGTGGGGCGGATGTCCGCGACCATCACGGGGGCCATCGTCGGCTTGAAGACGGGCTTGGTGGCTTCGTGCGCCAGGACCGCTTCGTTCAGCTTGCGGGCTTGTGGGTCCGCCATCTCCGCGTAGTAGCGCAGCAAGGCCTGCCATTGCGCTTCGGTGCGTTGCTCCGCGGCCGTCTCGACGATCGCGCGCACGGCGTCGGGCGTCGTATCCGGCGTGAAGGGTGCGGCATCGGTGGTGGCTGAAATGCGGTAATGCGAGATCACCCCGCGATCGAAAAACTCCAGGTGCAACTCGAATCGCGCGCCCTCCGGGAGATGGAGCGGCTGGGCCAGTTCGAAGACGGCGGCGTGGGACGCTTTGGCATTCTTCGTGACCGACCAAAAGCTGGTCCGATCGTTGTCGATGATTTTTTCGGCCCCGTGGCCTTCGTCCGCATCGTCCGCCGAGGCCCGGGCAAAATTTACCCGCTGCACTTCGCCATTCGGTAGCTCGACGGTGCCGTAAAATTCCGACAAGCCAAACGTGCCGTCCCTGGCACTGCCCACGGCTTTGCCGGGGTCGGCCAGCGCCTGGAGCCGGAACCCTGTGACCCCAGCGGGCGGTTGGACCACGATGCGGTAGCGCGTGCGGACCCCATCGCGCGCCCGAGCGACGATGGAGCCATCTTTCTGCGCGGTGAACTGTTCCTCGGCGCCTTCCATGATCGCGGCCAGCCGCGCCGGGGGCAGCAGCGTCCAATGTTCCTTCGGGAGCCGGAGGGTCTGTTCCCATTCGGCCAGCCGCTCGTGTGTGATCTGCTGGAGATAGGCCTGCAGCGGCTGCTCGAGTTCGGTGAGTTTTTTCTGCCAGACCTCCATGGCGGCGTCGTGCTCGGCCAGTTCCGCGGCGGTCGGCGCCGGGATGTCCCGTTCCGAGGCATTGTTGAAGAAGCTGTAGAGCTGATAAAACTCGCGCTGAGTGATGGGATCGAACTTGTGGGAGTGACACTCCGCACACCCGACGGTCAGCCCCAGCCAGGCCGTGCCCGTGGTGCTCGTCCGATCGACTGTCGCCTTGCAGCGAAACTCCTCCTTGTCCACGCCGCCCTCGCGATTGGTGAGCGTTTGCCGATGAAATCCGGTGGCGACCTTTTGCTCCTCGGTAGCGTTTGGGAGCAGGTCGCCCGCGAGTTGCTCGATGGTGAACTCATCAAACGGCAGATCGCGATTGAAGGCGTTGATCACCCAATCGCGGTAGAGATAGGCATAGGGGCGCGCGAGGTCCTTTTCGTAGCCGTCGCTGTCCGCATAGCGCGCGAGGTCCAGCCAGTGCCGTCCCCAGCGTTCGCCAAAATGCGGCGAAGCGAGCAAACGATCGACGAGGCGTTCGTAAGCGTCCGGTGCGGTGTCGCTGAGGAAGGCTTCGACGTCATCCGGGGTCGGGGGCAGCCCGAGCAAATCCAGCGAAAGGCGGCGGACCAGTGTCCGCCGGTCGGCCTCGGGCGAAGGGGTTATGCCCTCCTGCTGGAGGCGTGCGAGGACAAACCGATCAATCGGATTTTTTCCCCATTTCTCCAAGTCGACCGTCTGGCCTTCCTTCGTCATTCGACGTTCGTCATTCGTCATTTTGATCGCGGGGACCTGCACGGTGGCCACCGGCTCGAACGCCCAATGGCCGCGATATTCCGCGCCTTCAGCGATCCAACGCTTGAGCATTTCCTTCTGCTCCGGCTTGAGGGTCTTCTTCGCCTTGGGCGGCGGCATGACGTCGTCCCGATCCGTCGAAAAAATGCGGGCGACCAATTCGCTTTCTTCCGGCTTGCCGGGGACAATCGGCCGGACGCCATCGTGATCCTTGAGCGGATCCTCGCGGACATCGAGGCGCAGTTCGCCCTTGCGCTCCTTTTCGTCGGGGCCATGACAGTTCGTGCAGTTCTCGGCGAGGATGGGCCGGATATCCCGGTCGAAATCCACCTTGCCGTGCACCGCGGTGGCGGTCGCAACCGCGGCGAGGGACGCATGAGGCGCAACGGCGATCATGCACACGGTGATCGTCGTGGCGAGAATGGTGGTCGCGCGGGTTATCTGGGAGAGAGACATGGGCGTGAGAGCCTTAACCAAGGTTTTCAACTGCGGCCGGGGTGGATCTTAGGGAAATGGGGGTGATGACAAATGATGACTTTTTCGGGGAATTCCGGGGATTTACTCTGGAGAAACGGGAGCGATGATGACCGGAGAGGCAGGCGGTATTTCCGGTTCCGGTCGCCGGGTGAGAGTGGTTTTGAGGGGTGGCGGTTGCTTCGACGGGATGGGCGAAGCGGAGGTGTCGCACCGGAGCGGGGTTTGCTTTCGAGCTCTCGGGATTGTTCCGGGACGAGGAGAACGGGGTTCGCTTCAGTGGGCTCGACATGAAGCGTGTCGTTGGGACTTTGATGGGGAATAGCAAGGATAAATCGTCGGGAAATTCGGGGTCGATTGGGATGGGGCAGTTCTGCTCAAGGTATGGGCGCATCGCAGGGCGAGGCGATGGTTTGTGGGGAAACGCAGAGACGCGGAGCGGCGGAACCGAAATCAAAGGCGACAGGGACGGAAAACCGCAGAGGGCGCAGAGATTCGAAAGAGGGCCGCAGAGGGATTCTGCTTTCTTCCTCTGCGTTCTCTGCGCCCTCTGCGTTTTCCTGTGCCGCGGTTTCGGCTACAGCTGATGTCGAAATGATCTAATTGCGCCGGGCGGCTTTCGCCGGCAGATGTGAGTTGGAAGCGGCACTTACTTCGGGCTGGGATCCAAATCCCTCTGGACGGCGGGGAGGTCGCCGGGAATTCTTGGCGGCACATGCAAGTTCCTCTGCTCGATCTCAAGCTCCAGTACGCCCCGCTCAAGGCTCAAATCCTCGCGGAAATCGAGGCCGTGGCGGATTCCCAGGCGTTGTTACTAGGGCCGCAGACGGAAAAGTTCGAGAAAGCGGTGGCCGGCCATTGTGGCGCGCGACACGCCATCGGGGTCTCGTCGGGGACGGATGCCCAACTGGTGCTGCTGATGGCGCTGGGGATCGGGCCCGGCGACAAGATCATTACCACGCCCTACACTTTCTTTTCGACGGCGAGTTGCATCGCGCGGCTCGGGGCGACGCCGGTGTTCGTGGATATCGACCCGGTGACTTTTAATCTCTCGGTCGCGGCGCTCGAAGCCGAACTGGCTCGCAGCCCGAACGTGAAGGCGATTGTTCCCGTTCACCTCTACGGGCAATGCGCGGACATGGCGCGGATCAATGAGCTTGCTGCGAAATACGGCATCCCGGTGCTGGAAGATGCGGCGCAGGCGCTTGGCGCGCGGCATCCTCTGGGCGCAGCCGGGGCGATGGGCGCCGCCGGTTGGTTTTCATTCTATCCGACGAAGAATCTCGGGGCTTTTGGCGACGCCGGGATGGTGGTCTGCCAGGATGATGCGCTCGCGGCGAAAATCCGGGCGTTGCGCAATCATGGAATGGAGACGCGCTATTATCACCGCTGGATCGGCGGGAATTTCCGGATCGATGCGATCCAGTCGGCGGTGCTGAACGTGAAGCTGCCGCACCTGGACACCTGGAGTGATGGCCGGCGGGCGCGGGCGGAATTCTATCGGGCGCGCTTTGGGAAGCTGGGGTTGCCGATCACGTTGCCGGAGGAGGTTTATGCGAACTGCGGGATTTCCCGGCATCACATTTACAATCAGTTCATCATTCGCGCGCCGCGGCGCGACGAACTGCGGGCTCATCTCAGCCAGGCGGGGATCGGGACGGAAATCTATTACCCGCTGCCGTTGCACTTGCAGGAATGTTTCGCGGATCTCGGGCTGACTGCGGGTGCTTTTCCGGAAGCGGAACGGGCGGCCAAGGAAACGCTGGCGTTGCCGATTTTTCCGGAACTCCGGGAAGAGCAGCAGGAGTATGTGGTGGCGCAGGTGGCGGCGTTTTACCGGTGATGGTGGGGGGATGGAGCGTCGCCGCAGCTCGAGTGGTCGGTGATTTCGGAAAACCGCAGAGGGCGCAGAGATTTGAGAGAGGGCCGCAGAGGGAATCTCCGGCTCGTGAGGATCGATCTCGCACGGAGGGTGGTCTTCGGGGGATGGACGTTGCCTGCCCGCAGACACCCCCGCCTGCGAGATGGAATCTCGCTCCCAATGGCATGCCCAAATGGAGTTTGGGCACAAGGAAGGTTCGGTGGTTCTTGGAAAGTTCGTTTCGGCGGGACGCCGAAACCAGCACTCGGGACGAGATGCGCTCCCCGGAGGCGCTTCGCGCGACCTGAGGCGCTTGTCGCCATTACGGCTTGACGGCGGGCAGTGGTTTGTTGCTTTGCAGGATCTCCTGCTCGGGGGTGAGCTTTTGCGGTTTGCCGCTGAAGATGAGCCGGTTGGGCCTTTCTCCGAGCGCCTGGGTAATGGCTTTGGCTTGGGTGGAAACCACTTTGAGGTTCTGGAGGACGACTGCGAGTTCCTGCATGCGGCTATCGAGATTTTTGTCGGTGTGGCCGAGTAACTGGTTCGCCGAGGTGAGCGTGCCCTGGAGTTTCGTGAGGGCGGTTTTCAATTCCTGAAGGTCCGACTTGAGCGGGCCATCGGCGCCTTCGATCAGGCTGTCGATCTTCTTGATGGCGGTGTTGGCCGAGTCCGAAGTGGTTTTGAGGCCATCGAGCAATTTGTCCGTACGGGGGGCGATGTCATTGACGGCGCCTTTCACGGTGTCGACCGCGCCGTTTACGTTCTTGAGGAGCGGGTCCATGCTTTTGAGAACGCTATCCACGCTGGCCAGCAAGTGCGGGAGCGCGTCGGTGATTGGCTGGATGGCATCGAACAGTCCTTCGATCCCGCCGCCGGCATGTCCCTGGAGAAGGGCGCCATTGGCCAGTTTCGGAGCTTCCGGTGTGCCCGCGGAAAGGGCCACGAATTTCTCGCTCAGCATGGTTTCGCTGGCGATGGAAGCGCGGACATCCTGGGGCAGCGGCGGGGCGTCCTTGAAGATGGTCACCGTGACCCGCACGGCATTGCGTTTTTTCTCTTCGGTCTCGGCGGCTTCGCGTTCGGCCTGAGTGAGCAGACGAATCGCCGTGACGGTCCCGGCGGGCGCGCCGGCATAGCGTACTTCGGAATGCAGTTTGATGCCGGTGACGTCGGGATAATCGATCTCCACGGTGCGATCCGACGCGCTGGCGCGCCGTCCGGAAAGCGCATAGGTGAGCGCCCCGAGGAGCACGGCGCTGCAGATGATGACGGCCACGGCGATGACGAAATCGGAGAGATTCTTTTTCATACGGAGTAACTGGTGCGGCCAGCACCGGGATGGCCGAGGAGCCTTTCGACGTAGTCGCCTTTGGAGAGCCGCAACGGCACCGGTCCGTCGGGTTCGCCTTTGATGAATTGCTGGACTTCGCCGTGGGGATTGGACCGCATCTCGTCCGGAGTTCCCATGGCGATGATCTTGCCCTGGTTCGGTCCGGTCCCGAGCATGATCATCTTCGAGCCGATGCGGAAGGCGCTGGTCATGTCGTGAGTGACGACCACGGCGGTGACGCCGAGTTTGCGGGTCATTTCCTGGGTGAGGATATCGACGACGCTGGTCATGATGGGATCGAGACCGGCTGTCGGCTCATCGCTGAAGAGGAGCTCGGGATCGAGGGCGAGCGCTCGCGCCAGCCCGACGCGTTTTTTCATGCCGCCGCTGATTTCGGCGGGCTTGAGATGTTCGAAGCCGGTGAGTCCGACCATCTCGAGTTTCATCTTCACCATGAGATCGACGATTTCAGGATCGAGTTTCCCGTGCTCGAGGATGGGGAGGGCGACATTTTCCCCGACCGTCATCGATTGCAGCAGGGCGCCGCTTTGGAAGAGCACCCCGAAGCGCCGGCGGATGTGGGCGAGCTCTTTTTCCATCATCCCGGTGATCTCTTCGCCGAAGAGCTTGATCGAACCGCTCGTCGGTTTCATCGCGCCGATGATATGCCGGAGGAGTGTCGATTTGCCGCAGCCGGAACCGCCCATGATGATCATGGTGTCGCCCTTCATGACCTTGAAGGAGATGCCATTGAGCACCTTGCGTCCGTGAAAATCGCGGACGAGATCGGTAACTTCGATGACCGGTGTGGAATCGGGAGTGGCGGCGCTCATGTGAAGAAAAAGAGCGCGGTGAGCGAGGCGTTGGCGATGAGCATGACGAGCAGGGACCAAACGACGGAGCCAGTGGTGGCCTGGCCGACGCCTTCGGCGCCGCCTTCGACCTGCAAGCCCATGTGACAAGCGATGGTGATGATGAGCCAGGCGAAGACGAAGCTCTTGATCATGCCGGAATACAAATCCCACGGATGGGCGCGCGAGACCGAATGGAGGATGTAGGCGGCGGTATTGTAGTCGAGGGCGAAGTGGCAGATCGTCCAGCCGCCGACCATGCCGACGTAATTGCCGAAGACGGTGAGGGCCGGCAGCATCACGAGCATGGCGATGAAACGCGGGACGATGAGGAAACGGATCGGGTTGATCGCCATGACCTGGAGGGCTTCGATTTCCTCGGAGACCTTCATCGTGCCCAGTTCCGCGGTCACGGCTGAGCCACTGCGGCCGATGACGATGACGGCGGTGAGCAAAGGGCCGAGTTCGCGGAGGAGCGAAAGAATGACGAGATCGGGGACGAAGGCTTCGGCGCCCATGCGCTTGAGCTGGCCGGCGGCCTGCATGGCGAGAGTGAGGCCGATGCTGAAAGAAGTGAGCGAAGCCATGGGCACGGCGCGGATGCCGATCAGCACCATCTGATGAAAGACCTCGCTGAACTTGAAGAACTGGCCGCGGATTGGCGCCAGGAGCGTCCAGTACAGAATCTGGGCGTTCAGCGCGAAGTAGTCTTTCACACGCCGGGTGAAGCGAGCAAGGCGGCGCGCGCGTCGGCGAGCGTCGGATAGATCGGCAGAAATTCGGTGAGCCGCACGAGATCGAAAATGGTCCGCACCCGGTCGCTGACATTGAGGAGGCCGAATTTGCCGGCAAAGGGCTGGGCCAGGCGGACGTACTCGACGAGCGTGGCGAGCCCGGAGGAGTCGACGTAGCTGACCGCGGTGAAGTCCAGGACCAGCGCGGGGACTTTCTTTTTGGCAAAGCCGTGGAGCAGAGCGCGCAGATCCGGCGAGCAGGCCAGATCGATTTCCCCCTCGATGATGAGGACGCTCAGGCCTTCTTGTTGCTGTTCGCGGGCTTGCATGTGGCGGGTAGGGTTAGCAGCGCACGGAGGGGCGCGCAAAGGGCAAAGTTCACAATTGCGGCAAAGGTCTGGCAAAGCGAGGGGGCATTCCTCCGCCTGGGGATGGCAATTGTGTTTGACCACGGATTACCTGGCGCGGCTGAGCAGCAACTGGAGGCGACGGGCACGGAAAAACGCAAAGGGCGCAAAGATTCGAGAGAGGGCCGCAGAGAGATTTTTCGGCTCGTGCGGAAGACCGATTTCGCACGGAGGGTGTCTACGGGGAGATGGACGTTGCCCACCCGCTGACACCCCCGCCTGCGAGATGGAATCTCGCTCCCAATGGCGTGGTGCGGGCCGCACGGGCATTCAAATGGAGTTTGGGCACGAGGATAGAAGGTTTGGCGAAACGAGGGGGGCATTCCTCCTTCTAGGGGCGCGGTAGGGGAACGCGCGCATCGCCTAATCGGGCAATCTGTGAAATGATGAGGCGTGATCTTCCTCCGCCTGCTGGTCTTTGCCGCGCTTTCTTTTGTTGGAACACCTCTCTTGCACGCCCAACGACTGAGCGTGCTGGGGGCCAAGCCTGACTGGACACGGCTCGAGGCGTATCAGGAAACAATCACGCACGATGATTTCGTGCGGCTGCTCGACCATGTCTATGCACCGGGCGGCGCGGCCAAGGGTGTGATCGATGTGCAGCCCGATGTCGCGGTGATCAAAATGACACTCACGCCGCCGACGGAGTTCCGGCTGCGTTTCGCAGCGAGCGCGGCGGCGGCGAAACCGGCGCCGCGATACTGGCGTCTTCCGGCCCAGCTCGGCCCGCCGCCGGATGGACAACCGCTTGCCGGATTGAAAATCGCGCTCGATCCCGGACACCTCGGCGGGCCGTGGGCGAAGATGGAAGAACGCTGGTACCAGATCGGTGAATCGCGACCGGTTACCGAAGGGGACATGACCTTGCGGGTGGCGAAGATGATCGCTCCAAAGCTGAAAGCGCTGGGCGCGGAGGTATCGTTCGTTCGCGATTCGACCGAGCCGGTGACGCACAACCGTCCGGAAAATTTGCGTGATGCGGCGCGCGCGGAATTGGAACTGGAAGGCGTCGCTTCGCCGCGCGAAAACTATCATGGGATGGATGACCCCGGTCGCGCCGACACCGTCCAGGCGCGGAGCGAATTGCTGTTCTATCGCAGTGACGAAATTCGCCAGCGCGCGGTGATCGTGAACACGAAGCTGCAGCCGGATCTGGTGGTTTGCCTCCACTTCAATGCCGAGGGATGGGGCGATCCAAAGCGACCGGATTTTGTGCCGCGCAATCATTTGCACCTGATCGTCAACGGCTGTTACTCGGCCGGTGAATTGCACTTCGACGACCAGCGATTTGAGATGCTCTTGAAGCTGCTCGGCGGGACCTTTTCGGAGGCCCTGGCTGTTTCCGAGCAAGTCGCCGATTCCCTGGCGGCGGCGACAAAGCTGCCGCCGTATGAATACACCACGGGAAATGCGATCCACATTTCGGAGAACCCTTACATCTGGGCCCGGAATCTCCTGGCCAATCGGACTTATGATACGCCGGTGATTTTCCTGGAGCCGTACGTCATGAACAGCGAGGTGGTGTGGGAGCGCGTTCAGGCGGGCGACTACGACGGGGAGCAGATGATCGGCGGCGAGAAGCGCCGCAGTATCTATCGCGAGTATGCGGATGCGGTCGTGGAGGGTCTGCGCGATTACTACACCAAGGCGCGCGCACCCCAACCGGCTGCGCCGCCGGGGCCCGCGGCTCAGCCGGCGGTGCCGAAATAGCGGTCCCCGGCATCGCCGAGTCCCGGAACGATGTAGGCCTTTTCGTTCAGGGTCGGGTCGACGGCGGCGGTGAAGATCTCGACATCCGGATGGGCACCGCGGAGTTGCGCCAGTCCTTGCAGGCAACTCACGAGGCAGACGTAACGAATGGCGGTCGCGCCCGCGGACTTGAGTTGGGTGACTGCGCCGGTGGCGCTGAAGCCGGTGGCGAGCATGGGGTCGACGAGGATGACGTCGGCCTCGGCCAGATGGGCGGGCGCCTTGAAGTAATAGCTCTCCGGACGGTGGGTGCTTTCGTTTCGGAACATGCCGATGTGGGCGACGCTGACGTCGGGCAGAAGATCGAGCATGCCTTCGACCAAGCCGAGTCCGGCGCGGAGGATCGGGGCGACGATGACCGGACGGGCCAGAGCGTGGCCCTCGTAATCCGCGAGCGGTGTGCGAATCCGCTCGGGGCGCGTGGCCAGCGAACGGGTGGCCTCATAGACGACCAGGGTGGACAATTCATTGAGCCGCGCGCGAAATTCGCTCGAGCGATTCCGCGCGTCGCGAAGCTGGGTGAGTTTGACCTGCACCAAGGGATGCTCGATGAGGGTGACACCGGCGGGGAGATTCACAGACATGCGGCGATGGTGATCGCTGGAGGGTTCTTTGTCACTCGCAGGCCCGGCGGTGCTCCGATTTTTTGACATTCATGTAGAGCCCGATTTGTGCTTCCATAGATTTCCGTGCGCCCGACCCTCTTCTTTTTTTTCCTCACGGCATTGACGGCTGCAGCCACCGAACCGCTGGCCATCGATATCGATCTCGCGGCGCAAAAGGCCTTTCTGCTCCAGGATGGAAAGATCGTTTACGATTCACCGATCTCGAGTGGACGGCCCGGTCACCCGACGCCGACGGGCAACTTCACGGTGCTGGAAAAGGACGACAATCATCTCTCCTCGCTCTACGGAAAAATCGTGGACGCCGACGGCCATACAGTGACCCGCGATGCCGATTGCGACATGAAAGTGCCGAAGGGCGGGAAGTTCGTGCAGGCGCCGATGAAGCACTTCCTGCGATTCGACGGATCGAATGGGATGCACGCGGGTTATCTGCCGGGGTATCCCGCTTCCCATGGGTGCGTGCGGATGCCGGAGGTGAAGGCGGAGTTATTTTTCAGCATCGCGGAAGTCGGCATTCCGGTGCGGGTGCATGGGAAACCGCCGGCGACGACTCCGCCGGAGGTGACGGAAAAGGCGAAGCCGGCGGCGACGCCAGTGCCGACGCCAGCGCCGCGGAAATGGTGGCAGGTTTTGACTTATACGAAGCCGCGATAGGCAATGCCGGCAATTGGAGTGAAGCGGCTGTCAGTCGCTTTTCGTTGCCTCCTCAAGAGTGGCTGGAAGCCGCTCCTACTTCTTTTTCTGCGTCGACGGTTTCTGTGGTTGCTCGCGGTGAGCGAGAAACGGAGTTTCCGAACGGTGCGGGCCGCACGGGCGGTAAGAGCGCGTTCCCAAAGCGCTTCGCTAACTTTGGGAACGAGAAGGATAGTTCGTTCACTACGAAGAGTGGGGCGGCGTGGATGAGGCCGGTGCGGGCGAGGGAGATGGCTTTGCCGATGGTGTGGCCGTTGCAGCGGGAGTCGTTGGCGCGGGAGTGGCGGGAACCGGCGTGCTCGGAACCGGGGTCGCGGGCGGCGGTTTCGGTTTGGTGTAATCTTCCCAGACGAAGAGTTCTCCCTCGTGCCCGCCGATTTCGCTGAGGAGCTTTTCGCAACGGTCATGCCAGTGGGTGAGATCGGGCGCGTCGAACTTCTCGGCGGTGCCGGGAAAGACGATGTAGGTGACTTTCAAGTCGCTGACCGGACGGTTTTCCGAATTCGACCTGGCGTTGATCTCCTTGCAAATCCGCAGCGACGCTTCGCCGATGACATTCCCTGGCCCGACATCACCGACGATCGCCGGATAGAGCATCTTCTGATAGGCGACGACGCAATAGTCGCCAACGTTCGGCGCGAAGACTCCCTTGCTCTTCCCAAACAGCGTGCTGGGCAGGACGATGAACGGATCGTCGGCACCGATGAGGTAGCTGTATTTCTTCAAGTCGGTGACTTCGGAGCGCAGGCGGGAGATGGCTTCTTTCAAATCGGCGCGCCGCGACGACCCGGGGCCGTTGGAGAGTTCTTCTTCGTACTGTTTGATCTTCGCTTCGCGCGAACTGATGAAGGAACTCGGGTTGGTTGTTTTGCGCGCCCAGCGATAACTGGTGAATGGCTGAAAGGTCGGCGACGCGCCATCGACTTCCGGGACGCGATCGGGATCGGAGCCGTCGGTGTCCACGTCCATATCGGCCTGGACGAGCAGGGCGCGGCGTTTGGTCTTTTCGTCCTGGAGATCGAGGATGGTCTCGCAGTCGAAGAAATTGTGGCGCGAGAGCAAGTTGTCGAGGCGCATGAGGCTGGCTTGCAGCGATGCGCATTTCACGCGGTAGAGATCGTCGAAGCTGGGCGAAATTTTCGCGCTTTCGAGCAGGGCCGGGAGCGCCGGGAGGATTTCGGGGAGCGAGGCGTTCAGGCTCTTGATTTCCTCGAGATCGTGATGCGGCTTGGGCACTTTGACCTTCACGGTGAGATCGGCGGTGTAACTCTCGGGCTGATTGCGATCGCGCGTGGCGGTCGTGCCGTGCTCGGTCTCGAGCATTACCCGGTAGTGAAGGCCATTGAAAATCTTGCCGACCTCCAGCCGGCGATTGGGAACGTAAGGCGGAGGAGTCGGGGTGGGCGCCGGCGGCGGAGTCGGCGTCGGCGCGGGCGTGGGCGATGGAGTTTGCCCGGTCGATGGATTCGGGCTCGGGCAACCGGCGAGAAGGACAACACCGAGACCGAGAAGAGCGAATTGGGTGATGCGGGAAGGCGTCACACCGGGCTATTTCAGGACGAGGGCAATCACCGACAGCACCACGCCGACCAGCCCCAGCCAGCCTTCCACGCCGGCCGGCCACCATTTCTTCTCCTTGAAAAACTTCGGCAGAAATCGTCCGGACAGAGCGAGACACACGATCAGGCCGAGAATGGGACCGAGGGTCCCCATGGCCATGAAGCCAGCCGCGAGCAGCAGCAGCCCGGAGATTCCACCGGCGATGAGCGACGCCTTGCTCTTGACGCCGATGAACGCCTGGATGCCGCCAATCAAAGTGATGAGGCCAAAGACGTAGTAGAAGATTTCGGTCGCGAATCTCATCGGGGGCGCGCTGGAAATGACGACGGGATAGGCGTGAACTTCGTGAATTGTTTGTGCCAAGAATAACATAAGGTTCAGTCCAGGCGACTGCGACGACGCTGCGTCAGGAGCAGCCGGAGCAGGACAATGGGAACCAATGAAGCAATGGTCATGACAATGCAAACGAACCAGCCGGGGATGACGCGAGCGCGGTCGTGCTCGACGGCATGCAATGCTGCGGCCACGACTTCGGCGGCCGGCACCTTGAAGAGGTCTGGCGCGGGCGCCATTTCGTGGTTTTCGGCCCGCTCGGCGACGGTGAAGAATTCCGTATCGACCGGTCCCGGACAAAGCGCCGTGACGGAGACGCCGGTGTCGCGGAGTTCCGCGCGCAAGGCTTCGGAGAAGCTGGTGACGTAAGCCTTGGTCGCGGCGTAGACACCCATCTTCGGAAGCGGTAGCAGGCTGGCGATGGAGGAGACATTGAGGATCGCGCCGCGTCCGGCGCGGACGAGGTCCGGGAGGACGGCGTGGGTGAGGCGGGTGAGCGCCTTGATATTGACGTCGAGCATCGCGGCCACGCGGGGCCATTCGCTGTCTTCGAAAAAGCCGTGATCCCCGACCCCGGCGTTGTTGACGAGGAGCGTGACGTGTTCACCACTGGCGGCGAGCGCGGCGAGCAAGGCTTCGATCTGCACTTCGTCGGCGAGATCGGCGGCATGGCAGTGAATGGTCAGGCCGGGTCGATCGAGTTCCTCGCGCAAAGCTTCCAGCCGGTCGAGGCGCCGCGCCACGAGAATGAGGGAGCGGGCTTGCGGCGCCAACTGCCGGGCAAACTCCGCACCGAGTCCCGAGGAGGCACCGGTAATGAGCGCCGTGCAGCCGTGGAAAAAATTCATGCGCGCGAGTGGAAAGCGGAATGCCTCGCGTGGCAAGTGGCAAGTGGCAAGTGGCAGACGCCTTTACCGTGGTCCGCGGATTGTGGTGCAGGCATCCTGCCTGCTATCTGGAAGGCAGGCTGGAAGCCTGCACCACATCGGCCGTGGCAGACGCTTTCTCCTTGTCACCCGGATCAAGGGCGCGGCCAGATGGGACCCATGACGGTCCTCAATCTCGCCCAGCAGACGCCGTTCACGACGAAGGACGGTTCCACGATCCGCAGCATCCTCGACCGGACCAATGCGCCGGTGCAAAACCAGAGCCTCGCCGAGGCGCAAGTGCCGGCGGGCGGGGCCACGCAGCGCCACTATCACAAGCTGGCGGAGGAGTTTTATTTCATTCTCGACGGCCGTGGAGAAATGGAGATCGACGGCGAGACGCGCCACGTTGCGCCGGGGGATGCCATTCTCATTCCGCCGGGCGCGTGGCACACGATCACGGCGACGGAGGCGCTGCGGTTTCTCTGCTGCTGCGCGCCGCCCTATGCGCACGAGGATACTTATTTCGAGTGAGGAATTTTGACCACGGATTACGCGGATTTCACGGATTAAATCCCGGCTGCGAAATCAATCCGTGAAATTCGTGTAATCCGTCGTCAATAAACTAAATTAGCTCCGCGATTTGTGGAACCACTCCACGAATTTCGGGATGCCCTCGGCGATTTTCGTGTGGGGATTGTAGCCGAGCAGACGGCGCGCTTTGTCGATATTGGCGTAAGTCAGCGGGACGTCTCCGGGCTGCTCGGGCATCTGATTGATGACGGCTTTTTTGCCGAGCGATTGCTCGATGGCGGCGATGAGGTCGTTCAGGGTCGTGGTCTGGCTTTCGCCGAGATTGAAGACGTCGCAAAGAGGGCCGTCGTAGGTGAGGCAGGCGCGCAACCCCTGGAGGATGTCGTCGATGTAAGTGTAATCGCGGCGCGTGGTGCCGTCGCCAAATTGATTGATCGGTTTTCCTTCCCAGATGTTTTTGGTGAAGGAATGGATGGCGAGATCGGGACGCTGGCGCGGACCGTAGACGGTGAAGAAGCGCAGCGAGATGGTGCGCATTCCGTAGAGATGGCTGTAATTCGAGCAGAATTGCTCGGTGGCCATCTTCGTCGCCGCATAAGGCGAAATGGTCTGGTTGATGAGCATGTCCTCGGAAAAGGGGGCGGTTTTGATCACGCCGTAGACCGACGAACTGGAGGCGGAAACGACCCGCGGGACGCCGTGCAAGCGGGCGGCTTCGAGGATGTGCCAGGTGCCGGTGATATTGGTATCGATGTAGAGCTTGGGATCCTTGATCGACGGCCGGACCCCGGCGCGGGCGGCGAGGTGGACGATGCAGTCGGGTTTCTGCTCACGCACCGCCCGCTCGACGGCCGTCCAATCGCGCAAATCCGCCTGATAGATCGACACGTGTTTTCCGAAGCCGGCGACATTCGCCCGTTTGATGGCGGGATCGTAAAAATCGTTGAAATCGTCGAAGACACTCAGGGAATGCCCTTCGGCCAGAAGGAGGTCTGCGAAATTGGAACCAATGAAACCGGCGCCGCCGGTGAGGAGGATTTTCATTTTATCAAAATTGAGGAGTTAAGATGGCGACCTCAGGTTTCGAATTCCCAAAAAGGGAGGACATTCAAACCCGACAGGCCAGAAATTGGGCAGGGTGTGGGGCCGGCAATGTGAGACTGAAAGTCGCGGGCTGAAAACTTAAATTTGGAGGGACGGACTCTGCTATTGACATGGCTGAAGGCCGATGACATGTAGCACGTCGCGCCAAAATATTATGTCAGACGAACTTCCTCCCGCCCCCTCTGAGTCAACTGAAGACGCAACGAAAGCGGAAACGATCCGCATCACGTTGCCTCCCAAGCCGGAACAATCGACGGCCAAACGGGAGACAGTTCGGATCAATCTCCCTGGAAAGCCAGCGCCGACGATGCCGGCGGGCGCTCCCAAGAAGGAGACGACCAAGATTTCGCCGCTGGAATCGGCCGCCACTCCGGCGCCTCCGCCCGCGCCTGCCGCGGCCGGCAAACCTTTCGTTCCGCCGCCTCCGAAACCGCCGGCCCCGGTGGGTTCCGGCACGCTCAAGCCGGTCAGCGGCGTGACTCCGCCGCCGAAGCCGCCGTCCCTTGGCGCCAAGCCGACGGTGCCGCTGAAGCCCGCCCCCGCGCCGTCGAGCGTGGCCAAGCCGGCTCCGGCCCCGAGTTCCGGTGTCGAACCCGTGACGCAAAAAGCGGCCGCGCCGAAGAAGGAAACGGCCCGCATCACTCTGCCGCCGGAAGGTGGCAAGCCCGCGCTGCCGAAGGCGACGATCAAGATGCAGCAAACGCAGCCGCTGGTGAAGCACCCGGTGTCCTCGGCGACCAGCCAGGCCTTGCAGCCGGCGGTGGCGCTCACCCCGGCCATGGCGAACGTTCCCGCGGAAGCGGAACCCGATGGCATGGTGAATATCCTGGCGATCGCCGCCTTGATTCTTTCCCTGGCCTCGTTGGGGATTGTTTTCTGGGCCTTCAGCGCGAGTTCGATTTAACGTCTACCTTACTTCTTCATGGCCAACGAACACGTCATCACTGTCACTGACGCGAATTTCGATCACGAAGTCCTGAAATCGGACAAACCCGTGCTCGTGGACTTTTGGGCGCCGTGGTGCGGACCGTGCGTGCAGCTTTCGCCGGTGATCGACGAGATCGCGACGGCCAAAGCCGGCCATGCGAAAGTCGCCAAGGTCAACGTTGACGAAAATCAGCAGGTGGCGGCGCGTTACCGCATCAATTCCATTCCGGCACTGCTCTTCTTCAAGAACGGCCAGGTGCATGGGCAATTGGTCGGCCGCCAGGCGAAGGGCGAGATCGTCGCCAAGCTCGACGCCCTGGCGTAAGTCACCTTCACAGAATTCTCAAACGCCGCGCTTCTTCAGAGGTGCAGCGTTTTTCTTTGGAAGTTGCCGCTCCCAGCCGGTTAGAGCGCGATTTCCAATTGTGCCCGGCTGTAGAGGGCGGCGTGGCCGCCGATGCCGACGCGTTCGCCGCGATCCTCGCAAAGCAGCTCACCGCCCCGTTGCGAAAGCTGGCGGGCGAAGAGTTTCTTTTTTCCCAGCCGCGCGCTCCAGTAGGGAATCAGCGTGCTGTGGGCCGAACCGGTGACGGGATCCTCCGGCACGCCGGCGCCGGGAGCGAAGAAGCGCGAAACGAAGTCGCAATCCGTGCCCGGGGCGGTGCAAATCACGCCGAGACAATCCAGTCGCGCGAGCAGTGCAGGGTCCGGCTTCAGGCTGCGAATTTCTTCTTCGTCGCGAAAGATCGCGAGGAAATCGCGCGTCTTGAAAAGTTCGCGCGGCACCCAGCCCAAGGCATCGGCTAGGACCGCAGGCACCTCGTCGCATCGTTTCGCGGCCCAGGCCGGAAAATCGAGCGTGATGAGGTCACCCTCGCGCGAGGCTCCCAGCTCGCCGACCTTCGTGTGGAAGCGGATCTTTTCACCGCGGTAGCCGAGTTCCTGAAAGATGACGTAAGCCGCCGCGAGGGTCGCATGCCCGCAGAGATCGACCTCGACGGTCGGTGTCAGCCAGCGCAAATCGTATTCGCCGTCGCGTCCCACGAAGAACGCGGTTTCCGAAAGATTATTCTCCGCGGCGACGTGCTGCAGGAGATCGTCCGAAAGCCATTTCTCGAGCGGGCACACGCCCGCCGGATTGCCGCTGAAGACGCGTTTGGTAAAGGCGTCGACCTGAAAATAAGAGAGCGTCACGGGAAGACATTGGCAGAGCGTACGGGCGGCGGACAATGGCAAAGCCGGGTTATGACGTGATGTTCGCGACCTTCAGCACGACTTCGATGCAAGTTGCCGCGTGATGCTGCGGATGGTCCAGGCGAGACGCCCGGACCGGCAGGCGGGACGCCCACCCTACCCAACAATCTCACCGCCGGTGGGGTCCGGACTGGGGCACGCGATTCAAAGAAAAACGCGCCGCGGAAAATCTCCAGCGGCGCGTTGGTGGAATGGTTGGTGACCGAGGACGCTTACAGCGTCTTGGTGAATTCCTCGAAACGGTCGAGGCCCTTCTTGATGATGTCGAGGCCCGTCGCGTAGCTGAGGCGAACGGTGTGGTCATTGCCGAAAGCAACGCCCGGGACGAGGGCGACATGATGCTTGCTGAGGAGGCGGTCGGCGAAATTCGTCGAACTCAGGCCGAGCTGGCCGATATTGACGAGCACATAGAAAGCCCCCTGCGGCTTGACCACGCTGACGCGCGGGATCGTGCCGAGGCGATTGACCATGTAGTTCCGGCGCTGGTCGAACTCGTCGCGCATATCGGCAACCGGCTGCTGGTCGCCCTTGAGCGCAGCCAACCCACCTTTTTGAGCGAATGAGCAAGGGTTGGAAGTGCTGTGGCTCTGAATGGCGTCGATGGCCTTGGCAATCGGTTCCGGCGCCCCGAGATAGCCCAGCCGCCAACCGGTCATCGAATAGGCTTTCGAGAAGCCGTTGATGGTGATGGTGAGGTCGTAGGCGTTGTTCAGGCGCGCGACGCTGATGTGCTTGGCGTCATCGTAAACGAGCTTCTCGTAGATCTCGTCGGAGAGGATGAGGATTTCCTCGTCCACGGCGACATCGACGATGGCTTGCAATTCTTCGTGGGTGTAAACGGCGCCGGTGGGATTTCCGGGCGAATTGATGATGACCATCTTGGTCCGCGGGGTCATCGCGTCCTGGAATTCTTCCGCAGTCATCTTCCAGCCGTTTTCTTCCTTGGTCTGGACGAAAACCGGTTCGCCGCCGGCGAGGCGAACCATCTCCGGATAGCTCAACCAGTAGGGCGCCGGGATGATGACTTCATCGCCCGGCTGGACCGTGGCGAGGATGGTGTTGTAGCAGGAGTGTTTGGCGCCATTGCTGACGATGACCTGCGACGGCTTGTAGGAGAGCTGGTTGTCGGCCTGGAACTTGTCGGCGATGGCCTGACGCAATTCCGGCGTGCCGCTGCTCGGCGTGTATTTGGTGAATCCCGTCTCGATGGCAGCCTGGGCAGCAGCCTTGATGTGCTCCGGCGTGTCAAAGTCGGGTTCGCCGGCGCCAAAACCGCAAACGTCGATGCCTTCAGCCTTCATGGCCTTGGCTTTCGAATCGATGCTGAGCGTGAGCGAGGGGGTGAGAATGGTGGCGCGATTGGCTAGTTCCATGGGCATTGGTTTTTGGTGGTGGGGTTTGGTTTGGCCGATGAGCAGGCGCTTACTTGCCAAACCAGCTTTCGATCAGAGGCTTCAAATTGTTTTCCTTGATGTTGACGATACCCATTTCGCGCTGGGCGTTTTCGGGCGAATCGGAGGCGTGCGCGGCATTGACCATGATGGTCGAACCGAACTCTCGACGAATCGTTCCAGGAGGCGCCTTGGACGGGTCGGTCGGGCCAAGAACCTCGCGAATTTTGCGGACCGCATCCACACCCTGGTAGCAGAGGGCGATGCACTTCTCGCTGCCGGCGTCGTGACGCTTGTCCGCCGGGCAATCGCTGGGCTTGAGGCCAGCCATGAAGCGAACGATTTGCTCCCAGTTCTCGCGGCCGTTGATCGGGCCGAGGATGTCGCCGAGTTTGGCTTCCACTTCGGAGCTGAGCTTGACGTTGAATTCCTTTTCGATGAGCGCCCGGGCGATTTCGCCGGAACGCCCGCGGAGCTTGTCCATGAGGACTTCGAGCACGGGCCCGTAGAATTCCTCGGCCTGGGCAACACTCATCCGATGCACCTTGCAAGCGATGATGTAGAGACCGGTGCGACTGAAAAGATCGATGACGCCGCCGGGACGCGCATTGGGAAAGCGGAAGTTATCCGGTTTAATGAGGACGAGGGTCTTCTCGACCTTGGTGCCCGTGGGAAAGGAAACCGCTTCGTCGAGGAGACCGCCGTCCTTGTCGGAGTAGGAGGACCAAAGGAGGAGGTCGGCGCGGGCGCTGGCGGCGTCCGGCGGAGCGAGCACGCCCGGTTCGAAATAGGTGACGTTGCCGTTGGCGTCGGCCATGTAGTCGCCGTAGGTGTCGCGAATGGTTTCGCCGCTGGTGCGTTCGTTGACGATGTGTCCGACGGTCGAGCGGAGCTTGAGCGCGGCATCCTCGCCCTTGAACACCAGGAGGAGCACGCGCGGACGCGGGCCCGTCTCGGCCGGCATGAAATTGCGCTGCACGTATTTCTTGATCAATTCCTGGGTCGCCCGATGCCGCGGCTCCGGATCGGTGACGATCGATTCCGCGTACTTCTGCACCAGTTCAGCACTGGGAGCGAACATCCGTGCCGCCACCAAATCGAGTCCCGTACGCGAAATGAGGCGCGCCAGGATACCGCCGGTCCGCGATTTGCGGATCGAGTATGGGGTGACGATCACGTAGGAAAGTTCTTCGGCCATAGATAAAAAGAGCCCGCGCGGATCGCCGGAAAAACGGTCTTTCACGGCGTGAAACCCACGCAGGCAGGATATTTTTCTAAAATTTTTCGGGGTTTGGTGAGGTGAAAAGCTATCGGCTGCATTCCGACAGCGTCAACGAGTTTTTCCGCACAAGGTCTCCGGCGTCGGCGAGTTCCGGAAATTTCGCGGGCGATTTTGGCCTCGTGGCCCAAACTCCGAGACTGTGTGAAAAGCCCTTGGCTCCCGAGGGTTGGCGGGTTGAAGAAGAGCAAGATGTCCTACATTCAGGGAACCGACCGAAAGCAAGCGATGCTGTTGCCGGAAAGTTTGGAAGATTATGTTGGGCCGGAGAACG
>DASYAY010000074.1:0-12915 GCA_036501065.1 Chthoniobacter sp. | reverse complement strand
GCCATCCGTCGCGCTCCCGTGCATGTCTCTGGTCAATACACGCGGCAACTTCAGGCACGCCTAATTTGAGTTTTACTCCAGCCATCGCTCTCTTTTGCCAGCCTCCCTCACATATGTCACGTTATTTATGAAAGATGGTATCAGATTTTTAACCACGGCTTCGCCGGATTGATTACTGGGGATTGGGAGTTGACGCCTTCCGCAATCGCGGCCCCTTTCCGCTTCCAAGTTCAATCCGAGGAAAGCAGTTCGCGGATCGCGGAGAGCAGCGACTCGAGATCCACCGGTTTGGTGAGGTGCCGGGAAAAGCCGGCCTCTCCGGCACGCCGCACGTCTTCCTCCATGCCGAAGCCGCTGAGGGCAATTCCGCGCAATTTGAAATCGGCACGGAGCTTTCGCATGAGATCGTAGCCGGACCCGTCAGGCAGGCCGAGATCGCTGATCACCAACCGAACGGGCCTCGTCCGGCCGCTTTGATCGATGGTTTTGCGCGCCGCCTCGGTTTCGGCGAGGGCTTGCGCGAGATTGCTGGCTGCGGTGACTTGATATCCGGCCCGTCGCAGCATGCGCGCCATGACGTGCGCGGTGTCCGGATGATCCTCGACGAGGAGCAGATGTGCGCGGACCAATTCCGAAGCTCGGGTCGGTTCCGTTCCCGGTCTGCGCGCCGGTTCCACGGCTACCGCAGCAGTGGCAGAATGGCTGAGCGGAAGGCGAATGGTAAAAGTGGCGCCGAGATTGGCGCCAGGGCTCTGCGCAATGATCGTCCCGCCATGGGCCTCGACGATGGCCTTGCTGATCGCGAGGCCCAGGCCGAGGCCGCCAAACTGCTGGGTAATCGAGCGATCTCCCTGCTGAAAGGCGCCAAAGACCCGCGGCAGCACGTCCGGCGCGATTCCGATGCCATTGTCCTGGATCTCGACCACCAAAGAGGGGTGCGGAGCGTTTTTCTCCTGGCGAGTGCGGACGAAAATCTGCCCTCCCGCCGGCGTGAACTTGATGGCGTTCTTGAGGACATTCCAAAAAACCTGCGTCAGCCGCGCGGCATCGACTCGCGCCACATGTTCTCCCTCGCCGAGATTTTCTTGGCAGATGATCATTTTCTCCGCTGCTTCCAGGGCGCAGCAGGTCTTGATCGCGTGTTCGATGATCGGGCGGATGTCGATGGTCTCGAATTGCAACTCGAGCTTGCCGCGGGCGATCCGGGTAATATCCAGCATGTCGTCGATGAGCCGCGCCTCGAGTTCGATGTTCCGGAAGATCGTCGCCATGTCCTCGCACACATCCTGCGGCAATCGCTCGTCGCGCTGGAGCGCGGAGACCAGCGCCAGAACAGGCGTGAGTGGCGTGCGCAATTCATGACTCAACGTGGCGATGAAATGATCCTTCGCCCGGCTGGCCGCTTCCGCCTCGAGCAACTGCCGCTCCGATTGCACCTGCTTCATCACCCGCTCGACAGTCGGTCCGACCAGTTCGATGAAGTTCGGGGTCTTGGGAATGAAGTCGCGCACCCCGGCGCGCATCGCCTCGATGACGCGCGATTCATCGCCATAACCGGTCACGAGAATGGCAGGGAGATCGCGACTTTCGCTCTGGAGCGCGCGATAAAACTCCAGTCCATTGGTCGGTTCCGAAAGCTGATAGTCCAGGACCAGGAGATCGATCCGGTGCGCGGCCAACCGGGCGCGGGCTTCGCTCGTGCTGGTCGTCAGTTCCACCTGAAACCCCGCGCGCTCCAACTGCAAGCGCTGTAGGCGGCCAATTCCGGGGTCATCCTCCAGGACCAGGACGGTGCCGCGGGGCCGGACTGTGCTCATCTCTTAGTTTTGGCCGTTACGCGGACGTTGGACGATTTGGAGGAACAATCCGAGCCGCCGAATGGCGTCGATAAATCCTTCGTACTCGACCGGTTTGGTGACGTAAACATTGCAACCCAGTTCGTAACAGCGGTCGATCTCGCGCGGGTCATCTGTCGTCGTCAGCATGATCACGGGGATGCGATGGGTATTCGGGTTGGCTTTGATCTGGCGCAAGGCTTCGACACCGTCGATGCGAGGCATGTTGATATCCATGAGGATTACCAGGGCCTCGTCGAGGGTTTGTTGGTGTGAACTGCCCCGACTGTTCAGACAGTCGAGCAACTCCTGCCCGTCGTGGACTCGCAGGAGGCCGTTGAGCAACCCGGCGCGCTCCAAATTGCGCTGCACCAATTGGGCGTGCCCATCGTCGTCTTCCGCGAGGAGAATCGTAACCGGTTGGGTAGTCATGCGTGGGAAACCGTAACGTTAATCCGTTCTTTCCGCGGAGCAACCATGGGCAACGGGGAATGCTGCGCATCGGCCGGAAACGCCGCGAAAAAAGTCGAACCGACGCCCTCTTCGGACTCGACCCATACTTTTCCCCCGTGCCGCTCCACCATTCGACGGACCAATGCGAGGCCGACCCCTTCACCTGCGATCAAATTCCCGTGAAGGCGCTGGAAGATGGCGAAGACCTTGCAGAGATGGTTCGGCGCAATCCCCAAGCCATTGTCCCTGACAAAAATCGTCAGCGGTTTTTCCATCCCTTCGACGGCACGCTCGATCCGGCCAATTTCCACCTTCCCTGGCCGTTTGGGGTCGAGGTAGTTGACGGCATTGCCGATGAGGTTGGCGAAGATTTGCTCGATCGCCGCGGGATCGCCCCAGACCTCCGGCAGGTTTTGGATGACGACGTCCGCTCCACGCGCATTGATCGTCCCGCGCATGGCTTCGACGATCCGCTGAACGATGGCTTTCAGGTCGATCATTTTGGGGTGGTACTCGATCCGGCCGGCCCGTGACAGGCGTAGCAAGGCGTCGATGATATTCGAAAGGCGCGTCACCGCGGTCTGGATGAATCGGACCGATTCCGTCATGTCCCGATCGGCGACTTCGCGCGCCCGGTCACGATCCGCAGCGGATAATTCCCCGTCGAGAAGCTTCTGTAATTCCTCGCGGGAGAAATTCAGCTCCCGTCCAAAACCCTGGAGATTGACCAAGGGCGAGCGGAGATCGTGGGAAACACTGTAAACAAACATTTCGATCTCGTCGTTTTTCTGTTCGAGATCGCGATTCGCCCGCGTCAACTCCGTCGCGCGGCGTTCGAGCGCTTCCTGGTAGACGTGCTCACGCAGGCGGGCGCTCTTGAGATGGTCGGCGAGGAGATGAAACTGCTCGTCCAGTTCCCGGATTTCATCGCTGCCGGCGACCAGCGGGGGCAACGTTTTCCCGTTGGCAATCCGCCGCGTATTCTGCGTCACCACTTCAATCCGACCGGCAATTTCCCGGCTGAACATGATCGCCGCCACCGCGCCGATGCCCACATTCACGATCAATCCTCCCACGAGCAACCAGTCCTGGTAAATGGTGGAAACGCGTAACTGTTCCAGGCGCGCGGCATCGAGTTTCTCTTCGGCGGCATGGAATTCCTCGATGGCATGCCGGAGCGCCTGCGTCAGTTCCCGTCCCTTGAGCTTCTTCACTTCGTCCTGGGCACGTTCCCGGCCTTGCTTCCGCATCGTCTCCATGATAGTGCGCTGATAATCGAGCCGCACTTGCGCGCTGCTCAGAACCTTTTGGAAACGCTCCTCCTGCCTGGGATTGTCCCGGATCATAGTCCGGAGTGCCGGGAATTCCTCCGACAGAATCCTTTCGTCGAGGGCAATGTCCTCGGCGAAGCGCTCCTCGCCGGTGAGCAAATAGGCACGCGTGTCGCTCTGGGTGCCGGTGAGCAATCGAAAAATGTACTCCGTCTTGACGATGACGTCCTTCGTGTGCATGGCCCAGCGCTGGGCCTCGGTGAGATCGTGCTGCCTCTTGAGGAGGACCCCAATGAAAAGGGCCTGATAGACGAGTGGCAAAGCGAGCAGGAACAAGCCCTTCCGCAGGATGGTGATGCGTCGAGGCTTCATGTCGTTCCGTGAATCGTCTACCGGAATGCGGTCGAGTGCATCAAGCCCGGGAAACATCCGAAGAACACCATGAAGCCCCCGGAAACGCAAAACGGGCGCAAGCCTCTGCGGCCTGCGCCCGGATTGAAGAATCGAACTATTGTGCCGAAATTACCCGGCGATCTGCTCGCCGACGGAGTAGCGAAGGAAGCGACGAATCACCAGATTGTCGCCCAATTCCTTGCTCTTCGCGGCCACGAGCTGGCTGATGGTTTGATCCGGATTCTTGACGAAGGCCTGATCGACGAGGCAGACGGTGCTGTAAAATTTCTCGACCTTGCCTTTGATGATGTTCTCGACCACCGGCGCCGGCTTGCCCGCCGGGACCTGCTCGCGATAGATCGCGCGCTCGCGCTCCAGCGTCTCAGCCGGCACCGTGGTGCGGTCGACGCTGATCGGATGATAGGCGGCAATCTGCAAAGTAATATCGCGGACGAGTTGCTTGAAGGCCTCAGTGTTGGTGGTCTCGTCCTTGTCGGCACCGACTTCGACGAGCACGCCGACTTTGCCGCCGGTGTGAATGTAGGCGGCGACGGCGCCATGGCCGCTCACTTCGACTCGCTCGCTGCGACGAATGACAATATTCTCCTTGATCGCCTGGAAGGCGGCGATTCGATCGGCCTCGAGGTCCGCCTTCGGATCGAGAGCGATCTTCTTGGCGATCTCGTCCGTGAAGGCTTTGAAGCTTTCGTTTTTCGCGACGAAGTCCGTCTGGCAATTGACCTCAACGAGGACGCCGACTTTCGCACCAGGCAAGATGGCCTGCGCGATGACGCCTTCCTTGGCTTCCTTGCCGGCGCTTTCGATCGCCTTGATCGTGCCCTTCTTGCGGAGTACATCGACGGCCGCTTCGAGGTCACCGTTGGTTTCGGCGAGCGCCCTTTTGCATTCCATCAAACCGGCGTTGGTTTTTTCACGCAGGGTTTTGACGAGTTGGGCATCGATCACAGTGGAGGTGCTCATAGGGAAGTGGGGAAAAGTTGAGAGTGAAAGTGAAGGTGAGGCGCGGATCGCCGGGTGCGAGCCAAAGCAGGAGCAAATAGTGGAGTGTTACTTTCCACCATCCACTCTCACTTTCAACTCGCCGCAAAGCGGACCCTTACTCGCCGACGCCGGCGAGTGCTTCCTGATCTTTCCGGCTCCGGCCGGTCTGGGCCGAAACCATGGCGTCGACCAGCTTCTGGAGGACGATACGGATGGCGCGAATGGCGTCGTCATTGCCGGCAATCGGATAGCTGATGAGCTCCGGATCGGCGTTGGTATCGACGATGGCCACCGTGGGGATGTGGAGACGCTGGGCCTCGGCGACGGCGATAGCCTCGCGGGTGGTGTCGATCACGACCAGCGCGTCCGGAAGCTTCTCCATGTCGCGAATGCCTTCGAGGTTGCGCTTGAGCTTTTCACCCTCACGCTTGATGGCCGCAATCTCCTGCTTGCCCATCTTGCTGTACTCGGGCTGCTTTTCGAGCTGCTCGATATATTTCATCCGGCCGATGCTCTTGCGAATGGTGGTGAGATTGGTCAGCGTGCCCCCGAGCCAGCGCTGGTTGACGTAAAACTGGTTGCTGGCGACCGCCGCTTCCTTGATGGCCTCCTGCGCCTGCTTCTTGCAGCCGACGAAGAGCACCTTGCCGTTGCGCGCGGCAATTCCGCTGAGGAAATTGGTGGCGTGCTCGAGTTGCTCGACGGTTTTGCCGAGATTGATGATGTAGATGGCGTTGCGCTTCTCGAAAATATAGGGCTTCATCTTCGGGTTCCAGCGTTTGGTCTGGTGACCAAAGTGGACACCTGCCTCGAGAAGTTCCGTCATCAATTCAGTGGACATAAGTGGCGTAGCTAGCGTGGTTCAAACAGTACAAAAATGGGCGGTTCTTCTACGCGCGGACTGGCGAGAAGGCAAGGGCTATCTTTGTTTTTTCTGAGTCTGCGGAGAGAACCCGCCGATCAGTCGCCAAAGAATCGGTTCCAAGGTTTCCTTTATTTCATTTTCTATTTCGGCCAAAAAGCCTCGATTAAATGGGGATGCTCATTCCCTCCGCTTCGGCGAGTTTACGCTGATTGGTATCAAATGTCAGAAATTCCGGCGTTCCAAGATGCAGGGCGGTGGCCACGTGCAAAATATCTGCGAGCCGGTGTCCAAGCGTTTCCGTATAGCTGGCGCTCAACCGTTCCGCGATCTGGTGTACGTCTGACCAGTCGACAGCCGCTACCTGCAAAACTCCGGCCACCAAGTCCGCTTGTGCCTGCTGAAGCATACCGTCCGCTTCGCGCTTCCCGTAGCCTTTGGTTTTGTCGCTGGAATGCAGCTTCACCTGCAACCGGACGGACTGGCGAAACTCCAAAAGCAGAAATGAGGAAACGGGCAACGGCTCCATCGCGCTGTTCATGAACGCGATCGCCTGATCTGAATGAACCTGGCGACGGTATAGTGCACACAGAAACGAGGTATCAGGAAAGACTGTCATCCGTCTTCGCCTTCAAGCTCGTCGGCCCGCATCGCGGCGACTTCAACTTCAGAAAAGACCTTGTCACCCCAGAGCGCCTTCTGACGGGCCGCAAAATCAGGCATCTTCGCTCTCCTCGGAGCACTGCCAGCCAAAGATTTCAGCAGCGCCACTGGTTGACCACGCCTCTCGATTTGAATCTCCTCTCCATCTGCAAGCCAGGCCTCAAGTTTGGCAAAATTATTTCGGAGATCCCGGAGAGTTGCCGTCTTCATGTGGACAAATTATGTCCACAGAAATAGGCCCCGTCAACTTTGGGTGAGAAGGCAACCGGAATAATAGGCCGAATGGGGCCAGCGAGAAAATGGCGACCCCTCGCCCTAAAGCACCTCAAACTGGCTCATCCGGCGGAACGTCTGGTAGCGCTCTTCGATGTCTGCGGGCTTGAGTGTCCGAAGCCGCTCCAGCGAGAAGGCCTCGACATTGAAGCTGGCCATGACGCTCCCAAAGACGACCGCTTTGCGCAGGGCGTCGAAGGTCACGGTCTCATTCTTTTCCGCCGCCAGATGCCCGGCCAGCCCGCCGGCAAAGGTATCTCCCGCCCCGGTCGGATCGTGGATGTCTTCCAGCGGATAGGCCGCACAACTGAAAAACTGCCCCTCCGGTCCGAAGAGAAGCGCGCCGTGCTCGCCTTTCTTGATCACCAGGTAAGCCGGGCCTTGATCGCGAATCTGGCGCGCCGCCTTGATGAGGCTGGTCTGCTTGGTGAGCATTCGCGCTTCGCTATCATTGAGGATCAGCATGTCGATCCGTCCGAGCAGTCGCTTGAGTTCCTCGGGAGTATTGTTGATCCAGAGGTCCATAGTGTCGGCGATGACAAAGCGCGGCCGCTTCATCTGGTCGAGAACGTGGTGTTGGAGATTGGGGTGAATGTTCCCGAGCAGGACGTAGGGAGTATTTTCGTAGCCGCCGGGAAGCTTGGGCTCGAAGCTCTCGAAGACGTTCAGGGCGATGCTCCGGGTCTCGCGTGTATTCAGGTCCCACATGTATTCGCCGGACCAGCGGAAGGTCTTGCCTGGGACGATTTGCAAACCGGTCAGATCAATCTGGTGCGAACGCAGAAATTCGATGTGCTCCTTGGGAAAATCTTCGCCGACGATACCGACCAAGTTGACCGGCGAGAAAAAGCTCGCCGCGACCGAGGCATAACAGGACGACCCACCAAGCAGGTCGTCATGCTCTTCAACGGGAGTTTTAACGGTATCAAGGGCGATGGAACCAACGACGAGAACGGACATGACGGAAAGGATGAAGGGTAAAGGCGGAAGGATGAAGAGAACAGAGGGGAGGTCGCGGACGGAAGCCTCTTTTTCCCAATCTTGTTCTTATTCTTTTTCGGATCTGCCAGGAAAATAAGACCAAAAGGCGTGAAGACCTGAAGCGAAAAGGCCGCCTACACCATTCTCTTCATCCCTCATCCTTCCGCCTTCTTCGTCCTTCAACCTTCCCCTGCCGTCCTCGGCTGCGCTGAGGTGTGCCGGTGGAAGTGGAGTTTGGGGCGGCGCGCTTCATCGACAGCGATTTCCCGCCAGCCGGCGATATCGAAAAACAGCGGGCGCTTTTCCAGCTTCACGAAGATCCGGGTGAGCGGGATGGCGTTGGTCGCGGGCAGGGACACGGTCGCGTTGCGGCCGCTGATGCGCACCGAGGCCCAGCGCACCGCCTTGCCGGTGACGGCATCGCAAATGCGGGCCTTGGCGGATTTGGTGGGCATCTTCAGCGTCCAACGGAGGCTGCCTTCGAGCAAAGTTTCGAGCACGACGTGCAGTTTGGCGTCCCGGAAGCTCAAGGCCGGCTTGAGCAACTTCAGCCGAAGCTGGAGCGCGCCGCGGGCGATGTCACCGGCGACAACCGGGTGATGCGAATGCTTCGCCTCGGGCGCAAAGGCCAAATGAAAATCCTCGGTGTCACGTGCGTGCGCCAGAAAGCGCTTGCGCGAGAGCATCTGCGTTTCGTGGGCCTGGATAGCCTCGGCTTTCAGGGCCTTTTCCGCCGGGGTGAGCTTGAGCGAGCGCAAGTCGCGATAGAGCCGCGCCTTGGGCTCGTGCACCATATAGCTAAGCGTCGGCCGCGTTTCGAACCCGCGGGCGTGCAACTGGTCGAGCGCCAGTTGGAGCATGACGAAAAAGGCGCTGTGATCCGGGTGGGTATCTTCTGCCGCCGGGGTGAAGATTTGCGTCGGTTTCCAGTCGCGGATGAAGTCGACGATATTGGCCAGAGCCACCTCGTCGGCGGCCATCAGCAGTTTGCTAATCCCCTGGTCGGGCCAGCCGATAAAATGCACTTCCGCCGCACCGCCTGCGCCCAAAATATCCAGCGCCGCCCGCGACTCTCCCTGCCGGCGCACGCCCCACCGCCGGCGCGCCTTGGCGTCCAGGAAGACGGTCCGCTCCATGACCCGCTGCGGCCACGGATTGCGGTCGCCATTGGTCAGGAACACGATGCACATCGGCACGCCCATCGCCGCCGCCTTTTGGATCAATCCACCGCCCGCCAGGGTTTCGTCATCCGGATGCGGAGCGAAGTAAAGGAGGCGATCCGAGGCGTGAAGGCGAAGCGTGTTAGGCATGGCGCGGCGGAGATTAGAGTTTCATGCGGTGATCAATCAAGTCCGCAAGTAGCCCAATAAAAAGCATTTGCACGCCGGTGAGGGCAAGCACGATCCCAAATAAGCCCAGGTGCCCCTGATGCCCGTAGTCGATGGCGCCCTTGATCACCCCGAGCAAAATCAGCAGCAGCGCGGGCGGGACAAAGACGTTGAGCGGCTTGAAATAAGCGCAGATCCGGATGATGAGAATCGTGAAATTCGTGAAATCGCGGATCGGCTTGATCGACGATTTTCCCACCCGTCTGTGGTAATTGATGGGGATGAATTTGACCGGGTAGTGGTTGGTCAGCATGGCCAGCGTGATCGTCGTGGTGAACGAAAAGCCGTCCGGATAAAGCTCGATGAAGCGCATCGCCACGTCCTTGCGGAAGATGCGAAAGCCGGAATTCAAATCGGGGATTTTCCGGTTGCTGAGGTATTCCGCCAGCCGGGTAATGATCCACTTCCCCGGCTTGCGCAGTGGAGGCACCTGGACGACGGCCCCGGTGCGGGCGCCCACGACCATGGCGTAATTGGCCGCTTCGGCGGTCAATCGCGGGATGTCCTCCAGCGGGTAGGTGCCGTCCGCATCCGCGATGAGGATGAAATCGTGCTTGGCGTGGCGGAGCCCGTTTTTCAACGCCGCGCCGTAGCCGGAATTGGTCTCATGCTCGAGGAGCGTAACCGGCAGGGTTCGGGCAATCTCCCCGGTGCGATCGCTCGACCCATCGTTAATGACGATGATCTCCAAGGCACCGACGTGCGGCTCGAATTTGCGGATCGTTTCGACGGTGGTGCTGATCGATTCCTCCTCGTTGAAGGCGGGAATGAGCACGGTAACGGCGAGGTCCGTGGCGGCAGGCGTAGGGCTGGGAGTCGTGGACAAAAGGTGTCGCGGGTGATTTTTGGGCTTCGGGAGATTGGAAGCCGCTGGTGGTAGGCGAAGATGCCCCCGAGGTCAAGCCGCAGGGGCGTTCGGTAGCCGCCAACTTGAACACATTGTTTAAACACTGAAATCATACGACAAGCCGAGCCAATTCAACCACCCCCTCTTACCTGGATGCAGCCCACGGCACCCTGACTACCGGCGAGGCAGTGGCCGCAATCCCCCGAAAGTGTTAACGGGGCCGGTCTAAGGTTCCGGGCAGGCGGGTGTCGATTCTGGCAACGTCCGTGGTGGTATGGAGACCATCGCGTATCCCCCTAAAACCCATGAAATTGCCCAACGCCCTGCTCGCTACCCTGTTCATTGCCGCACTCCCCGTTGTTCACGCCGCCGACTTGGCGATCACGACCAATGGCCAACCCGCCGCGACCGTCGTCCTCGCCGAATCGGTGCGGCCCAGCGACTCTGCGGTGGCCGCGTTGCTCTCCAACGTGAAACAAATCTCCGGCGCCACGCTGCCGGTGATCTCGGAGCAAGCCCTCGCTCGAGCGGAGATCAAGGATGGAAAGATCATCGTGCCCGCGGATTTCAGCGCAGCGGTGCTGACCATTCCGAGCGAGGGTGTCACAGGCAAAAGCGCCAAGGGCAAAGGCGCCACAGGCAAGACCAAGAGCGCAAGAGGCAAAGGCGCGGCGACCCCAGCGGCCGCAGATCAAAGCGGCACTGACCAAAGCGCGGGCGTCGCAGGCCAGAGCACCACACCGCAAGGTGCGGCAGCGCCAAGCACTCCGGCCAGGAGCAAAAAAGGCCGGAGCGCCGCGAACTCAACTGCCGCCGTGCAGAACGCTGCTGACTCGACCACGAGCGCCGCAGGGCAAAGCATCGCGAACCAAAACACCGGCAGCCAAACAACGTCAGCCCAAAACACCGCGCGGCCATCCCTTCCGCATAATTTCATTCTTCTCGGCGACGGCCCACTCACGCGCCGCCTCGGTCTCTCGCTCGACGACCTCGGCCCCGGCGGCATCGTCGTCAAAACCACCGGCAATACCCTCGCCTTGCTCTCCAAAGACGATGGCGGCGGCAGCCGCCAGCCCGCCCTCGACCGCGCTGTCTACCGCTTCCTCGAGGCACTCGGCTGCCGTTACCTCTGGCCAGGCGAGACCGGCAAAGTCATGCCCACCACGCCCGCGATTACCGCGCCCGAGTTGAACGTGCGCTTCACCCCGCCGATCCAGCAACGCGGCATTCGCATCGCCGGCGCCGAGATGCGCGGCACCGCCAACGGCCTCGCCTGGCTCGGCTTCACCGTCGACGACTACCGCGCCGCGCTCCGCACCGCCGAGCAGACCGAAGCCGCCGGCTCGTGGGCGTCGTGGAACGGGCTCGGCGGTAATGTCGGCATCGTCGGCGGTGCGGCCGGTGGCGGGCTGCGCGGCGGCTGGGCCGAGTGGGGCGCCACGCATCCGGAATGGTTCGCCCTCCAAACTGACGGCACCCGCGACCAGAGCAAGGCCAAGGAACGCTGGCGCCTGTGTGTCTCCAATCCGGGACTGATCGAGCACGTCGCCAATGATATCCTCGCGCGCTTGAATGGCCACGCCCAAGGCATCATTTCCCTCTGCCCGAATGACGGCGGTTACTCCAGCTTCTGCCAGTGCGAGGAATGCAAGAAGCTCGACCCGCCGGACGAGCCCAAGGTCAAGATGCTCCTCTTCGCCCACGTCGGCAGCGCGGAACGCACCGAGGTGGAAGTGCCCGCGCTCACCGACCGCTTTGTGCACTACTGGAATGCCATCGTCGAACGCGTCACCAAAGTCGTCCCCGACCAGTTATTCCTCGTCGAAGCTTATAGTTATTACTCCGACCCGCCGGTGCGCGAGAAGTTACACCCAAACATCGTGGTGCGCTATGTGCCGACCACGCCCGAGGGCTGGAAAGGCTGGCATGACGCCGGCGCCCGGCGACTCTACTGGCGCCCGAACAATCTCCACAGTGGCTATCGTGACGGCATCCTCAGCCCCCGCGCCCGGGAGACCGCGGACACCATTCATTACCTTGCGCAGAATGGCATCCTCGCCACCGATATGGATAGCATCACCGGCCATTGGGCGACCCAAGGCCTGCACTATTACGTCGCCGCGCGCTGCGACTGGGACCCTTCGCTGACTTATGACGCCGTGCTCGATGACTTCTGCAAAACTGGTTTCGGCGCCGGCGCCGATGCCGTGAAAAGTTACTTCCAGCTCGCGGAAAAAAGCATCACGCCAACCGTGGGCCCGATCGCCAGGAGTATCACCTTCCCCGACATCGCCCCAGGCAGCATCGACGAAATGCGCCGGCAGTTAGTGGCCGCAGCCAAAGCCACGGAAAACGACCTACCATCGCACCGGCGCGTGGCCTTTCTCCGCACCGGCCTGGAATTCACCGCGCTCAGCGCCGAAGCCCATCACCGCGCCGAGTTCATCGAGAAAGACACCGCCCCCGACACCAAGGCCATCGACGCTCTGATGGAACGCCGATGGCAACTCATGCGCGCAATCCTCCAGCAACAACCCCTCGCCGTGAATGTCGGCGTCGTCGCCGGCAACGACGCCCCCCTCAACAGCGCGCTCAATTGGAAAGGCCCCTCCGAAGCCGGCAAGACCAGCAAGTTCCAACTCCCCGCCGGCGACAACTGGCTGAACGAAGACCAAAGCGCCACGCGGAAATGAAACGGCTGAATCGAAGCACTCGCGTTTTGGAGCGAGGAGCTGCTGCGCTGCTTTTGGCGGGGGGGCGAAGTGGTGGCGCGTTGGGACCCACCCGCAGACATTCCGAAAGCGGCGCAGCAGCGCCGCACTTGTATGTTGAAGAGCGCTCTTTGTTCCTCGCTGGGCTTGTGCCTGGCGCGGGAGTAAAAAGAAACCGCCGCTGCGGGTAGCCACCACAGCGGCGGAGGCCGAAGAGTGAGCACGTGCCGCACTGG
>DASYAY010000073.1:0-38967 GCA_036501065.1 Chthoniobacter sp. | reverse complement strand
TTTGGCTGGCTTTCCAACTATCGCCGCTTCGCCAAAGATTATGAATATCATCCCGCCAACAGCGAGGCGCTCATCCTCATCGCCGCCTCTCGTTTGATGCTCCGCCGCCTCGCATAGTTATTTTTTAGACGCCCTCTAAGGACTTCCGCACGTCGGCCGCCCCTCTTTTCCATCGGTTTTTGCCAACGTGGCGGTAACGGGCCTGGCTTCCAGCTTCCAATTCACCCTCGACCCGGAAGCCAACACTCTGGCCTTAATCGCGCAAAGCAATGCGGTCGCGTCACCGGAGTTCGTGGTTCCCTTGGGGCCGAATGTCCTGATCTCCGGCGTTCCCTCCGGCCAGGTGATTCACTTCGTGGGTGGGACTTTGGAGTCCGTGGGGAATACGAATTTATCCAATGCCGTCTTTCTCGATGTGAACGGTGGCGTCTTCCGATCCGACCCCGGCACCGCCACTACGCTCGGCGGCACGATCTCCGGTCCCGGCGCTTTGACCAAGACCGGGTCCGGCACTCTCACGCTCACCGGCGTCAATACTTATGCCGGCGGAACAGCGATCAGCTCCGGGACGACTTTTGCCTCGACGAACTTCACGCTCGAGATGCCGCTGGGTGATGTCGGACAACTCACGAAAACTTCCACCAGCCTGATCCTCGATGTGGAATCCGGCAGCGGCCAGGAACCCGCCCACTCCCTGAGCGCCGATCTCGTCGCCTCCGGAGGTTCCGCAGAAACCTCCGCACCCACGATCGGCTTTAGCGCCGACTCCGCGACCCCATCCTCGTCGAGCCTCACCCCCACCCCCGAACCCGGCAGCGCCCTGCTCCTCGCCTTCGGCGGAGTTACCCTCCTCGGCTGGCGCCGCCGCCGCGTGCTCTGATTTGAGCGCTACCCTCAGGCCGGTTCATGTCTCAATTTGAGAACGCATAACTGAAGGCGCCAAGCTTTACCGACGCATGGCCGGGTTCAACGCTGAGCTTCAGATCATCGGGCGGCGCCGTCGCTCCATCCGCGAGGGGCACGAACACGGTGAGAAACGAGAGCTTCTGTCCCGCCGTAACGTGGCCTCGCCACTCGGCGCTCAGGTGATTCTCCTGGGGCAGTTCGCTGTGGCCGTGACGCGCGGTGAACTTCCAGAAGACGTCGTTGAGCTGCGTGCCGGCGGGACCGGTCATTGCAATCCAGACCGGACGCGGCTTCGTCCCGTCCGCCCGACCATCGAGCTTGCCCTCAAAGTCGGTCCGGCAAAGAAATCCGTGATCGTCTTTCGCGAGCACGTGCTGGATGTGCCAGACCGGACCGAAAGCCGCCGCGACATCGCTCTTGCTCTCGATCGTATCGAGCACGCAGAGCAGACCTGAGGCTTTGTCGAGGGCAAGTTCGCGAGTGTGCAGAAAAGCGTCGCCGTTGAAACTCTTGTCCGCGTGCGACGACGTCAGATAATCGCAAACGACTTTTCCATACGCGACGCTTCCGTCGTCGCGCACCTCCGCGCCGCGCACTTCACGGTCGTCGCCGATGATTTTCGCTGTGAGGCGCTGGCCATCGGGCATGATTTTCCCGAGCAGCGTGTTGGCAGGATCGCCGAAGAATTCCAAAAACTTTTCCTCCGGCGGCCGGACGATGAAACTCTGATGCAGAGGAGTCGCGGTCGCATCGTAGCCGAGAGTATTCAAGAGCACCGAACCGCCCACGCCGTAGGCGCTGATCGACCCGGCATGCGGATGCGAATGACCGAGGCTCTCGGTGGCCTGCATCATCACGTAACTCTGGGATTCATTGCCGCGCAAAATCACTTTGTCGGGGACGCGTTCTCCCCTTCCGCTCACGCGCTGGAGCAAAACGGAACTCCGCGGCGCAGGTTCGGGCTTGATCGTTTCATCCGCATATTCCACCGCCTCGCTCAAATCGCCGAGGGGGAGACCGCGCTCGAGTTGATAGCGAAAGATCGCGTCCGCGGCGGCCCGATATTTCGGCTGATGGAACGTCGCGCCTGCCCACTCGAAAATCCCGATCCACAAATTCGCCGAGGAGTTCCAATCCGCATCGCCATACGCCGGGAGAATGCCGATCGGCATCTGCTGCTGATAAAAGCGGTCAATGAACGCCTCGACCGCCGGCGTCTTGATTTCCGCCTCGCGCCCGATCAATCGCGCGATGCCCATCCACGAAACGATGGTCGATGCTTCATACCCGCTGGAATCCTCCGAGATGTCCACCGTTTGCACCTTCTCGAATGGTTTCGAATCCGCGACGAACTTCCATTTCGTGCCCTGCCTTTCCAGGACGCGGCGATTCGCCCCCGGCAGTTTGTCCTGGTCGGGAAAATTGAGGATGTGGAGAAACGGAATTGCCGCCCAAGCTTTCCACTGCGGCACCCGCGGATCCTCCGGAAATAGATTGCAAATGGAAGCCACGCCCAGCGCGTAACGTTGCGGGATATTGCCATCGCCCGGTTTCGGCATGTATTTCGGCAGATAGTCCGCAGCCTTCTTCAGCATTTCGTCCGCCCGCTCGGCATCGTGGCCCGTGAGCAGATTCAAGGTCTTGAGCTGCGGCACCGCCAGCGCCAGTTCGCGCAAGGAAAAGCCGATCTGCTCCAGACCGGTGAGCTGCGGATTATCGTAACCATCCAGCGCGACCTTGTTGCAGGCTAGCACGACGTCGCGCGCGAGATTCAGAAACTCGACGCCATTCGATTGCCGTCCCGCGAGCAGCATCTGCGAAATCAGCATGATCTCTCCACGCCCGAGACCGGCCACCTTCCCGTCTTTCGAACCCGCCAGCACACGCGCGACCGCGCCTTTCGCGCGCACCGCCACCAACTCGCGCAGCCCTTGGACCGACGCCGCCCGGTATTCATCCTTCGTCGCCGCCCAAGTCGGCGGCGAGAGCAATAGAACCGCGACGGCGAGTAAGGTGGTCTGTTTCATTCGGGATTTCGCTTGGTTGCACTGATTGCAAATCGGAAGGAGCGGCGAGGCATGAACTTGAAACCTAATGCAATGCGGCCACGTGGACAGTCGAAGGGGCTGAGATGCCGCCGGCATTGACGGCGGTCACTTGGTAGGAGTAATCGGCGCTAACATCGAGGCCTTTAACTTTGGCGCTTTTCTCGGTAGTGCCCTGGTCGGTATAAGTGCTCTCGACCAGCGCGGTCAGGAAATTGGTGGGCCAGACAAACGCGGAGTCGGTCCCGGTCGAACGGTAAATGACATAGCCGGTGGCGCCGGGCACGGGCGACCAGGTGAGCGTGATGACGCTACGATTCCGCGTCTTCTTCCAACTGCCGGCAAGCGCCGCCGGCGCCGCGGTCGGCGGCGGTGGCAACGGCACCGCGGTCACGGCGTCGGAAGGGACGCTGGTTCCAGCGGCATTCGTTGCGGTGACGTGATAGCTGTAAATGCGTCCGTCGGTTGGCGAATGATCGGTGAAGCCCGTGTCGGCCGTTTCGTCCATCAGAATAGTTCGCAGCGGATCGGTGCCGCCCACGCCGTCGATATGCATCGTCGTGCGCCACACGCTGTAATAGTTCGCGCCCGGCGCCGCGTTCCAGGTTAGAGCTACTTCGTGATGCCCGGAGTGGGCGACAATTAACTTCGTCGGAGCGGGCGGACCGCTCTCGGGGAGCTTCGCAGTCGGCGTCGCGCCTGTGCTCGGTGTGGCCTCAGCACTGTGTCCGCCGGGATTCACCGACTGCACCGTGTAAAAATACTGCGTGCCGTTGGTTACGGTCGTGTCGGTGAAGGTTGTCTTGCTTTGGCCGCTGCCGCACACGGGAGCAACGTGCCCGCTGACAATCGACACATAGCCGGAATCGCGTTTGGTGGAGCGGAGGATGTTGTAACTCGTCGCTCCCGGCATCACCGGCCAGGTAAGGAGCACACGATTGTTTCCCTCATACGCCATCACATTCGCAGGGGCGGAGGGTATATAGCCAGGCAACTCCAACCGCAGATAATCCACCATGAGAAACGACACCATTTTCCGCGAATCCATCGTGAGCGCGATCGTGTTTTTCCCCGTGTGCAGCCAGTTTGCCGAGAAGGTAATACGTTCGTCGGAGAACGGTCCGTGGTCGCTGAAATGGATGCTGCTCGTGTCGGAGTACGCGGGTGCGAACCCGGCCGGCGCCACCGCGTTTGGCGTGCCGGTCACTCCCTCGGCAGTACCGAGGTTGGCGCCATTCACACTAACGACCACTTTGTCTCCATCGTTGCCGGCGAGCGCGATATAAATAGACGCCATCGCTCCGCTTTCGGGCGCCTTCGCCAGATCGAAGGTGATCGTGCCAGTACAGGGCTGATAGTTACCTATCGCATCGGCCATCGCGGGCAGCACATAATTCCAGTCCTTCGTCCACTGGCCCTTGCCGACGACGTAGTTCATCCCATTCGGGAAATCCAAAGGGAATTCCATCTGCCCACCCCACACTGGAGTAGGAAAGCCGAGCTTCGGGGGCGTGCCGGGCGCCCAGTAGTCCTCACCGTGCCGGAACTCGTCCGACTTACGGTCCGGCGTTCCTAACTCAAACACCGTGGCGCCCACGCGAACCGGCGTCCACTGGATTGTGCCGAGATCCTTGGTTTCGCCCGCCTTCAGCGAGACGGTGAATTCTCTTGCCGGGAAATCACACTCAAAAGGCGGCTGTCCGCCTTCCAGTTTCTGCGAAAGGAAAGTCCCCGCCGCGCCAGGTCCAAACGCCCATAGCAAATACTTCTCCCCTGCGTGAACGTGAGGGATCGTGAAGCTACCGTCCGCCTCCGTCTTTACCCACCACTGATAGGTCTTCGACCACTTCTGAAAGTCGTAGAAGCCTTTGTAAGTCTGCGGTTGCTGCTGCAGGCCAACCCACAGCCCCGCCGCGGATGCATTCGGATTGCCGCGGTCATTGATCACCATCTTCCCTTTCACTACGCCGCGCCCGGAGGCAGGAACGAAGTGCTCATCTTTGAACCACGCGTACGGCCACGCCCTTGCCTCCGCCTCGGCTTGCGCCTGCGCGTCCTTGAAGAGTATGTGCGCCGCCTGCTTCGCATCCTTCACGGAGGCGGGCACGCTGTTCAAATAAATGAACCAAGGGCCGCAGGTTTTCGTCCATACTTCTCCGTTATCCATGTAGCCGTCCGATCCCATACCAACTTCCCCAGTGAGGATGGAGTTATTGAGTTCGCTGTAAGGATACGCCGACACGTCCCGTTTCAGCGGGCCGCCATTGCTGAACTCCATCGTCGTCATCATCCAGCGGCCAACATTCAGTCCGCCCTGACCGACACTGCTCCATCCCCACGCCCGCAAGTCTGAGTGATCCTGGCCGTAAATGAACTTGTCCGCGTAATTTCCCGCCTGGGTGCCATCGAGACAAACGGTAATTTCGTGCGGTGAGTCTGGCACTTTTACCCCAGTCTTCGTCGGGACGCCGATGAACCAATTCCTCTTCTCGTCCGCGCTCAACCAATTGAACGCCGGCGGAACACGAGTGACTACTCCCCACGCGCCGACTTCGAACCGTTCATCCTGTTTGCGATGGGTCATCGTCGCCGTGGAGTAAAAACCCGGTGAGCCGCGCAACATGGAGAAATGGATTTCCATCACACCGTTCTTCTCCGTGCTGCTGAGCAACTTCACGTCGGCCAGGTTGCCGCCATTGCTGGCCGGGTCCGCAGCCAGCGCGTATTCAAAAACGCCATTCCCCAGGCTGAACCCGCCATAGTAATACTGGCCCTTGCCGCTCAAGGTTTCGCAGGTCTTTGCCGTGCCGTCATTGTTACAGTGGTAAGCCACCGAATTGAGCCGGCCAGTCTTCTTGACGATGACGATGGAGGCGATCCCGTTGGACATCGTCACGGTGTCGTCGCCGTTATCCTTCACGGTCACGTCTGGTCCGGGACCGGTGATCCCGCCGGGAGCGTTGGCGAAGGCCAACTCGGGGCTGAATGAAAAGACGATGACCAGCATCGCGAGAAGCAGGCCGCCTGCTTTGCGACCTGGGGAATAGGCGTTCATTTTTCGAGGTGTTAAATTTGAACCCGTGTTCCCGTTACCGTACGATTTTCTCTGGATTTGGCTGAATTGTCGCGGGGGGCGCATGTTCAATCTCGCAAAGGCTGGGTCGGCACCGGAAAGGATTTCCACTTAATGAGGAACATTGCAGAAACCTTAGCGTGATATTGATGCGCAACGGAAAAGTCTGCCATTGAAGTGCTCCTTGGGCATGCTTCACACGGTGACACAGCGGTTGGTCAATCACCCGCGGCTCAGGGCCGCCGAAAGTGGTTCGCCTGCCAAATCCAGAGTCGACCCGAGCCCCCTTGCAAGGTGGGAATTGGAGAGCGGATGCCGACTAGCGCATTCTGAGGCGGATCTGATGGTCCTGCGTAGTGCGCGCAGGCGAAGGAAATTCCGCACTGCGTGAACCGTGTTAACAAGCGTCTCCCTTGCGATTCAAAAGCGACGCGTGATTCTAGTCGCGAACCATAAATCAGGCGACTGATTAGCCGGTGTGGAACGGGTAGTCGGTGTATCCCCTGTAATCGCCGAGATAAAAGGTCTCCGCATCATAGGGATTCAGCGCGGCACCGGTTCGAATCCGTTCGACCAAGTCGGGATTGGAGATGTAATCCCGTCCGAAGGCGACCATGTCTCCGGCTCCTTCGGCAAGGAGTCGCCCTCCGTTTTCCGCATCCAGGCCGACATTGAGGATCAGCGGCCCTGTGTAGATCTTGCGGAAGTGGTGGACGACGCCGTCTCCCGCAAGTGCCGCAATCGGCGTGCGCGCAAGATCGGCCATCTGGCGCATCAAGAAGACGTGTGACAGGTGATAGGCATTCAGGCGCTCGTAAACGTATTCGGAGGTGGCCAGGGTCGCTTCCGTCGCTTGGAAAGCGCCTTTCTCATTCATCATCGGGCCGGTTTTGACGCCGACCCGTTGGGCAGGCCATACGTCGAGGACAGCATCGAGCACTTCGAAGAGAAACCGCGCTCGGTTTCCTATGTTGCCGCCGTATTCGTCGCTGCGGCGGTTCGTGGTTTCGTGCAGAAATTGCTGGATGAGGTAGACGAAGCCCGCCTGGAGTTGGACGCCGTCGAATCCGGATGTCTTTGCGACGCGGGCTGCATTCTGATAATCGGCAACCGCCTGGCGGATGTCGGCCTTGGACATTTCTCGTGGTGTCACCGTCGGCTCCATGCCGCCATCGATATGGACCAACTGTTCCGGATTGATCGCCGACGGGGCGAGAGGAATTCGGCCATCGGAAAAGAAGCGAGGATGAGAGACGGAACCTTGATGCCATAATTGAGCAAAAATCCGGCCGCTCGCCGCGTGGACAGCATCAGTGATTTGCTTCCAACCTGCACCCTGTTCCTCGGTGTAAATGCCGGGGGCGCCCTGCCATCCCTGAGCGTTCTCGCTTACCCAAGTTCCTTCGCTAATGATCAGCCCGGCCGAGGCTCGTTGGGCATAATACTCCTTCATTAACGGCGTGGGTGCGTGCCCCGGATTCTCCGCACGCGCCCGAGTGAGGGGAGCCATGACGACCCGGTTCCACAGGGGAAGTCCGTTCAAGTCGAACGGTTCCAGCAGCGATTGACGAAACTGGCTCATCGTCAGGCGCGATCGTTCACGAGAACGATCCGATAGCGCGCCTTCCCAGAACGCAGATGCTCAAGCGCGTCATTCACCCTGGACATGGGAAAGGTTTCGGTAATTGGCACCACCGTGTGGCGCGCACAGAACTCAAGCATGGTACTTATGGTGTTCGGGCTGCCGACCGGCGAACCGGAAATCGATTTTTGCCCCATGATCAATCCAAAGGCAGGAACGGGCATGGGGTCGAGGATTGCGCCCACGACGTGAAGCCGGCCATTGGGAGCCAGTGCTCCGAGCAGGCCCGGAACATCGAGCGGCGCGTTAATCGTGGAAAGAATAAGATCGAGGCTGCCGGCGAGCTTCTGGAGAACGCCGTCACGCTTCGTATTATGAACAAAATGCGCGCCCAGTTGCCGGGCTTCCTTCTCTTTGCTGTCGCTGGTGGTGAAGGCGTGAACTTCACACCCCCATTTGTTAGCGAACTGCAACGCCATATGCCCGAGGCCGCCAATACCGATGATACCGACTCGCGCCGTCGGTGAGATTTTGTGTTTCAGGAACGGAGTGAAAACCGTCACGCCGCCACAAAGGAGCGGGCCAGCCTTCGCGAGGTCGAGCGCATCGGGCAAAGGCCGAACCCAAGTCCACTGCGCGCGCAAGCGGTCGGCAAATCCACCATAGCGGCCTACGATTGTCCCCTGGCTCTGAGCGCAAAGATTGTGCTCACCAGAAAGGCATTGGTGACAGGAAAGGCAGCTATAGGATGACCAGCCAATACCCACACGCTGCCCAATTTCCAGGCCTTTGGCCTCATGCCCCATGGCGACGACGGTGCCTACCGCCTCGTGGCCGGGAACAAAAGGATACTTGGACATCCCCCATTCGTTATCGAGCATGGATAGATCGGAGTGGCAAATTCCGCAGTGGGTCACTTTGACTTCGACTTCTTCCGGCCCGAGTTCACCGAGGTCGAATTCGAATGGCTTCAAGGTTCCTTTGGCTTCAGATGCAGCGTAACCGTGGACAGTGGACATGGGTTTTGTGGTTTCGGGAGTTCGAGTTGCAGGTCTAATTGGTGTTATCTTGGAAAAGTCTCTCCAAACATCGGAGCGCCGCTTTTGGACTGTTCCCGCGTGGCCTCGTCCTGAATCACATCCCAGTGTTCCGTGAGAACGCCGTCTTCCATGCGAACAATGTCTACCACCACCCATGCGGCCGGAAGGCCATGCCCCGAGTAGCGGCTGTGGATAGTGACATAGTTATCTTCAGCCAGGACGACGCCGTGTTCCCACTTCAGACTAACGGGGGAATTTCTGATAAGGTCGAAAAGCCCTTCCCTCCCCGGCCCAATATGGGCGCTATGTTGGATGTATTCAGCAGACCAGAATCGCTCCGCTGCGGTGTAGTCTCTCTTATTGAACAACGTATCAAATGCCTTGATCACCAGTTCTTTGTTAACGTCCTGTTGAGATTTCATAAGGTTCAAAAACTTTCCCGCTGTTGACGGGAGGGATTACTGGACAGTCATTTCATGGAAATCGATAGCCACTAGTACCGGTTCCTCGACCTTCCGGTGCTGTGCATCCGCCGGGTAGACCCGCCGCTTCATCGGCAGCATAATCCCACTGATCTCCCGATATTCCGTTGCGTAGTTAAGTCCTTTGGCACCGCCGAGAACATCCACCGCATATTCCAGCCGGCGAAGGAGACCATCGGGTCCGAAATAGGCGACCTGTTCCCTCGTATGAGTGGCGATTCCCTCCGGAAAAGTGACTTTCAGCGGGTGCCAAAGCGCTCCACCTTCCTTCCATTCATCGAGTTCTTCACCGTGGTAACCCACCGCCGCGAACTGAAATGGCGCGGTGAGATAATTCCAAATCGCATAGCTGTTAAAATAGGCAACATGAACGTCTTCGAACGGCGTTGTCGCGCTTAGCCCCTCGAATGCTTTGCGAGGATTCACATGCGCGCTTCGCTCTTGCCCTGACTCCGATTCGATAACAACAAGATCGGGTTGAAAGATGAAGCGCTTTTTCTTCGAAGGCAGGCTGGTGATTACTTTTTGTTCGTGAAGCTGCGCCTCGATTTCAATCTCCTTCAGCCAACCAGCTACACCCCGGGATGCCCAGAGTGCTCCAGTGACGGAAAGGTTGGCTCGGAGTGATCGCAAGTGTTTCCAGCGTCCCTGGCCACCATGTGCTGCAATCGCGAGTTCCAAAAGCTGGTTCATCTCCTTGCCTCCTTTAGTGTCTGGTTCGAGGCGGCATGAAATGGATAGTCAATGTAGCCCTCGGGGCCGGGGCTATAAAATGTGGATCGATTGTACGGGTTGAGCGGTATCCCCAGCCGCAGGCGCTCAGGCAGATCGGGATTGGCAATGAAATGCCGGCCGAAAGCCACCAGATCCACGATTCCCTTTTCGAGGATTTCCTGCGCTCCTACCCGGTCGAAGCCTCCTGCAGCGATCATCGGTCCGTTAAAAATTTTCCGAAGACGTGACGCCGCTATCGGCGGTTGTCCGTCATGAATCGTTTGGCCACCTTTGACGCGCGGTTCGATGACGTGGAGATAGGCCGACCCAAAGCGATTGAGCGCGTTCGCGACATAGTCGAAAATCAATTCCGGAGCGCTGTCGGAAATTCCGTTGAATATGCCGCCCGGCGACAGGCGGACACTGACCCGATTCGGATCGAAGACTTCGATTACCGCCTCGACTACCTCCAATAAAAGACGGGATCGGTTTTCGACCGAGCCACCGTAGGCATCGGCACGCAAGTTGGTTCCGTTCTGCAGGAATTGGTCGAGGAGATACCCACCGGCCGCCAGTATCTCCACTCCGTCGAAACCGGCAAAACGAGCCTTCATTGCCGCGAGGCGATAAAGATGAACAATGCCGGGTAACTCATGAATCTCCAAGGCGCGGCACGGTGGAGCCGGCACTGGCCCCTTATTGGTGTAAATCAAAATTTCCGAGCTTTCGGTGGCCGACGCACTCACTGGAATTACCCCAGTGAGATCAGGATGAGAAACCCGGCCGGGATGCCAAAGCTGAAGAAAGACATAACTTCCCTTTCGGTGAATGGCCTCAGTCACTTTGCGCCAGCCAGCGACTTGTGCATCGGTATAAATCCCCGGAGCTCCTTCATAAGCGCTCGCTTCCGGAGTAATCTCGGCAGATTCCGTGATGATCAATCCACCTTGGGAGCTTCGCTGCTCATAATAATGGGCCATGAGCTCTCCCGGAACGTCGCCGGGCTGTTCACTCCGGAGCCGAGTGAGCGGAGCCATGACGACCCTGTGCTGCAACGGGATGTTCCCAAGCAGGAAAGGGGTAAACATCAGGGTTGTCGAAATACGATTCATACCGCTCCAATTCTCCCGCAAAGGTCGCACCCCGAATGCGCGCCTGCCTATTGGCTAAATGGATCGATTTTCAAAACGTCAACGGGACTGCTCCGCAACAGTTCCTTTCGAGGGGTGGCTGAAGTCGGATCAGACCCGTTCACGATGGACCTCACTTCCGCGGTGAATCTCGCAAGTAACGGGAAATGATTGTCTACATTGGCGAAGCCACGATCAGGCTGTTTCGTTCACTCGCAGGACGATTTTCCCGCGGATGTGACCGGATTGACTCAGCTTGTGGGCGCGGCGCACCTCGGTTAACGGGATGATGCGGTCAATCGCCGGTTTGAGTTTGCCCGCATCCACGAGACCGGCGATCTCCGCCAGACGGGTGCCATCCGGACTGACGCCGACGATGACGCCACGAACACCTTTCGCCTTCGCCGTGTCTTCCGACGGCGGCTGGATGAGCGAGACGAGGATTCCGCCTTTCTTCAACACCTGCCAGGAACGCTCTTGCGTCTCACCACCCATGGTATCAAGCACCACGTCGACCTTCCCGGCGCTGTCTTCGAAACGTTGTCGCGTGTAGTCGATAACCTCGTCGGTGCCCAAGTCGCGCAGCCAATCATGGTTTTTCGCGGAAGCTGTCGTGATCACGTGAGCGCCTTTCCATTTCGCAAGCTGCACGGCAAGGTGACCGACGCCGCCAGCGCCGCCGTGGATCAGAATCCGCTGACCGCCCTGCAGCCCGCCTTTATCGAAGAGAGCCTGCCAAGCGGTGAGCGCCCCCACTGGCATCGCCGCCGCATTCGCGTGGTGCTGCGACTTTGCCTTGAGGGCGACCGCGGCCTCGGGCACCACGATGTATTCTGCGTAGGCTCCGTCACGCGTCGTATCAGCCAGGCAGAAGACCTCATCGCCCTTCTTGAAACGCGACGCACCCGGCCCGGCTTCGTCCACGACACCGGAGACATCCCATCCCAGGATCAGCGGAAACGTATGCGGAATGTAGTCCTTCAGATATCCGGAGCGGACTTTCCAATCGAAGGGATTCACGCCCGCCGCGTGGACCAGGAGCCGAATTTCGCCGGCCTGGGGCTGCGGCAGCGGCGCCTCCTCGTACTGCAAAACTTCCGGTCCGCCGTAATTGTGAATTCGAACTGCTTTCATAATTTTGGACTGGTTGAATTTCGTTTCTTTGCTCACGCGGCCTTGAGGGAAACGGCGGGCCTCGGTGACTTCGCAGCATCGATCGCTACGCGCTGCAGGAAGATCCCGGCGAACGCGGAGCGAACGCTTGCGAAGACCACGCCCCAAAGCACGGCGACGACAATGGCCTGTGGGAGACCTTCCGGCGCCATCAGCACGTGGAACAAGAGGACATTCACGATCACCGGCCCGAGCAGGGTCAGCGCGACCGGCACATAGCGATTAGCCAGGAGCAGCGCCCCGCCAATCAATTGCAGCGCGAACACCGGCGCCAGATAGTGGGACACAAACAACGCACCGAGGTATTGCCCAGCGACACCGCTGGGCGGCGGCATCGGAATGAAGTGCAGGAATCCGTTGAGGCCGAAGATCGCAAAGATCAGGCCGAGCAGGTATCGCGAGATGACAGTAATGGTTTTCATATGGCGATAGCATCCGCCCGGAAGGCCACCGTTGAGAAAGACGATGTTTCTTGCCTGAGCATAATTTAAACCTATACTACTCGCACCATGGAACTCCGGCATCTGCGCTACTTCGTCGCCGTGGCCGAGGCCGAAAATGTCTCCCGCGCCGCGCTCAAGCTGCATGTCTCGCAGCCCGCGGTGAGCACACAGATCCGCGACCTCGAGGACGAGATCGGATTCAGTTTGCTGGAACGGACCGCCAAATCGGTGCGCTTGACCGAGGCCGGGCGCGTCTTTCTCGAAGAAGCGCGCTCCGTCCTGCGGCACGCGGACGACGCCGTGCAGCGGGCGCGTGCAGTCTCCAAAGGCGGGCAGGTCGAACTTCACGTCGGGTACTCGCCCACGCCCACAGCGCGCATCCTGCCGGCCATCCTCCGCGAGTGGCAGCGCTCCAGCCCTCATGTCAGCATCAAGCTGCACGACCTGTCCAACGACGAAAACCTGGCTGCGCTGGCGGACGGCCGGTTGCAACTCGCCTTCGTCATCCCACCGGTCAAGGCCAGCGCTCTTCGCGGCCTGCGCTTCGAGGAATTGACGCGCGAAGAGGCGCGTCTCGCGGTCTCTCTCCAGCATCCCTTCGCCCGCCGCCGTGCGGTCCACATGGAGAAGGCGGCGAGGGAACCCTTTATCGCCTACAATCGGGACGAATACCCCGGTTACCACGAGTATCTCCGGGGCATGTTTGGGCTCGTGAAAGTGAAACCGCGAATCATTGAAGAGCACGATGGGTTCGCCAGTTTGCTGCCAGCAATCGAGGCCGGCACGGGAGTGGCCGTCGTTTCCGAATCGTTCGCCCGCATGGCCGGTGGACGAATCAAACTGCTTCGCCTGATCCCGGACCCGCCGCCGACTGTCTTGGGGATTGCCGCGACAAAAGGTCGAATGAGCGCCGCGGCAGAGGCTTTCTGGAAGTGCGCCAGGCGCGCGGTTGATCTCGGCCAGCCGGCCTTGCGGCCTCGTCCTCGGCGCGGCAATCGTGATTCCTAAAGTTGGACCAACCCCCTGCGCGTTGCCGCGGCAATGGCTTCGGTGCGGCTCAGCACGTTCATTTTCGTAAAGATATTGCGCAAATGGCCTTTCACCGTGAACTCGCTGATGAATAGCTTCGAACCGATCTCCTTGTTACTTTTGCCTTGGGCGAGCAATTGCAAAACTTCCAGTTCGCGCTCCGTCAATGGTTCGCTGCTGACACCCGTGACCAGCTTTAGCATGAGTTCGTGTGGGATACAGGTTTCACCACGGCTCACTTTACGGATGCAATCCAGTATTTCTTCGCGGCGAGCGTCCTTCAGCAGGTAACCTTTTGCCCCCGCTTTGATCGCCCGGTAAATGTCATTATCGCTGTCGTAAGTCGTCAGAATCACGATTCTGGCGGCATCATCTTCCCGGCGGATATCCTCAATTGCACCCACACCGTCCAGCACGGGCATCCGCAAATCCAGCAGCGTCACGTCAGGCCGATGCATCCGCCACAGATCAACGGCCTGGCGACCATCGGTACCTTGAGCGATGACAATCATGTCTGTTTCCAGATCGATGATCGAAGTCAATCCGGCGAGGAATGTCGTGTGATCGTCCGTAATCAAGACGGTGATCTTCCCGGCTCCAGCGCTCTTTCGTCCGTTGGGTCGCGACGTCTTTGAGTCCAGGACGGCTATTTGAGATTTCGTTGAGCGATTCATGACGCCGGCGCGGTGGTAAGCGGGACGACCACGAAAACGACGGTGCCCTCGCCGGAAGAACTTTGAATCCTGAATTGTCCTCCCATACTTTCGGTCCTTTCTTCGATTCCTTGAAGGCCGAATCCCTCGTGCCTCTTCGTGGGATCGAAGCCGCATCCATTATCTCGTAGCTCCAGGCGAACTTCGTGGCTGCCGAAGACTAACTGCACGTCAAATCGCTCCGCTCGCGCATGGCGGAGTGCGTTCGTGAGTGCTTCCTGTCCGATGCGAAGGAGATTCGTTTCCCATTCCGGCAAAAGGATCTGTGGCTCACCTTGCAAAGTCATTTTTGTCGCCATTGGCGTGCCCGTGGTCATTCGCTCCATCAAGTCTTGGAGGGCCACCACCAGCGGCTTCTCTTCCAATGCCTGGGGCCGTAGCGCCTGCACCGATCGTCTCGCCTCCCGCAAGCCTTCACGGGCCATTTCGCCCGCCAGATCGAGATGGCCGGCAACTTTCACCTTCTTTTGCCGCGACATGGCTCCCCTGGCCGCTTCCAATTGGGCAATGACACCGGTGAAGCTTTGGGCCAGCGTGTCATGAATTTCGCGAGCCACCCGATTGCGCTCGGCGATCAAATCCGCCTCGCGGATCTGCGCCGAGAGGCGGGTCAACTGCAACGCCAGCATGGCCTGATGAGCGAGAGCTCGCGTCAGTTCAATCTCCTTTCGTAGGAGTGTACGCTTTTGACTAAACCGGATCACAATTAGTCCCGCCACACGTCCGGCAATCAACATTGGCATGAAGAGGATTGACCTGACGCCCATCGCCCGGAGATACGCCTGATGCAAAAGCATGGCGCGATCGGGGTTGCTTTCGTCGGTCACCGGATACCACTTCGCCTCAGACCCTGACCCAATGCACATTTGCCCAATGGGCGGGTCCAGATCCTCCAGCATGGCGTACTGACCGGTGCGCAGGATTTCACTCCACACGGGAGATCGCTCCGCCGAGGAAGGCAGCCGCTTCATCGAATAACCAACCACCTGCTTCGAAGTCTGAAATCGGTTGTTTTGGAAAACAGCGATCAGGTCCACCCAGTCAGCACCGTCATCTCGACCCCAGACACTGACGCTGTGCCCGGCGGATTGCTCGACGATGATCCGTAGCGCATGCTCGAGTAATCTCTCCGGATTTGTTTCCCGGGCGAGCGCGTCGAGCGTTCGAGTGAACGCCTGCAATTGCCCTTGCGCCAGGTGCTCCGATTCACTCATGGCGTCTTGCGATCGTTTGCGCTCGATGGCGAAAGCCACCAGTCGCGCCACTTGGTCGATGATCTGAAGATGCTCTGGCGTCGGCCCACGCGGCTCGGGCCAGTAAAGTCCAAAGGTTCCGAGCACCTGATGATCGGACGAAAAGAGGGGGGTGGCCCAACCCGCTTTTAGTCCGTGCCTGGCCGCGAGTTCAAGATGGCGCGCCCAATGCGCATCCTGGGCAATGTCCACGGTGATCACTTGCTCTTTGCGCGCCGCCGCGGCGGAGCAAGTGCCCGCTGCCGGATCAATTTCAAACCCGTCCACCTCCGCCAGGTATTGCGGGAAGCTCGGAGCCGCACCGCGCCGGAGCCGGCTGCCCTCGACCAGGAGGACGATGGCTAACGCACCGGGCAATTCTTTCTCCACGAGCCTGCACGCCTCTTCGAGAATGGGTTCCAGCGCCCCTCCTCTGGCGATCGATTCGGTGAGATTCTTTTCTCCTCGCAGCAACGCCTCCGATTTTTTGCGGGCCTCAAATAGATCATCCATTTCTGCCAGCCGCTGTCGGCAGGCATCGAGTTCACGTCGCGATTCTTCCAGTTCACGTCGAAGCGATTCGGCCAATGTGATGAAGGTCTGAATTTCTTCAGGCTGGGTTTCCATGGAGTCTGAGCAGAGTCTCTTGACTGCGAGGCTCTTCGGAAAGCGTATCCTGTTAGACCACCGTTTCAACGGTGGAAGCGATGGGCCTGACATGCACCTGAACTGGCAACCCTCAACGAGCTCGTGTGGGAGCGGGAGAGGGCGCAGCAGAGGCCGTAGCAGCGAAGAGGCAGTCCGCAAAAGCGGAAATAAGCGAAGGACCGCATTGCGAAGGAGCACGGCCCAACGCGACCCTGCTCTGCGCCGTGACCCCCGAGGGGCGCCGGTCTTGGACGACCGGCGTCTGCCCGGATGGCCGCCGTCAAACGTTGCTGACGCCGCCATCGACGACCATGTCGGAACCGGTCATGAACGAGCTCTCATCCGAGGCGATGAAGAGGGCGGCGTTGGCGAGTTCCTCGGGATGCCCAAGTCTATGCATCGGCGTGTAGTTGATGTAACCCTGACAAATCGCTGCAGCCTGCTCAGGCGTGGTTGGATTATGGGGATCGGACCCTTCGGCCAAAGCAGCGATCGCAAACTACAGGCGAAGAAGAAGGATTGATCCGATGGAGCCACCGCAACATAATCCGCAGGCATGAAGACGTTTGTGTTGCTGGTGGCGCTGGTTGGTGTGATCGCGTTGATCTTGATGCCGAGGGAACACCGAACATTTGCCGCAAGCATCCGCGCACACCAGCCCGAGATTGGAATGTCGGCAGGCCAATTGCGTCAGTCGATGGGCGAGCCAGTCATCACCAAGTCAGTCACCAAAGAAAACGGCCGTCAGGATCAATGGTTCTACCCCGGCCGGCAGATCACACTCAAAAACGGCGTCGTATCCGAGATCGAACAAGTCGACATCAACCTTTCAGCGGCAGACGCTCCCGCAGCCTCCCCGTCCGAACCGCAAGCCCCACCACAACCAGGCAAAGTCACGACCTACGTCCCAGCTGCAGGCTGGGTCACACATGATCGCGACGTCTCTGGCATGCAGGCCATCGGTCTGGGCGGCGGCTCTGGGCCAATCCCAACTCCCACTCCAACCGCAGGCCAGCGCGGAGCAACCTCAATCGGCCTACAAGGAAGCGCACTCGACCAGCCAGCGCACAGACATTAGTCCGGCCCCTGCGTCGTTAGAAAACTCTTAACGAAAATAGTTAGCGGCGCTTCGCTGCCTCTCGACGGATACCAGCTTCGCTGGTTTCTCCGGTAACTCGACGAATCGTGTCGAGCCGCGCATTGAGGGAGAATCCCTCGATTGGACGCGACAGGTTTTTGTTCAGCGTGTCTCCACGCTTTTGGTCGATACGGCCGTCTTTGTCACGATGGCGGTGATCTAATCCCGGTTGTTTCATAGTTGTTGGATCTTCGCGCAGTTTAGCAGACTGAGAACGGACTGCAACGCCTTCCAACCGCACACTCCCTTGCGGAAGGAGTTGATCGTCGCTGTCGGGAGGTAACCCTGAATCACGGCGGCGACTGTCGAGTTCACGGGCGTCGACCGACTGTAGAATCTCCGACAGGTTTCCTTCCCGCTCAAGCTTACGCAGTTCGTAGTCGGTCTGCAGGTAAAGCCAGAATTGGGGCGTAGTGCCGAAGAACTTGCCAAGCCTCAAGGCAGTGTCGACGGTGATCGCACGCTTACCGTGGACGATCTCGTTGATACGGCGCGGGGGGACGGCGATGGACTTCGCCAGACGATATTCGCTCACCTCCAAAGGCTTTAAAAATTCTTCGACGAGAATCTCACCAGGTGGAACGAGCGGGATCAGCTTCATCTTCTTCGTATTCGTATTCGTGTTCGTGTTCGTGTTCACAATTAACAAATCAACTCAGTATTTTAAAAAACGCTCAGCCTCAGTGGTAGTCTACAATCTCCACGTCAGCGGGGCCAGTGATTGTCCACACAAAACAGATGCGCCATTGTTGGTTGACGCGGATACTGTGCTGGCCCTTTCGGTCTCCGCTTAATGCTTCCAAGCGATTACCGGGAGGAACGCGCAAATCGTTGATGTTCATCGCTGCGTCGACCAGAAGGAGCTTGCGGTGCATGACTGATTGCAAGTTACTCGGCAACCGGCGCGAGACTATTCCTTCAAAGACCGCTTGCGTTTCGGAGTCGGCGAAACTTTGAATCATGCACGGGATAATAACGCGTTACGTTATTAACGTCAAGCGTTACGTGCGATGATTTTTCGATCAGTTCGCGGATGTCAGAGCCAAGATCATTGAGGCGCGATCTTCCAAAATTTCAACGCCTCCGGCTGGGTCAATGGTCGGCCATTCGGCAATCGCACTGCTCGGTAGTGCTTGTCGAGTGTATCCTCGCTCTCGCTGTGCCCCATCTGATTTTGGAGCTTAGTCTTGTCCCCATACGTCGCGTGAAAGTAGGACGCAAAGCAATGTCGCAAGACATCGTGCGGCCACGGCTGAAGCCCGGCGGCCTTGCGCAGGCCTTTCATTAACCGGTCCCACGAAGGCGGCGCGATGCGATCGTACTGCGGAAACTCCTTTCTCCAAAGTTTGAGCCACTTCACACAATTCTCACTCAACTCGACCACCCGGCGATCATTCGTCTTGGTCACACCGGCATCTAGTGGCACAACCCGGCCGGCGAGATCCAGCGTGGTCACCTCGAGGCGAACGAGTTCAAACGGACGAATTCCCGCGAACGTGGCAAGCGCCAAAAATCCGAGCAGTCGGCGGTAAATCGGCATAGGTTTCCGCTGATCATCCCTGGGATCGACACCGAGTTCGTGCTTTGTTTGCGCGGTCGTGAACAACCGCTCGAGTTGGTCGACCGTGAAAATCGCAGGCTCTTTCTTTTTCAATTTCGGCAGTTTGATCGGCAACTTCCCGTCGACTTTGGCCAGCGGACTCTCCGCGAGACATTGCGCGTCGCGGACGGCATAGTTGAAAAGCTCGACCAGGGCGCCGAGGTAACCGCGTTGGGTCTTCGGCTCCCATCCGTTCCCGAAGATCCACGAACGAATTTCCTCGCGTTTGATCATCCCGACCTCGCGCGCGCGGCGCGGCTCGACGAACGAACGACAAGCGCAGGCAAACGTCGCGATCGTGTTCGGCGCGACCTTGCGCAACTCCATATCCAACACACACCGATCCAGCAAATCACCGAGCCTCAGTCGCTCCTTTACCGGCCTGTGATGCTCGAACCAGTAATCGGCAACCTGCACGATAGTCACACCAGCGGCAGCAAGCCTCCCCTTCACCTCGAGAAACAGGGCTTTATCGGCCGGCGAAAGGGTTAACCCAAGTTCCCCCGACTCCTTTTTCTCCTGGCCGGTCCGTTCCATGAACTTCTCTGCGGCACCCTTCGTTTGGAAATAGCGTTGCACGCGCTTGCCTTCAACCTTGCCAAGGTCGACCTCCCAACCCTCTTTCCCGCTCGCAAACTTTTTCGGCCGCAGCTTCATTCCCGCACCGATACACGGGAGCGTGTATCAATACACACATTTTCGGGAAAAACGGTCGTGTTTCGTCGCAAACCGACGCGACAATGGCGAGCGGAATTTGGGCAGCAAAAGCCCGGAAACCCTCATTTACAGAGGCTTTCCGGGCTGGAAAGGTTGGTTGCGGGGGCGGGATTTGAACCCGCGACCTTCAGGTTATGAGACTTATCCACTCACCAGAGTGAATCCGGTAAAAGGGCGCTATTCTCTGTATTCTGCAATTTGCGACACACGCTATATGAGCCGTATGTGCGTTTTCAGGGCACACGGTTGGCCAAAAACGGGGCACACGCAAGCGGGTTTAAATGCGGCTGTGCGGGTTCGAGTCCCGCCGCCGGCACTTTCCTTTATTCGCCTGCCAATTCTTATAAATAGAGGATTGGCGGGCGAGTCTGGACTTCACACACCTTGGGCCGAACTAGAACTCATGACGCATTCCTGACACTATTTGTGGCGCTATGGGATTTTCCTCGGTAATCTTACGAAGGCAGCGCGGTCGTGATCGGATTCTTTACCGGGGTCCGAATCCCCCATCCGCCACTCTGTAGCCCTGAGACATGGTGCGAAGAAGTTGTGGGCCGCATAAAGTCGATAGTTGATAGCCGGATCGCACGCGCAAAAAAGCTTTCAGATACGACGCACTTGATTGCGGATTCCTCAAGCACATCAGAGCCACACCGTCCTACGACAAACCTGAACGGAGCGCTCCCAGTAATATCAAAGCCCATCGCAATATTTTGCGAAAACACTCGTCTGGGCTCCCCTCCCCGTCTCGGCATCTGAGTTTCCAGCCGAGCCCTATCCGCGGCGGCGCCGGCGCCAGCCCAGGACACAACCGGCTCCGGCTGTCAGCAGTGTGGCGCTTCCCGGCTCGGGGGTCGGCACGACGCTGGTCCCGGTGGTGTCCGAGTTGCTGGAACTCGGCGATGAAGAACTGGCGGACAGATCGCTCGAAAGTCCCAGCAAGGGCGTTGTCGGACTCGTGCCGGCAGCGCGTTCCTCGACGCTGACCATGGTGAGCATGAGGCTGGTCGCGGTCTTGACCAGATTTCCGGTATCGCCCGTGGGCAATTCGAGGGTGAAATTCGAGGCGGCAAACGTGGATGAGGAAAAGGTCGCCAGCGTGTAGGTGGTCTGGGTGATGCCGGCGTCGAGCAGGTTCAACGTAAAGGTGCCGGTGGCGCTTTTAGTCAGGGCGCCGGTCAGGACGAGTTCGTCGCCAGTCGGTCCGAGTTGCAGCGTGAGCGTGCCGCCGCTGTTCCAAAGCATCGAAGTCGCGTGCAAGGTCGTCCCGGCGGTTCCGATCGAGCCGGCTCCCGGCTCGACCGTTCCGCCATAATTGAGCGTCATCGCTCCGGTGATCGTGCCCGTGCCGCCGAGGGTTCCGCCGTTATTGACGGTGACGGCTCCGGTGCCCGTTCCCGAACCGGACGTGTTATCGATGAGGAGCGTACCGCCGCTGACCGCGGTGCCACCCTTGTAGGTGTTCGCACCGGTCACGGTGACGTTATTAGCTCCGGTTTTGGTAAAATTGCCGGTGCCGCAGACGATGCCGGAGATGGCGTAATTGTTCGTCGTACCGGTGGCAACGAAATGGCCGGTGTCAGTCACGTTTTTGGCGAAAGTCTCTCCACCCGCCAGGTCCGTGGTCAGCGTTCCCGCAGCGGCGGTCGTCACGGCTGCAGCCTTCCTTCGCGTCGGTAAGATCGCTCTCTTTACTCAGAATGGCGACTTTGCCGGCGACAAATAGGCGTCTTTTCAGACCCAATAGCTGGAATACGATTTCTCTCGGGAGTCCGGTCTGAGATATGCCGACTGCCAACGCCAAACACTTGATGAATAAATGTAGAGTTACGTCATTGTCTTGACCTGACCGCCCCCGCTTCTCCACGCTTTTAGCATGAAGTGCCGTCTTCTCGTGATGTTGGGCTGCATTTGTCTCGGCGCCAGGGGAACTTTGCGCGCGCAAACGCAGATGCCGGGCTTGTACAACTGGATCGGCGGCAGCAGTGGTTCCGCCAGCGACCCGAACAGTTGGATCAACGTCCTCAGTTTCGATCCCAACGCGCCTCCCCAGGCACCCAGCTCCACCGACTCCGCGATCATCCAAGTCCCCTCCGGCGACGTCACCGTGATGGGCGGCTTGGACGTCTTCGCGGCGACCATCAATGGAATGAACGGCGATGGCACCGCCGCCGGGGTCACGATGGAAGGCCCGGTCACCTTGGGGCAGGGAATGGTCGCCCAGTACGCGACCTTCGACGGGGCCATCACCGCACCGGGCATCAATGTCGGGCCAAATACCACCTTCAACGCCGCCGTCAATCTTAGCGGCATCCCCAACGTGGGCGACATCACCCTCGGCGGTCTGGTAAATTTCAATGCGGGGTCATCGCTGAATTCGAGCCAGGCCGCCATCGTCTTCGACGGCGGCATCGTGAATTTCAACCCGGGCTCAACGGCCACGCTCAACCCCGCCGGCAATACCGGTGGCCACGTGATCGCGTCTTCCGCGCTCACGATGATCGGGAGCAACATCAACGTGATCGGCAGCACGCTGACGCTCAATGGCACGGCGCAGATCGGGCTGGAGGATGATTTCCGCGTTGGGGCCACCGCGTCGATTACGCTGGCCACCGGCGGCAGGTTGGTGACCAACGACGAGGCGGATCTCGGCGTTCTCGACCCGCAAAGCACGAGCATCTTGGGAGGCGCCGGCACCGTGAGCGTCATGGGCTCGGGCTCGATCTGGCAGGCCAACGACGACATCGTGCTCGGCGATTCCAATGTCGGCTTCGGCTTCGTCTTCGTGCAAAACGGCGGCACGCTGCAACTCGCCGACGGGGCCTCGATCCGCGTTGGTGCGGTCGCCCATTCGTTCGGCGGGCTGACCTTCGACACGGCAGGCGGAGCCACTCCCACGCTGACCACGGGGGCGAATGGCCAGATCATCGTCGGCGACGCTGGAATCGGTACTCTCTCCGTCGAGAACGGGGCCATCGTTATCGGCAATAACGACTTGCTCGTTGGCAACCAAACCACGGGCAGCGGCACCGTCACGGTCGAGGGCGAGGATTCCACCTACTTCATGAACAATGTGACCGTGGGTGTGGCCGGCACCGGCAAGTTCACCGTGAAGCAGGGCGGGAGCTTCACGGGAGGCACGACCATCGTCGGGCAACAGCTCGGCAGCATGGGAACGATCACGGTGACGGACGAGAATTCTCAATTTCAATCTGCGGATCTGACCGTCGGCGACGCCGGCGGCGGCATTCTCAACGTGCAGCAGGGAGGGCAGTTCATGGCGAATAACGTGACCCTCGGTTCACAAACCACGGGCGTTGGCCTCGTCTTCGTCACCGCCGGATCGGCCGGGGATGGCACCCAACTATCCATGAGCGGGACTCTCACGGTGGGCGACGGCGGAAGTGGAATACTCCAAATCCAGAGCGGCGGGAGTATCACGGGAAGCAGCAGCCTGGTCATCGCCAACCAGATGAATTCCATCGGTACGGTGACGGTGACCGATCCAGGTTCGTCCTTGACCACCGGCGCCATGACCGTGGGCGTGGCCGGGACCGGTCTCCTCCAGGTCCAGAACGGCGCGAATGTCGTGGGCGCCACCACCATCGCCGGGCAACAGGCCAATGGCACGGGGACCATCACCGTGACCGGCACCGGCACCCAACTTCAGACCGATGACCTGACGATCGGGAGCGCGGGCAACGGCACTCTGACCGTGAGTGCCAATGCGACGCTGAGCACCCAGGCCGCGACGATCGGCGACGGGGCAGCTTCGGTGAGCACCGCGACCGTCACCGATACCGGCACACTCTGGCACGCCACTGGGGACCTCACGGTCGGCGGGAGCGGCAATGGCACGCTCATGTTGCAGAACGGCGCCACCTTGGTGGTCGATGGAGATTTGACGATCGCCAAGAATGAAAACTCCGTCGGCGCGATGACCATCGACGGCGCGAGCACCACCTTCACCTACAATGGCAGCGACGTGGCCGTGGGTTCGTCCGGCACGGGATCGTTGACGGTGCAAAATGGCGCGGCGGTCAATTTCGGCGGCACAGCCGTGAATGTCGGCGACGAGGAGGTGGGCACCGGCACCCTGACGGTGACGGGCGACAGCACCTCGCTGGACACCGGCGATCTCACCATCGGCGCCAAAGGCACCGGCACGATGATCGTGCAAGCCGGCGCGTCACTCTTGAGCGGCGACGGCGCAGTGGGCGACGAGGAGAATTCCAATGGCACGGTGACGGTCGACAATGCGACCTGGACGGTCGGCAGTCTCACCGTCGGCGGCGGCGGCACCGGCCAGCTCACCATCCAGAATGGGGGCAGTGTGATCGTCAATGGTAGCGACCTGAAGATCGGCGACGAATCGACGGGCAACGGCACCCTCATCATTACTGGCGCCGGGTCGAAACTTTTCTTCCTCGGCGAAGTCGACGTCGGCGAGGAAGGCTCGGGCACGCTGGCGGTTCAGGCGGGCGCCACCTTCACCGCCTTTTCCATGAACATCGGCGACAAGGGCACCGGCAATGGCACGCTCAATATCGATGGCAGCGGCACCAGCGTGGAAGTGCAGCAGGATTTCAATGTCGGGGAGTCCGGCACCGGCACCTTGAACGTGACCAATGGCGCGAACTTGCTCAACGACACCGACGTCACCCTCGCCGATCTCGGCGGATCCAGCGCCACCGTGACCGTGGCCGGCTCCACCTGGAACATTGGCGGCGATCTTTCCGTCGGTCATCAGGGCATTGCCACACTCACCATCAGCACCGGCTCCTCCGTGACCGCGCACAATGTCATGGTCGGCGAAACCGGTGGTTCCGGTGGGACCATCACCATCACTGGCCTGAACGCGCACCTTGAAGCGAGCACACTCCAGATCGGCGGGAGCGACAAGGCAGCGGGAGGTGGCGGCCAGGTGATCCTGGCCAACGGTGGGACCGCGCACGTCGCCACCACCGTCAATCTCTGGAGCCAGGGCTCGCTCGACGTGACCGGCGGCGCCTTGACGATCGGCGCCACGAGCAGTCTTGCGGCCATGGGCAGCGCACTGATCAACAGCGGAGGCGTCCTTACCGGCGACGGCTCGGTCACCGGCAACGTCATTAACAAGGCCGGCCTGGTCAGCCCCAGCCATTCGCCAGGCACATTGAGTATTGCCGGCGACTACACGCAGAACGCCGGCGGGACTTTGGAAATCCCGATCGCCGGGAATGCCGTCGGGCAATTCGATGTGCTCAATGTCACGGGAAATGTCACCCTCGGCGGCCTGCTCGAACTCGATTTCCTCGGCGGGTTTCAGCCCCAAAACGGCCAGGTTTTTGATCTGCTGAATTTTGGCTCACTGAGCGGTCAGTTTGCCAACGTGGCGGTAACGGGCGTGGCCTCCAGTTTCCAATTCACCCTCGACCCGGAAGCCAACACCCTGGCCTTGATCGCGCAAAGCAATGCGGTTGTGTCATCGGAGTTCGTGGTTCCCTTGGGGCCGAATGTCCTGATCTCCGGCGTTACCGCCGGCCAGACGATCCACTTCGTCGGTGGGACTTTGGAATCCGTGGGAAACACGAGTTTATCCAATGCCGTCTTTCTCGATGTGAATGGTGGCGTTTTCCAATCCGACCCCGGCACCGCCACCACGCTCGGCGGCACGATCTCTGGTCCCGGCGCTTTGACCAAGTCCGGGTCCGGCACTCTCACGCTCACCAGCGTCAATACCTATGCGGGCGGGACGACGATCAACTCCGGAACCCTGGCAATCAACAACCCGAGTGCACTCGGCACTGGAGACATCATCAGCAACGCCGGCTTGCTCAGCACCACGAACGTCACCCTGACCAATCCCCATATCACCTTGGGCGCTGGCTCGGTCACCTCTGCCGCCGCCGGGACTACCCTCACTCTGAATCCGTCAGCTTCGCTCAATATGGGCAGCGCGGCCGGAGGGAATGTCGTCTTCGGTAGTGCCGGCAATACCGGCGTCGTCGTTATCAGTACCGTCGCCGCGACCAACCTCTCCGCCGCCAGCACTCTTGATGTCGCCTTTGGCACACTGCGCAACGGCGGCAGCTTGGGCGCTTTCACCGCAGGTCTCGCCTCGACCAAGGTCGACTCCGGAGCCACCCTCGACGTGCACGACTCGCCCATCACCGTCAACCAACTGCTCGGCAGCGGCGCCGTCACCCTCGGCGTCAATACCGCCACCGTCCTCACCGTGAATTCTGGGACCTTTGGCGGTGTGATCAGCGGCGCCGGCCAGTTGGATAAGGAAACGGCCGGCACACTCATTCTCGCTGGCGCCAACACCTACACCGGCCCGACCGTGGTCAATGCCGGGACCTTGACTGTCAATGGTTCCCTGGCCACGGCGAGCACGGTTACCGTCAATAGCGGCGCAACCCTGGCCGGCAGCGGCACGGTCGGCGGCGCCGTCAGTCTCGCGAGCGGAGCGCACCTCACTCCCGGCGCCGCGGCCGCTCCCGGCACTCTCACCGTGGGGAGTCTGGTTTTGAATGCCGGCTCCGACTCGACGTTTCGTCTCGCGCAAATCGCCGCACTCGGCGGCGTGAACGACCAGGTAAACGTGACCGGCAATCTCACCCTGGGCGGCACGTTGAATGTCACCCCGCTGACCGGCTTCGGCGTGGGATCATACTCGCTCTTCACCTACGGCGGCACGCTGACCAACAACGGCTTTGCCGCCATCAACGGGCTGGCGGGCTTCACCACTACCATTTCCATTGGAGCCGCCCATCAGGTAAACCTCATCGTCTCGCAAGGGGTGGCCCAATTCTGGGATGGCACCGGCACCATCAACGACGGCGTCATTTCCGGCGGAGCCGGGACCTGGAACACGACCACCAAAAACTGGACCGATGCGGGCGGCGCAACGAATACGACCTGGCAAAATGGCACAGCCGTCTTTGAAAATCCCGGCGGGACCGTCACCCTGTCCGGCACGCTCAACGCCCAAAGCCTGATCTTCGGCGGCACCGGCTACGTCATCAGCGGTACGGCACTCAACCTCACCGGTGTTTTGCCGACCATTAGCGTGTCCAATCCCGGGACAAGTGCGACGATCAGCGCCAAGATCACCGGCACCACCGGCCTCACTGCCAGCGGCGCCGGAACTCTCATTCTGAGCAATGCGTCGAATAGCTTCACCGGAGGCACGACCATCTCCAGCGGCACCCTGCAAATCGGTTCGACCGCCGCCGGCAGTATCGTCGCGAGCAACGCGATCAGCATCAGCAACGGCGGCACGCTCTCGCTCGTCAGTATCAGCGGCAATACCTTCGCCAATAGTGTCAGCAATGGAGTGGCCGGAGTGGGCGTCTTGAACGTCAATTCCGCTAACTCGAACACGCTTTCCGGAACGCTTACGGATGGAGCCTTGGGACAACTGGCGCTGACGCAGAGCGGCGCCGGCACGACCATCCTGACCAATGCCGGCAATACCTTCACCGGAGCGACAACGGTCAGCAAGGGCGTCCTCCAGATCGGAACATCCACGATTGCGGGTTCGCTTGGCGCCGGCAGTGCGGTGAGTGTCGGCTCTAGCGGGACTCTCACGGCGATCAAAGTGTCCGGCAATCTCCTCGCCAATAACATCACCAATGGCTTGGGCGGGACAGGCTTGGTCAAACTCAACTCCGCGGCCAACCTGACGCTCAGCGGCATCCTCTCGAGCGGCGCGGGCGCGCTCGCCTTGACGCAGAGCGGCGCCGGCACAACGACGCTGACCGGCAACGACACCTATACGGGAGCGACCACCGTGAGCGCGGGCGCCTTGCAGATCGGCGACGGCAGCCACGGCAATTTGAGTGGCGCCAGCACCGTTACGGTTTCCGGAACGGGAGCCTTGATCACCGACTTGGGCAACGCGTCGACCTTCGCTCCCAACGTCAATCTCAGCGCCACCGGAACCGCGCTCAAAGCCATCCAATCGGGCGTCAATACGCTTTCCGGTGTGATCAGCGGGACCGGCGTCTTCGATCAAAATGGCTCGGGCACGACGATTCTGACCGGCACGAATACTTATACCGGACTGACCAATGTCAACGCGGGCACCCTGCGGGTGAACGGTTCGCTGGCCACCGGGAGCACCGTGGTCGTAAGCACCGCGGGGACCCTCAGCGGGCAGGGAATCATCCACGGCAAGGCCACGCTCACTGGCAATGGGACCTTCGATCTGGGAGCGAGTGGGACGATCGGCGGCGCGCTCGGGATCACGGGCGGCAATTGGACCGGCGACGGGACGGTGACCGGCTTGGTGACTTCCAGTTTGGGTGTCTTCACCCTCGGTGGTGATCTCACCGCCCCCGGGGGATTGGCCGTAACCGGTGGGACGATCACCGGCGCCGGGACTCTCACTGGATCCCTGAACTACACCAGCGCCACGAGCAGCTTCTTCGCCGGAACCATCGCGGGAACCGGGGCCGCGGTGACGATGAACAAGGCGGCTTCCACGCTCACGCTCACCGGGACGAATTCCTACACCGGCGCGACGACGGTCAGCGCTGGCACCCTCCAGTTGGGCAATGGCACCGCCACCAAAACCACCCTTGGCACCGGCGCAGTGACCGTTTCGGGAACGGGCATTCTGGCGATCGATCTCCCCAACGCGTCGAGTTTCACGCCCAACGTCAACCTCAGCGCCGCCGGCGCCACGCTGAAAGCGATCGGATCACATACCAATACAATCTCCGGGGTGATCAGCGGCACGGGCGGTTTTACCCAAGCCGGAACGGGCATTACCATCCTCGCGAATAACGAGACCTATTCCGGCGCAACCAATGTAGCCGCCGGCATTCTGGAAGTGGACGACTCGCTGGCCGCTGGAAGCACGGTGAATGTGGGCACGGACGGGACACTGCGAGGAACTGGAACGATTCATGGCAAGGCGACCTTGACCGGCGGCGGGACGATCAACTTTAGCCCGGCCGGTAACATCCTCGGCACCCTGCAGGTCACCGGCGGTAACTGGGATGGGCAAGGAAAGGTCGTCGGATTGGTCACCTCCAGTGGCGCCGGCCAGACCTTCACCATCGACGGAAATCTCACTGCTGCCTTGGGTGTGACGGTGACCGCAGGATCGATCGCCGGCACCGGCACACTCGACGGCATCCTGAATTACATGAGCAGTACGAACAGCACGTTCGCTGGTGTGATCGCCAACACCGTGCCCGTTTCCACGCTCACCATGAACAAAGCGGGAGCCATCCTTACGCTCACCGGAGCGAACACTTACTCGGGCGTGACGAACGTCACCGCCGGCACGCTCCAGATCGGCAACGGCGGAAGCACCGGCCGGCTCGGCACCGGCAACGTGGTGGACAACGGCATCCTCGCCTTCGATTGGAGCACAGCCAGCACCACGGTAGCCAACGCGATCAGCGGTACCGGCGCGCTCAACCAAATCGGGAGCGGCACCACCATCCTGAACGGCACGGAGACTTACACCGGGGCGACGAACGTCATCGCCGGCACGCTCGAAGTCGATAGTTCGCTGGCCGCGGGCAGCACTGTGAACGTGGCCACCGGTGGCAAATTGACCGGCACAGGGACCATCCACGGCAAAGCCACGATGACTGGCAATGGCTCCATCGACTTGAGTTCGGGCGCGGTCATCGCCGGGACGCTCGCCGTCACCGGTGGCAACTGGACTGGCCAGGGCACCGTCGGCGGAGCAGTCACCTCGAGCGGCGGGCTTTTCACCATCGCGAACGGCGCCACTCTCACCGCGACCGCGGGGCTCAATGTGACTGGCGGGACCCTGGCCGGCCCCGGCACGCTCGCGGGCAGCCTCAATTACACGAGCAGTGCCAGCAGCAGCTTCAATGGCAACATCGTCGATGGTCTCGCTCCTTCCTCGCTCACCATGAACAAGGCGGGATCCACGCTCACGCTCAGCGGAACCTATACCTACACCGGCCCGACGACGATCACCAGCGGCACCCTCTTCCTCGGGGACACCGCGCTCGGTAATACCGCGGTTACGGTCAACAGCGGCGGCATCCTGGCCGGCGGAGCGCCAGTGGCCGGGCCAGTCACCGTCAACTCCGGCGGCACACTCAGCGTTGGCGCCAGCACTTTCGCGAGTACGATGACGACCGGCCCGCTCACCCTCAAGACCGGCGCGAAGGTGGATTACTTGTTGGGCGCGGCGGGGGCCATCGGTTTCGGAACCAATGATTTGACCGACGTCAATGGCAACCTCGCGCTCGCCGGCACGCTCAATCTCACCGCCGGCTTCGGCTTCGGCGCGGGCAACACTTACGAACTCTTCAGCTACATCGGCACCGCCACCGGCGCACTCACCCTCGGCACGTTGCCCGCGGGATTCACCGCGTCGAACTTCACCCTCACCAACAACACGGCCGCCAAAGAGATCACGCTCACCGTCACCGGTGGCCCCGTGGCCCAGTATTGGAACGGCCCGGTCACGACCGCCAACAACGCGATCAATGGCGGCTCGGGCACGTGGGATAACATCACCACCAACTGGACCAACTCCAGTGGCGCGACAAATACGGCCTGGGCGCAATCGATCGCCGTTTTCAGCACAGGTTCGGGCATCGTGACCACCGGGGACAACCTGACCGTGGCCGCGTTGGGCTTCGTGCCGGGCACCGGTCAATACACGGTGAACGTCAGCCCGAACAACACCCTCACGATCACCGGTGCGGGCGTCTCCAACACCTCCGGGCAGGCTCAGTCGATCGTCAACGTGGCCGATGGCAGCGGAGCCTTCGGATCGATCGTCTTCAAGAACAGCGCTTCCGCTTCCACCGGCAACTCCGTTCAATACACCAACCAGGCGGGAGCCGCCGCGGCCAGCATCACTTTTCAAAATTCTTCCACGGCCGGCAACGCCGCCATCATCAATAGCGGCGGCACGATCGACTCGGGCTCCGGCGGCTCGATCACCTTCCAAAACTCTTCCACGGCTGGCAACGCCACCATCAGCAACAACGGCGGTACCGTGAGCAACGCCGCCGGCGCCATCATCTTCTTCCAAGGCACTTCTACAGCCGGCAGCGCCAGAATTACCAACAACGGCGGCACGGCCGATAGCGCCGGGGGCGCCATCACTTCTTTCTCCAACACGGCCACGGCCGGCACCGCAACGATCGTCGTCAACGGGGCTACTGTTACCAACGGCCTGGCAGGCACCATCATCTTCAACAATAGCTCCACGGCCGGGCATGCGACGATCATCGCTAACGGCAGCACCGTGGCCGGCGCTTCCGGCGGCTTCCTCTCCTTCTCCGACACCTCCACCGCCGGCAACGCCAGCATCACGACCAATGGCGCCTCGGCCAGCGGCTCTGTTGCCGGTGTCACCGCCTTTAGCGGCTCCTCCACCGCCGGCGCCGCGACCCTCATCACCACCGGCGGCACCAACGGCGGTCCCGGCGGCATCACCCTGTTTCAAAACACCGCTGACGGTGGCACAGCCCAGGCCCTTACCAATGGGAACGGCAGTTTCGACATCAGCAACCTGACCAGTGCCGGGATGAAGATTGGATCCATCGCGGGCAGCGGCACTTACAACCTCGGCGCCAAAACCTTGACCGTGGGTGGCAACAACCTCAGCACCGTCGTCTCCGGTAACATCACGGATGCTGGCGACAGCGGCTCCCTCGTCAAAACCGGCACCGGCACCCTCACCCTCAGCGGCCCCAATTCCTACACCGGATCGACGACCGTCAACGCCGGCATCCTCCAGGTCGGTAATGGCAGCGCCGGCAATCTGGCCAGTGCCAGTGTCGCTGTCACCGGCACCGCCACCTTGGTCACGGATCTCGCGGCTGCCTCCACTTTCACGCCCAGCGTGGCCCTCAACGCCGCCACCACCGCCCTCAAAGCCACGCAGAGCGGCACCAATACCCTCTCCGGCGTGATCAGCGGCTCCGGCGTCTTCGATCAAACCGGCCCGGGCACCACCATCCTCACCAAAACGGAAACCTATACCGGCGCGACCAACGTCACTGCCGGCACCCTGCAGATCGGCAACGGCACCTCCGGCAACCTGGCCAGTGCCTCCGCCGTGACCGTCTCCGGCAGCGCCACCCTGGCGACTGATCTGGCCATCGCCACCTTCTTCACCAGCAAGGTCAACCTTAGCACCAGTGCGTCGTCCTTCGAAGCGCTCCAATTCGGCTCGGACTTTATTAACGGAGTGATCAGCGGCCCCGGCTCCTTTAATCAAAACGGCTCCGGCACCACCATCTTCACCGGTGTCACCCAGGCTTACACCGGCCCGACCAACGTGAACTCCGGCACCCTGGAGGTCGACACCGGGACCGCCGCCGGCAGCACCGTGAATGTCGGCACCAACGGGACGCTCACCGGCGCCGGTAAGATCCTCGGCAAAGCCACCTTGACCGGCAACGGCACCATCAAACTCGCGGCCAGCGCCAGCATCGCCGGCCCTCTCAGCGTCACCGGCGGGAACTGGGCCAATGTCGGAAAAGTCACCGGTCTGGTCACCGCGAGCAGCGGCACTTTCGACGTCACCGGAGATCTCACTGCTTCAGGCGGCGTGGCCGTCAGCGGCGGAACGCTCGCCGGCTCCGGCACGGTCACCGGCGCCGTCACCCTCAACAACAACGGCACCGTCGCACCGGGAGCGGCCACCCCTGGCGCCCCCGGCACCACCCTTCACGCAACCTCGATGACCTGGAACAGCGGCGGCACGATCACCCTGCAACTCGGCTCCTCCGCCAACGACGTTCTCGCCTTGACCGGCGCGCTGACCAAAGGCTCCGCCGGCGCCTACACCCTGGACATCCTCGATGACGGCGGCATTCCGCTGGACAGTTATACGTTGGCCACCTTTGCCTCGACGACCTTTCTGGCGACGAGCTTCACCCTCGACATGCCGACCGGCTACGTCGGGCATCTGGTGGAAACGAAGACCAGCCTGACCCTCGACGTGACCTCGGGCAGCGGCCAGGAACCCGGGCATTCGGAAAGCGCGGATTTGGCGACGGCCGGGAATGCCAGTGCAATGCCCGCGTCCACGATCGACGCGGGCAGTTCATTGAGCATCACGCCCACGCCGGAACCGGGGAGTGCGATGCTCCTAATCTTCGGTGGGGCCGCGCTCCTCGGCTGGCGTCGGCGGCAGAGGCTGGTCTAATCAAGCGCAGCGCGCAAGCCAAGGCTTGGTCTCGCAAATTGCGGGCCCAGACCGCAACGTCGACAACCTGATTTGCGGCTAAACTCACGCAAGCTTGCTTGTCGTGCGAGCCATCCATTCGAATGGCGCAAAGCATCTAAGTTTTTCCCCCAGACCGGAATCTCCAAGGCGACGCACGCCGACGTTATTGGCGTGTCCTTCCCCCCACAATGAACCGTTACGTTCTTCTTCTCGTTGCGCTCCTTTGGGCAGCCTCGGCACCTGCCGACCTTACTCTCGTCGAAAACGGTAAACCGCGGGCACTCATCGTAGTGGCTGACAATCCTTCACCGGCCGCGCGACGCGCCCTATCGATGCTCCAGAGCCATCTTCAGCAGATTACCGGCACCACGTTGCCAACCTTACCCGAGAGCAAGGTAGCCGGCGAACCGACCGAACAACGGCCCTTCGTGCTCCTCGGCGAAAGCGCGCTCGCGCACCAGCTCGGCTTCAGCACCGAGGGAATGGGACCCGGCGGAATGCACGCCGAAGTCCGCGGGCATGTCCTCGCCCTGCTCGGTACGGATACCAAGACGATGTCGGACTACTGGGGCACACTCTACGCCACCGTTCGTTTTCTTGAGCAAATTGGTGTTCGGTATCTTTGGCCAGGCGAACTTGGCAAAGTCGTGCCTCACAGCCCCACCCTCACGGTGGCGGATTTCAAGTCGAGGATCACACCACAACTAATCCAGCGCCACGTTCGCACCAGCGGCTACAACCCACGCGTCCAGATCGGACTTGATCGGCTCCATTTAACTCGCAAGGAATTCGACGAGGCGCTTCGCGACTCGGTGAAGACGACAGCGGATACATGCGACTGGTTTCAATGGCAGGGTCTCGGTGGCACGATGAATATCACCGGCGGCCATGCCTTCGGCGAACTTTGGGCCAAATACGGCAAAGACCATCCCGAATGGTTCGCCCTCCAGCCGGATGGTTCGCGCGGGGACGGAAGCCGTCTTTGCACGTCGAACCAGGACCTCATTGCCGAAATCGCTCGGCTCAAGGTCGAGGAATTGGACAAGAACCCGCAGCTTCTCGGCGTTTCCATTTGTCCGAACGATGGTAGCCGGGGCGCGACCTTTTGCACCGACCCGAATTGCGAAGCCTTGGATGTTCCCACCGATCGCAAGGTGAAGCTGTGGGATTTTTCCGGCAAACAAGCGCGATATTTCGACCACGTTCCGCTCACCGATCGGATGGTGTGGTTTTGGGACGCCATCGCCGAGCAAGTCGTGAAGGTGCACCCCGATAAGTTCCTCACCGTGGATGCCTACAGTGCCTACGCTTCGCCGCCCATCGAACGAAAGCTTCACCCGAACCTGGTGGTGCGTTTCGCCGCACTCGACTACCATTCCGAAACGGAGCGCGAGCAGGCGTTACACGATTGGGACGGTTGGGCGAAGGCCGCTCGTCATATCTATTACCGGTCGAACTTCATGCTCGCCGGGCGGCGCAACGGCCTCCCGCTGGTTTACGTGCATCGTTTCGCCGAGGACTTCCGGCATTTCGTGGCCACCGGCATGATGGGCACCGACCTCGACAGTTGCATGGCCAATTGGGCCACGCAGGGCCTCAATTACTACGTTGTCTCCCGCCTGCATTTCGATCCACAGCAGAACGTCGACGCGCTCATCGACGACTATTGTCGTGTCGGTTTTGGTCCTGCGGCATTGACCATGCGTCGCTACTTCGATGAACTCGAATCCGTCTATAGCCACGCGGCTCAAAGCACAGAACCGCACGGAGAAGTCGCGGGTTTTTCAGACGAATTGCTTGGTCATCTCCATCGATTGCTCGACGATGCGCGCAACGAAACTGCGAACAGCACCGAAGCGCACAAGCGTGTCGAATTCGTGGGTTTAGGATTGAGGTGGACAGAAATCGAAATCCAGGCGCAACGACTTCTAGCTGCACCCGAGAAGCCCGACGCGGCCGCGGTCAAACGCATCCTTGATGACCGCATGGCCTTGATGCGAGAGATTTTCAAGACCGCGCCGCTTGCCTTGAACGTCACAGCGATTTCGTGGGGTGAAGATGCAAACTGGGCCCGCCTCGGTTACGCCCCAGCGCCATAAAACGGATGGCCTCAATCAGACAGACATTGGGCGTGGCGGTTTGTGAACTGGCCAAGGCATGCACGGGACGCCTCCTGATCGCGGTCGTGTTCCTCGCGGCTCTGGTCCCATCTGTGCTAAGCCAGCCAGCGATCGTTTCCCATCCGCCAGTGCGCCCTCTTCCGGTCTCTTCGTCGAGACCTCTTCCCGCGGGACCGATCTATTATGTCGACGCCCAGCATGGTGATGATGCGGCTAAAGGCACGAAAGAGTCGCCGTGGAAGACGATCAACGCGTCCCTGCCTAAATTAAGCGCCGGCGATGTGCTCTGCCTGCGCGGTGGGAGTTACTTCGAATCGGTTTACTGCGCCGTCGCCGGGACCGCCGAGCACCCCATCACCATCCGATCCTATCCGGGCGAACTGGCCGTGATCGATGGAGGTCTTCCTGAGTTTCAACGCAGTCCCGCCACCGCTTGGGAACCCGTGTTGGACGGTCCGGCGGACGAATATCGATCCACGCACATTTACAAAAATATCCGCGATGTCCTTGGCCTCTTCGGTGATTCGAACATCGGGCTTCAGACCTACTGGTATCGCCGAGATTTGCAGGCCGAAAACGAAACGTGGATTCCCAATCCCAGCACCTTCATCGAGCCGATGTATTGCGGCCCGGGCCTTTGGTATGACAAGCAAACGGGCCGCATCCACGTCCGCCTCGCCCATACGCGCCTGACTTTGCCGCCCTCGTCGCCGTGCAAGCTCGACCCTTACGCGGGCGAGACGGACCCGCGCAAGGTGCCCTTGGTCGTGGCGCCTTATGCCGCCGTCCCACTTTTCGTCGACCAGGCGATGCACGTCCACTTTGAAGACCTCGTCTTTCGTGGAGGCGGCCGAGCGGCCGTGCATCTTAACTTCGGCGTCGATCTCACTTTCGATCACTGCACCATCTACGCGGGCAATGTCGGCCTCGACGCGAAGGGCACCGGCCCGCTCGTCATGACCAATTGCGGAGTCTTTGGCATGATCGCGCCGTGGATGTGGCGCACGGAAAACGCCCTCTATTCCTACTCCTCCAAAGCTTATCCGCCGTTTATCGAAGGCATGATCTCGCCGGAAATCGCCGGCGTCGCCCAGCCGAAACTGAAGCAAAACTTTCGTAATATCGCCCGGCTGCCTACACACGCAGTGGTAGTCACAGAGGGCGGGTACGAATTCGAAACCTTCTATCATCCGTTTAATCACGATTGGGAAATCTCCCAGTGCGAATTCACCGAGGGACACGACGGCGTCTATCTTTCCGGGCGCGACATTCATTTCCATCATAACCTCGTCGACCACATGGAAGACGACGGCATTTATATTTCCGCCCCCACGCCGTATATAACGGACGGGATTTACTGTTACCAAAACCTTATCCGTCAGGCCGTCGATGGCTTCGGCGCCGATGCGCGCGGCGGGCCGGGCGGCAAAATCTATCTCTATCGCAATGTCATCGATCTCCGGGCGCCACTCCAGTTTGAGCGTCCGTCCGTGGCTCGACCGCAAGGCGCGATCGTTTTTCCGCAGAGCGCTCTTCTGGTCCACGATTCCGACCACATGCTCCACATGGAGGACATTTACTTTTATCAGAACACGACCTTGACGTCGGTGGGTCACGCGTTGGGCAGCTACTCCGCGGGCACCGTCTTCGGATTCTCACCTGACGCCGAACGTCGGGTGTTCAACAATCTCTTTGTCTATCTGGGTGGCTTAAAGCAATACCCGGTGCCGTTTGGCTACAAGTATGCGAAAGGGAATCTCGCGTTCGACGGCAATCTGCACTGGAACGCCAACCCTAACATCAAAGTGCCCCCGGACTACTTTCAGAAAAGCCGCACTCACCCGCTTTCCGAGGCCAACAAAGTCAATTACCCCGATGGTTGGGACGCTCACTCGCTGGTCGGCGACCCGCATCTCGAAAAATTCAGCTCCGATTTTCACGAAGCGGTCGATCTTCGTTTGCAGGCGGACAGCATCGCACGCCAGGTGGGTGTGGCGCTGCCTTCAGGATGGCCTGACCCTCTACCTCCAAAGGACGGGACCTCGCCCGACATTGGCGCATTCCCTTTCGGCGCCGAGCCGTTGCGGGTCGGAATCGAGGGCCGCACGGTGGCGGGTTCCGTCAGGCAGTGAGTGGCGCCTAGGGCTCTTAACATATATGGACTGCCGTCATTTCGGATCTTCAAGAGAACTTCTGCACCGCTCTGGATATTAGCGGAGCGGTCTTCCGCGGCCTAGCACGCAGTCGGTTTAAGGTCGTTTCCTCGCGACGGCTGAGAGTGATCAAATCACTCAGGTGAACGTTGAACCGACCGACGAGAGCAAAGCGATTTGCGATCTCGTGAGATCGCTGGACAAGCCTTCGGATGATTCTCTCCGTCAGCTATTCAAGCTTATGATCACAACGGAACTATCTGTGTGGCTTGCTGTTTTTCGAGAACTCTCCGAAAACGAGCAGGACGAAGGTTGGGCCGCCCAGATAACGGAAGCGATCAAGCTGTGTCGTGCTGAGAAAAACGTGATCGGGGCCCCGTCGAAGGCGTTTATAAAAAAGCTTCGTCGGATATTTTCCTGATTCGCGGTTGGGTCAGGCGACACTTTCCGATAGGAGATGGAGTGTTGCTGACGACCGTGCCGTCTGGATCTCGATTGGCCGGACATAGCCCGCGTAGTACTCCTCGACGACGGCGACGCTGTTCCCCAATTCTTTGGCAATACGAAAAAGCGGCCACCCATCGGCAGCGCGCCGGGTGGCGTAGGTGTGGCGGAAATGCAAACAGGTCCATTTCTGGCCGGCTTGTTCGTTGATCGCGCGAAGCCGTTTGCCAAAGGCATCGCCGTTCCACCGGCTTCCTCGGGATGACGGAACCAGCCAGGAGCCGCGCAGGCTGACGAGATATTCTTCGAGGAGGCTCTTTAGAGGTGGCAGAATTGTCACGGTACGTTCCCCGGTTTTGAGCGAGCTTTCAATGTCTGACTCCGGGTCGACGCGGTTTACGACGGACAGAAAGGATAGGTCCGGGGAAAGGGCGTCCCGCGTCAGCCACAATGTCTCGGCGCGCCTCAGTCCCGCGTAGATCATGATCGCCACCGCGATGCGAATGGCGGGATGCGTTTCGAGTAATCTCAGTTCCTCATCAATCTGATCATGATCCAGGAACACGATCCGGCGATTGCGGCTCAAGTACGTGGGCAGCGCCGCGATGGGATTAGGGCAATGAATATTGTGCGGCCGGTAGAGCCCGAACTTGATGCAGTGCTCAAAGAAATGGTGAAAGAATTCCCGGTAGTGGCGTTTGGTTTTTTGGACACGTCCAACTGGGTAAAAAAGTCCTGCAGCAACGAGGGCGTGATCTCGTCGAGGAAAGTACCGATGAAGAAACCCTCGGTGGCATTTTCCAGGCGCCTTGCCTGGGCCGCCGGTTTGGTGCTCTGGACGTACTGTTCCGCGCGCTGGCCACCCAGAAACCGCCGGAGCATCGAGAGTTTGTTCTCCACGTGCCGGGCGGCGTTGTCGGTTCGAATGAAGTCAAAATAGCCGCGGAGAGCTTCGTCGAGCAGAACCCGAGTGGCCGTTTTGGCCGCGACTGGAGGAGGAGGGGTCACCATCGTCAGGGTCTTTTCGGGGTCGGCGGCGGCTGCCGGGTTGGAGGCGCTTATGGTGCACCAAGAATCAATTTCACGGCGCAGATGCTGAGGGATCTCCGCCGCGCTAATGCGCGGCTGCCGAAGCGCGACTTCCAGTTCGATCCGCTGGCGCAGCAGTTCCGCTCGGGCGGGGTCACGCGTCTCGAGGCTTTCCCGGACGCGTACGCCCGTCACGGGGTGGTGGAATTTGACCCACCAAGTTTGGCGCCGCTTGAATTTTGAGGCCATGGTCGTATGCTTGGAAAGACGGCGGCGGCAAATTCCTCGCGAAAGTTGCTGTTACCGTGGGTTGCAGGGCACACGCGGCGGCAAAATCAGGGCACACGCCTCCGGAGAGGCATCTGACCATGGTTCGGTTCAGCGG
>DASYAY010000072.1:0-19299 GCA_036501065.1 Chthoniobacter sp. | reverse complement strand
GATCGGGCAACACTCCATCCAGCGCCGACACCAAACCCAAGCGCCGGTCGGCCTCCCGCAGGAGCATCACTCCACCGTCGCTGGAGACGTCTCCACCGCCAAAATTGGCCTCGATTTTGCGGCGATCGAAGCTTGGAAACGTGAGTTCTTCCGGAATACAATTTGGCATTAGCGAAGTTCCTTTCTGCTGAGAGCTTGAACACCTTCAGCATTAGCGGTTTACCGCGGGAACTTCGCTAACTTTTTCCACCCTCCCGTGAGAAATCCGGGCTAACATATGATTAGAGCGACATGGAGGCGGTAAAAGCATTGGCATATTCCTTTGGTATGGGTCCTGTCGCCGGGAACAATTCACACCAACAGGGTCTGCTTCGGCAAGTGAGAGATTGGGGGCCATCCGAGAGTCAGCCCCCCTTCCGCTTCCGCGCTACGGTTGCAGCTCTTTGATGAATACGTTGGCAAATTCCACCGCATCCCCGTGGTCCTGCGAACCGATCGGGCCTTTCGCCGGAATCCCCGGCAGTTGCACGTCCTTGATCACAATCTTCTCGTTGAGCATCACCGTCACCCGATCGCCCTTCATCGTGATGTGGAAACGGTTTCCTCTTCTCCGAAAATAGCCAGATTCCCGCGCATGGATGGATCGCGATCTCCGAGCGCGATGACAAACCCAACGCGCGCCAGCGCCCATCCTCATCCCGCGTGGCGAGCGAAGCTCATGAAGACTCGTTCCCAAACTCGAGCGGAACGATCGCTGCAATGCCGCTCCCGCCCGGCGCCAGCACGCGCGCAGTGATCCACTCCCAAAGCTTCGCTCAAGCTTCCAAAAGCGGCACAAAGCCGGCCTGTCGGAAGTGGCGGTCGGTGGTGAACGCATCGCGGACGCGCAATTCGCGCATCGTCACGAAGCTGGCGCAATCGGTAAACGACCATTCCTTGTCGCCATGCCGGCGAAAGAGCAGCCGTGCCGCGTCGAAGCGTTCGGGGCCAATCCACTCCAGTTGCAGCGCTTCGCTCCCTTCGATGGTGTCGAGAAAGTCGACCGCCGCGGCGTGGCTGTGTCGCACCAGAAGGAGAGTGGCCGTTTCCTGAACGACGTAATCCGTCGTCAGGAAATGGCGGCGTTTTCCGGCAAGGGTTCGCTGAAGCCGGACGGCCGCGGAGTGATGTTCGTCGCCGGCATCCCACAGCGCGAAAAATCCCGCGCTGTCCATGAATACATCAACGGCCGCCATAGAGGATCCGATCGATGTCCGCATGGCGTGTCCGCCCTTTCGGGCTTCGTCTCGCGCGCCCGGCGATGCCGAGAAATGGGTCCTCACCGGGCGCCGCCGGATGCGCCGCCTTCACCGGTTCCAGCCGCGCCGCCGGTTTCCCGCGATGGGAAAGAATCAATCGCTCCCCTCTGGCGACGCGTCGCAGCACCCCTTCGGCGTTCTTGCGAAATTCCAACATGGTGACGGTTTTCATAAAGTTGAACTTAATGTTGAACTTCACGCCAAGTCAATCGCTGGTTGCTGACAGTCGAATTCCCGGCGGCTTTATTGAAAATCCCGCGTCATCACCCCCACAGTCTTTTGGCCCGTCGGCAACTGGCCGGTGAGTGCGCCGAACGCAGGAGCTAGTATGGTGTCACGTAAGTTCCTTAAATAAATCGAAGACCTGCAGCACCCTTCAGTCCCACAGGGACTTCCCGAGAATAGCCCAGCGCTTTAGCTCTGGGATGCCCCTACAAAGGCTGGATCAGTCCCGCAGGGACGGCACAACTTCTTTAAGAACCTTACCCCCGACACTACATTAGTTCCCGGCCCGTTCGCTGCAGTGCATGGTTAGGCACGTTCGGATGCATCGCGAGAGATCCGTTCGAGTGCAGAAGGCTCGTCCCAAAATAAGTTGGCTTCTTCCCAATTGCCGCCTCCATCCTCAATTAGAGTTTTGAGTGCGTCCTCACATTTGGGGCCGACGACGACGGCAGTAGGGCAATCGTCGCGTCCAATGGATTCATGCGAGGGAATGTCGAAAGCCAGGCAAAGGTCGTCGCCCCAAACGTAATCTAGCTGCGTGAAGTCGAGGAGCACTGCATCGGCGTCGGTAACCAATAAAGCTTCGGCTCCGGTCTTGTAGATCTGAAGCGCGTGCGAGGTTCCTGCGGAACCAGGCGGATAGTAGCCGGAACAGTGAAGGCGGAGAACTCGAACGCCGGATGGTAGCACCGCTAAATCGTAAGTAATCATGAGCGGTGAGTGCATTTGCATCGGTCTTTTGAGCCAGTCGAACATTATGAGGTGCGCTCGTCAGCGCCTAACATATGATTACACCGACATGGAGGTGGTAAAAGCATTGGGATATTCTTTGCTTTGGGCTGAGAGAAAGTGGCCAGCTGCGGGACAACGCCCTTTCTCTTCAGCCCTACAGTTACAGCTCCTTGATGAATACGTTGGTGAATTCCACCGCATCCCCGTGGTCCTGCAGGCCGATCGGGCCTTTCGCCGGGATGCCCGGCAGTTGCACGTCGTTGATCACAATCTTGTCGTTCAGCATCACCGTGACCCGATCGCCCTTCATCGTGATGTGGAAACGGTTCCATTTGCCGGGAGGGTTATCCGCTTTTTCCGTCGGCACAAAGCTGGCCCGCTGCCCCGGCGGCGTCTCCTTGTCCACCCGATAGCCGTAGATTTCCCCCGAGCCGATCGTCTTGCAGGTGATGTTTACCTGCGCCTTGGTGCTGCCGCGGAGGAAGATCCCGCTATCCCCGCCATCGAGCACTTCCACCAGCTTCCGCGTGCCGTCATCGTTTTTCGCGTCCGTGCCGTCGGGCAGCACCAACTGGAGCGACTTCTTTTCCGGCGGGTTGGCCAGGCGGCAATCCGCGATCAGCTCGAAGTCGCCGTATTCCTTCTCCGACCACAGATCCTTGTCGTGGCCTTCCTTCCCGGCCTTGCTCAGAAAATGCGATCCGTGCGCGCTCCACCACGGCTTCACGTCATCGGGCGTTTTCCAGCCAGCCAGACTCTTCCCGTCGAACAGCGCGTGAAAGCCGGTGTACGGATTCGCCGTCTGCTCTTTCCGCGTGTTCGTCGTCGGCAGATCCTGGAGGTAGATATTCTTGAAGTGGCACTCCGAGCCTTCGCTCTCCAGCGCGATGAACCCCTTCCGCGGCACACAGTTTTTGGCCACCGTTACTTCCTTGCCATTGATGCTCAGGTGAATTTCACCCGCGTTGCACTCGATATGATAGTGGTTCCATTCCGGTGACACTTTTGTCCGATCCTCGATTGGGAAACTGCGCGGGCCCTTGCCGCCATTGGAGATTCTTCCCCACGGCGTCATCGTTGCGCCCCAAATCGGAAAAATGTCGCCCTGGCACGTGTACCATTCGTTTTTGCCCTTCGGATTGAATCCCTCGTCGAGGACCTGCACTTCGATGCCCCGCGTGTAGCCCGTGCCTTTCGCCGGCACGCCGTCGCCCCAAATGAATACGCCACTGTTGCCGCCGCTCTTCATGTGCCGCCAATCGCACTCCAGGATGAAGTTCTCGTGCATCTCCTCCGTGCGCATGTAGCCGGTCGGGAACCCGCTGATGATGATCATTCCGTCGCGGACCGTGTAAGTGTCCGCCGCCACATTTACCGGCACCCATCCGGAGAGATCCTTGCCATTGAAAAGCGCCTTGAATTGCCCGGGCGGCTCATTGTCCGCGGCGCAGGCATGGGCGATCAACAAGAACGAGGCGATGCTGATGATGGAGAATTTCATGGCGGGAGATGCTGGAGGGCTGGAGATGCCGGCGGTCATACCGGTCCTCCAAAGCTCAATCCGCCGCGCCCTTGAACTGTTAGTGGATGTGATTCGCCTTTTCCCCGAGTCAATGGGATGTCGGATGTTCGGCGCCGGAATCGCCCGTCCCGCCCGGAATTGGATTTTCCTCCGCTCGTCCGTCCCGGCCCGCAGCGCGCCCGCCCTGCGCCTCCAACAGCCCCCGAAACGCCTTCCCATCCAGCGTCTCCTTCGCCAGCAACTCGTTCGCAATCGCATCCAGCTTCCCGCGATTCTCCCGCAAGATCTGTTTCGCGCTCGCATAGGCCGTCCCCAAAATCCGCTTTACTTCCTCGTCGATTTGACTCGCTGTTTCCTCGCTGCAATCGCGGTGCCACGTGCCGTCATCCATGCCATTCGCCAAAAACATCGGGCGTTTCTGCGCGCAATGCACCAGGCCCACGGATTCGCCCATCCCAAAGACGCACACCATCTGCCGCGCCAACGCCGTCGCATGCTCGAGATCGTTCTCCGCTCCCGTGGTGATCTCCCCAAAAACCACTTCCTCGGAGGCCCGCCCACCCAGCAGCCCTTTGATCTTGTCGATGAGTTCCGCCTTGCTGCGCAGGTATTCATCCGCCTCGGGCAATTGCAACGTGTAGCCGAGCGCCGCGTGCCCGCGCGGCACGATGCTGATTTTGTGCACCGAATCGGCGTGCCCGGTGAAGGCGGCGACCAGCGCGTGGCCGACCTCGTGAAAGGCGACCAGCCGTTTGTCCTTCTCGCTCAGCCGCCGGCTGCGGCGTTCCGGTCCGGCGACGACTTTCTCCACGGCTTCCTGCAAATCCATCTGCGCAATTTCCGTCGCGCCGCGCCGGGCCGCGAGGAGGGCGGCTTCGTTCATGACATTCGCCAGGTCGGCGCCGGAAAATCCCGGCGTTTCCTGGGCGATCTTGCGCAGGTCGGTATCCGCGGCCATGGGCTTGCCGCGCTGGTGAAGCTGGAGGATCGCCGTGCGCCCATCGAGATCGGGCGCATCCACCACCACCTGGCGGTCGAAACGACCCGGCCGCAAGAGCGCCTGGTCGAGCACTTCCGGACGGTTCGTGGCGGCGAGGACGACGATGCCGACGTTTGCTTCGAAGCCATCCATCGCGGCGAGCATCTGGTTGAGAGTTTGCTCGCGTTCGTCGTTCACCGCGCCCATGTGGACCCCGCGCTGGCGGCCGATCGAATCGAGCTCGTCGATGAAAACGATACACGGCGCCTGGGCCTTCGCCTTTTCGAACAAGTCGCGCACGCGGGCCGCACCCACGCCGACAAACATCTCCACAAATTCGCTCCCGCTGATCGAAAAGAACGGCACCTTGGCCTCGCCGGCGACGGCGCGTGCGAGCAGCGTTTTGCCGGTGCCCGGTGGGCCGACGAGCAGCACCCCCTTGGGGATTTTCGCGCCGAGCGCCTGGTAGTGAGCCGGGTTTTTCAAAAAGCTGACCACTTCCTCCAGCTCGTACTTGGCTTCCTCACAGCCGGCGACGTCGCCGAATCTCACGGAGATGTCCTCTTCCGCGACCAACCGGGCCTTGCTGGAGCCGATGTTGAGGAGCGATTGCCCCACGCCGCTCATGCGCCGCGCGAGGAAACGCCAGATGAGAAACATGACGCCGATCGGCACGACCCACGACCAGAGAAACTGGGAGAGGAAACCGGGCCGCACGCCGGTAAATGTCACTTTGGCTTTCACGAGGTCGCGAACGAGATCCTGGTCTTCCACTCGTTCCGTGCGGAACTCGAACGCCGGCGGCGGTGTCGCCGGAGCCGGGGTCGCCGAAGCTGGCTTCTTGTTATTCTTCTCGTCCGATTTCTGAGGCGCAGGTGTCACGGCTTGCGGTTTAGCCGCCGGTGTCGCTGGGGTGCTCGTGGGCGTTGCCGGCGAAGGGCTGGCGGAGGGTTTGCCTGCCGATTTCTTCGCCGGTTCTTCGGCAGTTTTCGGTTGGATCTTTCCGTCAATCTCGTCCTCCTGCACGGAGCAAGTGACGACGAGGCCTTCGTTGACATCGCGTTTGAACTCGCTGTACGGAATCGTCCGGACGCGCACCTGCTTGAGCGCTTGCTGCCACATCCAGAGCACCAAGAGCATGGTGATGAGGTACCAAATCCCCATTCCCCAGCGCGCCTGAGGGCCGGGCGCGGGCGGTTTGTTTTTCGAGTCTGGTGGTTGTGCGGCCATACTACGGTGGGTCGGCGCCGCGGATCATCGCAAAGCGGTAAACCATAGGACTCGTTGGGACGGGCGTCACTTCATTACCATATCGCTGCTGGCGTTCGTCGCGCGTTTCTCGGAATGCTGGCACTTTGCATTCTCCGTCATCCGTTGCTCATTGGACGGTGCGAGTTTCTTTAATCCGGGCGTGGGAGTGGAGCGCGCACGCAACGCGAAATTGGAACATCGATGTGCTTGCTTTCCGGCGCTTTTCCGGCGAACTCCGGTCACCCTCCATGAGCGAATCTACTGCGTTTCTCGAACTGCTTCACCGCGAGGGCGCGGTGCGAAACGCCGATGCCCGCCTCACGCCCTTGACCGGCGGAGTGTCCTGCGAAATCTGCCTGGTCGAGGACGGGGCCGAACGGTTTGTCGTGAAGCGCGCCCTGGCGAAGCTCAAGGTCAAAGCGGATTGGTTCGCGGACGTGAGCCGCAATCGCCACGAATGGGAGTTCATTCGTTATGTCGGACGATTTCTGCCCGAAGCGGTGCCGGCGCTGCGGCATTGCTCCGAAGCCGGCAACTACTTCGCCATGGAATATCTCGGCGGAGAATTTCAGAACTGGAAACAACTGCTGCTCGCCGGGCAGGCCGATCCGGAACGCGCCGGGCAGGCCGGAAATCTTCTCGCGCAGATTCATCGGCACTCCGCCGGCGACCGGAAGGCCATGGAGTTATTCGACACGACGCCGAATTTCTTTCAATTGCGCATCGAGCCTTATCTGCTCGCCACCGGGGCAAATCATCCCGACTTGCAACCGCTCTTTGAAGCCGAAGCGAAACGACTCGAAGCGGCGCGCGAATGCCTCGTGCACGGTGATTTCAGCCCGAAGAACATTCTGCTGAGCGCCGACCGCATGGTGCTGCTCGATTGCGAAGTCGCCTGGTACGGCGATCCGGCCTTCGACCTCGCTTTCATGCTCAACCATTTCCTGCTCAAGGGGCTGCTGCACACGCCGCGCGATGCCGGCCTGCGGTCCATGGTCGAGCGTTTTTGGTCCACCTACCAGGCGGTGCGCCCGGTGCCCGCGCTGGAGGCGCGCGTCAGCCGGCTCCTGCTGATGTTGCTGCTCGCCCGGGTGGACGGCAAATCACCGGTCGAGTATCTGGAGGCGCGCCATCAGGATTTCGTGCGCCGCTTTGTTCGTGACGAGCTTTCCGCTCAACCGGCTTCCGTGGCGGCCGTTGCCGATTCGTGGTTCGGCCGCCTGCAACAATTCTCAAAATGAAAATCGCTTCCATCTCCGCTTATCAGGTCTTCGACTCCCGTGGTAACCCGACCATCGAGGCGGAAATCGCGCTGGAGAACGGCACGCGCGGTCGCGGCATGGTGCCGTCGGGCGCATCGACCGGACAATTTGAGGCGCTGGAATTGCGCGATCGCGATCCGAAATCTTTCCGCGGTAAATCAGTTTTTCAGGCGATCAAGAATGTCGACGAAACCATTGCGCCGGCGCTGCGTGGCCGGGATGTCTTTGATCAGATCGGACTCGATCAGGCGATGATCGCCCTGGATGGGACACCGAACAAAAGCCGGCTCGGGGCGAACGCCATTCTGGCGGTGTCGATGGCCGCGGCACAGACTGCGGCGGCGGCGCGCGGCGAGCCCCTCTTCGCCTATCTCGGAAAGGGGAACTTACTTCCGCTGCCGGAAATTCAGATCACCGGTGGCGGGGCTCACGCCAATTGGCGGACCGATGTGCAGGACTTTCTGCTCATCGCCGTGGGCGCGCGAAGTTACGGCGAAGTGATGGAGATCACGCACAATGTCTATCATGCGGCCGGCGAGATCATGAAAAAGCGCGGCAAGTACTTCGGCGTCGCGGACGAAGGCGGTTACTGGCCGGAGTTCAAGACGAACGAAGAGCCCATCCAGCTATTGGTCGAGGCCATCGAATCGGCTGGTTATCAACCGGGGAAGGACGCGGCGATTTCTCTCGATATTGCGGCGAGCGATTTGTTCGACGAGAAGAAAGGCGTCTACCGTTTTGCGCTGGAGCAGCGCCAGTTTTTCACCGCGGAATTCGCGGCCCTGGTCGAGGACTGGTGCACGAGGTACCCGATCATCTCAATCGAAGATCCCATGGCCGACACGGATTGGGACGGCTGGACGATGATCCACGAAAAGCTGGGGAAACGTGTGCAAATCATCGGTGACGATCTTTTCACGACGAACATTCAGCGGATTCAGGCCGGGATCGACAAACACATCGCCAACGCCGTCCTCATTAAGCTGAACCAGATCGGCACCGTGACGGAAACACTCGATGCCATTCGCCTCACCCAGCGGGCCGGATGGCTGCCGGTGGTCTCCGCGCGCTCGGGTGAAACGGAAGACGCGTTCATCTCGCACCTTGCGGTAGCTACGAACGCGGGCCAACTCAAGGTCGGTTCCTTCTCCCGCAGCGAACGCATGTCGAAGTGGAACGAGGTCATCCGCATCGAACGTTATCTCGATGGCCGGGCGCGGTTTGTGGGTGGAGAGATTTTTCGGACGACGCTTTCCGGGAGATAAGGTCTGGCGATGGGAGCGCTCTACGGTGCTTCCGCTTCGGCGACGGTGGGCTCCGAACTTAGTGCCGGCCGTTTCGCTTCCCGCGTGGCGATCAGCGTCGCTGCCGCCGCCACCAGGCAACTCACCGTGACCAACAGCGCGGGATACATTGGATTCGAGCTGTGGTCGCGGATCGAGCCAATGACCTTGGGGCTGAAGTAGCCTCCGAGGTTGCCGACGGAATTAATCCACGCCAGACCGGCAGCCGCGGCGGACCCGGAAAGGATCGACGCGGGCAGCGCCCAGAAGGTGGAGATGCTCGACATGATTCCGGCCACCGCGCCGGCGAGGACCGCGACGTGCACCGCGGGCGGAAGACCGGGAATCCCATTGAGGATGAGGAAGAACGCAGAGACCAGGAGCGCGCCGGTTAAATGCCATCGCCGTTCACCGGTCTTGTCGGAATGATGTCCGAACCAGATCATGGTGGCGGCGCCGATTCCCCAGGGGATGACCGAAACGAGCCCGATCTTCCATGGGTCCTGGGTGATCGATCCCTTGATGATCTCGGGCATCCAAAAGCCGACGAAATAATTCGCCACGACGACGCCAAAGTAGACCAGGCAAAACCACCAGACCTGCGGACTCTTGAAGGCGTCCATCATGCTGTGGCTCGACTCCGCCTGGGTGCGCTTGAGCGCTTCTTCTCTGGCCAGCGAACGAATGATTACTTCGCGCTCCTCCGGTTTCAGCCAGGACGCGCTGGCGGGACCGTCGCTGAGATAGTAGAGCGCGACGATGCCGGCGATGGCCGAGGGAATGCCCTCGAGCAAAAACAGCCATTGCCAATTTGCGAGGCCGCCGGTGTGGCCCATTTTCGCCATGATCCATCCCGAGAAGGGACTTCCGAATGCACCGGCCAACGCAATCGCGCTCATGAACATGGAGATGGTCTTGGCGAGGTGCGATCGGGGAAACCAAAAGGTGAGATAGAGCACCACGCCGGGAAAGAATCCCGATTCCACCATCCCGAGAATGAAGCGGAGCGAGTAAAAAAGGGCAGGCGTTTTGGCGAACATCGAGATCGAAGAAACCACGCCCCAGACGATCATGATCGGCCCGATCCATCGCCGGGCGCCAACCTTCTGCATCATCAAGTTACTCGGGACTTCGAGCAGAAAATACCCGAGAAAAAATACGCCCATGCCCGCGCCATACATGGCCTCGGTCATGCCCAGGTCGTGCTGCATCTGGAGCTTGGCGAAGCCCACGTTCACCCGATCCACGTAGGAGAGAATGTAGCAGAGAAACAGGAACGGAACCAGCCGCAGGGTGACCTTGTGAAAGACGGCGGCTTCCAACTCGGCGGCGTCCGGGCGGATGTTTTCTTCCGTGGCTGTTGCCCGATTCGAGGGGGAACTTTTCGACATACCGTCCAATTAGGCGACGGGGATGTCCGGGTCCAGAGAAACATCCGGGCGCAAAATTCTAGTGGAGCAACAGAGCCCAGGAAATCAGGCCGCCCAAGGCCACGAGCGTGACGGGGATGCCGACGCGGGCGAAGGCGCCAAAGGAAATCGTGATGCCGAGCTCGCGCGCCTGCTGGACGACGATGATGTTGGCGACGCTGCCGATGACGACGAGATTTCCGCCGAAGCTGTTGGCCAGGGCCAGAACGTAGGCCAGCGTCGGCTGATGGATATCGACGACCTTGAGCAGCATCATCACCGCCGCCGAATTGTTGATCAGGTTCGACAAGGCGGCGGTGGTCAAAGCCAGGACCGGGACGGAATTGAGATTGAATCCATGATGGGCGAGATGCCCGACCGCCTCTTCGCCGTAGCCAGTGGATTGAAACGCACCCGGCGACGACAAAAAGGCTCATGAAGAAAACGAGAATCGACCAGTCCACCAAGCCGAGCAAATCCTCGGTCTTGAACTTCTTGCTCGCGAGGTGGATGCCGGCGGCGGCGAGGGCGATGATCTCCTTCGGAATCGGCGAAAAGAAAAGGCCGACCATGACCAACAAAATGACCAGCCCTTTGATCGTGTGCACCGGGTTGAAGGGATAACGCTGCACCTTGGATTCGTCGACCGGCGCGGACGAAACGTGGAGGTTCTTTTGCGATAGCGCCCAGATGATACCAAAGGCCGCGGCCATGGCCACGGCCACGGGGACGCTACTCCACAGCAAGTATGCGCCGAAGGAGAGGTGCGCGACTTGGCCGATCATCATATCCTGGGCATTGCCGATGAGCGTGGCGGCGGCGCCGATGTTGCTGGCGATGGCCAGGGCGATCAGGAAAGGTACGGGGTTGAGCCTTTTTCGCACGAGGGCCGGCGCGACGATCGGCGTGAAGACGTAGCAGACGATGTCGTTGTTCAGGATCGCGGAGAGGCCGCCGGCCGCGAGCATGAGAATGAGGAGAAAGCGCGCCGGGTGTCCGAGACATTCGGCAATCCCGACAGCCACTTTGTCGTAGAAGCCCGACAGACGAAGCTGGGCCGAGAGGACAAAGAAACCGAAGAGCAGACAAATCGTCGGCCAGTTGATGGAAGAAACGGCGTCCTTGGTGGTGATGCCGCCGAAAATCATCATGGCGATTGCGCCGAGCAGGACGATTCCGACGCGGTTGAGTTTCAGCCCCGGGATGTGGCCCATGGCGATCCCGAGATAAGTGATCGCGAAAATTCCCAGGACTATGGGACGCTCGTACTCGTCGAACGCGATCGTGGCGAAGAGGGGGGACATGGCGCAACCGATGGAAGAGGTTGACCACGGATTACGCGGATTACACGGATTTAAATCCGCCCTGCGGAATTAATTCGTGCAGAGAGTGGATGCCGCGATGGCGCTGAAAGTAGGAGCGGCTTCCCAGCCTCTTCGGATCGGATGAAGCGGCAAGGATGCCGCTCCTACTTCGGTGCGCAAAGAATCGCGCTTTCTTGACCACGGATTACACGGATTGATTTCGAAGCGGGGTCTTTAATCCGTGTAACCCGTGTAATCCGTGGTCAAAACTCTTCCATCACCTTCACTGCGCGTTCGCCTGCAAGGGGCGCTTTCGGCTTTGGAGAAAGGCGACGAGCTTGTCGATTTCATCGGGCTTCAGCGAATTGCCGAAAGCCGGCATATTCACGCCGCCATTGACGATCCGGATGATCATGTTGCTCTTGTCGAGTTGGTTGCCGATATAGGTGAGATCCGGTCCGCGGCGTCCTCCCAATCCCTGAATGAGATGGCAATTCAGGCAGCCTTTGTCGTGAAATAATTTGCCGCCTTCGAAGACTGGACCGTTGCTCACGCCAATGACATTTTCCGGCAAAGGTTGCGCGTTGAAATTGGGTGACCATGGACTTTTTGCTCCGGCGATCCAGAGCGAGCCGATCATGATGACACTCAAGAGGACCACCGCGATGGACCAGGGGCGCCGCGAAGCCGCGCGCTCGCCTTGATTGTGGAGCAGCGGGACGGCGAGAAGCAGGACGCCGATGGCGACTGGCGCGAGGATCATCACATAGCCCTCCCATTGAGGCGGGATCAGCGCGAGGACCGCGAAATACCAGAGCAGGTACCAATCGGGACGGGGGTCGGCGTCGAGTATGCTCGGGTCGGGTGGCTTGTCGAGCGCCGGCGGCCCCACGCAGAGCGCGAGGAGCGCGATGGCGATGACCACGCCCGTCCCAAAAACGAAATCGCGCCACGCTCCCTCCGGCCAGAAGGGATGTCCGGATTTCTGCAGCAGCTCGTGGTATTCCTTGCGATAGGTTTTCCGGTCGACCCGCCGGCCTGGGACCGGCGGTTCGGAAATTCCATGCCGCAACACGAGCCAAAGATGGAGCCCGATGAAGGCGAACATGCACGCCGGCAGGAGAAAGACGTGGATGGCAAAAAAGCGGCTCAAGGTCGCTCCGCCGATCGTGTTGCCGCCGAGGATGAATTGAGCGATCCAATTGCCGATGACGGGCACGCGTCCGGCCTGCTCGGCCGCGACGACCACCGACCACGCGGCGGTGGAATCCCAGCGCAACAATTGCCCCGTGAAGCCCATCCCCAGCGTGAACCCCAGGAGCAACACACCGGTCGCCCAGTTCATCTCGCGGGGAAATTTGTAGGAACCAAAGAGGAACGTCTGGGCCATGTGGGCTCCGACCATCAGGACCATCGCCGAGGCCCCGAAATAGTGCAGACCGCGCAGGAAACGCCCGAAAGGCGCGTGCTCGGTAATGAAAACCAGCGTCTCGTAGGCTTGCGAAGACGACGAGATATAGGAAAAAGCCAGGGCCACTCCCGAGGCCACCTGAATGATGAAAGCGACCAACGTGGCGCTGCCGAAGACGTACCACCAGCCCGAGTCGCGCGGCACCAGATGCTTCATCGACGGCCCGATCAGCTCGGATATTCCCAGCCGATCATCCACCCAGTTCCAAACCCCGATGGCGAGATTCTTCATACCGTGGTCGTGATCGGGATCGGAGCCGACTTGATTTTCACGTCCCCGCGATCGTCGACGCGCACTTCATAGCGAAACAAAGGATGCGGAGGGGGGCCCGCGGCGACCGAGCCGTCCTTGTAATAAACGCCGCCGTGGCACGGGCACATGAACAACTCGGCATCGGCCAACCAGCGCACCGGGCAACCGAGATGCGTGCAGTTCACGGAAAAGGCGATGAAGGTATTCTCGTCCACGCGCCGCAACCAGGCGCCGGTCTTGGCGGTGATTCCCGCCCATGGGAGCGGCGAAGGGTCATTAAAGGTGACATTCACGGTCTGCCCGATTTTGAAATTGTCCGTCTTGCCGAGCGAAATCCACTCTTCCGGTTTCCGGCTGAACAATGGCGCCACGATGAATCCGACGATTGGCAGTCCGATGATGGCTGCGCAGAGCGCGCCCATGGCGATCGAGATGCTCTCGAAAAAGCGCCGGCGCGTGACGATCTCCCGCGGTTCCGGAGGGGGGCAGCCTGGTGGTTGGCTAGTGGTGTTTTCGTTCATGGCGAATTTCGTAAATCCAGCCGGCGAGCGATGCCGTGAAAAGTCCGACCCCGACGAGGAAGACGACGAGCGAGGTGATGATTCCCCAAAAGATGAAGGCCGTGCCCATGGCGAGTCCGGCGGGGAAATAGGTGGGTCGCGGCAGGTATTTGTGCGGCAGCGGTTCCCAACCCGGCGGGATGGTTGGCGGATCGGTATTCATCGGGCATGTTCCTCGGTTCGCGAATGTGAAAACCAGCGCGCCAACTGGGCGAGAATGGCGAAGAGATAAATCGCGCACATGGGCACCCACATGAGCAGCCCGCCGATCTGCTGATCCTTTTCCGGAGTCATCCCCCAATCGTTGCGAATCGTATTCAGCAGGCCGAGCGAGTCCTGGACGTGCATGTAAATCGGGCAGACGGTGACCGGCGAAAAGGTGAGAATGATGCCGAGCGCGCTGCACGCCGTGCAGGCGGTGAAGAGATAGACGACCGCGGCCGGCGGAGAGAGCCGATCCTCCTCACGCGGCGCGATGACCTGCCACCAAAAGACGCCACCCAGGAGGAGCAACGAAATGGTCTGTGTCGCATAGACCGGTCTGGAACTGACGGCGGCGTTGCAGAGCGCCGGTGCGTGCCAGAGCCACATCGAGCCGACCCCGGCGAGCCATCCGACCAAAGGATGAGCCAGGACTTTCCTGCCGAGGGTAAATTCGCGTGGTAGGGCGAGGAGAACGAGCGCCGGGACAAGGAGGAGCAAGAAGATATGTTGCAGCATGTGGGCGCTGAACAAGTAGCCATCGGCCAGCGCGTTGATCGGTGAAACCAACGCGAGCAAAAACACGGCGAGGGCGGCGACGAGGTAACCCATCCGTTGCCGATCGCGGCAGAAGATCCAGTAAACGATCAGGGCGGCGACCGCGGCCGCGATGACCAGCGGATTCCACGACCAAGCGGAAAGGAGGAATTGCTTCGTATTCATCGCAAGCGAGGGAGGATGTAGACCACTGTGAGGACGAAAACCCAGACCACGTCGACGAAGTGCCAGTAGAAGCTGACCGCTTCGAGCGCAGTGGATTTTTTCTTTTCAAAATCACCCGCGAGCGCCATCGCAAGGACGATGAGCAGCACGATCAAACCGATGCCGACGTGGATGCCGTGGAACCCGGTGAGGGTGAAGAAGGTCGTCGAGAAGAGATTGCTGCTGACGCTGATGCCGCTCTTGAACAGGCCCCAGTACTCGAGCCCCTGGCCGATGAGGAAAATGCCGCCGAGCAATATGGTCAGCGCCAGCCAGAGTTTCATCATCCGGTGCTGTTCCCGATGAAGCGCCACCTCCGAGCGCCAGATCGTGAAGCTGCTCGCAAACAGGCATAGACTGAAGATTCCCGTCTTGAGGAGGTTCAACTCTTTCGGTCCCGGACCGGGTTGCGGGTTCGCATTGTAAAAGAGGAACGCGAGGATCAGCACCCCGAAAAAGCCGGCTTCCGAGAGGATGAACGCGAGCACGCCGGTCTTGTTCTTCTCCAGTGTCACCGCGTCGACTTTGCCATGGGGGCCGACGACGGGATCGGGCCGGTCGGGATTGGCCAGGTCCCAGAGCGGACGACGGCTGTGAATCGGGGGTAGGGCGTGGAAATTCTCGTGCGGCGGTGGTGAAGTCGTGGCCCATTCCAGCGTCCAGGCGTTCCAGGGGTTGTCGCCGGCTGGCGCGCCTCGGAACATGGAATTGATGAGGTTGTAAACGAAGACCAGCGCCGCGACGGCCATGAAGAATGCGCCGATCGTCGAGACCATGTTCATCCAGCCCCAGCCCGGCAAATCCGGATAGGTGTAGACCCGGCGCGGCATGCCCGCCAGACCGAGAACGTGCTGGATGATGAAGGTCATGTTGAAGCCGATCACCATCAGCCAAAAGGTCCAGCGCCCGAGCCGCTCGGAAAGCATCCGGCCGCTGATTTTCGGGAACCAATAGTAAAGCGCGGCAAAGACGGCGAAGACGATTCCGCCGACCGCGATGAAATGAAAATGGGCGATGAGGTAGTAGCTGTTCTTGGTCTGCCAATCGAGGGGCACGATCGCATGGCTGATGCCGCTCAGTCCGCCGCAGGTGAATTGGATGAGGAAGGCGATGCAAAACAACATCGCCGTGGTAAAGCGGATGCGCCCCCCGAGCATCGTCACGCTCCAGTTCAGCACCTTTACTCCCGTCGGGATGGCGATGAGCATCGAGGAGAAGGCGAAGAAGGTATCGGCGGCGCGGCCCATGCCGACGGTGAACATATGGTGCGCCCACACGCCGAAGCTGAGCAGGCCAATGGCGACCGATGATCCAGCCACGAACTCGTAGCCGAAGATCGGTTTGCGCGAGAAGACGGGAATGACCTCGGAAATGATCCCGAAGGCCGGCAGCGCGAGGATGTAAACTTCGGGATGCCCGAACGCCCAGAAAATGTGCTGCCACATGATCGCGGAGCCACCGCCTGACGGGAGGAAGAAATGGGCAGCCAGCCGCCGATCGATGAGCAGCATCACGAGTGCGGCGTTGAGCACGGGAATGGCGAGGATGACGATGAACGAGTTGACGAAATTGATCCAGGTGAACAGCGGCAGCCGGCGCAGGGTCATGCCCGGCCCGCGCATGCACAGCACGGTTGCGATGATATTGATCGACGTGCTCACCGAGCCGATGCCCATCACCAGCAAAGCCAGCGCCCAATAATCCACCCCGAGTTGCGAGGAATACGGCGTCTCGTTCAGCGGCGCGTAGGCAAACCAGCCCACCGCCGGAGCGCCCCCGGCGAGGACGCTGAAGTGCAGGAGGATTCCGCCGAATGGCACCAACCAGTAACCGAGCGCGTTCAAGCGCGGAAAAGCCATGTCCCGCGCGCCCACCTGCAACGGGATGAAATAATTGGCGAGACCGAACATCACCGGCATGACGACGAGGAAGAGCATCGTCGTGCCGTGCATGGTGAAGAGTTGGTTGAAGGTATCCGGGGCGATCAGTTTGTTGTTCGGGATGGCCAGTTGCAGCCGGATGAACAGCGCCTCGATTCCGCCCACCACGAAAAAAAACAGCCCCGTGAGCATGTAGAGAATTCCCAGCCGCTTGTGGTCCACCGTGGAAATCCAGGCGATGCGCCAGTGCATCTTCTGCTCGAGCGAAAGGATTCCGTGATGGGGCAGCGCTGCGGAAGGTTGATTCATTTCAGCGTCTCAAAGTAAGCGACCAGTTCGTTCACCTGTTCGTCCGTGAACTTGAAATTCGGCATCAACACCCCGGGTTTCACCTGCTGGGGATTCTGGAACCACCGTCGCACGTTCTCCGGTGTGTTCGCCGCGATGCCGGAGCCGAATTGCGTGCGGCTGGCGAAATGGGTGAGATCGGGAGCCACCCGCGCATTGGCCGGCGTGCCGTTGATCGCGTGGCAATTCACGCAGCTCATTTGCTTGAAGAGGGCCAGGCCTTGCGCCGCTTCGCCCGTTGGCGGAGTCGCCGGAGCGAGTTGCGCCTTTTCCCATTCGGCAAATTTCTCCGGAGGATCGGCGATGACGAGAAAGCGCATCCAGGCGTGCTCCGTGCCGCAGAACTCGGAGCACACGCCGAGATAGGTGCCGGGTTTGTCAGCTTCGACCCAGATGTGATTCGGATGCCCGGGCACAGTGGTCATTTTCCGCGCGAGTTCCGGCACCCAGAATTCGTGCAGGACGTCGGCCGCATCGAGCCGCACCGACAGCGCCTTGCCGACTGGAATGTGGATTTCGTTGGCGGTGATCACTCCCGATTTGGGGTACTGCACTTCCCACCACCATTGATGGCCGATGACGATCAAATCCGGCTCCGGAGCGGGTGGAGGATCGGAAAGGCCCATCGTCCGTACGGTGAGCGCGAAAAGGACCGTGACGATGAGGAATGGAATGACGGTCCAGATGATTTCGACTTTCTTGTTCCCCGCGATCTGCTCGGGGTCCGGCTCACCCTCCCGCCAGCGAAAGCGCATCAACGAGTAGACAATGATGCCCACGACCACAGCGAAGATGAGCGTGAAAACGACGATCGAAAATGCCCACAGCCCGACAATCGCGTGCGTTCCCGGTGCCTCCGGCGCGAACGATGTGATGGTGCTGATCAAGGCGTCCTTCATCATCATGGGTGTTTATACAACAGTCGTTGGGTGACCGTCGAGACACCAATCGTGACAATCGCGTCCCGCGGGCGTAACGAAATTGCAGATTATTTGCGCCGGAAATTGCGCGGGCGCGTTCGTGTCTTTATTGGGGCACAGGCGCGATTGGTTGTGCCACCGCTAATGCTTCACCCGTACCCACTTGTTCCCCGCCGCGCTCTTCAAGACCGCGTCACAAATTTCCGCTTCGTGATGGCCATCCTCCGCCGTGGCAAAGAGCAGCGGCGATTTCCGTCCGCTGTCGATGTATTCGTAAACGCCGCGGTAGGCCATCTTGTGGCTGTCGGAGAAACCTTCCGCGTGGCCGGGCGGGTAATCCGTGAAATGGGCGACATCTTCCAAAAAGCCCGGCGTGCCGCGCTGGAGCGTCTGGTTTGGTTCGTCGCGGCGTCCGACGACGATTTCGTTCGGCTGCTGGAGGTCCCAGCGCATGCTCGCCTCCGTGCCGTAGATCCCGATGGCGAGCGAACATTTCCAGCCCGCAGCCACTTGCGAGATGGCTACATTGGCCGGCACTCCGCCATCGAAGCGCAAAAGCACGCTGGCGAAGTCTTCTGTGTCCACGGGGAAACTGACGAGTTTTTTTGGGTCGACCTTGGCGAAGGTCTTCACTTCGCCGCGCGGCCGTTTGCGCGTCTTGTGAAAAGTCTCGAGCGTGGCGAAGAGCGATTCGACGCGCTGGCCGAGGATGAAGGCGACCGCGTCAATCCAGTGTGTGCCGATATCTCCCACCGCGCGCAGCTTCCCGCCTTCGCCCGCGAGCACGCGCCAGTTGTAATCCGTTTCCTTCAACAGCCAGTCCTGGAAAAAATGTCCCTGCACGTGGATGATTTTCCCGAGATCGCCACGCTGCACGGCGGCGCGCATTTGGAGTATCGCGGCAAAAAAACGGCAGTTGTAATTGACGGCCAGCACCGTCTTCGCCTTCGCCGCGGCTTTCACCGCACGCGCTGTCTCTTTCGCATCCATGCCCAGAGGCTTTTCGCAGATGACATGCTTGCCCGCCGCCAGAGCCGCGACAGCCTGTTCGACGTGCACTTTGTTCGGAGAAGTGATGTGCACGACGTCGACGTTGGGTGACGCGAGCATCGCGCGGTAATCGTACTCGCCATATACCTCCGGGATGTCCCATTTGGCGGCCGTCGCCCGCGCGCTTTGGGTGGAACCGCAGATGGCGGTGACTGGCACGGCCAGACGCCGCAAGGCTTCGATATGCACGGGGGCAATGAATCCCGTGCCAATGACACCGGCCCGGAGGGAAGTAATCGACATGCCCGCGAGGCTAAGAGACGCCGCGCCGCTGCGTCAATTGCGGTGCGTTCCGAAACGATTCCGGCACACTCCGTAGGTCCCAAGCGGCGGAAGGTGACCACGGATTACACGGATTACGCGGATTAAAGCCTCCGCTGCGAAATCAATCCGTGAAATCCGTGTAATCCGTGGTCCATCTCTTCCGGTAATTTCCTCGCGCCCAAATAGAGAGACCGTGTGAAAACCCGGAACTGCAGGAGCGGCGAAATTCGGCGAGGGGAATTTTACGCGGCAAAAGGGAAAAGTGAGCGGACCGCGCCCGAAACGATCGTCCGCGGATCGTGGAGGCGACCAAGGCCAGCCAGGAA
>DASYAY010000071.1:0-87428 GCA_036501065.1 Chthoniobacter sp. | reverse complement strand
TCCGTCGCCCTCCCGTGCATGTCTCTGGTCAATACACGCGGCAACTTCAGGCACGCCTAATTTGAGTTTTACTCCAGCCATCGCTCTCTTTTGCCAGCCTCCCTCACATATGTCACGTTATTTATGAAAGATGGTATTACTTTTCCCTCGTGCCCAAACTCCATTTGAATGCCCGTGCGGCCCGCACCACGCACTTGGGAGCGAGATTCCATCTCTCAGGCGGGGGTGTCCGCGGGCGGTCAACGTCACTCTCCTCGCAGGCACCGCCCCGCAAGATCGATCCCCCTCACGACCCAAAAAATCCCTCTGCGCCCCTCCCCCGAACCTCTGCGCCCTCTGCGTTTTTCCGTACCCGTCGACCATCCCGCGCTTACGGACGCGCGATCTGCGTCGAGGGAAACCACACGTAAAGCATGAGATAAACGAGCACCCCCGTCACCGAAACATAGAGCCAGATCGGAAACGTCCATTTGGCCATGCGCCGATGCCGATCGTACCGCGCCTGAAAAGCCGGCGTGATCGTCAGAATCACCAGGGGCACCGTCAGGAATGCCAGCGGGACGTGCGTCCCCAAAATGAAAAAATACACCGACTTCGGCCATCCCGGATAAGTAAATCGGGTCACAAACCCGTGCCGGAGAAAATGGTAGGTGAGATAACTCGCCAGGAACGTCGTCGACGTTACCAGCGCACACATCATCGAAACGAAGTGCGCCTGCTTCCGGTCGCTCTTGATGAAAGCAATTCCCGCCACAATGAAGACGGTGCTCAGCCCGTTCAGACTGGCATTGATTCTCGGTAAATCGGAAACGTGCATGCGCTTATTTTCCCTCCAGCAATTGCCCGGCATCGTGCACCAATGCTTGCACCCCGTCCTCGGAAATGCCGTCATAAAATCCGCGGACCGTCCCGGCTTTATCGACCAGCGCGAGCCGCGTGGTGTGCGTGATCGGCCCGCTCTCCGCCGTGCCTTCGGCGATCGGCAGCTTAAAGCCGTCGTGCGCCAGCGCGACGATGCCCGCCTTGTCGCCCGTGCAGAAAAGCCAGTTCGGGCCCGCATCGTAGCGCTTGGCGTAAGTCTTCAGCACCTCCGGCGTATCCTTCTCCGGATCGACCGAAATGGAAACCAACCGCACTTCCGCATTGGCGCCCAGCGCCTTTTGCACCTCACCCACTTTGCTCGTCAGCACCGGGCAGGGACCAGGACACGAAGTGTAAAAAAATTCCGCCACCCATACCTTTCCCGCCAGATCGCCGCGATGCAGCGTCTGGCCATTGCTTTCCGTGAGCGTGAATTCCGGCACGGGCCAGTATTTCTGCAACGTCGCGGGCGTCCCCGGAGGTTGCAGGATTTCCGCGGTGTCGCGTTTTCCGCAGCCCGCCAAAGCCAGCGCCAGGCCGAGCACCGCAAAAGAGAGCCGGCGCGCACTCACACCTTGGTGAAAACCATCAGGCCAAGAATTAACGGAAGAAAAATGATCGAGGCGAAGAACAATCGCCGCGCACTGGCCCGCTCGCGTTCCACCAGGAACTGCACCGCGAAGAGCAGCATCACTCCATCGAGCAACAAAGCGCCGCCGAGATAGATATCGTTGTTCATCCCCGCGTGATACGGAATGAGCGTAATGACGATGAGCGCGAAGGTGTAGAGCAAGCTCTGCATCGCCGTCTTGTTCCCGCGCAGGTCATCGCGGCGGAGCATGATGAAACCGGCCTGCGCATATTCGTCGCGATACATCCAGGCGATGGCCAGGAAATGCGGCATTTGCCAGGTGAACAGGATGCCGAAGAGCACCCACGCGCCGAGATCGAGCGACGGCTTCACCGCCACCCAGCCGATGACCGGCGGAATCGCCCCGGAAAGCGCCCCCACGATCGTGCACAGCGAGGTCCGCCGCTTCAGCGGAGTATACGCGGCGATGTAGATGAGGATCGTCGCCGCCGCCAGCGCCGCGCTCAAGGCATTGACCGTGAGCGCCAGCCAGGCGACCCCGCCCACGCCCATGAGAATTCCCAACATCAGCGCATGCGACGACTTCACGCGGCCCGCCGGCAACGGGCGATACCGGGTGCGTTCCATGAGCCGGTCCACATTCGCCTCCAGAAATTGGTTCAACACCGCCGCCGCTCCCGCGGCCAGGGTCGTGCCAAGCACCGCATTGGTCAGCAGCAGCCAGTCCAGGCGCGATCCCGATGCCGCGCAAAATCCCACGAAGGTAGTAATGATGACCAGCAGGCTGAGCCGCGCCTTGGTCAGCACGAAGAGGTCACTCATGAATCCTGGTTCCGAATGCTCGCGGTCGACTTCGAGCGATAGGGCCATCTCGGGCGTGGAGCGATTCATGCCGTCGCCTCCCTCAAGGAAATCGTCGGATCGGCTTCATGCGGTGAAGCCACCCAGGCGCCATGGCCGGCGCGAACCGCCACCAGCACCGTGGTCGCCAGCAGCGCCGCGCCATTGACCACGTGCAAGGTCGTGAGCACCGGCGGACGCAGATGCCAGATCACCAGCATCCCCAGCGTGATCTGCACGGCCAGCAAAACGATCAGCAAACCCGCCGGCCGGGCCAGATGCGTTTCCCCGCTCACCAACCCCCGCCACGCGAGCAGCAGGACGTGAACGGTCACAAGGAACGCCAGGATTCGTGTGTGGGTAAAATTCAAGTCGATGAAGGCATTGTGAACCTTCGGCAAAAAGGTCCCTCCCACCGTAAGCGGGAATGTGGGAATCGCCAACCCCGCTCCCAGATGACGCATGGTCGCGCCCACGATCAACTGCGCGAAGATGAACCCCACGGTCAGCCAGCCGAGCCGGCCAACTTTCCGAAAACTGGACTGCGGCACGACCCTTGGCCAGACGGGCGAGAGCACCGCCGCGAGCGATACCAAAAGGCACAGGTCGATTTGCGCCGTGCACCCGTGGAGCACGCGAAAGGTCGTCGCCACCGCCAGTCCATCGGAATTGAGCAACACCCGCAGCCCGCCCAAAACCGCCTGCACCAGCACCCCGATCAATGCCCACATCGAGAGTCCAAAAGCCAGCCGGGGCAGGGTCTCACGCCGGCGGAGAACCCAAATAAAAAGGACCGTCACCAAAGTCGAAACCAGACCCGCCGTCAGGCGATGCCCGTGCTCCAGGAGCATCATGAAATTGTGCGTCCAGCCGGCTGGATTCAGGGAGCCATTGCTCAGGGGCCAATCGGCAAACGCCATTCCCGCGCCCGACGTCGTCGTCTGGCCTCCCGTAAAAATGAGCGCAAAGGCCGCGCAGACCACCAGTTTCGCGTAACGCGACAGCCAGGGATTTCGTGCGGTAAATTCGTCAGCGCCCACAGTGAAAGGGAATCGTTATCGTCACGACGTCCGGATGCGGCCAAGTCCAGCCACCGGGCAAGTTTTCGTCCCCTCCAAGCCGCACGAGGGTCAACGCCCTCACTTGGCAGCAGGCGCCGCCGGAGCCGGCGCGGGAGCAGCAGCGGCTGCAGGACTCGCAGCGGCAGCGGGAGCAGCAGCAGGGGCCACCGCCGCGGGCGCGGCCGGCGCACCGGCAGGAGCCGCGGCTTTCTTGGGATGTTGAAGATCGGATTGCTCTTTCATCCAGACGTCGAATTCCTTCTGATCCTGGACATTCATGACGGCTCGCATTCCATAATGGCCGGCGCCGCAGAGCTGCGAGCAAATTAGTTCATATTCGCCGGCAACGATCGGCCGAAACCAAACCGGAATCCGCGAACCAGGAATGGCATCCTGGCTGATCCGCATGTTTTCCAACGCGAAGCCGTGAATCACGTCCTTCGAAGTAATTTCCACGATCACCGGCTTGTTTTTGATCAGGTGAAATTCGTTCTTCGTCACAATATCATCCTGTCCCGCCGGATCATTCGGATCCAACCCCAGCGGATTGCTCGCGCTCACGAACTCCGGGCTTTGCCGGCCAAACACCCCATCCGGCCCCGGATAATGGAAATTCCAGGCAAATTGCTCCGCCACCGCATGGATGCGCAGCGCATCCGTTGGGAATTGATCTCCGATGACACGTTTTCCCCACAACGGAATCGCGAAACCGAGAAGCAGGACCGCTTCGATCAAAACCACCATGAACTCCAGGTGCGCCGAGGCTTTGCTCTGCACGCCATGATAGTTCGCCTTCGGATTCCGCGATTTGTGAAAGCGGCAAATCGTGTAGAGAAAATAGAGCGTCCAACCGATGAAAAGGAACGCCATGAACCAATGGCAGGCCTCCAGCAAGTCATCGATGATTTTGCCGTGTTCCGAGGCGTTCGGAAGAATTCCAAGAAGTTTATTGATGCTGAACGACATAGAAATAGTTATTCCGCGGACTTATTCGCCCGCACTGGAATCGAGATCGAAAAAAGTGTCAGGCACTGTGGGGATAGGACGGCGTGCCCTCGTCCGAAGTCATGGATTGAGCAACCTCAGCGTGCGGCGGCAGAGGCGCCCGCGCCCGTTTGAAAAGATAGAAAGCACAGCCAACGAACGTCCCGAGCATCAGGCCAATCAGACCCAGCATGAGAAAGATGGCGTCGTTCGTCGCCGGGGCGAATTTGCTGTTCACATCCCCCATGCAAGCGGCGCAAGCATCAGCCGTAGCCGGTAGCAATGCCGGCAAAGCCGCGGCGAGAATCATCAGAATGCGTGAAATAGCGGAAGACTTCATAGAATCAGCTTCTTCGATTTCTTCAGAAAATAGATTCCGTAAAACACCAACCCGACCGCGGCGATGGCGCAAGCCGCGCCGAACCAGGGAGTCACGCCATTGGCGAAGGCCCAGATTGCACATCCCACGGACATCAAAATGGCCAGGAAGATGAAGAGGATGTGAAAGCCGCGCAGTGACATCGGTCAAAAATGATGGCTCCGAGTGGTCCCGGAAATCGGATCCACCCAATGGAGCAAGGTCAGCAGAAACAGACCCAGGCAGAAGAAAGCAGTGAACAGGAGAAACTTCCAGATCGTCATTTTCTCCTGCTTCAAGTGCATGAAGATGGCCGCCACCAAGCCCGCCTTGAATGCCGCCAGGATCATCGCCACGATGAAGTTCCAGTTGTGACCGCCAATGTATTTGTCGAAGTCGACGTAAGATAAAGCGACGGTCAGGCCCGTGCACACCAACAGTGCGCCACCCACCATGAAATAGCCCTTGACGTGCCGGGCGATATCTTCGTGGGAGTGACCGTGGTCATGCGATTCAGCAGCGGTGGACGGTGTGGGATGATCGCTCATGGATTAGAGGAGATAGAAAATCGGGAACACGAAGATCCACACGAGATCGACGAAGTGCCAGAAGAGGCCGCCGACTTCCACACGGTTGGCCATGTGCTCGGGATTCTTGCGATAGAGCTTCTCTCCAAAGAAGAAGAAGTAGCAGAACACGATGACTCCCGCGAGCACGTGCAAACCATGCAAGCCGGTGATCGTGAAATACACCGCGAAATAAGAGCTGTGCTTCGGCACGAACGCACTCCAGGAACTAACATCGTCTGCCTTGATCGAGATGACTTTGTCGCTCAGCGAACGAGGGACGAAATGCGGCCGGTCATTTTCAGGGCTGTCGGGATTCGCATTGATTTCATCGAGTTGAACCTCAAACGCCTCGATTTTGACGCCCGGCTCCTTCCGTTGCCACTTCGATGGGTCCTTCTCCTCCGGATTGAGGATCGCGCCGGGCACCTTTGTCAGATCCTCGGCGGCGCCTGGGGAATGAACTTCGACAGTCAGCACTTTTCCCTCTTCCTCTTCTTTCGCGATTTTGAAGTCCCCCCTCTTCAATACCTTGTCGAGTTCCCCTTTGTCGGCGTCCGCAACATTAATCTCCACCTCGTGCAAGTGACCCGTAATTTCCGGACGCGGCTCCAGCCCCTTTTCCGCCAGGCGCTTGTTACCGAGATACTCTTCGTACTGCGACCATTTGTCCTTCTTGATGAAGGCGCCGAAGTGGACGTACTTTTGCGGCCACTCGTAACCGAGCTTGATGACCAGGAAGAGGATTCCAAGGGCAATCGTTATACCCATGTAGCACTTATAGCGAAACCACTGCCGCATCTTCAGCGAGGCCCAGGCCAGCACCACCGTCACCGAAGAAATAATCAGGACCGCGGTGTTGAAAGTGCCCACCGGCACGTTGAGCAAGCCATGCGGCCAGTAACCATCGTCCGCGCCCACGCGCAGGAAGACATAGGCCGAGAAAAGTCCGCCGAAAAGCATGACTTCCGACGCCAGGAACAGCCAGATGCCGAGCTTGGCATTATACAGCCCCGTATCCGGGCGGGCGGAAACTTCGTAAGGAATTTGCATGAGCAGCGATTAGTGAGCGTGTGCGGGCGTGGCAGCGAGGTGCGCCGGCGCCGTTGCGGGCTTGTCGGGGTTGGGCGGTTCGGTCTGCGGCGTGTAATCCTTGTCCGCACCCGGAACGCTGTATTCGTAAGGTCCGCGATAGACCGTGATCGGCTTGGTGAAATTGCCATGGCCGGGAGGCGTCGGCGTATCCCATTCCACCGTCGTTGCATGCCACGGATTGTCGCTCTCCACTTTCTTCCCGGCAAACATGCTCCAGAAGAAGTTCAAGATGAAGGGCAACTGGAACAGCGCGAGCCAGAATGCCGCATTCGACATGAAGCCATTCCAGTGGAGCACCGGACCCGCCACGTGATAGGTCAACTGCTGCGTGCCGTCCGGGAGAAACTTACCACCACCGTCCCACCAGCGGCGATGCACCCCATGCATTCCCTGAAGGAACATCGGCATGAAGATACAGTTGATGAAGACGAGCGAGCCCCAGAAATGCACGTGGGCGAGGAAGTTATTCAACATCCGCCCCGTGGCTTTGGGATACCAGTGATAAATCCCCGCGAAGATCGCGAAGATCGTCCCCGGGGCCACGACATAGTGAAAGTGGCCGATGATATAGTAAGTGTCGTGCAGATAGAGATCCACCGCGTTGAACGCCAGCGGAATTCCCGTCAGACCTCCGATGCCGAACATCGGCAAAAAGGTCGCGGCAAAAAGCATCGGTGGAGTAAATCGGATCGACCCTCCCCAGAGCGATAACATCAGCGCCGTCACCAGGATGACCGACGGCACGGAAATCATGATCGTCGTCGTCTGGAAAAAGCCCGACACCTTCGCGCCCATGCCCGTCATATACATATGGTGCGCCCAGACCACGAAGGAGAGGAAACCAAGCACGAAGATCGCACCCACCATCGCCTTGTAACCATAGAGCGGTTTGCGCGTATTGCAGGCGATGACTTCCGCCACCATCCCGATGCCCGGCAGGATCAACACATACACTTCCGGGTGCGCCAAGAACCAAAAGAGATGCTGCCACAGGATCGGGCTGCCACCGCCGGACCAATGGGCGATCTGGCCATTCACAATCAGCCCCGTGGGCATGAAGAAACTCGTACCAAACGCCCGGTCCATCGTTTGCATGACGCCCGCGGCTTCCAACGGCGGGAACGCCAGCAGGAGCAGAAACGCCGTTACAAACTGCGCCCAGACAAAGAACGGCAGCCGCATCCAGGTCATCCCCGGAGCCCGTAGTTGAATGATCGTCGCAATGAAATTCACCGAACCCAGGAGCGATGCCGTGATGTTGAAAATCATGCCCACGAGCCAGAGCGTCTGCCCATTGAAGAACGGATGAAACGCCGTGTCGGATACCCCGGCCAGCGGAGGGTACGAAGTCCAGCCCGACTTCGCCGCACCGCCCGGCACGAGAAAGCTGACGAGCATGATCACGCAACTGACGAAGAAGAACCAGTAGCTCGCCATGTTGATCCGCGGGAACGTCATGTCCGGCGCACCGATCTGCAGTGGCACCACGAAATTGCCGAACGACGCAAAGGCGATCGGCACAATGCCGAAAAACACCATGATCGTCCCATGCATCGCGCCAAAGGAGTTATACCCGGTCTGACTCAGGACGCCCGGGACACCGTCCGGCGTCGATTCAAAAGCGGACGACCCAAAGAGCCACTGCAAAAAGCCGCCAATATGCGGCACCGGCACCCCCGGATGCGCCAACTGCCAGCGCATCACCAGCATCAGCATGAAGCCGAAGAACAGGAAGCACAGGCCGGTGAGTCCATATTGAATACCGATCGTTTTGTGATCGGTGGAGAAAACATACTTCCGCCACCAGCCCAGTTCGTGGTGGTCGTCGTGGCCGTGATCATGGCCGTGGTCATGATCGTGACCGTGTTCGTGTGAGACTGTGTCGGATGCCATAGTGCTTCAGCTTTGCGAATTACTTCTTCGCGTCCGGAAATTTTTGCAGTTCAGGTTCCGTCCAGGGGGCTTTGTGATCGTCGATTTCCTTGCGCACGTCGGCGATCAACGCCGGCGTCACCCCCGTCTCGTCCTTGTTGCCGAACGAATTGCGCACGTAGTTGATCACGTCGGCCAGCTTGTTGTCATCGGTCAGGATCGGGAACTGCACGGGCAGCGGCGGCATCGGCACCATGTAGGTCATCGCTTTCACCTTCAGCGGCGGATTCACCCCGCGCAGCGTCATCGCGATCATTCGTCGCGCCGGGCCCTGGGTGTATTCCGTCCCCGCCAACGGCGGAAAAGCGCCGGGGATGCCCAGCCCCGTCGGCTGGTGGCAGACGATGCACGTCTGCATGTAAATCGTCTTGCCGCGATCGATCGAGGCATTCAGGTCAAACGCATCGTCCGCCTTGGCAAGCGCACCAAGCAAGGTCAGGACAGCAAGGGGAAAGAGGAACTTTTTCATGGTAAGAACTATTTTGCAGGTGCTGGAAAACTCTTCAACTCGGCTTCAACCCAAGGTGGGGCGTGGCCGGTGAACTCCTTACGGATTGCATCGACCAGTTGCGGTGTCACGCCCTTCTCGTCCTTATTTCCAAAGGAATTACGGACGTAGTTGATCACGTCGGCCAGCTTGTTGTCGTCGGCGAGGATCGGGAACTGCGTCGGCAGCGGCGGCATCGGCACCATGTAGGTCATTTCCTTCACCTTCAGCGGCGGATTCACACCCTTGAGTGTCATCGCAATCATCCGGCGCGAATCACCTTGGGTGTATTCCGTTCCGGCCAGGGGCGGGAAGGCGCCGGGCACGCCAAGACCAGTCGGTTGATGGCAGGCAATACAGGTCTGCGTGTAGATGAGCTTGCCACGCTCGATCGAAGCTTTCAGGTCGAATGCGCCACCGGCAGCGGGAGCCGCGGCGGTTCCCGGAGCAGCCGTTGTCGCTGGGGCTGCAGGAGTCCCGGGAGCGGCAGGAGCCGCCGCAGGTGCTGCTCCCGGCGCTGCATTCGGAGCCGCCGGTGCACTTTCGTCAGGCAGCGTGGCGTCTGCTGGGATTTGCAGAATCTGCGCTTCCGTCCAAGGGGTCGCTTGATTGGCAAATTCTTTCTTCGCTGCAACCACCTGGCCTTCCGTCACTGCCGGAGCACTATTGCCGAAAGCCTGGCGAACGTAGGTGGCAGCGGCCGCAATCTTCTTCGGAGTCAGCACCGGCTCCCACGCGGGCATCGCCCCATTGAACTGCTTGCCTTCCACGGTGACGCTTCCTTGCAGGCCCTTCAACATGATCGCGATCATCCGTTTGTCGCCGCCATTCACGTACGGCGATTTGGCCAGCGGCGGGAATTGTCCCGGCACGCCCATGCCCGTCGGCTGATGGCAGACCTGGCACTGTGCATAAACTTCCGCACCTTGTTCCACTTGCGTCTTCTCCTTTACCACCACCGCTCCCCCACCCGCTTTCGCCGGCAAGGGAAAGAGTACCGCCGGAGAGCTTTCGTATTCGTTATAGACGTTGCCGCTCAGGCCGCCGTTGAAAATGCCAAAATATACGGCCGCCCAACAGAAGGCAAAGGCAATGACACCCGTCAACCAAATCGGAATCGGGGTCACTTCCGCCGATGGCTCCGGCTTTTCACGTTGCACCGCGGCATGCACCTCGGTGACGTCCGGTGTTTCCTGGTAATCGACCCGGTTGGGACCTTCGTTGGGATTGCTCACTTGGCTGCGACCTCCGGTGTGGCAGATTTCACTTCTTTCAATGGATGACTCCGATCAAGGGACAGCAGGTAGCCGACGAGTTCTTTCGCCTCGGACGTCGGCACGATCTCCCATCCGTCTTCCACCGGCACGTCCAGCGCGTCGACAGAACGTTGCCCGGAAATCGGCCGCTTGTCGAAAAGGTAGCGGTACGACGGCATGTTCGATTCCTTGACGATCGTCCGCGGGTCGTAAAGATGCAGCAACTCCCAGGCCGCATCGCGCTTCGCCGGCTTGTACATCGCGTCTTCATCCGTCGGTTCGTTGCGCCACGTCGCCGAGCCGACATTCGCCAGGTCCGGTCCGATCCGCGAACTGCCGAGCAACGGCGGCGAATCGAAAAGATAATCCCGCGCCACCGTCCGGCGCACGCCCCAGCCACGGTCGATGTCCGCGCCGTTCTGTTCATCGCGTATTTGTTGCGAGTGGCAATACATGCACCCTTCGGAAACATAGACCGCGCGGCCCGCAGCCACGATGCCGCGATTCTCGATCGGATAGATGTCCGTGATCTTGCCCTCTTCGTTGTTGTACTGCGGCTGCATCCCGCCGAGTTGCATCTGCGGCACGAGCACCAGCAGGAACGTCGACAAGGCAAAGGAGCCGATAATTCCGCAAAGCAGGAAATTGGAACGATTCATTAGTGTTTGGCCTCCTCTCCGATAGGCGAGAATAGCGTGGGCTCACCGCCCGGCTGGCCGATGCGCAGGAGCATGAGCAGGAAATGCAGACCGAAAACGAGGTGGCCGACAGCAATCAACAGCCAGCCGAGAATCGCCCCCGCCAGATACACCGAGCTCGTTTCAATGATCTGCCGCACCGTGGCCGCCGGGTCCGTCAGGGCATAGCCCGTCGCCAGGCCGCTCAGGAGCAAGACCACCACGAGCAAACCGCCGCCGTAGGCTGCGCCCCAGAAGTGGATCGTAATCATCGTCGAGGAAAGCCACTCGCATCCGACCAGTCGTGGCAGGATGTAGTAGATCGCCCCGAAGATCACCATGCTGAAGAAGGAGTAGATGATCAGTTGCGTCTCCGCGTTTTGGAACTGCGTGAAATGGACGATCCGGTCGACCGAACGCAGCGAGGCAAACAAGCTCAGGCAGCTCGCCACCGTGAAGGCGATCGCTCCGAAGAAGGTGAAGCGAATCGTCGGGCTATGGTAAACCATGTGATACTGGCCGCGCATCGTCAGCACGAGATTCGTCGTCACCGTCACGATTTGCACCAGCAGAAGAATGTTCGCCGCGATGCTCAGCGTCACCACCCAGGCCGGGATCGGACCGCCGCTCAACCGCACCGCACCGGTCAGCCCGGTGAAAAGGATGAAGGACCAGAAACCGTAGGCCGCCAGATTGTAGCTGTGCACCGGGCGGTTGACGACTTTCGGGATCAGGTAATAAGCCGCCGCCAGACCGATCGCCGTCAGCCAGACCGAGAGGAAATTTTGCGAAGCCCACGCCGCCACCAATCCCTGCATCACGCCCGTGACGTTCGGCAGGAAACGCGCGGCATGCGCCAGGGCGAAGCTCCACGGAAACCACAGCAGCGCCGCCACCAGGTACCACACCGAGATGAAGGGCGTGCTCTGCGAGCGGAAGCTGAAGAGCATCAGCGCCCACACGACGATCAACCCATACCCGATCATCATCAGGATCGCCGAGCCCGTCGGGATTTCCAGCCCTTCCAAACCGGTCGTCTTCCCTCCGAGAATTCCGATGATCCCGTAGGTCAAGCCGACTTGCCAGAAGATCGCGCCCGTGATCAGCACCCCGGGAAGTTTCACCCGCACCCGGCCCAATCGCGCCAGCAGCCAGATGGTCACACCGAGTCCCGCCAGACTGCCCCAGCCGAAGCACAGCGTATTCGTAAACGCCGGCCAAATCCGCCCATAACTCAGGAACGGCACATCCGCCAGGAAGGAAGGATAAGCGAGCTGAATCGAGGTGATCAGGCCCAGCACCGTGGCCAGCATCAACCAGAGCAGGCCGTTGCCGAAAAAGAAGAGCACCGGCCCACGCGCCGAGGCGTCGACCGCGGCGCGTTCCGCCGGAGGATAGTTGGTGTCGGCCGAAGCCGGCGACACCGCCGGAGTCGGAACCGGCGCAATCGTCGAAACAGGATCAGAGGCGAATGCGGTCGTCATTTCGTAGGCGCAGAATTTTCGGTCGGGTTGATGAGAGGAGGACGAGCCGGAGCTGCCGGAGCCGCCGCTGGTGTGGCTGGCGCTGGAGCTACAATATGCACCGGGGCCGGAGCCGGCTTGGATTCGGGGGTAGGCGCAGGTGCGGGTACGGGCGCAGGCGCAGGCTTCGTCACTGGGGCCGGAGCAGGCGCTGCCGGAGCGGGCGCCGGTTGAGCCGCGGGTGCGGGTGCCGGTTTCGTCGGTGCTGGCGCTGGAGCCGCCGCCGCAGGTGCGGCGGGTGCCGGTGCCGCTCCCGGAGCTCCCGGAGCCGCAGGTGCGCCCGGTGCCGCTGGAGCCGGGCTGGCTGCCGCAGGTTCCGGCGTCGGCAACGGCACGAAACGCATCGTGTCCGCGCCCTGGGGTGAAGAGGGCAACAGCGGAGGCGTTGGTAATTTCGAATCCGGCGGCATCACCACCGGCATCATCGGCGCTTCCACTTTGATCTGCGACGGCGCGGGCTTTTTGCTCCGCAATTCCGCCATCGCCAGCGGCATCGCGTCGGCGATCGAAATGTGGACCAGCCCTTTGGCTTTATCGACCCAGCCTTCCGAAGTCAGCTTCTCCTGGGCCTCTTTCTCCAGCCGGTTGCGGACTGCGATCCGGTTCGCGGCACGAGTTTGTTCCAAAGTCTCGCCGGTGTTGCCCGACAAAGCCAGGAAGCCGATCGAAAGAATCAGCACCAGACCCAGTGCCACGATGATACCGAGAAAACTGAGGAGTCCGTTGGGAGTGCGAGCAGATGATTCGGGCGCCATATCAGTTGGTCAATTTCAGCGACAGCAACAGCCGCGGATCGCGCGTCGGGAAAAGGGGCGTGCTCGCCAGGTACTTGAAGAAGAGCCAGCCGAGGATTCCACCGATCCCGGCCAGCGAACACAGATCCAGGAGGTTCGGCCGGAAACCCGTCCGATGCAGGATGGGCAGCACGATCACATACACGTCCAGCAACTGCATGAGCAGGATCCATCCGGCGGTCCAGTTGATCACCGTCGTCTTTTTCGTGATCTGGAAAAGCAGCACCGGGAAAGGCAGGAAAAAGCGGCAAACCACCAGCGCCTGGCTCAGATACCACCACGACTCCGTATTCCGCAGCAGGAAGTAACTCGTTTCTTCCGGAATGTTCGCATACCAGATGAGCATGTACTGCCCGAAGCCGATGTAGGCCCAGAAAATGGTGAACGCCAGGAGGAACTTACCCATGATGTGGTAGTGCTCGATGTTCACCACCTTGAGGTACCCCTGTTTCTTCAGCGCCGAGACGATCAGCACCAGCAGCGCCATCGAGCTCCCCGCCGCACCCGCAAAAAGGTAGACGCCCCACATCGTCGATGCCCAGTGATGATCCAGCGACATCAGCCAGTCGACCCCCGCGAAGGTAATGCAAATCGCCATCAACGGAATCCCCGCCACGCCGAACTTCCGCATGATCACCGTGTGGTTGGCCGCGCCGTCCACATCCTGCTTCGTCGAACGTTTCCAAAACGTGCTCGAAAACCACCACAGCATCACCAGGTAGAAAATCGCCCGCACCCAAAAGAATCCGTGGTTCAGATAGCCGCTCTTTTCATCGAGGAGCACATCCTGCCCCGGGTGCATGCTCCACCATCTCCACAGGGCCGGAGCGCAGAAAAAAAACAGCGGGAAGAAGAAGAGCAGCGACACCGGCAACATCTTCGCCAGGTTCTCCAACTGCCGCCGGACCACCACTGACCATTCGGCGTCGGTCGCATGATGCAGGCAGATCCAGAAGAAGGCCCCGATCAGAATGCTGAAGAAATAGAACGATCCGAAGAGCCAGGAAAAGGCGAACTGTTGGTGCCAGGCTGGAACCAACAAACCGACCAGGCTCATCACCAAGCCGATGATTCCCACGGTCAGGCACAAATTCGGCAGACCGCCGGCGTGCTTGGGATCAAACCTTTCCACATGCGGTGGAGTGATTTCGTGAGAGTGCTCGCTCATGGTTTGGATTGAAGTTCTTTCTGCTTCGCCGCGGGCAGGTCGGCCAGTTTCAGGTTCTGGCTCTTTTGCAGCGTGCGCACGTAGGCGACGATCGCCCAGCGATCCTCCACGGCGATATTCGGGCCATACGCCCCCATCGTCGCTTTGCCGTTGGTGATGGTGGAGAAAATTTGCCCGTCCGGCATGATCCGGATGCGCTCGTCCTGGAGATTCGCCACCCCCACCAGACCGAATTGCGTGGTCACGCCATTGGCCATGCCCACCTTCCCGTGGCACACCGCGCAGTTGATGTTGAAACGCTCCTGACCGCGCTTGATCAGCGCTTCCGTCACGTCGATCGGAAACCCGTCCCCATACACGTCCCCAAACTTCCCGGTATTGTAATAGTCCGGCTGGTTGCTGAATCCTTCCGGCTGGATCGTGCCGTTCTTCGCCCCAGCCTGCAAAAACTTGCCCGGCAGCGTGTACCCCAGCGGAATCGTTCCCGTCACCGGCTCACGCCCGGCGCTTCCATCGGCGTAAAAGGTGCTCTCGTGCTGCGGGTCGTAGCGCGGCTGCCGCTTCATGTCCGGGAAAATTTCCACCGGAGGCAGCGGACTGTGCGTGCCGCGAAAGCCCGCCAGAATGGCGATCGAAATGCCGGCGAGAATGAAAGCGATGAATGAAACGCGTAGCATGATCAGTCGTGAATGAGCGTGACGTGCTGGCCCCCGATTTCCTCCAGCAGCGCACGGGTCTTGGTTTCGGAAAATTTCGGGTCACGCGCTTCGATCACCAGGAAGAAGCCGTCATCCGACACCCGCGAAAACCGTTCCCAGTTGAATACCGGGTGATACCATTTCGGCAATTGGTTCATGATCAACAGCGCGATGATCGTGGTGAACGCCGAGAAGAGAATCGTCAGCTCGAAAATGATCGGGAAAAACGCCGGCAACGTCGCCCAGGTAAAAGGCTTGCCGTGGACGATCAAGGGATACAAGGCGAACGACGGAATGCACGTCAGGAGCACCGCGGTCAGTGTCCCCGTGGAACCGCCGATAAAGACCGGCGCGCTCAACCACGACTTGCCAAGACCCATCGCCTTGTCCATTCCGTGAACCGGAAATGGCGAGTGCACGTCCCAGCGGGTGAATCCGGCGTCGCGGATTTTTTCCGCGGCCTTCATCAAGGCCCCGGCGCCCTCGAATTCCGCGCCCAAGCCGTAAACTTTGCGATATTCGGCCATATTAATGATGCCCCTCCTTGGCAGCGTGATCCCCGAGTACGCCCACCGCGGGACCGGTCGGCTCTTCGCTTCCGGGATGATGCAGATGCGGATCGGCCGCCGGCGTCACCGCCTTGACCTCGAACGCGCAGATCATCGGCAGGAACCGCATGAAGAGCAGGAACAGCGACAGGAAAATCCCGAACGTTCCGCAGAAGGTCCAGATTTCCACCCAGGACGGATGATAATGCCGCCAGGAACTCGGCAGAAAATCCTGGGCCAGCGAGGTCGCAATGATCACGAACCGCTCGAACCACATCCCGACGTTGACGAACATGCAGATGATGAACACCACGATGTAGTTGCTCCGCGCCTTCTTGATCCAGAAGACCTGCGGCGCAATCACGTTGCACGTCATCATGCAGTAGTAGGCCCAGTTGTAGAATCCGCCTTCGTTGAACCCCAGCGACGCCCGCTGATGGAAGAAGGTGAACCGTTCGTACGGGTTCGCCCCATAGTAAGCGACGAACAACTCCATCAAATACGCGTAGCCCACCAACGATCCCGTCAGCAAAATGATCTTCGTCATCTTGTCCACATGCTGCCGCGTCATCATGTCGTCGATCTGCGGATAAAGCAGACGCGCCGGCAGCATGATCGTCAGCACCATGCCGAAGCCGCCGAAGATCGCGCCGGCCACAAAGTAGGGCGGGAAGATCGTCGTGTGCCAACCCGGCAGGATCGAAGTCGCAAAGTCGAAGGACACGACCGAGTGCACCGAAAGCACCAGCGGCGTCGAAAGTCCGGCCAGCAACAGATACGCCATTTCATAGTGGCGCCACTGCCGGTTCGATCCACGCCAGCCCAGCGCGAAAATCCCATACAGAAACTTCTTCACCCGCGACTTCGCCCGATCCCGCATCGTCGCCAGATCCGGCACCAGACCCGTGTACCAGAAAAGCACCGACACCGTGAAATAGGTCGACACCGCGAACACGTCCCAGAGCAACGGCGAACGGAAGTTCGGCCAGATCCCATACGAGTTCGGGACCGGCGCCAGATACCACGCCATCCACACCCGTCCAACGTGAATGCCCGGAAAAATCGCCGCGCAAATCACCGCGAAGAGGGTCATCGCCTCCGCCGCGCGGTTGATCGACGTCCGCCATTTCTGCCGGGTCAGGAAAAGAATCGCCGAGATCAGCGTCCCGGCGTGGCCGATACCGATCCAAAACACGAAGTTCGTGATGTCCCACGCCCAGCCCACCGTCTTGTTTTCCCCCCAAACACCCACCCCGTTCGAGATCTGATAGGCGATACACAAAATACCGACGATCGCCAGGATCGAAGTCGGGATGAACAGCATCCACCACCACGCCGGAGTGCCGGACTCGGCGATGGTCGCGACCTTGTCCGTGATCCAGTTCAGGCTGCGCGCGTTGGTCACCAGCGGCACCCGCTGGAGTTCCTTCTGCGTTTCGAGTGTGACGACGGCTTCGGGCATTACGCTTGGGGTTCTTTGGGTTCGGCCTCGTGTTTATCTTCACCGTGATGCGATCTCATCGCGGCGCCAATTTTCTCCGCTCCAGGCATTTTCGGATTGGGATTGCGGATGCGTGCCAGATAAGTCACGCGCGTGTTGATGTTCAGATACTCCAGCAGGCGATATCCGCGTTCCGCCGCCCGCAGTTTCGACACCGCGCTCTCCGGGTTGTAGATGTCCCCGAAGACGATCGCCTCCGTCGGGCAAACCTGCGCACAAGCCGTCGTGAAGGAATCCGCCGGAATCCGGTACTCCGCGGAATCCCGCGCCGCCACTTTCGCCGCGATCTTCGCTTCCTGGATGCGCTGCACGCACAGCGTGCACTTCTCCATGACGCCACGCATCCGGACGGTCACGTTCGGATTCTTCTGCATCTTGATCGTGTCCGCGGTCCCCTTTTCGGAAATCAGGTTCCACTCGTAGACCCCGGAGAAAACTCCGAAATGGCCGTTCTTGTCCGCCTTCCCCGCCATCACGTCGCGCTGGTTGTAATCGAAGAAATTGAATCGCCGCACCTTGAACGGGCAGTTGTTCGCGCAGTACCGCGTCCCGATGCAGCGGTTGTACACCATCACGTTCAACCCCTCCTCGTTGTGCACCGTCGCGTTCACCGGGCACACCGTTTCGCACGGCGCATTCTCGCAATGCTGACACATCAGCGGCTGCGAAATCATCTCCGGATCGGGATCATTCTCGTCCACGCTCGCAAAATAACGATCCGTCCGAATCCAGTGCATCTCCCGCCCATTCATCACCTGATGCTTGCCCACGATCGGAATGTTGTTCTCCGCCTGGCAGGCCACCATGCACGCCGAGCAACCGGTGCACGAATTCAGGTCCACCGTCATCCCCCAGCCCGTCGCATCCCAACCCGGATTCACCCGCTGCCCCGTCGCCGTCGTGCTCGGATGGCTCGATAGCTCCGGATTGTTCAGCGTGGGATGCGAGTAGAGCGACACGTTCGGCGGAATGTGCCCATCCATCCCCATCGTCTTCGCAAAATCCGGCTTCGATTTATACTCGCTCACCGTCCCCTCGCGCGTCAGGTCGCCTCCGCGGCCTTCCAGCGCAAAATGTTCCTGCGTCAGCCCCAGCTTGTAGACATCGCCCGTCAGCCGCACCTTCGCCCCCACCACATAATACGGCGACGAAGTCGTCCGCAGCGGATAAACATCGAACCCCGTCCCCGCGCCGACTCGCCCCACCACCCGGCGTCCGTAGCCCAGCGGAATCGAAATCGATCCCTCCGCATGCCCCGGCGCAATGTACGCCGGCAGCGTCACCGAACCCTTCTCGAGTTGAATCTCGATCATCTCGTAGTGCTCGCCGTCCTTGTTCTCGATCTTGATCCCGAGCTTCCGCGCCGTCGCCGGGCTGATCTGCGCGGCATTGTCCCACGTCAGCTTCGTGATCGGATCAGGAATCTCCTGCAACCACCCGTTATTGTTGAAACGGCCGTCATCCATCTTCGAGCACGGCGTAAAGACCACCTCGTAAACGTCATCCCCCGTCGCCGGCGTGCTGAACCGCTCCTTCACGAAAGTCAGCGAAGCCGCGCTATCGAAAGTCAGCGCCCCCGGTTTCACCGCGCTGTTCGCCAGGAATCCATCGTGCAAAAACTTCGCCCACGCCGTGTAGAAATCCCCCGGCTTGGCGATCTGCTTGAACGTCTCCTGCACCAGCTCCGGCCCCGTCGGCTTCTCCAAGCCAGCGATCTTTGCCAGCAAATCCAGTTCACTCCACGCCCCGAAGAGCGGCAAAATCATCGGCTGCACCGAGACATAACTCCCGTCCGAAGCCCGCCCGTCTCCCCAGAATTCCAGATAATGCGCCAGCGGCACATTCCACGTCGCCAGCTCCGACGTCTCATCTTCCGAGAACCCCAGCCGCACCACCGTCGGCACCGATTTCTGCAAATTCGCCCAGTCCAGATCGGCCGGCGCATTGTAAACCGGATTCCCGCCGACAATGAAGAGCGTCTTCACCTTCTTGTCCGTCATCGAACGCGCCAATTCCGCGATCCGCACCGTCGGCATGTCCGTATTCTTCCGGCCCAGCAACGTCTTCCCCACATTCCCCAGCGCCGCATTGATCGCCGCCACCAGCGCCTGCACCGCCGCCGGCTGCCGTTCACCCACCAGCACCAGGCTCGCGCCCTTCGACACCACCAGATCTTCCACACAATACTTGATCCAGTCGGGGTCCAGCCGCGGCACACTCCCGCGGCCCTTCACTTCACCCGCGTCGATCGCCTTCACCGCCGCGCCCAGCGCCGCGTCATTCATCTTCTCCGCCACCTGCGCCGCCAGCGCCAGCGCAAACGCCCCCACCTGGCTCGCCGGCACCCGCAGACGATGATCCGAAATTCCCCCCGTAATCGTATACCGATTCTCCACCACGTACAACCGGTTCATCTTCGAATCCGGACCCGTCACCTTTCGGCGCGCCGAAAACGCCCGCGTCGTCCCCACCTCCGCTTCCGAACCCAGAAAATCGCAATCCAGCGACAAAATCACATCCGCCTTCTCAAACTGCGGCAGCACCTCCATATCCTTCCCATACGCCACGTCCGACGTCTCCTCACCCAGCGGCTCATACACCGCCCACATCGCCTTCGGATACTTCTTCTCGATCAGCCCCATCAACCGCTGCCGCGTCGGCGAATTGTCATCCTCCAGCAAAAACGCCAGCCCCGACCCATCGCCCGCATCCTTCAGCATCCCCTCCAGCGCCTTCTCAAACGCCGCCTCATCCGTCACCTTCCCCGCATTCGTAATCTTCTTCGCCCGATCCGGATCATACAGATCCAAAATCGACGACTGCGCAAAAAGATCCGTACTCCCCTTCGGCACCGCATGCAGCGGATTTCCCTCGATCTTCGTCGGCCGCCCATCATGCGTCGTCGCCACCAGCGGCGAGTACCCCCGCCGCGTCGGCCGCGCCGTCGTATAGAAAAGCGGCTTCCCCGGAATCGACCACTCCACACCCTTCGTGAAGGGCACCAGGTGCATCTCCGGACGGCGGCACGCCGCCAGACCCAGACCCGCCAGCGCCGTCGACGCCCCCATCAGTTTCAGAAAATTCCGGCGGGTCACTTCCCCGCCCTCCATTTCCGCCGCCCCTTGCGGGAACTCGCGCTCCAGCCAGCCGCGGAACTCCGGCGTATCCGCCAGTTGCCCCAGGGAACGCCAGTACTTCTTGCCCGTCAGGGACTCGGTAGGATGCTGAAAAATTCTTTTCATCGGTGACAGCCAGCGCAGTTTTTGTCCGGTGGGTTGATATGCCACTTGTCCCGCAGCGTGGATCCAATGTCCTCCTGCGTCAGACGCTCCTTGCTACTGGAAAAGTCCCGGTTTTCCGATCCCGGCGGCTTGCCATACTTGGCAATGAACGCCTTCGGATCTTCCTGCTCCGGCTGCCAGTTCAAGTTCGTAATCTCGTTCAGCGGACGCAACGCCCCCGCCGGGTCCCGATGGCAATCCAGGCACCAATCCATCGAGTGCGGCTTCGCGTGATACACCACCGCCATCTCATTCACCTTCCCGTGGCAACTCACACAACTCACCCCCCGGTTCACATGCGCCGAGTGATTGAAAAACACGAAATCCGAAGTCTTGTGAATCTGGATCCACTCCATCGGCTGCCCCGTCTTCCAGCTCTCCCGCAGCGGCGCCAGCTTCGGGTTATCCTTCTGGATTTGCGAATGGCAATTCATGCACACCTGCGTCGTCGGAATGTTCGAGTGCGCCGCCACCTCCACGAAACTGTGGCAATACCGGCAATCCATCCCCAGTTGCCCCACATGCACATCGTGCGGAAACGGAATCGGCTGCGCCGGCTGATACCCCACCCGCGTGTATTTCGGCGTAAAATAGTACCAAGCCCCCACCGTCAACGCATTACTCACGACGAAGAGGATGATCACCAACTTGATCGGCAGGATGTTGCTGCTCCGTGGAAAAATGTTCGCCATGCCTAATGGGATTCGGGGCTTCGGAAGTTTCGAAATTCAGCGTGTTGCATGCGGCTGGGAAACGGGTGGAGAGCAAGTTTGTGGTTTCAAGGAAGGCATTGCAAGAGACTTTGTGAAAAATTTCACAAGCCCCCGGCAAAACTTTTTCCCCACCACCTTCCCGCTCAAAAAGGGCCGAAAGTTTTTTCCCACCTCCCCCACGATGCAAGATCAAAAATCTGGCATTTTCGCCACCTTGCACTTCCCCAGAAGTAGAAGCGGCATCCTGCCGCTTTCCCCCAACAACCCACATCCTTTCCGCATCCCCCCACCGAGCGCCCTCCTTCGCAGTCCCGCAGGGACTTCCCGAAAATAGCCCAGCGCTTCAGCGCTGGGGTCATCCATCTCCCTATTGCGACAAGTCCCGGAGGGACGGCACTCCAGCCCGCGAGCGATCAGCCAATCACGAATTCCCCCATCGTCCCCAAGCTCCAGCTTGGAAACGCACCAAGGAGCGAAGTACCGCCCGTCCGGCCCGGACCACGGCGGGCGTGTCCGCGCGCAGGCCCTCCCAACCCCTACGCCACCCGCTCGTAAAGGTATCTCTGAAACCCCGTAAACACCTTCCGAATCTCCTCCGCCTGCCCCAGGTCCGCCACCGCATCCGCAATCGAGTTATGATACTTCAGCCTTAACAGCGGCGTCAGCTTCTCCGGATCCAACTCCCCCACTCCTTCGGTCACATAGTGCGACAGCACAAAATCCAGAAACACCTGCTGCCGGCTATTGAACTCCGTACTAATCGCCACCTTCGCCTTCTCCGCCCGCTCCTCCCGCGTCAAAGGCGGCAGCGCATAAGCCACAAACGCCAAAACATCGAAAAGATCGCTGTTCTCCGCATCGATGATCTTCTGCATCTCCGCGAGTTGCGGCCCACCGAATCCCTTCTCCGCCAATCCCGCCAGCAGCCGCCCCCGCGTCCCCGGTTCACTCCATAGCGCGCGCAATTGCTCTTCATCCCGGAAAAACTCCGGCAATCTCCCAAAGAGCAATTCCAGAAACTCCTGCGCCGACATCGGCCGCCCACCCGGATGCCAGAACGTCGTCACCGTCATGTGCTGGATCGCCCGCGCCTTTCCATCCGCCAGCTTCACCTTCACCCTCTTCCTGCACACGCACGGCCGCTGACCGCATTTCTCGCACGGCTCCGGCGGGCACACACACGGCGCCTGTCCACAATCCGGGCACGGCTGTTGCGGCGGCGCCACGCACACACAGGGCCGCGCCCCGCAATTCGGACACGTCTCCGGGTCGATCGGCTCGCCGTCCCATTCCGGGTCCTGGAAATGCAGATGCGCCTTCACGAAATCGTAAATCGTAAAATAGTCCTTCCCCTCATAAAGCCGCGTTCCCCGCCCGATGATCTGCTTGAACTCGATCATCGAGTGAATCTGCCGCATCAGCACGATGTTCCGAATATTCCGCGCATCCACCCCGGTCGAGAGCTTCTGCGAGGTCGTGAGAATCGTCGGAATCGTCTTCTCGTTATCCTGAAAATCCCGCAGGAATTGCTCCCCCAGCTCCCCATCGTCCGCCGTCACCCGATGGCAATAGTTCGGGTCGGCGCTCTTCTTCATCTGGTTGATCAAATCCCGCACCAGCAGCGCGTGCTTTTGGTTCGCGCAAAAGACCAGCGTCTTTTCCTTCTGGTTGATCTGCCCCATGAAGATTTCCACCCGCTTCTTCTCCCGTTCGCGGATTTCGATCCTCCGGTTGAAATCCGGCTCCTCATAAGTCTTGCCGGCCTCGATCTCTCCTTCCATCACCGTGTCGTCCGAAGTGTAAGTATAGCTATCCAGCGTCGTCTGGATTTGCTTCACCCGGAACGGTGTCAGAAAGCCGTCGTTGATCCCTTCCTTCAGCGAATAGACAAACACCGGTTCACCGAAATACCGGTAAGTATCCACGTTGTCATCGCGCTTCGGCGTCGCCGTCAGCCCGAGCTGCACCGCCGGCGCAAAGTACTCCATGATGCCCCGCCAGTTACTCTCATCGTTCGCCCCGCCGCGATGGCATTCGTCAATCACGATAAAGTCGAAAAAGTCCGGCGGATACTCCCCGAAATAAGGGCTCGGCTGCCCATTCCTCGGCGGCCCGCTCATGAACGTCTGGAAGATCGTGAAAAAGACACTCCCGTTCTTTGGCACCTTCCCCTTCTTCCGAATGTCCTCCGGCGAAATCCGCACCAACGACCCCGGACTGGCATCCTCAAACGGCGAGAACGCATTGTACGCCTGGTTCGCCAGAATGTTCCGGTCCGCCAGAAAGAGAATCCGCGGCAGCCGGCTCGGCTGACGGCTCCGGTTCCAGCGGCTCTTAAATAGCTTCCACGCAATCTGAAAAGCGATGAACGTTTTCCCCGTCCCCGTCGCCAGCGTCAGCAGAATCCGCCGCTCGTCGTCCGCGATCGCTTGCAGCACCCGATCCACCGCAATGTCCTGATAGTAACGCCCCGGATGCGACCCTCCTTTGTCCTCGAACGCCACCTCCGCGAACCGATCCCGCCACAAATTGCTCCCCGCAAAAGTCATCCCCCATAGCACCTCCGGCGTAGGATAGCATTCGACGTCACCCTCCTTCCCCCCAAGCATGTCGATACCATAGATACCCTGCCCATTGGTCGCATAAGTAAAGCGCACCTCCAGCTTCCCCGCATAATTCTTCGCCTGCGCCACACCCTCCGTCACCGCCTCATCCCAAGCCTTCGCCTCAACGACCGCCAGCTTCGTATTCCGATACTCCAGCACATAATCCGCCGTCAGCGCCTTCCCCCGCCGCCCCTGCCCTTCGATCCGCCCCGGAATGATCGGATATTCCCGCCGCACGCGACTCCCTTCGACCATACCCCAGCCCGCCGCCCGCAAGGCGGGATCGATATGCTCGGCTCTGGTCTCGGCCTCGTTCATTCCACAGCGCCTACCTCTTTCAAGCGCCGCAGCGAGAGGTCGAGCAGCCGTTCATTGAATAGCCGAAGTTTGCGCTCCACTGCCGAGGCTTCGGCGGGCCACCTTCGCAGACCTTCTTGAATACTTCCGAGCGTTGGCTCGACGCCTTCTTTGGTCACCAACCAGTCCACCGTTGCCAGTGCCTCCATGCCCAGGGGGGACTGAAATCCATCGATCAATTCATCCGTGGCTTCCAGCGCCGGTAGGTATTCACGGGCCTCCGTCGTCTTCAGGTAGAGCGCTACCGTCTCACGCTTGGATTCTTCAAACCAAATCGTATCAAAGGGCGCGGCATCCATGAGGCGTTTATCGCAATGCAGGTAGCTGCCATCCAATCCATTCAAGAGATGCATCAGGCGCTGTGCGTACGGGCCATAACGGTCCGCTACAAAGCGCAAGTCCAAAGGATCCTTCAGTCCCATGCGTTTGATGGTACGCTCCAGAAACCACGCCAGTTTCTGCGTTTCCAAAAGGGTGCATTCGATCCCGAGAATCCAGTATCGCCGGACAGCTTCAGCGATGAGCGCGCGCGCCGGTGTCAGCTTTTCCACCCCCTGCTTCTTCGCAACGTTCTGATACTTCGCCGTCGGCTCATAAACGATGACCTCGACATTCGGGAGCTCCGCGAGGGACCGCTCGATCATCGGTCGCACGTCCGCCCAATCCAAACCTCCGTTGCCGCAACCGAGCGGCGGCAGGGCGATCGAGCGAATGCCCTTTTCTTGGATTACGCGTTTCAAATCTTCCAGCCCCGCTCGCACCCATTCAATCTTCGTTGGCTGCCGCCAGTGTTTCTTCGTCGGAAAATTGATGATCCAGCGAGGTCCGTCGAGTTCCACCCCCGAGGTCACGAACATCCTGCCAATCTGCACATCGCCGTCCCTGCATGCCGCTTCATAAACCTTGAAGTTCTCGGGAAAGCGCTCCTTGAACATCAAGGCGATTCCCTTTCCCATCACGCCCACGGTGTTCACCGTATTCACAACGGCTTCCACTTGGGCATCGAGGAGGTTGCCTTGTCTGAAACGCATAAAGTCAAAAATACCAACTGGGGGTCGTTTTCACATCAATATGCAAGTTGCGCGTGACAATTAAAGCATGTACGCGCTCTTTCACTTCGGCATCATGGCAACCGATGCCCAGCAACCCCCGCAACGGCAGGTGCCGGCAGACAAGTGCTTCCGCCTGATACCGCACCTGCTTCCCAGGGTCCGAATCATCGGTTTTGAAGTTGCGACTGCGCAGCAGGGACCAGTCGATCTTGTCGAGATCATCCAGGTGGTCGAAGTAATCAGTGCCCACCGCGTAGGCGTGCTGATCGGTAAACAGGAAAGGGACTCCTTGGTCGTGGAGATGGTGGAGCGATGAGACGAAGATGACGATCTCACGATTTTCACGGCGCGGAATGCCACCGTAGCCGGTCTTGATGTTGTACATCATGATCGAAAAAGGAGTGAAATAAAAAGGAACGTAGTCGCTCAAGGTGCCTCCCGGTGCGATCGGCACGCGATGCCGTGAGCGCTTGTCGATCAGGTCGGGATTGCCGATGTTTACGTATCGTGGATTCTGCTCCGGCCAGTTGCGGCAGTGCAGCCCGTCGTGATCCAAAATCCACGGCACATTGTCCACATGCACGATGCGGAAAATCAGTGCCTTCTCGGGATTCAGGTTCAGGGACATGGTTCACAGCTTCCCTGTAAAAGCTTGGTGCAATAGCGACTTCTTCAACTCCTCCAGCGCCACGAGCTTTTGCCGGTAAATGGATTCGAGACGTTGAGTTTCGTCGTCAAGTTCGGCAAGCGTCGAAACAATCTTACACTGCTCTGGTATCGAAGTCGGGAAGGCCACAACCACGTCTCCAATCTTCGTGGGCGAGGTGTGGAGCACCTTGACGCCTGATGCGCTGGCGTGAATATCCTTTCGCACCTGGCTTGTATTGAAAACGTGGAAGAAAAATTCGTTCGTCCACGGAATCCCGCTCTTCTTCTTGACCAAGCCTAGCCGCTGATTGTGCAGGAATTTGTCGCTATCAGGGACGATAATTGGGCTACCAAGGAGTCCGGCGGCCTGTTCCGTCATTGCGACCAGCAGGTCACCCTTCTCAAGAACGTAATCGCGGGGGATTTGGCCAGTGTAGTATTTTTGCTTTTCGCCACGATCACGATAACCGCCCTTTTCGTAGAAGTTGCCGGGCGTGAGAAGCACGTAGTCGCCTTCGTTCGAGAAAAACTGGCCCTCGAAAGCGAATCCATGTTTGATTTCACACAGATCCGAGAACGGCTTTTCCACCCACCCTTTGCCATGCTGGGTAAAGATGGATTGGAGGTGGCTTTCAAACAGCGCACGGGCGTTTTGGAGGTTCTTTTCGGCGTTGGCTTTGGCAGCAGCGAGACCCACAAACGCCGCGTCGAGGATTTCCAGGACTCTTCGTTGTTCGGGAAGCGGAGGAACCGGGATGCGAGTACTCTTTGCTTTGACGATTGTAAACGTGCCAACCGTCGCGCCGACTGAATCGTCGATTTGCTTTCTCAAATAATCCGACTGGAAGGCGTATTCAACGTACCGGGATTCGGCATCACTTCTCTTTTTGAGCCAAATAATGTTGCCGTCTTTAAAATAGAACCGGTCGTTCTCTTTAACCACGTAACAGATGCCGAGCGTGCCGACGCCGGTTACCATGATGTCTCCAGCTTCGGGAATCCCATACTTTGTGGAGTATTGCCTGAACATCTCCTCCGAGATGAAAAGCTCGTTGTCCACGAAGCCTTGCTTTGCAAGTTTGACGATTTCCCGCGCTCGGTAGAATGGCACCCCCTCGCTCTTCCAGTCGGCCTCGAACACTCGCTTGCTGGAAGTAATTTCAAATAAGTCGCCCAGGGTCTTGATCGGCCACCTGTTCATAGCAGCGCCTTGATGTTAGCCATCACCTCCGCGCTCTCCCCATCCAGCGCGATAATCTCTTCCATGATTTGCTTCGGGCTGCGGTGCGTAACTTCCTCCCCGCCGTTGGGGTTCTTTACGGACAGGTCATAAGTGGCCGGGTCAATGCCCTTCGCGTCCACGCTCCAGCTTTTGGGCGAGTCTGCGAAGGTCTTCTGCAGCTTCACAAACTCCACAAGGTCGTCGTCGTTGAGCGGGTTGGTTTTGCCGAGGTTCCGGCCGGGGTCGAGCTGGTAGTACCAGATTTTGCGGGTGCTCGCGCCTTTCTCGAACAAGAGCACCACCGTCTTCACCCCCGCTCCCTGAAAAGTCCCACCGGGACAATCGAGCACCGTATGGAGGTTGCAGCTTTCCAGCAGAAGCTTGCGCAGGCTCACCGAAGCGTTGTCCGTGTTGGAGAGAAACGTATTCTTGATCACGATACCGCCGCGTCCGCCCGCCTTGAGGATTTTGATGAAGTGCTGGAGGAACAGGAATGCCGTCTCGCCGGTCCGAATGGGAAAATTCTGCTGCACCTCCGGGCGCTCCTTCCCGCCGAAGGGCGGATTCGCCAGCACCACGTCGTAGCGGTCCTTTTCCTGAATGTCGGCCAGATTCTCTGTGAGTGTGTTGGTGTGGATGATGTTCGGCGCCTCGATCCCGTGCAGGATCATGTTCATGATGCCGATAACATAGGCCAGCGACTTCTTCTCCTTCCCGTAGAAGCTCCGCTCCTGGACGATTTTTTCCTGCACGGTCGTACGCTTCGGGTTGGTCCGGTGAAGATATTCGAAAGATTCGCACAGAAAGCCCGCCGACCCGCAGGCCCCATCGTAGATCCGCTGCCCGATCTCCGGTTTCACCACCTCGATGATCGCGCGGATCAGCGGCCGCGGCGTGTAATATTCACCGCCATTCCGCCCGGCATTCCCCATCCGCTTGATCTTCTCCTCATAAAGCGCGCTCAGCTCATGCTTCTCGACTTGCGAACGAAACCGCAGCTCGTCAATATGGTCGATGATCTCCCGCAGATTGTAGCCGCTGTTGATCCTGTTTTTAATCTCCCCGAAGATTTCCCCGATCTTGTACTCGATGGTATTCGGCCCGCTCGCCTTCTGTTTGAAGCCGTGCAGATAGGGAAAAAGCTTCTGGTTGACGAAGCCGGTCAGGTCATCTCCCACCAGTGCCCGGTCGTGATCGATCTTGCCGTCCTTCCCCTTCGGCGCCGCCCAGCTTCCCCAGCGATACGCTTTGTCGAGAATGTAGCTGAATTTGCGTCCATCCAATTCGGCTTCCGTGGCCCGATCGCTTTCCAAGCCGTCCAGGTACTTGAGAAAGAGGAGCCATGAGGATTGCTCGGTATAGTCCAGTTCCGTGGTGCAACCGGCCTCCTTGCGAAGGTCGTCGTCGATATTTTTGAAGGCTTGTTCAAACATGAAGCGGGGGCGACGGCAGCGATCGCCCTGCACTCCGCCGGGTTCGCGCACCTTCGCAAAGAAAAACCATAAACACTCTCCACCCGGAGAAAAGCCGATTCGCAGATTCTTCCCCTCTGCGCCTCTGCGAACTCTGCGTTTTAAAATTTTTCTGGTTTCGGCATCGCCACTCAGGAAGCTCCGCTTCCAGCAATCCTTCCCTCCCGCGTCCAAGCACAGCTTCCAGCAGTGCTTCCACCGCCCCTCCAAGCCCAACTCGAACGGAAGGGAAGGAGAAAGGAAAGAGAAAGGAAGGAGAAAGAGAAAGAGAAGGGGGGAGAAAGAAACCCACCCGCAGAACTTACCGGCGCTCCGCGCCCGGGCGTCTTCCGACGCTAAAAAAAATTTCTCGGCGCGCCAGCGGGAAAGCTCGCATTTTCCCGCCGTTTCGTCTTAACTCCGAACCCCAAAGTCCCAACACGCTGGCCATGAAACGCACCGATCTTCCTCGCCACGACCTCCCGAAACAGCACGCCGCTAGCCCTCCGCACGCCGCCCTCGCCCCGGCCTCCGACGATTCCGCATTTCGCCCTCCGAATTCCGCATTCACGCCGAGCCCATCTCGATCTTCCGTCCCATTGCCCAGCGCGCGTCACGAAGCTTTCGCTCGCGAAATCGCCGTTGGATGTTGGATGTTGCGGCGAAGCCGGCCCGAGTTCACCGCCCGTCCGGCCCGGACCGAGGGAGATGTTGGATGTTCTTCCGCCGACCCCACCCAACTATCATGCTGCGGAGCAGCCACTTTTTCCGGTCCAAGGGCCGCTGCCCTCAACCCTCAACTCTCAACTCCCCATGCCCCTCAAGCCCCTCCTCGCGCTAGCCGCTTTCCTCGCCACCACCCCCTCCCTCCTCGCCACTGACCCTCCCCCAAAAGCCGGGCACGTCCTCCTCGTCGTCTGGGACGGCATGCGCCCCGATTTCATCAACCCGCAAAACACCCCCAACCTCGACGCCCTGCGCCAGCGCGGCACCTATTTCGCCAACAACCACTCCGTCTACCCCACCACCACCGAAGTCAACGGCACCGTCCTCGCCACCGGCGCATTCCCCAGCCACAGCCACATCGTCGCCAATCGCGAGTACCGGCCCGACATCGACCCACGCGGACCGGTCGCCATGGAATCCCTCGAAACCGTCCGCAAAGGCGACGCCATCACCGGCGGCAAATATCTCGGCGTCGCCACCGTCGCCGAGATCGCCCGGCACGCCGGCCTCACCACCGCCATCGCCGGCACCAAACCCGTCGCCCTCCTCCACGACCGCTCCGCCACCCGCCAGTCCGGCCCGGACCGCCAGTCCGGCTCGGACCCGACCGCATCACCGTCCTCCGTCATCCTCTTCGCCGGCAAAACCCTCCCCGAGAGCCTCCTCGCCCCCATCACCACCGCCCTCGGCCCCTTCCCCGCCTACAAGCCCAATCCCACCGATCCCAAGCCCAACACCGAAGGCAACCGCTGGACCACCCGCGCCCTCCTCGAGCATCTCTGGCGCGACGGCGTCCCGCGCTATTCCGTCCTCTGGCTCAGCGATCCCGACTTTCCCCAGCACCTCACCGCACCCGGCCATCCCGTCGCCCTCGCCGGCATTCACGACAGCGACACGAATCTCGGCCTCGTCGTCGCCGATCTCCAGAAACGCGGCGAACTCGACAAAACCGACATCTTCGTCGTTAGCGACCACGGCTTCAGCACCATCGATCGCACCGTCGATCCCGTGAAATATTTCAGCGACCACGGCGTCAACGTCTCCCGGCAATTCTCCTCACCGCCCGCACCCGGACAAGTCATCTCCGTGAACGTCGGCGGCACCACCGGGCTCTACGTCATCGGCCATGACGCCACCGTCATCGCCAGGGTCGTCGACCTCCTCCAGCAAAGCGATTTCGCCGGCCCCATCTTCACCCGCGATTCGTTACCCGGCACCTTCTCCCTCGGCACCGCCCACATCGACAGCCCCACCGAAGCCGACATCGTTTTCAGCTTCCGCTGGGACGACACCGCCAACGCCTACGGCACCCCCGGCCAGATCGTCTGCGAAGGAAAAGTCGGCGCCGGCATGCACGGCACTCTCAGCAAATTCGAAACGCACAACACCCTCGTCGGCGCCGGCCCCGATCTGCGCTCCGGCTTCCGCGACGAATTCCCCACCGGCAACATCGACGTCGCTCCCACCATCCTCCACCTGCTCAACCTCACCTCACCCGACGGCGTAGACGGACGCATCCTCACCGAAGCCCTCGCCGGTACCGAAACGCCCGCCGAAAAACCCATCACCAAACGCATCGAAGCCACCCACCAATTCACCACCGGCCTCATCTTCAAAGACACCCACACCTGGCGGCAGTACCTGCAGACCACTTCCTTCGCGGGGAAAACATACCTCGACGAAGGGAACGCGTTGACACCCGCCGCCGCGTTACCACCGCCATAGTTGATGGTTGAGAGTTGAGAGTTGATAGCCATCGCAGGTTTGCCATGGACACTCCGGCTTTCACCCGTCTCTGTTCGTTTCGAAGTTCCAAAGTTCCGTTCGGGAACCCACACAGCAAACCCCACGCGGCTCTCAACCCTCAACTCTCAACCTCTCCGCGCGCGCCACGCGCCAACCCCACTCTCCGCCATCCGCAATGCTTTCAAAACCGGATAATTCCCGCTGATCGTCAACCGCGGCAGTCGATCCAGCCGTTGTGCGTGAGCGCGAGTGAGATTCCCCGCACGCGTCGTCAACATCGTCAAAAAACCGGCCCGCCGCACGATGGCAAATTCCCGCTCACCCACCGCATTCGGCCCACCAAATGGATAAGCAAAATGCCGCACCTCCCGGCCCAATCGTGTCGCCAATTCCTGCCGGGCCGTCTCCACTTCCGCCACGATCTCCGCCTCGGAAAGTCGATTGAAGCTGTGATGCCCGGCGGTGTGCGCACCGATCGTCACCAGCGGATCAGCCGCCAATTCCCGCACTTCCTCCCAGCTCAGACACAACTCTCTCGTCAGCGCGCCGGCATCGATTCCGCCGACCTTCGCGATCACCTCCAGAAGTTCATCCCGCGGCATCCCCAGGCTGCGAATCAGCCCGGCGATTTCATCCAGCGCGCGGTCGCGTTCGCCGATCGTCGCGGTCGCATGGCGATGCCTCTCGCCCTTCCACGCAAACTCGAAGGAAGTCCGCCCACCGAGCGCCCGCTCCACGAGATACCACCACACACTCGCGCTGCCGGCGACGAAGCCATTCGTCACATTCACCGCGAACGGCGCGCCAAATTCGCGAAAGATCGGCCGCGCCAGCGTCAGGTTATCGCGATAGCCATCGTCGAAAGTGATGCTGACGAAACGCCCGCCGGACGATTCCCGCAGCCGCCCCGGCACCGCGTCCAGCCCGACGACCTCGATTCTCTTTCGCTGCAGCCATTGCAGCATCGCGCGCAAATCTTCGGGCGTGATCTCCAGCGCGCGATTCGACGGCAGCGCCGAGCGCTGCCCTTCCGGAACGACACGATGCAAAGTCAGAATGCACCCCAAACCGCCGAGCAGCGGGCGCAGGCATCCGGACACCACTGGCCAGGCCGCATCCCGCAATCGGCGCAGCATCATAGGCCGAGCAGCGTGACTTCACTGTACAAGTTGTCGATCTGTTCGGGACGCAAATGATGCGAGCGGTAAAGAGCCACTTGGGCAAGATGGGTTTCCCGGCTATAGACCGGCAGCGGCCCCTCGTAAAGCCGCGCATCGATGGCCAGCAGCGCGGTGCGATTGCGCAGCGCCATCCGCCAACGAATGTGATCGAGACACGCGCGGAACACCTCCGGATTGCTCACATGATGGATCCGCGAAAAATGCGCCCGCCGGCCCTTGGTATGGGTGAACACCACGTGGCACCGGGCGCCCCGCCAGGTCACCAGCATCTGCCGGCAATCCGCCGTGCGCAGATGCACAAAAAATTCCCGCGAGACCCCGCGCAATTCCGTGGAGATGACCTCGGGATTCATGGTGATGTGTCCACGCCCCCATCCCCCGGGACGCCACGCGGAAGGCAGCGGCAAAAGCACGATCCATTTCGTTTCCAAATCCTTGAAGCCGAAACGGCGATAGAGCGGATCGATCGACGGAATCGCCGTGTGGCAGGTCAGCGTCCGGTCTTTGATCTCCATCACCGCATTGAACAGTCGCAGCGAGTGATTGCGGTATTCGGGCAGCGTCACCCAGCTCGTGAGGTTGGCGAATTTCTCCAGATGCCCGTCGATCGTCCGCTCGTAAAGAATGGTTCCGAAAAAACCCACCACCCGGTCGCCATCCTTGAGCACGAATCCGCGCATCGGCTCCGCACAAGGCCAGCTATAATGAAACAGCCGGCGCCAATGCTCCGGCGGGATCGGAGGGTTCCGGAAGGCATCGAAAAGCGGCAACACCGCCTCGAACATTTCCGGCGTGGCCACGTCCACGCGAATCATGACACTCCGTGGCTGGCGAGCACCCGTTTGATCGCCGCCACGCTCTGCATCTCCATGAATTCCTCCGGCGTGAAGCGCTGGCCGAAAGCTTTCTCCAGGGAAAGCACCAGGTTGAGATGCGCGACCGAATCCCACTCCGGGGTATTCTCCGTGGAGGTATCCTCGGTCATGACGGCGGCGTCCGTACCTAGGGTATCGGCCAGAATCCGGAAAATCTTCTCATTCATGAAATCGCGTCGTCATATACGATGGCGTCTCAACCGCGCTGGACAGTCTTTTCTCCCAATGGTTATCGCCACAAGGACTAAAACCGTGCTTCGGGTAAAAGTCTCCCACCAGTCCATTGCGCGCCGAGGGGATGTATTCGCCCACCAGTTGCCCACTGGCGCCGCGCGCTCTCACACTGGCGCTCAGTTGCGCCAGCAGGGTGGTCTCCGCGCCGCGGCCAATCACCCGGCAACTGAGGAGGAAAGTATCGATCAGCCAGTCCGCGTCCTGGGGCCGGGCGATGGCCACGCCCACCAAACCGTGGTCGCCGAACCGGTCCGCGAGCCGCAACCACAGCGCGACCGCCCCCGACTCGATCATCTGCGCCAACTCCGCCGCCGTATGACGCCGCGTCGTGAGATTGAATTGGTTGGTCTTGGCGAGCAACTGCGCGACCCGCGGCAAAGTCTCCGGGCCCACGAAACCCATCGTCGCCACCATCTCCAGGCCGGCCAGAAATTCCTCCGGAGAAGCCGCCGCCTCGCGAGCGCGAGTCCGGACAGTTTCCTGCCGATAGAGCACCGCGCGATTCTGGTCTTCCGCAGAAAACGCCAATTGATCGAACCATCCACTCTCTTCAATCGCCGCGATGAACTCCAACGGCTCGCTCGGAGTATCGAGCACGGTGACCGCGGGAAGAAGCCGCCGCACCTCTTCGCGCTCGAAGGGGTTGTCATCGAAGAAAGCCAGCGCGTCCAATCCGAGATTCAAGCCTTCGGCAATCTCGCGAACGTTGAGGCTCTTCTCCCGCCAGTTGATCCGGCGCGCGCTGAAATCGCTTTCGCGCAAAACGCAATCCGGGTGCTGGTTCAGCACGGCGAGCACATCGGCTTCCTCGTTCTTGCTCACCAGGGCCAGCAATACGCCGCGATCCTTGAGTGTCCGCAGATATTTCTGAAAGGCCTTGAAGGCATTGCCCGGATATTCGTCCCCCAAGGCGATCCCACCGAGCCCGTCTTCGCCGATCACCCCTCCCCAGAGCGTGTTGTCCGCATCCACCACGAGACATTTGGCCGGGGGCGCCAAAGCCGCGCGCAGGGTCCGGGCGAGCGCGCGCGCCGTGGCCATCTGGGCTTCCACCGTCCAGGGCTGGCGAGCCAGTGCGAAGAGCCGCGGATCGTGCCATCCGGCCAGACCGTGTTCGATCACCGTGCGGGCGTAGTCGAAAACGAACGCCCCGGGAAGATCACGGCACGCCGCCGCCAGGGCGGCATTCGCCTGCTGCACGAGCGTGGCCTGGGACAATGGAAGCATGGCATCCCCCAAGCCGGCCAGCGGTCGAGCCGGCGGCGAAAAATTGGCGATGCCGAGTGCGGCCGTCGAGCGCTCGCGCAGTGCGCGCAGCAAGGCACGCAACCGGTCGATGACCGACTCCATCAGCGCCGATGGTTCCGGGCCGGCATGACTTTGCTCGCAGAGCGCCGGAGCCAGTTCTTCGAGGCGCGCCAACACCAGCACCACTTCCGGTTTCCCAGCGTAAAGGCCGCTGCTGCCATCGAGCGCCTGTTCCTCCAACTGCCCGAAGGGCGCAAACCACGGATGGATCCGCAGCCCCCGACGAGCGCCCTCGACAATGAGGTAGGGTTGCAACAACTGCGCGGAAACAGTCGAGAGCACCGCGACCCGCAATTCGCGCAAGTCCGGGATGTCCCCCGCCTGCACCCGGCGAGCCGCTTTCAAGTACGACGCCGGCGTCGCGGAAACCGCATCGAGGAATGCACGATCGGAACTCATGCGATAGCCGCTTTCTGACCATGCCCAATCTCCACCGCCTTGATCACGGCCTGAAAGACGTCCTCGGGTTTGATCGCCCGCAGACACTTCAGCTCGTACGGGCACGGCGTGGTGAGCCAGCAAGGCGCGCAATCGACGGGCGTGAAAAAGCGTTCCACCCAGGGATAATCGTAACCGTCGGGAGCCTCATAGCCTCCGAAAAGAATGACACTGGGGATTTCGTAGGCATTGGCCAGGTGCATGCCTCCCGAGGGCGGGCCGACGAAGGTGGTGGCCTGCGAAATCATCCACGCGAAATCCACCATGGAAGTCGCCCCCGCCACCGAATGAAACCTTGGTCCCCAGTCCGCGTTGGCGAAGAGCGGTTGCGTGCCGGTTTCGACCACGTCGTAGCGCTCGACCAGCATCTCGATCAATTTCCGCCACAATTCGACCGGCCACTGCTTGTTCGGAGTCCAGGCGCTGGCCTGTGGCTGGATCAGGATTCGCGGTTCGGCGATCCGCGCGAAGCGCGCCCGGACTTCCGGCGACGGTTCCACGATGGGCGGTTCCAGCCGGCTTGGGCGCAGGTCGAGGCCGACACACTCGCCCATCAAGGTGACCAGTGGGCGCGGCGGCGGAATCACGAGATTGTATTGCAGATAAATCGCCCTCGCCGCCGCCGCGAGGGAAAAGCGTTCCACTTCGTCGAGGTCCGGATTGTTCCGGAAAATCTCCGGATAGCGGCTGAGAAAGGTGATATGACACTCCGGGTTGAGGCGGCGAATCTCGCGAAAGATCGGCGTGCACATCAACTCGTCGCCGATCCCTCCGCCGTGGGAAGTCAACCGCAGCCGGGCACGCTGCCAAGGCTTTTTCAACGGCCAGGGCCAACGGCAGCGGATCAACCCTGCGGAACCACGAAAGGCCAGCCAGCGGCGAAACGGCCGCAAGACGCGGTCGCGACGCCATGAAAGGGCTTTCGCTAATTCCGGTGGAAGATTTTTCATCGCCCCCAGCACGTCCAGAACTGGCTTTCGCCGATGACATGAAAATCGCTGCCGAGCCCCTGGCCATAAGTCTGGAGCATGAACTCCCGCTGCTCCCACCAATCCGGCCGTTTCGGGACCATGAAGAGGGTCACATCGGCGAGCGCCTGGCGCACGTCGGGGTGGATTTTGGGATCCACGTAGCGATTGTAATCCCAGTGCATCCCAGTGCCTCCCCGGGCCGGCGGAAGATTCAGCGCGAGGTTGAAGGGATTGTACCAACTGGCGGAGAAAATCCGGTCACCCGGTTTGCGGTGAGCGGCCAACAACTCCACACCATCGTTGATCCAGCGCGCTGTCTGGAGCGGAGTCATGTAATAATCGGTGCCGGTATTGATCCATGGGCCGCTCCGGCGCTGGACGATGGCGCGTTCCACCGCCTGCTTGTTGGTCGGCTCGTTGAAATAAACCGGGACCGGCAGGGGCTTGAGGAGTCCGGTGAGCGGCTCGGATTGCTCCGCCCAGTGGGGCTTGCGCAATTTCCAAATCAGCGCGTAGAGCAAACTGCCTCCGTCGTAACACAGGGCGGAGAGCACGAGGGCGGCGCAACCGATTTTCAGGACGAGTGTTTTCGTGAGAAGACCCGCGTCCACGCTCGCCGGCGCATCGGCTTCATTCGCGGCCTTCACACGAAAGGCCATCTCGAGCGTGATCAAACCAGCCACGAGCAGGCCGGGGATTTCCCCATACTGGGTATTGAAAGTGACGATCAAGAGGCTCAGCGCCACGGCCACCCAGAAGTTGAGAAAAAGTTGTCGAATCTCCGGGCGGCTCGCGGGTTGCGCGCGGTGCGACTGGCCTCCCGCGGCGATCAAAAGTTGGAGCAACCCGAGGATCAAGAGCCAGGGCCAGATGGCGTACATCCGCAAGAGCAAACTCCACACATGCGATTCATGCCGGCTGACGTGAAGGAGCGTCCACTGATCGAGAAAGTAACCCAACGCACCGCCGGGGAAAATTGCGATGGCCGCCGCGACCACGAGGAATCCAGCGAGCAGGCCAGCCACTCGCCTGCCGCGATCCTGGCAACACCAAAGCCACCAAACTCCCAAGGCCACGGAAGCGAGGAGATAGTTGATCTTGCAATAAACGCAAAGACCCAGCATGAGGCCGCCCAGAAATGCATCCTGCAAAATCTGCCGGCGGGTTTCGCCGTGGCGCCGCGGAAGGAGCATGATGAGCATTTGCAAGACGAAGGCGGCCCAGCCCAGGCGATTGTATTGCATCGCGTAACTGGTGTGGCCGACAAAATCAAACGGCGGACCTTTGCCTCCGCCGATTTCTTCTCCTCCACCCAAATAGACCGGCGCGACCGGCAGAACGAGGACGAGCAGAGCAATCGCCAGACGCCACCCCATGCTCAACCGGTCTCGCGAGGCCAGCCACGAAAGCGTCGAAAAGCCGATTCCGGCAATCATGAGCGCCAGGGGAAAACCGGCGATGTCCTGATGATGCAAGGCGAATCCCGCGGCAAAGACTCCGACGGGAAACGGGCCAATGATGCAGTAGAAATCGCGGTGCGGGACCTGACCGTTCCAGACACGCCAGGCGGTATCGAGCATGACGAGCAAGTCATTCACTTTTTCCCAGATGACGGGAAAGCCGGTGAGCCGGACGACCACCACCAGGGCGAGGACGGACGCCGCCCAAATGCCGGCGACGATCCAGCGCCCGGCCGGCGACGGCGTGCCGCCATCGCCGGAAAAGGAACGTTCCCAGCGAACGATGCCGGCCGCGATTCGGCTCAGGAGCTCTGGCGGGCTTTGCTTCCTGATCGGTTCCACGCCTGGGGCGACCGGTGGCGTCATAGCTTCGACGCGGCGGCCAGCTCCGCCGTTGGCGCTGGGGTAGAGACGGCCTTGCGAGCGACGACCACGGTGGAAAGTCCGGCGATGGGCAGGACGCGATCGAGGATGCGGAACAGCGGGGTGAGAGCGTCGTAAACGCGGAGTTGCCACGGCTGAAGCGCCTTTTGCTCGCCGAGGGTATTGGCCACGTACCAAGCGGGGACACCGGCTTTGTTGAAAAAGAACTGTGTCTCCACCTGGAATCCAGCCGCCGTCATTTTGCGCTCGAGCTCTCCCTTTCCGTAACGGCGGAAATGCCCGAGTTCCTTGTCGAAGGAGCTGTAGAGCCGCATGTTGTAAGGCACGAGGACGACGAGGCGGCAATCCGCCGGCACCGTCTCGAAAAGACTCCGCAAGACGGCCTCATCGTCCTCGAGATGTTCGAGCACGTTGAAGAAGGCCACCGTGTCGGGAGCGAAGGTGAGCAGTTGGTCGTAGTCGGCGCGCTGCGACATATCCAGCTTGCCGATTTGCAAGTTCTTCTGCACCCACCGGTCGCGCAATTCCATCAAGTAATCGAGACGATAATCGGTGAGCAAGACCTGCTCATGCCGGCGAATGTAACGGCTGAGATTTCCCCGGCCCACGCCCAACTCCGCGACGCGGGAACCGAGCCACGGTTTCACGCTTTCGTACATCCAGAGATTGAAGCGCGGGGCTTGCTCCAAGGCACCGAGCGTGACTTTCCCCGGATCGGAATAATTCCCCGAAAAGCGGTACTTCACGATGTACCAGAGGGCCGCGACGCCATCGCGCCAGGTGATCTTCTTTCCCTCCTCATAGCTCCGGCCGTTGTAGTTGATCGGCACTTCGTACATCCGCAGTCGATTGCGGGCCACCTTGGCGGCGATTTCCGGTTCGATGCCGAAACGATCCGACTCCAGCGGAATGGCCCGCAGCGCCGCTCCGGTGAAGGCCTTGTAACACGTCTCCATGTCGGTGAAGTTCGTGTCGTTGAGCATGTTCGAGAGCAGGGTCAGGAAGCGGTTGGCCATGGTGTGCCAGAAGTAGAGAACCTTTCTCTCTTCACCCGTGAACCGGCTTCCAAAAACGACATCGGCTTTGCCTTCGAGGATCGGCCGGAGCACGCGCGGATAATCCTCTGGTTCATATTCGAGATCGGCGTCCTGAAAGATGGCGAGGTCGCCGGTCATTTCCTGGATGGCCCGCCGCAACGCCGCCCCCTTGCCCATGTTTCGGGGTTGCTGAAAGACCCGCACTTCGGGGAACTGCGCGGCCAATTCCTGGGCGACCTGCCAGGTGCGATCGCGGGACCCGTCCTCGACGACGATGATCTCGCGCTCCAGTCCGGCGGGCAACTCCACGGCACGAACCGTCTCCAGACAAATGGCGAGCGTTTCCTCCTCGTTGTACGCGGCGACGAGGATGGAGAGTTTCCGGAAAGTAGGTGGTGTCAGGGACATGATGCGCGTGGGGACATTGTGTGGAAATCGGCCGGAGCCGAAAATCAATTCTTCGCGGAGATTTTGTAAAGTCTCACCGGCGTCTGCTGCCGCACCCCCTCCCGCCACGCCTCCGCCTCGGCGATCATCGCGAAACGATCGGGATGCTGCTCCACGACCCGCCGGATTTGGTCGTGATGCTCACGCCGCCGGCTGGCCGGCACGGCATCGTCGACGATCAAATACCGGATTTCGCCATTGGTCAGAAACTGGAAAAGTTGCTCGTCGGTGGTGAAAAGCGGCGTATAGCCGCTGCCGCTCCAGGTGCTGGCGGCGAGCGATTTGCTGGCCCGCTGGATGGTGTGACCGGGACGCTGCTCGTGCAGGGCGACATCCGCGATGAAGGCGCCTTCACCGATCACATCCGAAGAGATGAGGGCGACATCGTCGCGAGAAGATTCCGCGAGCATCTTGTCCGCCAAGGGTTGGTAGCCGGCATCCCCCTTTGTCTTGAATGGGAACAAGGCCCAGCCAACGCCGGCCAGGACCACGACGACCAGCGCCACTTTGGGCCAGCCACGCGAACGTCGCGCGAGGAAATCAAAACCGGCGAGGGAGAACATCAGCGCGGCGGGCACAATCGGAATGAGATGCCGGGCCTCCTTTCCCACCGGGGCGATCGATTGGAAAATAATGACCGCGATGATTAGCGAACCGGCGGCCGCCCAGAGCCCGCGCCGCGGCCCTCCGCGGACGATGCGCACGGACAAGCCGACGAGAAAGAGCAGACCGAGCAGCGCCCCGAGGGTGATGGCCAGCTTGTCGACATAGTAAGGCAGTGCTCCGCGGGTAAAGCTCCAGGAGGGGCTGGGCTCCTCCCAGCCACCCCGGCCAAGATTGCGCGTGGCCCAAGTCCAGGGTCCGGCAAATAGGGTCACGATGAGCACCGCCCCCCAGAGGGCGGGCCGCTTGAGCAAAGCGAGGCGCCGAGTGAAGAGCAGGGCGAGAGGCGCGGCGAGCGCGAGCGCGAGGCCGGTACCCTTGGTGAGAATCGCGGCCGAGGCAAGCACTCCGAACCAGATGGCGTCCCGGCGTTTCTCGCGATCGACAAAATTACCGAAGGCGACAATGGCTCCAAAAATGAGCAGGGCGCTGAGCGTTTCGGCCATGACCATTCCGTAGTAGGTCCGGACGAGGGGCAGCGAGATCAACACCGCCGCCGTGAGGGCGGCCTGCGCGATCCCGAATTCCTCGCGCAAGACGCGGAAGAGGAGCAGAGCGAGGAGCGCGGCCAGTCCGCAGAGCAGCAGGAACAACCCTGCGCGCGTCGCTCCGAATGGCAAGGTCCAGGCCGATTGGACGAGATAGAACAGGGGCGGCCAGACGCCCAGGCCGATCTTGGGATAGTGGGTGTAATAGCGATCGGCGAACTCCTTCCCAAAACGAATCGGGGAGCCGTGGAATCCGCCGGCGGCGTAGTGCCAGGACTCGACCAACGCATCACGAATGAAGAGGCCGGTGACGACGTGCCCGGCTTCATCGGGATGGCCGCCGAACTCGCTGTGATAAGAGCCAAACGACCATTGCCAGCCAAACGCGAGCGCGAACGCCGCGAGAAAGACAATGAGGCTCAACATCCAGGCACGGGAATTCATCGGCATGAGGCGGCGTTTCTAGGGCGGTGCCATTAAAGGTATGGCCGCATCGAATGATCGGACGGCGGTTCGTGGGAAAACGCAGAGCGGCCGTTGGCCGCCAACCAGAGGAGTTGTCCGCGAAAGACGCGAAAGAACAGGCCCAAAAATTGGACCACGGATTACACGAATTACACGGATTAAAGCATCTCTCGAAAGCAATTTCCGTTTTGACGACCTACGGCTCCGCACCGCTGCCCCGCAGATATTGGAGGTTCTTCGGCTCCGCTCCGCTCCGCTCTCAGAATGACAGGCTTTTTTTCGATCGCTTCGCGGAGGCTCTTCGGCTGAACCGGAATTTACTTTCGTGAGATGGTCTAAAGCCTCCGCTGCGAAATCAATCCGTGTAATTCGTGTAATCCGTGATCCAATTTTTTGGAGTCCGTTCTTTTGCGCGTTTCGTGAACAGCCCCTTCGGTTGCGGCTTCGCATCTCTGCGTCTCTGCGTCTCTGCGTTTTCATGATCGAGTTCTCACCGACTTCTGTGGCGACGATTTCAGTTGAGTAGCTCTAACTCAGAGGTTGGGGCTCGAAACGGGCGAAGACTGCCTTGTGCTGCGACTTTTGCCCGGGTTCCGGGCGGCACTCATTGACGTGCCAGCCGTGGCCGGCGAAGAGATAGTCGATCCGCAGCCAGGGACCAAAAAAGGAAATCGGGTTGTGGGTCGAGCCGGGAAAAGTCAGGCCCCAGCCGCGGCCGGCATGGGAAAATGCATCCGCCATTTCGCCGGCGAACAGATGGTAGATGTAGCCGTGGTCCGGCGTGTTGAAATCGCCGCCGACGATCATGGGCAGTTTTTCGCCGGCGAGCACTTTGGCCAACCCCTGGGCAAGACGCATGCGATCATCCACGTATTCGCGGTAATTCCCGTAGGCCGGTTGACGAGAGCGGTGGCCGACGAGGTCACCAAGAATACGTCGACCACCGAGGAAGCGGGAGAGTTGCTGGCGCGGAGTGGGCAGATGAACGCTGTAGACGGCCACGGTTCTCCCCTGGATCATCACTTCGTAGCGCGCCGCGACGACTTCTCCCTGCGATTTCACACTCTCCACGAGGGCGGCGTTTTGAATCGGGAATTTGCTGAGGAAGGCAAATTGATCCAGGTCGACGGCGTTCATTCCGGGAAAGATTTTGACGAGGTCCGCGGCGCGTCCGCGGGCATCCTGCATGATCAGCAAATCGGGATTTTCGGCGCGGAGGAACGAAAGGAATTGCGCGCGATTGCTCTCTCCGTAGTTGAAGGTCACGACCTTTACTTCCGAGCTATGATAGGCCGGCACCCACCACGACCAGCGGAATTTCATGTAACAGAAAATGAGGAGGAAGGCGGCGACGAGATGCCATAAAACGAGGCGTGGGCGGAAGAGCAGACAAACGGGGACCAACACGGCCAGTGGCAGGAGGCAGGTCTGGATCGGGCCGTAGTTGAGCAGGCTGAAAAGCCAAAATCTTTCCCCCCACCATTCCATCCCGAGGAGAAAGACGCACAGGCCCACCACATAGGCGATGGTCAAAAATTCCAATCCCTGCCGCAGCCATTCCATCGCCTCCTGGAGCGTCGCTCGAGTGATTTGCAGCAGCACCACGTCTTCGGGCGCGGTGGCACTCGCGTTTCGCGGCCCATCCCCGGGAGACGGCAGGGCGTCACTCACGGTTTTGGGAGAAGACGTTCGGCGGGCAGGTCGACGGGCACATCGGGAAACACACCGAGGAGCGACTGGCTCACCGGATCTTTTTTCAAGCGGTCGATGTTTTGCAGTGCGGGCCCGGAGATATCGCGTTCGCCGAGGCGATTCGCGAGACTGTAACAGCGCTCCGCCGTCTGGATGTGACGTTGCAACTGCCAGTGGAGTCCGTAGTAGGCGTAGATGTTTCCAAACATCGGATCGAGTTGGAACAATCGCTGGAAGACCTGTTCCGCCTCCGGATAACGCCCCATGACGTCGTAAACCTGCGCTTCTTTCAAGAGGAGGCCGGTATCGTGCGGATAGATTTTCAATCCTTGCGCATAAGCTTCGAGCGCATCCTCGTGGAGGCTTTGGGCAGCAGCGCGGTCGGGCGCGGTGAGCGTGAGGAAATGCAGGGCCTCACCGAGGTAGCCATAGAGAAAGGGATTGTTCTTTTCCCAGGCGATCCCCTGGCGGGCGAAGGCCAGGGCCTCCGAATTGCGATCGTCGCGCAAGGCCATCCGGGCCTTTTCGGCAAAGATCTCTCCGGGCAGGAAGCGGGCACAGAGCCCGAGAAAAACCAGCGCCAGAGCGGCCATCGACCAGCGCCAGAGGCCGGCGGGACGCAGGGCTTTTTCCGGCTCCAGGACATTTTCCGTGGTCACGGGCGCGGCCATGATTCCGCAGAGGAAGGCAACCACCAGGGCATTGCCGGGGATGTGCATGTTGAAATCCAAAAGCGAATGGAAGAGCAACGCCCCGAGGGCGGAAAGTGCGCCCACGGTCAGCGCGAGGTCGTTGCTGGAGCTGGGCGTCCCCTGTCGAATTTGCTCGATGACAATTCTCCGCAGACCAGCGAGGCCGCTGACCACGTGGACGAGAAGAAACAGACCGACCAAGGCCGCGCCTATGAGGCCATACTCGGCGAGCAATTCGAGATAATCGTCGTGCGCGTGCTGCGGATCGTTCTGCACCTCGGGAGCGCGAAACTGCCGGGCGAGATAGAGGGTCGTTCCGCTGCCGGTGCCGGTGAGGGGCTGGAGGTGATATTGCTCCAGTTCGCCTTTCCAGATGAATACCCGCATGTTCGTGGGATCGTAAATCTTGGCCATTCGGTCGCGGATCGAATCGCTTTGCGACATGAAAAGAAATCCGCCCCCGATAATCACCGTGGCCCCGAGGAGCACGGCGGCGAGGGTGACAAAGAACCCGCCCCGCTTCGTCAGCCAGACGACCCAGAGACTGAGCACGGCAAAAACGCCGAGGCCGAAAATGACCGAAAGGTAGCCGCCGCGACTGCCGGTGATCCCGACGCCACCAAACCAACCGAGGGCGCAAAACGCGGCGAGGACGCGCAAGAAGGGGCGGCGATCGCTCCAAAAGGCGATGCCCAGAGCGAGCAAACCAACCATCTCCAGCAATCCGGCGAGATGATTCGGGCAGATATAAAATCCGCTGGCGCGCCAGCCGTAACTGGGCCGAAGAATGCCGGGCAGACACATGAAGTCGTCGGCCATTTTGAACTGTCGCGCTCCGACGAAGACTTGAAAGAGAGTGAAGGCGAGGAGGAGACCCACCAAGGTCCAGCGGGCCCGCTGGTCGCGAAAGGCGATGACGGTGACGAGATAGACGGCGGCCGCGGCAAGAACCATGAGGAGGTCGGTGCGCGCGAGATAGGGAACCGGGGAAGTGAGCGCCCGAGCCACCACCCAGCCGGCCAGGGCCAGAGCGGCAAATGCACAGACCAAAGGCGGGTGGAGGAGCTTTCGGGAGAGAAAGACGGCGGCGAGCACGCCGAGCGAGAGGATGATGTATCCCGGAAGACTGAAGACCAGTTTCACTCCACCAATGAGAGCCTGAACGGCAATGAGGCCCAATCCGACAAGAATGACAGACAAGTAACGCACGAGGTGGGAGGAATAAGGGCGGTAATCAGCTCCCGTCAATGCGTTCACCCCGATGAGGGAAAACAAAACGCCCCTGCAACTTTCGCTGCAGGGGCGTTCGGGAAGTAGCCAATCCAATTACAGATTGAAGATATCGGTCACCGGGGTGCCGGTGCCACTGCGGTGGATGTAGAAGTCCGAATTCGCGTTCAAGGTGGCCTTCACGACCAACGAGCCGTTGCCGGCGTTGAGGTTGGTGGCATTCAGACCGAGGGCGCCCGCACCGATCGCACCTATTTCCGCCTGGTTCATACCGAAAGCGACGGCGTTCTCGAGCTGAGCAAGCGTGGCGAAGCCAGTCACCGTGGGCGCCATGGCTTCGGCGATGGCATACACCGGGTTGGTGTTCGAGGCGGTGCTGGTGTCCGGAGTTCCGGAGAACTGGGTTACCCAGGCAAAAGCCTGGCCAGCAGCTTGGGCGATTTGCAATGAATAGTTCCGGGCTGCGCCACCGACTGCGGCCGTGAGGACAGCCTGGGTAATCGGGCTGATCGTGGTATCCGTCGGCTGGGTCACTTCGGCAATGAAACCGGTGATCGCACCCGCCGCGCCAACCGTCCGCGATTGCGACGCGGTGGTGTATGCGGGGGTCGCGCCATTCCACGTGGTACCATTGCTTTGCTGGAACAACTTGGTAGTGTCACCGGTATTGTTAAACGGATTGGTCAGACCCAACAGCGTCGTGTTGTTCTGCGTGATGGAGGCACTGACCGCGGCGGCAACGGCCGTGGACAATGCGGTGGTGAGGTTACTGATCGGGAGCGCCTGATTCGAGGCGATGATACCGTCGGTGAGGCCAGCGGTGATGGCCGCAGCCGCCGCCGGTTGATCCATGATCGCACCGAAGTTACCCGGGTAGGTCTTACTGCTCCCGACCGCACCGGCGAACGAAGTGGAATTGGTCAGGACCAACGGATGAGGATTGGTGATCTGTGCGTAGTTGAAGATCGAGGCGACCGTGGTGTAGACCGTCATCGGCGCTTGGTAAGCGATGGCCTTGGCGATGAAGTGCGCGTGATCGGGATCCGTGACCGTCGCGGCAACAGCAATGCTTCGCGTGAGGGTCGGGGCAACCACGACCTGCTGCGAGATGTAGCCGAAGATATCACCGACACCGGACGAGCCGACGCCGAGCGCTTCGTTTTGCAGGTGAGTGACCACGGTATCGACGATTTGCAGGTTGGCGCCGACGCCGGAGTTGATTCCCCGGATGCCGTTGTTGGCGTCTCCGAGCAACAGAGTGTCGGTGATCGGAGAGCCTTGCGAGGTGAGCGAGTTGGGGTTGCCCACCGTTTCTTTCAGCGCTGCCGCCAGGTTGCCATCGTAGTCACCCGGGTCGGCCATCATCGCCGCGTAGAGGTCAGAGCGGACCGCGTCGCCATTCTGCGTGCCGTTGGCCGCCTGATTGATCGCGCTGAGGATATCGACAAAGTGCGTCGCGGCAGAGGTCTGAATTTTCTGGACCAGCGTCATGCCTTGATCCGCAGCCGCCTGGAACGTGGCGTTACCCGCCAGGGCCACATCGGCCGCCGACTGAATCGCAGCGCGGTTGGTGCCGACCGTGCCACCCGCGGCCTGAGCGGCGATGGCGGCGACATACGACAACCCACTGTGCGTCTGAATCGCGCTGATGGCCGCGGTGACCAAGCTACCGCTGATGCCGGTCGTATTGCGGGCCTGCACTTCGGCCTTGTAAACGATATCTCCGTAAGCGCCCGAATAGTTCGAAGAAGCGGCCCCATTGATACCGCCCGTCACGATGTTATTCACCGTGGTCGAGGAATACGTGCTGGCGGAAGAGCTGCTGTCAAGGACGAGAACACCGATCAAGGTGCCGACAGAGCCGATCGGCGATCCCGCGGCGGCGCCAAAGGCGACATCCGTGAACTGCACGTTGGTGCCGTAGGGCATATGCGAGGTCGGACTGACCGCGCCGCTAATCGTCGCTGAGACCGACGACGGGTTGGCCTGCATGGCTTGCTCGACGATATTTGCCGCACTCGGATCGCCGGCAGAACCGGTGATCGCCAAAGTCAGGGCGTCCTGGAGGACCAGATTGCTGGAGACCGACCCGCGAGCCACGGCGCCGGAGGCGGTGGCGTCAGCCAGGCTCGGATTAGCCGTAAAGGCCGCGTCCAAATTGGCGCGGGTCGTCTGGCTATAGCCGGTCGCGATTTGGCTCACGTAGGCGGTATTGCCGGTGAAACCTGCGGCACCGGTGATGTCACCCGCCACGGCGGTCGCACCAGCGGGCGTCGAGCCATTCGAAAGCAACGCGCCATCGGTGAGGGCGGCCAAGGTGAAGTTGGTTTGGGACGACATCGCCGCCACCGCCGTGCTCAAGGTATTTTGAAGCGTCGAGACCGTCGCGGGAACGGAGCTGGTGGTCAAGGTCTGGGCGATGCTCTTGATGAGCAGCGGATTGTTCGTCGCCGCAGTCGAGCCGATGAGCGCCGTCACATAACTGTCGAACACGGTGTGTTTCTGCATCGCGTTCAGATTCGCATTGACGATCGCCGCCTGGCCGTTGCCCACGACCGAAGAGGCCTGGGTATAGTCCGTGGGAATTTGATTGAGAGCGCCAGCCACGATCTGAGGAATACCGGGCGCGATCTGCAGCGCCGAAGCCCCCTGCGCAGCCTGCGCGGCGATGCCGGAGACGATGTTGTTGACCAGCCCCGGTTGCGAAACGGAGAGCGCCGTGGCGACCGTCGTCAAATCATTAATCGCCTGCGTGGCATTGCTGTTGACCGTAAAGTCGACCTGAATGATCGCCTGGGCGATCGCCCCGGAGGTCGCCTGCGTGGCCGAAGAATTCCAAGCCACCGACTGATTGCTGAAAGTGGTCAGGGTGATGCCCGTCCCCGTTTCCAATCCATTGAGAATGTCCGTGACGCAGGAGGTCACCGCGCCCGAATACTGGGCCGCAGTCGGCGGAGTCTCCAGCGAAACGCCGGGATAAAGCGACCCGAGCTTGTTTTGCAAGAATTGGAGATCCTGACTGGAACTGATCGTGGTGGTCGAGTAGTTCACCGTCCCCGCCGGGTTGATCGGACCAGAATAGTAGCTTCCCTGGCCGAACACGGAACCGCAGGCCAGCAGTGAAGCCAGCAGTGCGCCGCCTAAAACTGATCGCCGAAGTCGCCGAAAATGCAGGCAAGATTGCCCGACCGTACGCTTCTCAAGGAGTGCTTTCATAGATGTGCTCGTTATTGCTCGTAAACTGATTTTAGTTGCGCAGCCCAAACGCGACGCCAGTCAAGGCACCAAGGTGGAGCTCAGGGGATACGTGCAGAATAACCAGATTCCATTCCCCGGAGTCAATAAATTCTTTGGGGGAGATCGTCTATTTACGCAGTCGTCACATCTGATTTACGTAGTTGTCACATCTGAGACCGGTTTTTGCTTTACGTTGGCACCTCCCTTACTCCAAAGAGAGAAGGTTCACGTATGCCCCCCGCCGCTCTCATTGAACATGCCTGTTTTCCATCATGAGTGAACTTTTGAATCGATTCAGCCTCGAGGCTGCAAAGTTCAACGGCCAGATCTTTTTGTCCCTGCTCATGATCTGGGCGGCTCTCGTCTTTTGCGGTGTGTTCAGTATCAATTCGCAAGGTTTCAGCCCTCGCCAGCGCCGCCTGTGGATTTGGATCATCGTCTGTGTACCTCTCCTGGGACTGCTGGCTTATCTGCCTTTTTCCATCCGCCGGGAGGACCTGCCGCAGGTCTTTCTGATGAGGAGTCAAAAGGATCGCGCCATGAAGAAGGCGAGACGACACGCCCACCAGGAGATCGCACGGCTTGATTGATCCCATCGCGCGCCCATCCGACCCTTTCGAACCGATCGCCCGACCGTCCTCAGGAATGTGCCTGAAACTGGCGATCCGGTGGGCGATTGTTTTTTTATCTATGGCGGCTGTGGCGACGGTCCACGCCCAGCAGACGCCCCAATTTCGGACCGGGCACCTTGATCCGGTGCTCGATGCGCCGCCCGCGACCCCGGACACGCCGACTACCTCGCCGTCCGGCGCCGGCTTCACGGGCACGGAGGGCCTGACCACGCTCCCGCCCAACCCCTACATTTTTCAGCCGGAGCCCTCGCCCGTCGCGCCCAACCAGTTTTTTCGGAACACGCAATTTCCCTACGGGCCGCTCATCACCCCGCCGCCCATCGGTCCGTACGTCAATTCCGACACCCTGAACGGCCATTTTTCGCTGAATATTCCAGGGTTCAGCGGCGGTGTCCCTCTCCTCACGCAGAGCGCTTTTCAACCGCAGGACGCGGACCTGAAAATCGGCCCCTTTTATTTCAAACTGCGCCAACTGCAAACGGCCTTTCTGTACAGCGACAATATTGATCTGACACCTGTGGCCCGACCCGGCGAGATCGCCTTCGTGGGAATGACCGTGCAGATCATGGCGCAGATCAACGACAACCTGCGCCTGGCGACCGAGGGCACTTTTGTCTATCTCCCCTTCCAAAACCAGGTAGGAGTCGCCGGGTTTGGATTGGGTGAGTTTTACAACTTCGGCTTGTTCAACGGCCCCATCGTGCACGCCCAGGTTTCGTGGGACACTCAAATAGCCGGATGGAATGTGGTCTTCGGTGACGATTTCCAGATCGGAGACGGGTACTTCTCGAACAATTTCCAGAGCGACGACGTTTTGTTTACCGGGTGGAATACGAACGACCAAGCGGTGGCTGGGCGCTACGAGCTTCGGCCGGATGAAGGCTACTATTTTCCCAATCAAAATCCGAACGACCGCCAGGTCGATTTCCGCAACGACGTCGTCGTTTATACGAATACCATCAGTGTAGGCGTGGATCGCCTGCTGCCGGACGACATTCGGTTTTCCGCTCGCTTGTATCACGAAAACTTTTGGTACAACCAAGGCAACCGCGGTTTGCCGGATCTTCGCCAGGATGACGCCTTGCTCGGGCTCTATTCCGAACGGGAAAATCTTCGTTTCAAGCCCTATTTCACCTACGAAGCTTTCAACTCGAGTGAATTCTCCGGAGTCCAAAGCATCTTCCGCCTGGGGGTTGCCGGACCGATCACCGACCAATTGCAAATGCTCGCCGAAGGCGGTTACTACACGGGCGGTGTGCAGCAGAATTCGGGCGCGCTGTGGCGTTTCCAATTGAGCCATATCGCCGGGCCTTACACCCAGGAATCATTCATCTGGGCGCGCGAGTTCAACTACTTCAACAACGAAATCGACGACGTCATCGGTTTCAACTTCTACCAGATTCTCGGCCCGCGGCTGGAAACCGACGCCTACGTTTATCGCGTTCTTTCGGAATACTCGTTTGATGACGGGAACCAAGCCACCGCCGATCAATGGCGCATCGGGGTGCGCGTCAATTACAATCTGGGTCCAAAAACGTGGCTGCGCTTTGTTGGGGAATATGCCAGTTCCGACCCGGGAAGCATCGTGTGGTGGAGCGGGCGGGCAGAGCTCGACTACTACTTTACCAACACTCTACAGATGCAATTGATTTATCAGTATCAACAGAGCCAATCGCAATTCATCGAGCAAAACTACAGGGAGAATTTGATTTACATCTCGTTAACGAAGTACTTTGAGTAGAAACGCGAACTTCAGGTGATAATTTGGTTAACAAGCATACTTCCTGCATTGACCTCGCGCCTCAATTCGCTACCCTCGCCCCGAAATCGTGACCCCTTTTGACTCACTTCCAGAGAAGAACTTGCGTACTTCCCCCCACTGGTTCTGGCTCCCCATCGTGATCGCGTCGATGACGCTAGGGGTGGGTATTTTCCCTGTGGCCAGCCGGGCCCAGGATGCCGCCGGCAAGCAGGCCATCCCTTTCCGTAAGACGCAGGTCAACCTGGCGGCAACCCAGTCCTCGACTCCGCCGCCGGCTTCAAATCCGGTCGACCAGCCCGCCGATAACGTGTCCAATCCCGGGCTGACTTTGGCCCCTGCGGCCCAGGCGGACAAAGAAGACCTTGCGGAAAAGCGCCAGACGCTGGTCGGCGAGGCTCGCTACGCCAAGGCGAAGCTCGAGCAGGCGCAAAAACAGTTTCAGATCCAAACCGCTGCCGGCGACTTGGAAAAGGCGGAGCATCTCGATCAGGAAGTCAAAGACTGGCAGGCGCGTTATTCGGCGGCCAAGGCGCAGCTCGACGAACTCGATAAACAACTGTCTGAATTCGCCCAAGGCCCGCGTGGGACCCCCACGGAGGAGATCGTCGTCCCGGGTGAAAATCTCGAGGTTTTCGTCAACGAAGACCCGTCCTTCAACGGCATCTATCAGGTTCGCCGCGGGGGCTACATCATCATGCCGCAAGTCGGACGTATCGCCGTGGCGGGCAAGACGCTTTCGGCTGCGGAAGCCGCCGTCAAGCGGGCCCTCCAAAGCTCCCAATTGCATAATGCCACGGTGATGATTGAGCGCAAACAAGGCGCGGACATCGAAAATGGCCCTCTCATCTATCTCGCGGGTGAATTTCGCGAGCCGCGTCCCTGGCACATCCCTTCGGGAATCACGCCCACGCTGGTCAATGTGATCCTCAGTTCCGGAGGGATTAGCGACAAAGCCGATCTCACGCGGGTTCGGGTCATGCGCATCGCCGCGAACAAGAGCGTGGTCGAGGAAGTGAACGTGGCGAAAATTCTGGAAGGCGGCGGATTGACCTCGGACATCACCTTGGGAGAAGGCGACGTCATCACCATTCCTGCCGGGCCCTCCAATCTCGTTTACGTCACGGGCAATGTCGCCCACCAGGGCAGCTTTCCCTTGAAGCAGGGCGAGCGGCTCAGCGCCTATGCGGCCATCCTCCAAAATGGGGGCTTTTCCCGCTTTGCCGACCAGCGCCACGTTTTCGTGCTGCGTGCGCTCCCCGACGGCACCAAGGCCAAGCTGCCCGTCGACATTATCGCGATCAAGAAGGGACAGCGTCCCGACGTCCAACTGCAGAGCAACGACATCATCGTGGTTCCGGAGAAGTTCTGGAGCTTCTAAAAAGCCTCGAAGGGTTTCAAGGCCGGCGCTGGGCGACCGCGAAAAGAGACGTGCCGGTGCGGAGATTTCCGGCGAGGGCCTGTCGTTGATCCCAAGCGTAAAGGGCCCGCATGAGCAAAGGCGCGGGCCAGGGCGGCAGACGAAGATAATCCGCGTAAGTCTTGGGTGCGGCCGGCGTGCCATTGGAACCTTTTTTGCGCATGCGCCGCAGCACGGGGACCATCCATCCGCCCCACCAAAAAGTCCTCTCGAGGACAAATCCGGTACCCTCGAAAGCCGCGGTCAAAGTTTCGGGAACGTAACGCCGGCGATGCCCCTGGATTTCATCAAATTCCGAAAACAGTTCGGGCAAGGCCGGGACGCTGGCGACGAGGGTGCCTCCGGGCCGGAGGAGCGGGGCAATGCGACGCAACGCGCCCCGGTCGTCGTCGAGGTGCTCGAGGACGTCGAGGAGCAAAGCGCCTTCGAACGAGGGGCAACCGTCCGGCAGCGATTGGTTCAAATCCGCCTCGATGAGCCGTCGTCCGGGACGATCGATCAACTGGAGGATTTGCGGTGAAATATCGAGCCCGGCGACGCCGTAGCCGGCCGTCTCGAGTTCGTCGAGATTGACGCCCCAGCCACAACCGACATCGAGCACGGCCTGGGGCGGCGCGATTCCAGCCGATCGCAAAATCGTCAGCGCCAGCCGGGCGCGGGCCCGCCACCACGGGTGGCGCCGCACGAGCGCCAGGGTCTCGACGAGGATCGCCTCCGGCATGTTCTCATCGGCATTTCCGCTAGACCATTTCTCGATCATGATGCACCGGGAAGCCCAACTCCGCGCGCAGCACCCAGCGGGGACGCTGCTTTACTTCGGCGTAGATGCGCCGGATGAATTCTCCGAGGATGCCGAGGATCAAAAACTGGGTCCCGCCGAGGAACAGGATGAGGGCGACGAGCGACGTCCAACCCGGCACTTCGGAGGGGTAATGACCCAGGACTTGAAAATTCAGAAATTTCCAGACGATTACCAAAATGCCGCCGCCAATGGATGCGGCCAGGCTGGCGAAGCCCAAGAAAACGGCGAGGCGCAAAGGCACCGACGAGAAAGCGAAAATGCCGTCCAACGCGAGTTTGACCAGTTTGTGCAAGGGATATTTGGTCTCCCCGGCAGCGCGGGCAGCGCGGGCATATTCCATCCCGACTTGCCGAAAACCGGTCCAGGCGCGCAACCCGCGGATGAAAACATCGCGCTCCGGCATCTGGCGCAAGACGGAAACCACGCACTGGCGCATGACACAGAAGTCGCCGGAATCGAGGGGGATATCGACCTCGGAGATGAGCCGAAGCAAGCGGTAGAAGATGTCGTAGCAAACCCGGAGGAGGAAAAACTCCTTTCGCTGGCGGCGGACGGCGTAGACGACATCGTAACCTTCCTTCAGTTTCTCGACGCAGGCGGAGACGAATTCCGGGGGGTCCTGGAGGTCGGCGTCGAGCACGGCAACGAACTCGCCGAAAGCCCGCGACAAACCGGCGAAGACCGCCGTCTGATGGCCGAAATTTCGCGAAAAGGAGAGGACCTTGAAACGCGGATCGCTGGCGTGCATGGCGGTGATCTGGGCGAAGGTGTCATCGCTCGAGCCGTCATCGACGAGGATGACTTCCCAACTGGCATCGCGTTGCCCAAAACTGTCGAGCAAACGCTGGCGCAACAGCGGCAAAACCCGCCCTTCGTTGAAGCAAGGGATGACGAGGCTGAGTTCTGGAGCCGATTGGGCCATGCAACGCGCATTCAAACCCAGGGCTTCGCCGCGAGTCGATGTCGGAGTTGGCCCGACGGGAAAGTTGGCGCGGCAGGTTGGAGAAAGTTTGCTTCGCGAATTACGTGAATCCTGCTAAATATGCCCACTTCTTTTGGCGCCACCCCTGGCGCTCGCCCACCTTTTTACCCGAATCCATGATTCCCGGAGCCAAGAAGCCCGCCTTCACGCTTCACGATATATTTCTCTACCTCGGGGTCGCGACGAAACACGCGCGGCTCATGATCATTCTGATCTGCTTCGCCCTCACGGCCGGCCTGACCTATTACGTTTTTGCCAAGCCGGTTTATTACGCACACGCGTTGATCCACCTGGACTACCTGCCGCGTCCGCTCGACACGGAGAAAATCTACGATGACGGGCGGCTGGCGGCGTTTGTCACGCAGTTCACCGAGCCGCAGATCATGTTGCGCACCGCCCGGGCGCTGGGGGTCGACACGAGCGGCCGTGAATTGGAGCGGAAGTATCTTTTCAAGTTCCGCGCCAGCCTCGATTCGGAAAAGAACATCGACGTCGAACTCTACCCTTATTCCGCCGATTGGGCGCATCGCTGGACGGAGACGATGGTCCGGGAATTCCTCGCCTATCGGCAGGAGAAACGGCTCGAAGACAAGCAGCACCTGGTCAGTGTCTATTCGGAGGAACTCAAGGAGGTCGTGAGCCGGCTGGACCAGCAGTTCTCGGAAAAACTCGACTTTGAGGACCAGCAAGATCTGACGCGCACGCTGATCCTGATCAATTCGATCAACACCCTCCCGAGCGAACTGGCCAGGCTGCAGAAGCGGATCGACGAACTCGGCCGGGTGCGGGTCCGTCTGCAAGACGCCAATCTCGACTCCGTGGCCAAGCTCTCCCTCATCGCGGGCGCAGAGGATGCGGAGACGCGTCTGAACCTTGGGCAGATCGTGGATCAACCGCAACAGCCGGCGGACGGAGGAGGCGGCGGCGACCAAAAAGAGAAAAAGCAAAGCGGGGATACGGCGGGCGCCGTGGTCGATCTGACGATGTTGAAATCCCTGCACCCTTGGGACGAGCTGGCGCAGGAGCAGCAGAGGATCAAAAAGCAAATCGACGAAGCGTTGCGGACCTACCTGCCGACGGCGGGCCACATGATTCCGCTCCAAAAAAGCCTCGACCTGGTCAATCAACGCCTCGATGCCGAGCTCGCAGTGGCCTTGAATCGATTCGATCTGCAATATCAGGAGTTGCTGAACAAGAAGGCCGTTCTGGAGGCCAAGCTCCCGCAGTACGAGGAGCTCACCCGCAAGCACGCCAAGCTCCTCTCGCAATTGAAGATCTTCGACCTGTCGCGCCTGCCGTACGACGACTACCTGGCGAACATGAAAAAGGAGATGAACGAGGTGGAATTTGCCGGGGAAAAAGAGCGGATCAATCTCCGCTACGCCGGGCTCAAGGAAGTCCGTGACGATCCGGTTTCGCCCAACCGCCTGCGGATCGTCATCCTGTCGCTGGTTCTCGGCGTTGGCCTGGCCATTGGCGTCCCCTTCCTCATTGAGTACCTCGATCACACCATGACGAACATCGAGGAAATCGAGCGTTCCTTCCGGCTGCGTGGCCTGGGCATCGTTCCGCAAGCCAAACCGAGCGAAACTTTCGTCAGCTCGGATCAGGACATGCCGCTGAAGAACGGCCTGGTGGAGAACTTCCGCGTCATTCGCACGAATGTCCTCTCCATGGGCGCGATCAGCAAACAGCCGCACGTCGTCATGGTGACCAGCGCGATGCCCAAGGAGGGCAAGACCGTGGTCTCGGCCAACCTCGCCGCCTCGTTTGCGCTGACCGGCGCGAAGACGCTCTTGATCGACACGGATTTGCGCCGCGGCCGCTTGCACCGCCTCTTCGGCTATCGCAAGGAACCTGGCCTGAGCAACGTGCTTTCGGGCGAGTGCACGCTCGAGGAGGCTTTCCGCCCGACCACGCAGGAAAATCTCACGGTGCTGAGCGCCGGGCGGCATCTCGAAAGCGGCACCGAATTGCTCGGCTCCGCGAATTTCGCGGCACTGCTCACCGGCCTGCGCGACCGCTTCGAGCGGATCGTCATCGATACTCCGCCGGTGCTCGGTCTCTCCGAGACGTCGATCATGCAGAACCTGGTCGATGGGGTGCTCTTCGTCATCTGGACGGGCCATACTCCCGCGCGCGGCGTGCAATCGGCAATCGATACGTTGCGGGCCAATGGCGCCAATTTCTACGGCTTTGTGCTCAACCGGCTCGATCTCGATGCAACGCAGAACTACTACCAGTACTTCTACTACTCGTACGATTACTACTACCATCAAACCGCTGAGACCACGTAACCTTCCCGGCGCCTCGGACTTTGCTGGTGGTCGCGAGGTGCCAGCGCTCTCCCGGTGGGGCGATTGCTTTCGTTACTCCCCTTCCTGATTGCCTCCTGTGCTCCAGGCGTCCTTGCGCGCGTCGTCTTCCGGCATGCCGCCATCCGCTCCGACTTCTTCCGATCAGGTTTCCGTCATCATTCCGGCGTTTAATTACGCGCACTTTCTGCCGGAGGCGATCGATTCGGTGCTGGCCCAGACCTGGACTGAATTCGAACTGATCGTCATCGACGACGGCTCGACCGACGACACTCCGTGCGTTTGCGGCCGCCAGACCGATCCGCGCTTTCGCTGCGTGCGCCAGGTCAACGCCGGGCTTTCCGCGGCGCGCAATACCGGCATTCGCGAGGCCCGCTTTCCCTACGTCGCTTTCCTCGACGCCGACGATCGCTGGACGCCGGTGTTCCTCGCAACGGTGCTCGATGAATTCCGCCGCCTCGGTCCGGAATTTGCCGCCATTGGAACGGCGTCTGCGCGGATGAATGGCAGTGGCCAGCTTCTCGCCGCCCCCCGACACAATTTCCTGCACACCGCCGAACTCACCGCGGCATCTTTTTGCCTGCGCAATCGTCCGCTCTCCTCCTCCGTGGTCGTCCGCCGCGAGGTCTTCGCGGAATGCGGCAACTTCGATACCGCGCTCCGCAGCTCCGAAGACCGCGACATGTGGATTCGGATCACTGCGCGCGGCCATCGGTTTTTCTATCTCGGCGAACCGCTCGCGGTCATCCGCCGGCACCCGGACAACATGAGCAAAAACGCTCCCCGGATGAAGCGCAACTCGGGTCTGGTGCTGCGCAGGGCGTGGCAGGCCGGCGCCGTGCCGCACTGGAATCTGCCGTTCTGGTTGCGGGCCGCATCCGTCCATTATTTCCTCGTGGCCTGGACGCATTTTGACGACGGTCTCCGCTTTCGCGCCTGGCTCTACCTGTTCGCCTCGGTGGCCCTTTGGCCGTTTTTCTTTCGCCCGCGGCTTGTCGCCGAACCGCCATTTTTCCGGGCGCGAGCCGTGGCTCATTTTCTCCGGGCATGTCTCTGAAGGTCCTCCACGTCGTCAACTCTCTCGATCCCGGCGGGATGGAAAACGGCGTGGTGAACATCGCCCACGCCCTCGCCCAAAGGGGGATCACCAGTCATGTCGCCTGCCTCGAACGACGGGGAGCATTTGCCGACCGGCTGCCCAAAGGCAGCGAGGTCTTTCTGCTCGGCAAAACCAGCGGGTTTTCACCGGCGGCCGCCTGGCGCCTGGCCCGGCTCATCGGGCGTGTCCGCCCGGACGTCGTCCACAGTCACAATCTTGGCGCGCTCATCTACAGCGGCCTGGCGACGTGGGGCGGCTGGCGGCGGGTGCTCGTGCATGGCGAACACAGCCAACTGACGGAGGAGGAGCGCTGGCCGCGCCGTTTGCGCCAGCGCCGCTTTTTCTATGGCGGTTGCCGCATCGTCCACACGGTTTCCGCGGCCATGCGCAAGGAGTTGATCCTGCTCGGTTTCCCGGCGAAGAAAATCACCGACATTGCCAATGGCGTGGACATCACGCGCTTTACCCCGGCGGACCACCGCGATGCCCGAATCGCGCTCTCGCTGCCTCCCGATGCGCTGGCGGTGGGCATCGTCGGGCGATTCGGACCGTTCAAACGCCACATCCAATTGATCGAGGCCTTTGAGCAAGTCGCCCCACGCTTTCCCAAGGCGCGCCTGCTCATCATCGGCGGAGGAGGGAGCGAGGAAAGCACCGTGGCGCAACGGGCGAAAGCCAGCAGCGTCCGCGCACGCATTCATCTTCTCGGCTTTCAGCCCGACCCTCGCGCCTGCTACCAGGCTCTCGATCTGCTCGTCATCCCCTCCGTCAATGAAGGATTTTCCAACGCAGCCCTCGAAGCGATGGCTTGCGGAGTTCCCGTCCTGGCCCGGGCGGAATGCGGCCATGAACAGCTCATCACCCACGGGGTGGACGGCTGGGTCGAAGCGCTCCCCTCGGCCACCGCCCTGGCCGCGCGGCTGGGGGAAATCCTCGCGGAACCTGCCCGTCTCGTTGACTTCGGCCGAAATGCGCGGAAGAAAGTGACCGGACACTTCTCCCTCGAGTCCATGATTGCCGCTTACGAAGACCTCTATCGCGCCTGCGCTCCGCGCTAATGGATCTCGTCATCGTCATCCTCTTTCTCATCCTCTACTACCTGCGTCCGCAGGAGTGGTACGGCATCTTTGCCAGCATCCATTGGGTGCAAATCTGCATGCTCGCGGGCCTGGGCACGCTGTTCTTTCGCGAAAAGAGCATCAAGCTGCGGGATCTATTTCGGACGCCGCACGATTGGGTGGTCTTCGCGTTTTGGCTGTGGATCGTCGTCTCGGCGCCCAATCGCTGGGAAGCTTTCAAGGACAACGCCAATCTCTACATTTTCTATATCGTCATCGTCCAGGTGCTCTATTCGGTCCCGCGGATGAGAATCTTCCTCGGCTGGTGGACGTTCCTCATCGTGACCGTGGCCTTGCTCGCGATCGCCACGGAGTGGGGTTTCGATCCGCTGGACAGTATGAGCATCACCAACGGCTCGATGAAAGGCCGGCTCGTCCTGAACCTGTCTATTTTCGATAACCCGAATGGCCTCGGACATAGCGTCGTCCCAGCCATTCCGATGCTCTACTATTATTTGATTTGGAAGCGGCCGATCACGTCCCGCGCGCTGGGCGTGGGTTTTTTGCTCATTCCGCTTTACTGCATTTACCTGACTGTATCCAAAGGCTCCTTTCTGTGCGGCGGCATCACCATTTTTGCCACGATGGCCATTGGGCGGCCTCTGCGCGTGCAAGTGGCGATGGCGGTCTTCGCGGCCATGTTCGGCACGGGAATGCTCTTCGCCTTGCCGCGGATGAACGAGCTATCCAAATCGAAATCCGATCCGGCGATTCAGGGACGGGTCCTGGCCTTCAAGCACGGTTACGAACTTCTCCAGACGAGGATCGCCGGGGTCGGCAAGGGGCATTGGGGCGATGACGCCTTCATCACCGAATACACCCCGCTGCTGCTTTCTCCCAAACCGGGCGAAGCTTACGCCAAGCCGCGGATCGTTCTCCGGCCCTACCGTCACGGGAAGGCGCCCCACTCCTCCTATGTTTGCACCGGGGCTGAGACCGGGAAGCCGGGGCTCTTTCTCTTCGTGGCGGTCCTCTATTGCTGCCTGCGCACCACCATTACCGCCCGCACCCAGACCACGGATGAAGAGCGCATCCGCCGCCTCCTCTTCGTGCTCATCATTTCTTATATCGTTTCCTCGTGGATGGTGGATTTCGAATATCGTCCCACTTTCTTCATGTTCACGGCGGCGATCGCGGCGTTGCATCGCCATCTTCTCTGGCGGCGGGGGGAACAGGAAGAACCGGCGCCGGCGCCGGACGATTCGCTGGAACCTCCCGTGCCGGTCTGGCTCCATCCGCCACTCGTGCCGCAGGGGGCATTCGCCGGTGCTCCCGGCGCGATGCGCGAGTCCCTCCTCTTTCCCCCGGAAAACGACGAACCGGAAACCGTAGTGCCCGCTCCGCAGAGCAGCGGCATCGCCTGGAATTGGCGGCGATTGGGCTGGGTGGATTTGTTGCTGATCACCGTGGGTTGGTGGGGGGTGATCCGATTCTGGGCTTACATGATGGAACGCATGTGACCCGCTGCCATTGCTCATCCCGCCGATAGTGCGGGCAGAATCAGGCCATGATGCTCAACACCTTGCCGCTGCTCGTCTTCTGGGTCTCGATCGGCCTGCTGTTTTATACCTTCGTCGGTTACGGCCTCTTCATTTCCGCTCTGGCTCGCTGGCGGCCGAAAGTCCGGAGTGCGCCGGTCGATGGCGCGGCGCAGCCTTCGGTGTGCGTGGTCCTCGTGGCGCTCAATGAAGAGGAAAATATCCAGGCCCGGCTGCGCAATCTTTTGGAATCTCAATACCCGGCGGAAAAACTTCGCGTCGTGATGATTTCCGACGGCTCGACGGATGCCACGGTCGCCCGGGCGCGCAGTCTTCAGGATCGCCGCATCGAAATCGTCGAACGCCCGGACCGCGCGGGAAAGGCCGCCGGGCTGAATCTGGCATTGTCGCAAGCCGAGGCGGAAGTCGTCATCTTCACCGATGCCCGGCAAAGCTTCGCTCCGGACGCCGTCGCTCGCCTCGCCGCGCATTTCGCGGACCCGGCAATCGGCGCGGTGAGCGGGTCGCTCGAAATCGCGCCCGCAGCCAGTGCCACCGGCTCGGGCATCGATACCTACTGGCGTTACGAGAAATGGCTGCGCGCGGGGGAATCGCGTTTCGATTCGTGCGTCGGCTGCACCGGGGCCATCTACGCGCTGCGGCCGGGTTTGTTTGCGCCCATTCCCGAGGACACCTTGCTCGACGATGTCGTCATTCCCATGGAAGCGGCCGCTCGCGGCGCCCGCATCATCCACGATCCCGAGGCGCGGGCGTTCGACCCGCAATCGCTCGAGCCCGAAGCGGAATTGCGCCGCAAACAGCGGACGCTGGCCGGCGGCTTTCAGATGCTCTTCCGCCACCCGGGGTGGATGCTGCCGTGGCGGCATCGGCTCTGGTGGCAGCTCATCTCCCACAAGTATCTGCGCCTGCTCGCGCCCTTCCTCCTCCTCCTCGCTTTCCTTTCGAATCTGCTCCTCGCCGATCGGCCATTTTACGCCGTGTGCCTGGCCGGCCAGGTCTGCTTCTTTCTCGCCGCTGCACTGAGCCATCTCCCCGCGATGCGCCGCTGGAAGCTCGGGCGAATTCCGGCGGGTTTCGTCTTTCTCAATCTTCAAGTCCTACGCGGTCTTCGCTACTATCTCGCCGGCGCCGGCCGACAGGGTTGGTAATCGACGGAGCGATTGTCACGATGTCCGTCATCAGCATTCGCCAGGCGTTCGAACTCGCGGTCCGGCACCAGCAGGCCGGGCGGCCGGCGGAAGCGGAGGCCATCTACCGGCAGATCCTTTCGGCTCAACCCGCGAACGCCCTCGCCTATGCCAACCTCGGTGAGGCTTGCTGCGCTCTGGGACGAATCGACGAGGCCCTGGCGTGCTTTCATCGGGCCATCGAATTGAGTCCCAATTTCGGTGAGGCCCACGTCAGCCTGGGCAATGCCCTTCGTGCGCAAGGTCAACTCGACGCCGCGATCGCGGCGTATCGCCGGGCCAGTGAATGCAAACCCGGCTACGCCGAAGCGCTCAGCAATCTCGGCGGCGCCCTGACGCAACGCGGTCAACTCGACGAGGCCGTCGCCGTTTATCGGCGCGCCCTGGAGATGCGGCCGGACCTCGCGATCATCTGGAACAATCTCGCCAACACGCTCTCGGATCAAAAGAAGTTCAGCGAAGCCGAGGCCGCGTCCCGCCAGGCGGTGGCCCTGAATCCCAATCTGGTGGAAGCCCACTACAACCTCGGCAACACTTTCCTGGAACAAAGCAAACCGGAGGAAGCCGTCGCGGCCTACGGGCGTGCCCTCGAACTGAAACCGAACTACGCCGAGGCCCACAACAATCTGGCGGTCGTTCTGATGGAACTTGGGCGATTGGATGAAGCGGAAGCGGCCTCCCGCTGGGCGATCCAACTCAATGCCTCGTTCCCAGCAGCTCACAACAATCTCGGCAACGTGTTCACCGAAAAGCGCTGCCTCGATGAAGCCGAAATGGAGTATCGCCGGTCATTGGAACTCGATCCGGCTTATGCTCGGGCAAGATTCGGCCTGGCGCTTCTCTCCTTGCTGCGTGGCGATTTCGAGCGTGGATGGCCGCTTTATGAATCCCGCTGGGAAGCGTGGCAGATTGCCCGGCGGCCATTTTCCCAACCCCTGTGGGACGGCGGTCCATTGCACGGTGAGCGCGTGCTCGTTGATTCGGAACAGGGATACGGCGACGCCATTCAATTCGTTCGTTACGCGCCGCTCATCGCCGCGCGTGGTGGCGAGGTCGTTGTCCAATGCCCGCGCGTCCTGGTGGAACTTTTCCGCGGCGTCCAAGGCATCAGCGAAGTCGTGGCCGCAGGGGATTCGCTTCCTGCGTTCGACTGCCATCTGCCGATGGCGAGCCAGCCTTTGGCCTTTCACACAAAACGGGAGACGATTCCCCGCGAAACTCCCTACCTTTTCGCGGATTCCGCACGGCGCGAAATCTGGAGGACGCGGATGGCTCGGACACACCCGCGCGTCGGACTGGCTTGGGCGGGCAGCGCGCGTTATCGCCGGAACCGTGTGCGAAGCATTCCATTCCCAACGCTCCTTCCACTCTTGCGGATGGAGGGCGTCGATTTCTACAGCCTGCAAGTCAGCGAAGGAACCGAGCCACTGCCCGCCTTGCCAGGCGCCCGCGCCATCATCGATCACACCCCGCATTTGGCGGATTTTGCCGACACCGCCGCGTTGATTTCCGAACTGGATCTGGTGATCACGGCGGATACCGCGGTGGCGCATCTCGCCGGAGCGCTGGGACGGCCGGTGTGGACGTTGGTGTCCTTCGCTCCCGATTGGCGTTGGGGCGTGGATGGCGAGGAGACGCCCTGGTACCCGACGATGCGGCTCTTCCGGCAAACGGCCTTGGGCGATTGGCCGACGGTCATCGAACGCGTGGCGGCGGAATTGGAACGCGCGATCGCCGCGAAGGAGTTTTAGCGCGGTTTAGAGGACGCGCGAAGCACTTGATCTTAATCTTAATCTTACTCTTACTCTTAATCTTCAGCGGTGAGAGATTAAGATTAAGAGTAAGATTAAGATTAAGATTGAGGAATCGACCAACCCCGCGCTCGTTGGCACTTCACGCGCCCACCGCGACGTCCCAACGCGAACGGACCTCCGCTCCGCCACGACGTTCCCGCCAGTGCCGGATGGTCCGCCCGAGCAGACGTTTGGGCGTGATCGCGGCGACGAGCAGACGCGATTTCAGCAGTGGCCAGGTGCGGGTCTCGTTGAGCCCATATTTCAGCCAGTAATGGTATTGGGGTTCGTGCCGCGGATAACGCGGGTCCCAGGGCTTGCACACCCCGGCGGCGTAATGAATGACGCGCGCATCGCGCGGAATCTCGCGGTCGAAAAGATTGTGCACGTTGAAGGCGAAGGGCAGCCATTTCACGCGCGGCTGGATCATGGCGTTCATCATCGCTTGATCGAAAATAGGGTGATAAGTGCCGTACTCTCCCGCGGCCAGCACTTGCTCATATTGCTCCGGCAAATCGCGCCACTCCGCCGGGCGCAACGCAAAAACGCCGCCATTGAAGGCTTTCTTTTCGCCCGCGCCGGGAAATTGCCGGGCAAACTGGACGGACATGATCTCGGGCACGGTGCCGGCCAGCGATCGCGCGCCATCCTCGATGGCATTCCATAGGCCCGCTTCCGTTTCCCAGAGCTCCGGAGCCGGCGCGCAGAAAATCGCATCCGCGTCCACATAAGCGACATGGTCGAAGGGCAGCGTGACGGCGAAGAGCTTGTAAATGGACGGCTGCATTCCCGGCGGAACTCCCGCCAGGGAGCGCGGCGGCGGAATGATCTCCGCCAACTGCCCAAGGCGTCCTTTCGCCTCCTCGAGTTCGTCCGCGGGCACCATGCAAAACCGGGGAATCTCCGGGTGAAAACGGCGGCTGCCTGCGAGCAGGGCCTCGGCTCCCGGGAAGAACGCCCGATCGCACGCGGTGAAAAGCGCGCGGCTCATTCCGACCGGCGAAGCAGCGGACGAATCACTTTTTTCCAAAGCGGCCCGGTCCACTTTCCCCGCACCAAATCCGCGCGCCAACCATTGCAGCGATGCCCGAGCCAGGCGCCAAAGGTCTTCCGGTAGGTCGGCCGCCGCAGGGCCACGAGCACCGAGTTGCGGCCGGACTCCGCGGCCGGCCAGGTGCTTTCGAGGGGCATCAAGTGCGCTCCGGCCTTCGCCGCGAAGTGATCGAACGCGTAACGCACGCCGTCGAACTCCGCGGTGTAATCGTGCCCGAGAATGTAGCCGTGCGGCGAGAGGCACGGCCACAAGAGCTTGAGTTCCCAATCCACACTCGGAAAATCGTGGCGCGCGTCGATCAACACCAGGTCGACGACGGGCCGTTCCTCTTCGATCCAGCGCCGGAGCGAAAACGGCAATTCGCCGCCGATCAAGCGCAGACGCCCGTCCTCGGTCCATTGCCGCACCTGTTCGTTCTCGCGGATCAGTTGCTCGCAGGTCTGCGGCATATCGAAACCGATGACCTGCGCATCGATCTCGTTCAGGCGCAGAAAATCGAGGATCAGGCAGGTCGTGATGGCCCGATAGACACCGACCTCGACGATGAGTTTCGGCCGGGAAAGAACGATGAAGTGGCCGAGCAAACTCTTTTCCAGCGGACTTAGCGACGCGTAGGACGACAGTAATGGCGGCAGCCGGATCGGCTCCCGCACGGCTTCCTGAGGATCTGGGCGAAGCGTCATCATGGCAGTGACCGGATCATGAAACCGCTCCGTGCCGCCCGCCAGCGAAAAGCGGAAAATCGCGGCCACGAGGCCGGGCGCCGGCGGGCGTGAATCGCGTTGCTCCCGAGAGCGATTTTCGGCACCTTCCCTGCTTTCCCCCTTTTGCCATGCGTCCAGAACATTCGCAGCCATCCCCCATGCCATGATCAAGGCGCTCGACATCTGGCTGCCCACGTGGTGGCGGCGCGAGAAATACGCCCAGCGGGCGTTGGGCACGGTGCACGTCATGCTGGCCGTGTGCGATCATTTCGAGCCGTTTCACGGCGCCGATAAAGCGGAGGCCATCCAGCGCGTCGAAACCTGGCAGCGCGAATTCCCGGCCGTGGCCGCGGAGTTTCGCGACGCCGACGGGGTCGGTCCGCGGCACACTTTCTTTTATCCGGTCGAGCAGTACGAAGCCGACGTGGTGCAACGGACGGCCGATCTGTGCCTGGCCACGGGCAGCGAAATGGAAGTCCATTTGCACCATCACGATGACACCGCCGATCACCTGCGGGGCACGCTTCAGCAAGGGCTGGAGCGGCTTTCCAGCCACGGGATGCTTTCGCGCGATGCCACCGATACCTTGCGCTACGGGTTCATTCACGGGAATTGGGCGCTCGACAATTCGCACCCGGAAGGCCGCCACTGCGGCGTGCGCAACGAACTGAGCATCCTGCGGCAGACGGGATGTTACGCCGATTTCACTCTGCCTTCCGCCCCGGAGCGGACCCAGACGCGCACGATCAACTCCGTCTACTACGCTCGCGGGACCGATCGCCCGAAGTCCCACGATTCCGGCCGGCGCGTCCGTGCCGACCGCGATCCCCAACCCGTTCACGATGACGAACTGCTCCTCGTGCAAGGTCCGCTCACCTTGAATATGCAGAGCCGGAAATTCGGGTTCCTCCCGCGAATCGAAAACGGCGACCTGACCGCGGCCAATCCGCCGACCATCGAGCGATTTCGCCTGTGGCTCGATTGCCAGGTGGCCGTCGAAGGCCGGCCGAACTGGGTCTACGTGAAGCTGCACACTCACGGTGCGAAGCCCGAAAACACCCGGATGTTTCTCGGCGAACCGATGCGCGCTTTTCATCGCGCCCTGGCCGAGTTGGCCGCGCGAAACGCCAACATTCGTTATCACTACGTCACGGCGCGCGAGCTGGTGAACATCCTCCACGCCGCGGAGGCCGGGCACTCCGGTGATCCCGGGCAATTTCGCGACTTTCGCTACCGGCGCGTGACCTCCGGCCAAACTGCGGACAGGATGGCGGACACACGCCATTGAAGCTGCTTTTCGTCTCGAATCTTTTTCCCGACACCACCGCCCCGTACCGTGGTCTCGACAACGCCACGCTCCTCCATTCCCTGGCGGATCGCTGGCGAATCCGCGTTCTCGCCCTTCGCCCGAAGCTGCCGTTTTTTCCCGCGCCGGAGCGGCTTCCGCGCGAGCACGACAGCCGATTTGACCCGGTGTATTGGAGCGTGCCGTATGTGCCGAAGATCGGCAGCCGGTGGAATTACCGGCTGATGGCCCGGGCCCTGCGCCCGCATCTGCGCGCCCTCCGCCAGCGGGGAGAATTCGACGTCATTCTGTCGTCGTGGCTCTTTCCCGATTGCTGCGCCATCGCCCGGCTTTCGAAGGAATTGGACTTTCCCTTCGTGGCCATCGCCCAGGGATCGGACGTGCACCAATATCTCAAGATGTCCGGCCGGCGGCGGATCATGAAGAAGCTGCTGCCGCGGGCGGCGGCCGTAATCACGCGCAGTGGCGAACTGGCCCGGCTGCTGGGCGAAGCGGGACTGCCCGCGGAACGCGTGCATCCGATCTACAATGGCGTGGACCTGGAGCAGTTTCATCCCAGCGATCCGGAAACCGCCCGCCGCGAATTGTCTCTCCCGCTCGATCGGCCGGTCATCCTTTTTGTCGGCAACTTCTATCGGATTAAAAACCCGCTCATTTTGCCGGAGGCGCTCGCCCGTCTCCCGGCCACGGCTTTCCCCGCGCCGCCGGTGCTCGTGATGGTCGGCGGTGGTCCCTTGGAAGACGACATTCGCCGTCTGGCCGAGCGGCGGTCTTTGCAGGACCGGGTGATTTTCGCGGGCCGCACCCAGGCCGCCGGTGTCGCCCGCTACATGCAGGCAGCCGATGTCCTCTGCCTGCCGAGCAAAAACGAGGGCGTGCCGAATGTGATTCTCGAGGCTTTCGCCAGCGGACTGCCGGTGGTGGCCAGCCGGGTCGGAGGGATACCGGAAGTGCATCCCGGGGACAGCTTCGGCCGCCTGGTTCCCACTGCCACGCCCGAGGCCTTTGCCGCGGCGCTTACGGAAACGCTCACGGCTCCGCCCGCACCGGAGCGGCTCCGGGAACACGCCCTGCAGTTTTCCTGGAGGCGCACCGCGGCCGCATATCACGATCTGCTTTCCGCCGCGTGCCGATGAATATCCTCTTTCACTTTCGCACCCAGGGGACCGGCGCGGAAGGCGTTCACATTGCCGGGATCGCCGGCGCGTTTCGGCGGCTGGGGCATCGCGTCGTCTTTGTCAGTCCCGGCTCGGCTGATCCGATGGCCACCGCGGGTGAAAACCCTTTTCGCGCGAAAGGGCGTGGGCTGCTTTCGCGCCTCGCCGCGCAGGCCCCGCGATTCGTTTTTGAGTTGCTCGAGATCGCCTACAATGGGATCGCCGGTAGCCGGCTCAGCGCCTTGCTCAACCGGGAGAAATTCGATCTCGTCTACGAACGTCACGCCTTCTTCCTGTGGATCACCGCCTGGCTGGCGGAGCGCCGGCGGGTGCCTTTCGTCGTCGAAGTCAACGAACTCGCCGGCGATGAACGGATTCGGGCGCAACCCTGGCTGCTGCCATTGGCCCGCTGGGCCGATCGCATGACCTTCCGGCGGGCCCGGCTCATCGTAGTCGTTTCCCCTCACCTGCAACGGCGCATCGAAGCGATGGGAATTCGTCCGGAGAACATTCTCGTGCTGCCGAATGCCGTGGACGATGAGGCACTCGACGCGGTGATCGATCCCGCTCCGATCCGGCGCTTGGCCTGCGCCGAGGCAATCGTTATCGGCTTCGCCGGCTGGTTTGTCCCCTGGCACCGGCTGGATCTCCTCGTCGCCGAATTCGCCAAACTGGCCGCGGCCACGCCGAAGTTGCGGCTGATGCTCGTCGGCGACGGACCTTTGCGCGCAAGCCTCGAAGAACAGGCCGCTTCACTCGGAGTTCGCGACCGGCTGATTTTCACCGGGGCCGTCGCCCACGCCGAAATGCCCAACTACCTGGCGGCCATGGATATCTGCCTTGTGCCCCAGAGCAACGCCTACCGTTCGCCGATCAAGCTCTTTGAGTACCTGGCCCGAGGCCGGGCCGTGGTCGCGCCGCGCACCGAGCCCATCGCCCTGGTCGTGAGGCATCGGGAGAATGGAATGCTCTTCGATCCCGAAAGTCCGGAAGACATGCGCACCCAAATCGCGGTGCTGATTTCCGACCCCACCTTGAGGAATCGCCTGGGCGAAGAGGCGCGCGATGACGTCCGCCAGCGTCACACCTGGACGGGCAATGTCCGGACGATTCTCGAGCGGATGACGTGAAAAATCTCCGCCTATGGTCTACATCTCCTGCGTTACGAACAGGTTATACGTGGGAATTCGGCCTGAAACCCCTTGCCAAAAGCCCTTTCGTCGGACAAACTCTGCGGTCCTCCTGCCACCTCTCACCCACCCTTTGTAAACCACCCGAAATGTCGTCCCTTCGAAGACATTTTCGATGAACACCAACGGTATCCTCCGCAAACATTGGTTTCACGTGTCGTTGCATTTCGCAACGGACGCGGTCCTCTTTGGGCTGGCCTTTGTCGTCGCGATGCTCCTGCGTTTCGGTCAGGAAAGCGCGGAGGCCCTGTGGATTCAATGGCCCTTTTTGGTTCTTGGCGGGATCGTCTTTTCGTCGGCCACTTATATCGCCGGGCTCTATTCCACGCATAGCGCCGGACGCGGAGTTTTTGAACGGTCGCTGCTGCTGGTAGGGTGTGTGCTGGCGGCCGTGCTCGTCGTTATCGGCGGCACTTATTTGAACTCTGCGCGGCCCCTCGGCCGCGGCGTCATGTTCCTGGGGGCACTGGCCTCCTACGCCGCCGCCCTGATGCATCACATCATCATCATTCACGCATTGCGCAATTCCAAGGAACGCGTGGCTTACGTGGTGAGCAGCGCGTTCGATGAAGCGGAAACGCGCCTCTTCAACGCCTTCGGCGGCCGGAACCTGGAGTTTGCCGGTGTGGTCGTTTCCGGCCATTACCAGCCAGCGTCCCAAGCGCGCGTTCTCGGCAAGGTGGAAAATCTGGCTGCGATCGTCGAAAAGGCGAGAATCTCCCGCGTTCTTTGCACGAGCAAAAGCTTGGGCGATGCCGCGCTGACCCGGCAGTTTTGCAAGTTGCGGTATTCCGGCATTTCGGTGATGCCGCTGATCACGCTTTGCGAAGAAGTCGAGCAGTACGTTCCACTCGAGTTGATCACTTCGGAATGGTTGCTCAACGCCAGCGGCGAACCGCAGCACATTTACATCAAGAAACTAAAGCGCTTTTTTGACATCATCTGCTCGGCAATCGGCCTCGTGCTCAGTTCACCGGCTCTGGCTCTGGGGGCTCTGGCCATTCGATTGACTTCCCCCGGTCCCATTTTCTATCGGCAGACGCGCAGTGGCCGTTTCGGACGGCCTTTCCAGATGACCAAATTGCGCACGATGCACGTGAATGCGGAGAAAACCGGTGCGGTCTGGAGCGGGAAGAACGATCCTCGCGTGACTTTTGTCGGACGCTTTCTTCGCCGCTATCGGATCGACGAGATTCCCCAGCTTTGGCACGTGCTCTGTGGACAGATGTCCTTTGTCGGCCCGCGCCCCGAACGTCCGGAGATCATCGCCCAGTTGGCCCAGGAAGTTCCTTATTACGAAGAGCGGCTCATGGTGCAGCCGGGCATCACGGGATGGGCGCAGGTGAGTTATCCCTACGGCGCCTCGGCGCTCGATGCGCGCCGCAAATTGGAATACGATCTCTACTATATGAAACACATGAGTCTCTTTCTCGATGTGTTTATCCTGCTCGATACTGTGCGAACCGTCCTCACGGGCGGGGCCAAGCCCAGTGACCGCACCGCCACCACCACCGAATCCATCCAGGAATGGGAGCGGCTCAAGGAGCAGCCCGCAGATCCCTCGAAGTCCAAGCTGGAACTCGAAACCGCGTAGCCGGCAGACGTTTTTTCTGCCGCCGGAATTGGCGTTCCGCCGGTGCCCGTCTATCGTCGGGGGCGAATGAAAAGCAGCCCTCATTCTCCCAAAAATCCGCGTCGCTCCAAACCTCGTGCGCGAGCGAAGGAACGGCGAATCGTTTTGCTGGATCAGGAACCGTTGCGGCGGAAAGCGTCATCGCAATGCCGCCAGGCGATGGCTCGCCTGGAGCAGGCTCGCGCGGAATGGAAACGCTTCGAGCGCGAGGACAAGCCGGCTTTTGCGCGATGGATGGCGAAGACCTTTGGCCCTCTCCTCACCCGCGTCCGGGAGATCGCGGACCTCATCCGCCAGAAAGAAAGTCTCGTCGAGGAAGTCGAAATGGAAATGGCCATGGGCGGCGCCCGAAGTGCGCGCTCGGCTTTCACCCAGGTGCAAAAGCGGCGCGATCACTTTTCGGCGGCGCCTCCCGGGAATTCCGGCGAGGCACCTCCTCCGCCCGAGGATTCTGCCGATGATCCGCTTTTTCCGGAAGACGATCCGGAAGAGGTGTCGGAGTTCGAGTTGGAACTGATGTTTGAGGAGTTGCTGGGCGTCATGGGATGGGATCCCAGCCGGATGAGCGACAAACAGTATACGAAGATGTTCGCCGAGTTTAAAGAGCGCGTCCTGGGTCAAAAGCCGCCCGAACCGCCCTCGAAGCTCCTTCCCGATTCCACTCCCGCGAAAGACGAACAAAGCCGCATCAAGGAGCTCTACCGATTGCTCGTGCGCCGTCTGCATCCAGACACCCAGGCGGACCGCGACTCGGAAGTCTCCATGCTCTGGCACGAGGTGCAGGAGGCCTACCACGATGGGAATCTCGACCGTTTGGAAATGCTGCTCGCGTTGACGGATATCCAATCCAACACCGCCGGCGAGCAGACGAGCCTCTTTCAAATGCGCGCCGTCCTCGAAGAACTCCGGGACGCCTTCAAGGCTCTACAGCGCAACTTGGGCGCGGCCAGGAAAGAACGCGCCTGGGGGTTCGCCCGGCTGGCGAATCGTTCGGCGCTCGAAACGCGCATTCGCTGCGAATTGGAAACGGATCTCTTCCGGCACGAAGATCGGTTGCAGCAGCTCGAAGCCCTCATCACCCAATGGTCAAAGCCTCCCAAGCCACGGAAACGATCGTCCAAAACCGCGTCCGCCGATTTTCCATTTTGATCTGAATCACAATTGGAGGGCGCAGAGTGGCGACGACGCAACCAAAGAGGCTGCTCACGAAACACGCGAAAGAACAGGCCCAAAAGTTAGACCACGGATTACACGAATTACACGGATTAAAGCCTCCGCTGCGAAATCAATCCGTGAAGCCGAGGCTTGGCGAGACACCCGTGGCGCCGCGGGGGCAATTCGTGCAAGCCATGGTCTTCTTTCCCCCGCCGAGAAATCCGACTATCCCCGGGATTCCTTCGCGACGAGCACGCTAGCGAGTGGGAGCGTGAGGCGATCTTCCCGGCGGAAAGTCACGAGAATCCAGAGGAGGATGGGCACTGCCAGGTTCAACTGGCTGGCTACGGCCTCCCGGCATCCTGAAATGACGGTTCTCCAAAATGGACTCAAGGTCACCAGGGAGATCTCCGCGGATTCGCCGAAGATGCAGAAGCTCAGGAACAAGAGCAGAAAGACGTGGATGGCGAGCAATCCCCAGAGCAACGCCCACCGCCGCCGGGCCCACGAGATCGGTGTGGCCAGGATCAGCGCGACGAGCAGCGCCATCGATTGCCAGCCGAAATTCACGTCCAGGTTTCTCACCGGACCGGAGCCATCCGGATGCATCAGCGCTTTGTTGACGATCACGACGCGGGTGTCATTTGGGCGCGGTGACGATTCGCCGGGAGTTTCGAAGCTGAGTTCCCGCCGGCCGTCGTCCGCGGTGAAGGCCAGCCGGCAAATCGCCCGGAAATAGTTGCCGTAGGCCTTGCTCAAGCCCGGCCAGGGCAGCGCCAGGACCGTATAGATGACGAGCAACCAGCAGAGAAAACGCGTGATGGGATTACGCCACGCCATCGCTTTGCGCTTTCTCGCTTTCTCGCGCCCACCCGATCCAGGCCATGCACAAGGCAATCTCGCCAATGATGAGCGCGACGCTCCAGAGATCCTCGTGCGTGGTGTCGAAGGCCTTGGGGAAATGCGCTCCGATATAGTAAAGGCTCGTGATCCGAAGCTGGTTCAGAGCCAGGAGCAAGACGACGCCGACCAGAATCCCGGGAATTTTCCGGGAAATGCGCGAGGGAAAAGCGATCACCATGGCACAAAAGAAGGCCAGAAATTCCACCGCCGAACAGGCGGGCAGAACGGTGATGGCGTACTTCATCGACCAGATCGTGGCATTCGTCACTTGGGTATTTTCGCCGAGACGGTCGAGGAGAGCGCTGGCCAGCCGGGCATTGATCGTCAGCGTCGCATCGAGAATCCGGTGATAAACCGGCAGAAAAGACAGCGTATAGAAAAAGATCAGCAAACCGCAAAACTTCAGGCAAAACTGGACCAGCGGGGCCTTGGATTCATACCACGATTTCCAAATCTGTTTTGCCGAACGGGGCGGAGCCTTCGGGGGAGCTTTTCGGCGCTGACGCTTCATGAAGCGCTTACGTTCCGCGGCAGGAAACGTCCGATCAACAGTAAAATCAGCACCGGCAGAACGAACCATCCCCAAGCGGGCATGGCGGGAACCGCCTGGTTGATCGTGAGCGTGAACGAACTGGAGGTCGTGCTGCCAAACGGGTCCGTGACGATGACCGTATAAGTGCCCGCGCTGCCCGTCGAGGTGCTCGGAATGGTGTAAGACGCGCTCGTTGCTCCCGAGATCAAATTCCCGTTCATGTACCATTGGTAGGTCAATGACCCGGTCCCCGTCGCGCTCACGGAAAAGGTCACGGCTTGTCCCGCGCTGACTGTTTGCGACCCCAGTTGCGTGGTGACCACCGGATCGATGCCGCCCTGGCGGATGGTGTGGTTGAAGGTGTCGACCAGATAAATTTCGCCCGTGCTGCCGTTGAAGGCCGCGGCTTGTGGGCTGTAGAATTGGGCCGCGCTGCCGGTGCCGTCGTTGCTGCCGGCCACTCCCACCTGCCCGGCGATGGTGCTGACCACACCCGCCGGGGTGATTCGGCGCACCAGATCGTTTCCCGGCGCACTCGTCAGCAGACCGTCCGTGACATAAACATCACCCACCCCATCCACCGCCACGCCGGTCGGAGCGTTGAAAATCGCCTGGAGCGCCAAGCCATCGGCGTGACCGGCAATGCCGGCCTGCCCGGCATAAGTGCTGACGACACCGGACGGGGTAATCAAGCGCACGACATTGTTGCCAAAGTCGGCGACGTAAATGTTATCCGACGCATCCACGGCCACGCTCAATGGTGCGTTGAACAGCGCCTGGGAAGTCGCCGCGCCATTGATATAGCCAGCGATGCCCAGAGTTCCGGCAATGACGCTGACCACACCCGCCGGGGTGATTTTTTCGATGACTTCATTATTGGTGTCGGCGACATAGACATTCCCCGAGCTGTCCACGGCCACACTGCTGGGCAAATTGAAGTTCGTCGTGGAGTTGACCGCGGAGGCGAAAGTGCTGACTTCCTTGGTGGACGTGGTGATTTTCCGAATGAGGTTGTTCCCACTATCGGCGACGTAAAGGAAGTCATTCACGTTGTCCGCGGCGATGCCGTTCAGTTGATTGAAGCTGGCTCTGTTGGACTTGCCGTCCCGGCTGCCCGGACTGCCCTGAGTGCTGCCGTAAGGCGTGCTCACGGCACCGGCGGGTGTCACCAAGCGAACGACATTGTTCAGCAAATCGGCGATGTAAATGTTGCCGGAATTGTCCAACGCGATGCCGCTGGGAAAGTTAAACTCCGCAGCGGTACCGGTGGCATTGACGAAGCCGGGCGTTCCGGCCTTGCCGGCCAGCGTGGAAATGACCAGCGGCGAATCCACGACCAGCACCGATGGACCGCTCGTAGCTGTTATCCCTCCCGTGTAAGTCACCACACATTGATACTGATCGCCACTCACCGCCGAAGTGACACCGCTGATGGACAAGGTCGTGGTCGCCGAGCCGGTGTAAGTTCCGCCGTCGGATAAGTTACTCCAACTGTTACTGCCCGGCGCCATTACCTGCCATTGGTAACTCACCGGAATGCCCGCCGCGGTGACTGTGACTGTGGCGTTCTGATTCTGGACGATCGTTTGGGAAGCGGGTTGCACGCTCGGCAACGACGGCAAGACGATGAGGCTCTGCGCCAGGGCCGCGATCAACGGCGCGCCAAGACCGCTGGCTTCATCATACCCCACGGTGGCCGCATACAAACCCCCGCTGGCGCCAGTGGCATTGCTTCCACCGGTAATGTCCCGGAAATTCGCCGTCCCGAGCAACGGATATAGCCAGGGCGCAAGATGCCCGATGGAAGTCAGGCCGGCATTTGCCCGGACTTGATTGAGCAGCGCGCACATCCCGGCGCAGGTCGGGCTCGACCAACTCGTGCCTCCAACAATTTCTTCCGCCCCGTTCAAATAAAGATAGGCCCCGAAATTGGGGTCCGCAGACGCAGAGATGTCCGGCACCTCGCGCATGGCCCCAGTCGTCCCGCTGCCATTTTGCCAGTAGGGCCTGGCGAAATAAATGCTCGCTCCGCCACCACCGGCGCCAAAGCCATTAGCCCAGACGACCTCACTGTTTGTGGTATCATCGGAGTTGAGCATCAGCGAGGTTCCGCCGACCCCAGTGACATTCGGATCGCTGGCCGGAGTTTCGACCTGAATCGGTCCGCTTTCATCACCGGCCGCGCCAGGTCCGGGAGTGGACCCTCCGTCTCCCGAGGAAGCAAAGATAGTGACGCCGGCGGCCGTCAGTTCCGCAAAAAACTGGTTATCCGTCTGAATCTGGCTGCTCGCCGAATAAGTCTCCCCCAGGCCAAAACTCATGGACATTTGGTTGATCCCCAGGCTGGGGTTAGTCGTCACGTCGCTATAGATTTCCGCGTAGGCGGCATCGAGATTCGTCTCTTCCAAGTCCGTGGCGGCATAAACGCGCACACTGGCCCCCGGCGCCATCGAACTGGCCCATTCCGTATCGAGCGTTTCTTCTCCCGAAGGCGCCGGCAGCGTGCCCGGAACGGCTTGTTTGAGAACGATGTTGTCGAGGGACTGATTGACATTGGTATTTTGCCAGAACGCCTGGAGGTCGCTCGTCGAGGGCCAGGTGTCGATGACAATGGCGATCGCCTGGCCGGAGCCCGTGACATTGGAGGCATACAATCCGGCGGCGTTGTAGGCCGTGGCGAGCTGGCCGGGAAAGTAGGGGGCACTTCCATTCACCCCATTCGCCACCGCTTGCTTCTTCACGATGTGCTTCTGCATCTGGATGTGCGGCTGGAGACCATTGATCCCGAGCAACACCGGAGCCAGCGCCGCCGGGACACTCGGCGCGCTCACCGCGGAGGTGTATTCGCTGCCCCGGAAACTCACCCGGGCAAAGCGCACGTTCAGGGCCCCGGCAACCTGGCTGATCTTCCCCCGGGCGAAGACGGCCACGCGGCCCACATCCTGGCGGGTAATCGTGAAGCCGGCCCCCTTGAGCCAGTCGATGACGGCCTGGTAATCGGCGGGCAGCGGCGCGTAACGGGCGGCCATTTCCGCGACGGGAATTCGTTCGCCGTGAATGACGCGCGCCTGCAATTCCGCGAAATTGCGCATCCTCAAGGCCACCTCGAAATTGAGCGGCGCGCCTGTTTCCGTTGACGCCAGCTTCGACCGGGTGATCAACGGTTTGCGCGGATCAATCGTTCCGTTGGCCGGCGCCGTGGCCACGGAGCGAATGCTCCCGCGAATCGTCACTGGTCCGCTCCCGGTGGCCGGCGACGGAGTGGCGCCGGGAGCCACACTCGCGCCTGGCAAAACACGACTCGGCGCCGCAGCGGGCGCATTCAGGAGTAACGGGGATACCAGAGTGGCGAAGGCGATTCGCCAAAATCCGTAGGGGCGGGGCATAGGGGTTAAAGTCCGCTGATTGTATCAGGGATTTGGCGATAATAAATTACGATCTGGTAACAAATTTATCGCCGCTGTTTCACCATCTCGCGGTTCAGAGCATCACTCGAAAGTAATTTCCGTTTTGATGGTTCACGGCTCCGCACCGCCGCCCCGCAGAGATCAGAGGTTCTTCGGCTCCGCTCCGCTCCACTCTCAGAATGACAGGCTTTTTTTCGATCGCTTCGTGGAGGTACTTCGGGCCGAACCGGAAAATACTTTCGCGCGATTCTCTAGACCCGGCTCCCAATCTCTCACGCACCGAGCGCCAGCCAACTGAACTCGACGGAATAGACCCGCGTATCGCGCCAGGTCGAAATCTCCGCCACGAAGCCCGTATTGCTGATCTCGACGGCGCGCAGGCTCACCCGTTCGCTATCGCGTTGATCGATGTCGAATCCGGTCAGCCCCAGATGGACGATGGGCGGTGTGGAAAACGGCTCGGCGAACTGGATCGGAACGGTGAAGTAGCGCCCATCCTCCGCCCCGTTTTCCGGAGCTTCCGCGAGTTTCCAACCTTTCGTGAAGACTCCGACTTGCAGCGAAGCGGAGAGGCTTTTCCAAGGTGCCATCGGATGATTCATGGTGATCGCTCTTTTTCCCGGTGGGTGAATCCCGACCGGGCAACCGGGAGAAAAACAGCTTCGTCGGCGTAAAACAAGATCTGGACACTCTGCCCGGAAGCCAATGTCGGCTGTTGCACAAAAACCTTGCGCGTGCCTCCCGCGCCCGCACGATGAATGTCCCCTACCCATGAACCGATTCTGTCTCGCTGCCACGGGTTTGCTCTTACTGGTTTCCCTTCCAATGCACGCAGAAGACTCTCCGAAAAGCGCCCCGGCCGCGAAGACCGACTCGGCCAATGCGCCGGCAGCGACGGAACCTTCCTTGCGAAAGCCGGGTTTTGTTTTCATGGAACTCGCGACGACACACGGCGACGATTATTTTTCGTTTTTCGAGAGCGTTGCCGGCTTCCGGATCATCAACCGCGAACCGGGCTACATCGTGGCCCGCTCCGATCTGGCCGAGCTCACTTTCATCGATCCGAAGTTCTGGGCCCATGGCCATCCCTTCAGCGGAAAGCTGACCGGCAACGGACAAGGTGTGGGGATCGAGATTGGGATCGTGGTGGCAGACATCGACAAGGCCTACGCAGAGGCCGTGAAATTCAAGGAGAAGGGCTTTCCCATTTCCACCGGCATTGTCCGACGCCCGTGGGGCGCCCGGGACTTTCGCGTACTCGTGCCGGAAGGTTACTACTTCCGTTTTACGGAAGGTCATTGAAACGCGCGCCGCGATCCTCTCAAAAGGGCTACTCGCCCGGTTGCAGTCTTTCCCTTTCCAAGGGCGTAAAAAAGTCTCCCACCGGCCCTGATATGATATATCGGCGAGCGCCCTTGGACTCCGATTTCCTCCCGGTCCTCTCTTCCTGGGCAGCAGCATTCCGCCAACCTTTCACGCTCGCGATGACACCGAGATAATTGTGAGCGGTGACGTTCTGCGGGTCGATAGCGAGGGTTTTGGTCAGTTCGTTGACCGCATCGTCATACTTGCCTTCCTGGTAATAAACGATGCCCAGCGTGCAATGAGAGAAAGCGTCGTCGGGTTCCACCTTGATGGCTTTTTTGAAAGCGTCCTCGGCCAACTTGGTTTTTCCGGCGCGGACCAGGACCACGCCGAGGTTCGAGACTGCATAGAGGTTGTCGGGCGCCTCCTGCAGAATCTGGCGGTAGATTTTCTCGGCTTCGAGATAGTTGCCACGGTCGAATTGCTCTTTGGCTTCGCGTCCCAGGGGAATCAATGCCGAAGGCAGTTGAGGAGACCCGTCCCTCGGCGCGGGCGTGGGCACAGTCTTGCCGGGCGCGTCGCCGGTCTTCGCTTCCGGCGTGGGCGCCGCGGGCGGAATGCTTTCGGCCGGCGCGGTTTCCTCCGGCTTCGAGGGCGCACCTGGTTCCGGCACCGGACCGATGAGTTTTTCCAAGGACGAATCCGGTTCCGAACCCAGTTTCAGGGCAATCTGGTAATGCTCGTTGGCCTCGCGTCGCTCCGGTGGATTCATGGTCGCGAGGACGACCGCGAGATTGAAATGAGCGTCGGCATAATCGGCGTTCAGCGTCGTCGCCCTTTGCAATGCCTCCCTGGCGGCTTTCTGCCAGCCTTTCTGGCTCGCGGTAATCCCCAGGTAATTGCAGGCCGTGGCGTTGTTCGGATCGATGGCGAGGGCCTTGGTCAGTTCGCCAATCGCGTCATCCCACTTGCCCTGCTGATAATAGACGATGCCCAGCGTGCAATGGGAGAAACCATCCTCCGGCGCCAAGGCGATGGCTTTCTTGAAAGCGTCCTCGGCCAATTGGTTTTTGCCTGCCCGGAAAAGCGTCACGCCGAGGTTCGACAACGTCCAGAGGTTGTCCGGGGCTTTCTCGAGAATCTGACCGAAGATCTTTTCCGCCTCGGCGTAGTCGCCACGTTCAAAGGCGGCTTTGGCTTCCCTGGCGTGCGGAAGCAGAATCGGCGGAAGGTCGGGCGGATGACTTTCTGCCGCGGGTGACTTGGCGGATTTCTCCGATCCAGCGCCGGAAGAAGATTTTGCGGGGGCCGGCGTGGAAGATTGCGCGAGCAGCGGAGAAACCGTTTTCGGCACGGCGGCTGGAATGAACGTGGCCGTGGGTGGGAGGACCGAAGCTCCTTTCCCAGTTTCCTGCCAGATGAGTTCCTCGAGCGAGCTATCAGGAACCGCTCCGAGCTCGAGGGCGCGCTCGTAGTGCTCCCGCGCTTTCTCCCCGTCGGGGAGCGCCGCGGTCGCCAGGACCATGGCCAGATGAAGATGGGCGTCGGCATCGCCGGCATCCAGCATCGTCGCGATGCTCAATTCACTCTGCGCCCCGATCCGCCAGCCTTTCCGGCTCGCGGTGATTCCCAGATAGTAGCGAGCCTTGGCGCTCTGCGGATTGATGGCCACGGCCTTGGCCAGTTCGTTGATCGCGTCGTCATCTTTTCCCTGCTCGTAATCGACGACGCCGAGGGTGTAACGCGAGAGTTCGTCGTCCGGCGCCAGCGCGAGCGCTTTTTTAAAAGCCTGCTCGGCTTCCGCAAGCTTACCGGCGCGGTAAAGCGTCAGGCCGAGATTCGAAAGGCAATCCAGGTTTCGCGGCGCCTCCGCGAGAATTTCGCGGTAGGTCCGTTCCGCCTGGTCGAAGTGGCCGGCATCAAATTGGATCGCTGCTTCCTGCGCCGCGGCGCAAAGCTCCGGTGAAAGGTCGTCGCCTTCAAGGGCCATGAAGACCGATCCTGGAGCCTCGGGCACCGAATCGGTTTTGGCAGCCGACACTCCGGCCCTTCCAGCTTTCACGACGGCGCGAATCTCGGATTCGAGTTCGGGAAAAAGCGCCAGGGGTTGGGGCTTTGATCCCGACGCCAGGGAGAGATGCACAGGATCGCTTTTGCGCGCAGCGATCTTTGCCCTTTCGGCTTCGCCCGTGGACTGGATCTCGGCTTCCCACTGCGGATCAAGGTCCAGTCCCAATTCGCGAGCTCGCCGGCAATGCTCGTGGAATTCCGACCAATCCGCAGGCAATTGAGCAGCCAGGGCGAAAGCGAGATAGCCGTGGGTCAGCGCATCATCGGAGTTGCCGGCCAGCGCCCGTTTGAACTCATCGGCGGCAGCCTGGTATTTCTGCTCGTGGAAATACGCGATCCCCAGTTCCCGGTGGCAATACCCGTCGCCGTCGTCGACGACCAACGCTCTTTTCAGCACTTCCTCGGCACGTTCGGGTTGGTCTTCACAAAGCAGGACGTATCCGAGCCAAGAGAGCAGATAGACATCGTCCGGCGCGAAATCGAGCATCTTGCGAAAGGCCTTTTCCGCCGAGACCAAATCGCCCGAATGGAATTCCTCGATCGCTTCCTCCAACTCCGGCGCATCCGCCGCCGGAAGGCGCACTGCTCCCAAGAGAAGGATGGCCGCCACGCAGAGCCAGCGATTCGCGCGCATGGAGATGCACCTAGCAAATTCCAAGGCCGGACGAAAGGCTAAATCCGGCGATACGTTTCAGGATCGGACCACCAGTGCGGACTTTCCGTGAAGGGGTCCACAGCCACGAGGTGCGCGCGATCGGACAATCCCTTACGAGCAGCGCCGCCTCAAATGACGTGCAGCAGGTAGAGGATCAGCAAGATAATCAGGATGGTTCCCAATCCTCCGCTCGGCCCGTAACCCCACCGGCGGCTGTGCGGCCATGCCGGCAACGCCCCGATGAGCATCAGGATAAGGATTATCAGCAGGATCGTAATCATATACCCCAGAATCGCCCCACAAGTGGCCACAGCCGTATCTCATCGGGTTTGCGTCATTTGCAATGACCGTAACTCTGCAAAACCCGGATGCTTTCCGGGGCTACGGTCCAGGCAGCCCTCCGGGCGGCGAAAGCCGCCTACCGCTCGCTGGTGAATTTGCTGCCGTCGTTACCGCGAGTCTTGCGGGCGGCGTCGAGCGCGGCGCGGGCTTCCTGCTGGTATTTTTCGTCGTCGCCGTCCTGGGCGCGAATGCCGAGGATGTTTTGCCATTCCTGCAGGGCGAGGTCGTTCTTGCCCATCTGCTTGTAAACGTGGGCGAGTTCGCCGTGGTGCATGATGCGCTGGGGCGCGATTTCGAGGGCCTTCTTGAAGCAGCGGACGGCTTCCTCGTTGCTGGCCTTGGGCATGCCGCCGTAGACGAGGGTGCAGAGGGCCTTGAGCATGCCGTTGATGTTGGCCACACCGGCCTGCCAGCGGCCCATGACGTGCCAGGCGAAATCGTCGTGCGGATCGAGTTCGATGGATTTCTGGGTCTCATCGTAGATGACCTTGGAATACTCGAGCTTGGTCTTGTTGCCGACGAAGTCGGTCATGTGGCCGTAGCTGACCGCGAGATTGAGATGAGCCTTGGCGTTGTTGTGGTCGAGCTCGAGGGCGCGAGTGCCGTAAGTCAGCGCCAAATCGGCCATGCGCTTGGCATTTTCCTCGGGTTTCGTGGTCTCGATCAAATCGCCAAACTCTTTGGAAATCCGCAGAAGGACGCCGACGTTTTGCGGCTCGATGGACTCCGCTGCGCGAAAACTGGCCAGGGCGGCCCGGGTGTTCCCTTGCAGTTCGGCGGCATCGCCTTTTTGCACGAGGGACGTCACCCGTGGATCCTCGGCGAGGACCTGCATGGCGAACAGAACTGGAAGGACTGCGAGCGCTTTCACGGGTATCGGGAAATCAATAGCAGTTTTCGTGATTCCTGCCCGCTTTTCTTTTGTGAAAAATGGAAATCAGGAAGGCTTTTTACGGGAGGTCATCCAGCACTCGGGCTAATGGCGAAGGGCGCGGCGTGGCGTGGCTGCAACCGAGGTTCGAAGTTTATTTGACCGCAGAGGCCGCAGAGGGATTTGAGAGAGGCGCAGAGGGACGTTTGCCCTCTTGCCTTAACACCATTGGACACGCGCCCCGGAGCGAGTGTGGCACTCGAAACGCCTCTCCCTTTTTTGTCATGCTGAGCTTGTCGAAGCATGACAAGAAACGGGGCGGCGCTCCCTATGTCTAATTCGCTCCGTAGCAGACTTCTTCTCTCGTCCAAAATGGAGTCTGGGCGCCAGGAGGCAATCGGCTAGGAGTGCGTGGCGGGCGCGGCTTCGGCCATTGGCACGCAGGAGCAGAAGAGATTGCGGTCGCCCCAGACGTTGTCGATCCGGCCGACGGAGGGCCAGAATTTGTGGTCGCACAGCCAGGGCGCGGGATAAGCGGCCTGCTCGCGGGTGTAGGGATGCGTCCATTCACCGGCGATGAGCGAGTGGGCGGTGTGCGGGGCGTTCTTCAGGACGTTGTCCTTCGGATCGGCGGCGCCCGTTTCGACGGCAGTCATTTCGGCGTGGATGGCGATCATGGCGTCGCAGAAGCGGTCGAGCTCGTCCTTCGATTCGCTCTCGGTGGGCTCGACCATGAGGGTATTGGGGACGGGAAAACTCAAGGTGGGGGCGTGGAAGCCATAATCCATGAGGCGCTTGGCCACGTCTTCCGCGGTGGTTTTGTGGAAACGGCGGGTGTCGAGGATGCACTCGTGGGCGACGAGGCCGCCAGCGCCTTTGAAGAGGACGGGGAAATAAGGGTCGAGGCGACGGGCGACGTAATTGGCATTGAGGATCGCCACTTCGGTGGCCTGCCTGAGGCCTTCGCCGCCCATCATGCGGATATACATCCAGGAAATGGTGAGGATGCTGGCGCTGCCAAGAGCCGCGGCGGAGATGGCGCCGGTGCGTTGGTCGGGGCCCTGGCGCTCGGTGGCCGGGAGAAACGGCGCGAGATGCGCAGCGACGCCGATCGGCCCCATGCCGGGGCCACCGCCGCCGTGAGGAATGCAAAAGGTCTTGTGGAGGTTGAGATGGCAGACATCGGCGCCGATGCGGCCGGGCGAGGTGAGCCCGACCTGGGCGTTCATGTTCGCGCCATCCATGTAGACCTGGCCGCCGCGCGCGTGGATGAGTTCACAAATCTCGACGATGGTTTCTTCGAAAACGCCGTGCGTGCTCGGGTAGGTGACCATGAGGGCGGCAAGTCGGTCCTGATGTTCATCGGCTTTGGCCTTCAAGTCGGCCATGTCGATGTCGCCATCGTCGAGGCAGCGGACGGTAACGACTTTCATCCCGGCCATGACGGCGCTGGCAGGATTGGTGCCGTGCGCGCTGGTCGGGATGAGACAGATGTTGCGATGCCCCTGCCCGCGCGAGGCGTGATATTTGTGAATGGTGAGCAGGCCGGCGTATTCGCCTTGGGAACCGGCATTCGGCTCGAGCGAAACGGCGGCGAAGCCGGTGATCTCGGCGAGCCATTTTTCGAGCTGTGCGGCGAGCTCGGCATAGCCGGCTGACTGGTCCGCGGGAGCGTAGGGATGCAAAGCGCCAAACTCGGGCCAGGTGACCGGAAGCATTTCGCTGGTCGCGTTCAGCTTCATGGTGCAGGAGCCGAGGGGGATCATCGAAGTGTTCAGCGAGAGATCCTTGGTTTCGAGCCGGTGGATGTAGCGCAACATCTCGTGCTCGGTGTGGTGGGTGTTGAAGACTGGGTGGGTGAGGAAGGGCGATTTGCGAAGGTGAAAGTCGCGGAAACCCAGGTGCGCCGTTTTCCAATCTTCGCCCATATCCAAATCGCCGATGGGCGCGTTGGTGAATACGGTGACCAACTCGATCAGTGCGTTGACGTCCACGGTTTCGTCGAACGCCACGAGCAGCAAATAAGGAGCGTCGTGGACCGCATAGGGTCGCAAATTGATGTTCCGGGCTTCGGCGCGGCGAAGGATTTCCGTCCGTTGCGCTTCGGACCCGCATTCGACGCCAACGGTGTCGAATGACTCGCCGTTCAGCACGGTGAAACCCCGGCACATGACCGCAGCGGAAAAGTGTTCCGCAGCGCGATGAACCCGGCGCGCGATCTGGCGCAGGCCTTCCGGTCCATGGTAGACCGCGTACATCGAAGCCATGACGGCGAGAAGAACCTGCGCCGTGCAGATGTTGCTCGTGGCTTTGTCCCGGCGGATGTGTTGCTCGCGGGTCTGCAATGCGAGGCGGTAGGCCGGTTTCCCATGGGCGTCCTTGCTCACGCCGATGATTCGTCCAGGGAGCAGGCGTTTGTGAGCATCGCGCGTGGCCATGAAAGCGGCGTGCGGGCCGCCGAACCCGAGCGGCACACCGAAACGTTGGCTGGACCCAATGGCGATGTCGGCGCCGAGTTCTCCCGGCGGCCGGAGCAGCGTGAGGGACAAAAGGTCCGTCGCGACAATGGCCAGAGCGCCGGCCGCATGGGCTCGCTCGAAGAGCGGCGCATAATCAATGATGGCGCCGGTCGTGTCCGGATACTGCACGAGAACGGCGAAAACCTTTTCGGTAAAATCGAACTCCTCTTCACGGCCGACGATCACTTTAATCCCGAGTGGTTCCGCGCGGGTCTGGACGACGGCGATCGTTTGCGGATGACACAGTTCGCTGACGAAGATGGCGTTCACCGTGGGGTCCTTGCAGGCGGCATGGGCCATGTGCATGGCCTCCGCCGCGGCCGTGGCTTCATCGAGGAGCGAGGCATTGGCGATATCGAGCCCGGTAAGGTCGATGATCATTTGCTGAAAGTTGAGCAGGGCTTCCATGCGGCCCTGTGAGATTTCCGCCTGGTAGGGCGTGTAGGCGGTGTACCAGCCGGGATTTTCGAGGATGTTCCGTTGGATCACCGGCGGGACGATCGTTCCGCTGTAGCCCTGGCCGAGGTAGTTTTTGCAGAGGCGATTCCTGCCGGCCAGTGCGCGCAATTCCGCGAGGGCTTCGTTTTCCCCCTCACCCGCGGGCAAACGCAACGGCGCCCGGAGCCGGATATTGGCCGGGACCGCAGCATCGGCGAGAGCGTCGAGGGAGGAATAACCGAGCACGCCGAGCATGGCGGCGATTTCCGATTCGTTCGAGCCGAGATGCCGGCGCGGAAAGGTGTCGCAGGGAGCGAACAGGGAACTTTCCTGGGATATGGGGGCCGGCGGCTTCGAGAGCGAATCGTGCATCGCGGGAGGCTAGGAAGGGCGGCGTTTGAATCAAGCGGGGAATTGGCAGGGAGCGATATTGGGGATTTGTCGGCGCGAAAGATCTCGCTACCCTCTGAGGAACAAGGGGCGAACCAGACACACGCCTCAATTAACATGGCAGCACGTAATCGCAGAAAAGGCCACGCGGCGCGGAAGGCACCGCTTCGCTGCAATCCGGTCTCGTATCCCGGCGTTTCACCTGCGGCTGCCAATGCGGGCGATCATGCCAATTTCTGTCGGGTAAAAGGGCGCATCTGCATCGATAAGATCACAGGCCTGCCGATGCTCAAAGCGAGCGCGAAAGCACAAAAGCTCACCAGCCAACAAGTCTCAGAAATGCTTGCCGAATTTCCATGATGTCTCTCGTGATTACGCTCGACCTGGAGACTTGTTCTCCCACCCGCAGACACCCCCGCCTTGCGAAGTGAAACTTCGCTCCCTAGTGCGTTCCCAAGTGCAACTTGGGAACGAGAAGACTTGAGTGCCGCCCTGTCAGGCACCACTGCTTTTTTCCATCACCCGCATCCATTCACGGCCTTCGCGGCCGGGATAGGCGCGGGCGGGGAGCCACTCGCGGACCAGGCGGAAATGCGGGAGGAAAAGCCGGTCGAGTTCGGTGAGGGAAACTTCGAAGGGCGGGCCTTCGTCGGGAGAATCGTTCCCGGGGTCGAGATAGAAGATGGCCAGAAAACGGCCCCCAGGTTTCAGGGCGCTGGCCACTCCCTCGACGTAGGCCGGGCGTTGGGCCGGTTGGATGGCGCAGAAACAGGTGTGCTCGAAAACCCAATCGAAGGCGCCGCGGAGTTCGGGAGGCAGTGCAAAAAGATTGCCGAGGACGTACTGTTCGTTCCCGGTTTTGGGGAGGCGTTGGGCGCCGGCCACCGCGGAGGCAGCGAGGTCCAGACCGAGGACTTCCGCCCCGCCCGCAGCCAGCGCACGGACATCATGGCCGAAACCGCAGCCCGGCACGAGGACGCGCCCGCGAACCGGTTCCGTGGCCAGGAAGTCCACCAGCCCGGGACTCGCCGATCCTTTTTCCCAAGGGGTATCGCCTTTTCGGTAATGGTCTTCCCAATCGGTGGACATTCTTTTCTAGGATATGCGGCGTCGCCAAATCGTGGCTTCGGCGACGCTCCATTGGAATTTGCGTTGGTGTTCCCGGATGAGAAACGGCAACTGGTTGACCACGACGAGGTCGAAATCCGGAGCGAGGATCGTCTGCAAAGTCTCGCGAGTGGAAACGGCCCGCCCATCGCGCTGAATGCCTCCGAGCCAATGTTCGCGAGGCGTGAATTCCTCGAGCCAGGTGTAGGGCGAACTGATGACGAGCTGGCCTCCCGGCTTGACCAACCCCGGGAGACGCGCCAGACAGCGGCGCGGATCGCGCAGGCGATCGATGAGATTAGCGAGCAGAACGGCATCGAAGGCGCCGAGATCCGCAGGCAAATCCATGGCATCGCCCTGCTCGAAGCGCACCCGGCTTCCATCGATGCCCGCCGGGACACGCGCGATCAAGGACGTGGCCAGTTCGCCTTCGTCGATCCGTTGGTACGGGAGTTCGCCGCGATCGCGCAGTTCGCTGGCCGCCTCGACAAAGCGTCGCGAAAAATCGATGCCGATGACTTCCGGAAAATACCGCGCCAGTTCGAACGACGACCTTCCCACCGCGCACCCCAGATCGAGCGCGCGGCCACTGCCGGTGAAGGACAACGCGTCGAAGCAATCGCCGACACAGCGCACCGGGTAGCGAAGCGCCTCGACCGGGCCGGACGGCCAGGGCAGCACCTCGGTGTCCTCACCGTAGTGGAAGAGCAGATACTCCGAAAGAAGCCGATCGGTCTCGTAGATATTCAAGCTTCGGTGCGGACTGCTTGCTGATTTCCGGCACCCCTCCGGGGTGCGATCCGTTGTGAACACCGGCGTCCGGGGGTGTTACCCCCGGCTACGGTCCGGCAGCCCTCCGGGCTGGCTTCTGTTTCGTCTGCAAACGCTAAGTGCATACGAGGCGGGATACCAGTGCCACTTCAGGAGGCGAGCAATCCGCGCAGGTATTTCGCGGGCTCGTAGTTCTCGATCAAGACTACGGTCTCGCCGTCGCGATGCATCCGCACCTCGGGGACATTGATCTCCGGCGTTTTCGACGGGGAGAAAAGGATGTCGTCGTGGGTGGCGTTCTTCTTGTTGGCAAAGCGGTCGGGCGTGAGCTTGCCGCCGAGATGGTCGCTGCGGCCGGTGGCAACGTGCATGGTGCCGAGGATTTTCTCGTCCTGAATATCGCGCCCGGAAACGGGCAACTCCTGGGTGCCGAAGCCGAGTTCGCCCAGTTCGCCGGTCACCGGATCGGAGGTGAGCTTTTGATTGTGCGCCTCGACGGTGGCGGCATTGCCCTGGAGGAGCGTGGCCTTTTTGATGCGCCCGCCTTCGACCGTCATGAGGCCGATGGTGCCATCCTCATACTTGTGCGGGAATTGGCCGGTGGCGCCGGCGGGAACGTAGTAGATTTCGCCCGCGGGCAGATTGGCGATATCCGGACCGCCGCGGCACAGGCCATGGCTTTTCTGGGCTTCCTGCCGGGCGAGTTCGAGATGCAGGGTAAACCGCTGATCTTCGAAAACGAAATCGATCTCCACCCAATCGGCCAGGGTCATGCCGAGGCGCAGCTTTTCGGCCTGTTTACTGACTTCGAAATAGTCGACGGCCAGGCCGGAACTGAGGATGACCTGGTTCATCCCGTGCATGGTGGCGCCGCGGAAACCGAATTTCTTGGCGAAAGCGGTGAGCGGGGCGGTGGCCGAATAGGTCGAGACGCAGAGGATGAGATCGTATTTCTGGTAAACGTCCTCGATCAGGTCGATCTCGCGGCCGTCGGTGGCGTAACCTTTGGTGGGCAGATCGAGGTTGCTCCCGCCGGTGATCGCGTAGGCGAACATTTCGCCGCCCTTCAGCCCCAATTCATAGAGCACACCGTTGCGCAGCCCTTGATAGACGACGTCGTGGGCGTGCCGCTGGATGGACAAATCCGGGTCTTGCAAAAAGCGGAAGCCTTCCACGTCCCGCGGATCTTCGAGGTCGATCAGGACGCAGACCCGTTCACCGGGCTTGGGATCAAATACCGTCCGCAGCAGCCGACTCAGGCTGAATGGCGGGAACTGGCGGGGACGATCTACAGGGGTCTGTTCGATGGTGGCATTCATAGAGGAGTATACGGTTCGCACGCGCCGCGGCGCGTCACAATGTTACGTTTTGCTTACGCGGCGCGTCCACGGATGGTTGCACCACGCCGGAAATAATTCGGCAATTCAATTCGAAAAGACCGGTGGATCCGACGGCGGCAGGACACGGGCATGGAGAACGATCCGGGATTACTTGCATTTTGCAAGTGCAAGTTCGGAAAAAAAGGCGCTTCTCGAGCAAAGCGCGCGGGCATGATCAAAGGCCCGTCCCACCCGCAGACACCCCCGCCTGCGAGATGGAATCTCGCTCCCAATGACGCGCCCAAATGGAGAGACCGTGTGAAAACCCGGAACTGCAGGAGCGGCGAAATTCGGCGAGGGGAATTTTACGCGGCAAAAGGGAAAAGTGAGCGGACCGCGCCCGAAACGATCGTCCGCGGATCGTGGAGGCGACCAAGGCCAGCCAGGAA
>DASYAY010000070.1:0-39082 GCA_036501065.1 Chthoniobacter sp. | reverse complement strand
TTTGGCTGGCTTTCCAACTATCGCCGCTTCGCCAAAGATTATGAATATCATCCCGCCAACAGCGAGGCGCTCATCCTCATCGCCGCCTCTCGTTTGATGCTCCGCCGCCTCGCATAGTTATTTTTTAGACGCCCTCTAAGGGATCAATCTTTCATCACTCCTAGGCCCGACTATTGGCACACCCGCGCGATGATTTGCATGAAAGCCTGCCGGACCTGCTTGATAGCCTCTGCATTCGGATCACCCGCATAGTCCTTCACGCGGGTCGTTTTTGTGTATTTCTCAAGCAGCGGATGTTTGGCAGGTTCCCCTTGGCAAAGTTGGTCGAGTAACCATCGGCCAACTTTCCACCAAGCAGTTTTTGAGTCAAAGCAGAGCGGTGGAAGCTCGACAGCCTTTGTTAGTAGTCCTGGAAATATCCAGTAGTTGGGATAATCTTGAATTGGAGCGGGAAGCTCTTGGAGCCTCTGACTGTTTCGCCGACAATAGTTTATGGTGCTGAGAAGGTAAGCCGCCATCTCCTTTGCATTAGTCTGCTCGCCCAATTCATAAGCAGCGGTTTCGAAAGGTTCGTCCTTCCCAAGCTCGATGGCATCAAACAGATCGCGATAGGGAGAACGCTTCGATTTTGGTGGTCGAACCAGAACAGGCCAGTTTGAATATTTCCTGGCGACAACCGCCACAAATTGTGGATCGCTGGCGGCAAGTTCATTTAGAATGCGGGTTGCTTCGTTCGCAACTACCGCGAGTTCCTGTAGGGCATTTATGTAACCATTCTTTGTCTGGTGAGTCAGCCGGGCCAAGAATTTTCGGCACTCAGATGCTTTCAGCATCAATTCGTCCCAGTCATAGCCGTTACGGATGTCATTCTGACAATGACGAAGGTGATACCTTTGGTAGGCAGTTAGCTTCCCTCCTTTCGCCCTTTTTTCCGTGAGATTGAGAAGTCCTTCATAGGTAAGCTTCTCGCCGGTCGGCATAACTGTTATGCCAAACATACGCGACTTTCTTTCGATGATTCTGGGATCAAATTGATATGCTTCCTCCGTGGATTGCACCGCCCCCGGTAAGTTCTGAGTTTCTTTGCGCTGCTTCTTCGGACGCTCTTTATGAGGTGGTTTTGTTCTGTTCATTTTTTCAATCCTGGGACTTTCGCCACGGCCTCTCGGAGACTCTCCAACTCGTGGTGCGTATAGATCGCGTGGGATTTGAGATCGGAATGCCCCGCGAGTTTCTGACGCAGTTCCGGGGCGACACCAGCGTTGGCCATCGCAGAGACAAATGAGTGTCTGAGACTGTGAAATGTGAGGCTCATCTGCGTCCTGCCATGCCCACCTTTCACACGTTTCCTAAGGATGCGCCCCTTCACCCTAGCGGCCTGCATGATCTGGCGAAACTGCATCGAGAGACCACTTCTGCCAGTTCCTGATTGCCCCACAAGTTCGGGAAATACGGGTGCCCTCCCGATTCCACGAGTCCGTTCAGAAAGCCAAGCTGAGAGATCAGGATGAAGAGGGATCGTCACGTCAGCGCCCGTCTTTTTGGTTTTCGTCCGCAGCAAATTTGCATCGAGATCAACAGACTCCCACCGTAGTTCGGTGATGTCCTTCAGCCGCAGACCAGTGAAGTAGCCAGCCAGGATTGCGCCCTTCCAGTCTCCATCAGCGGCAACCAGGAGCCGCCCGACTTGATCGGCGGTGAATACATCACGTTCAACGTCCTCGTCGTCCTTCAAAGACTGGACTGCGACGCACGGATTGGTCTGGATGTAGCCCAACCGCTGGGCGGCAAAGAACGGAGCCGCGAGGACCTTGCGGGCCGTCTGGTTAACCGTCGTTACCGACAGCCCACTTTTTCGCAAAGCGTCACGAAATCCGCGCACGTCCTTGGGGGTGATGGCAGCGATAGAGAGATCAGCGCGACTTTCCAGATGGTCAAGAAAGTCGCGACACACTTGATCATACTTCAGCCAAGTGCGGTCCCCGGTCGCTCCCTTCTTTGAGGCACACCATTCATTCAGCCATTCACGGCAGGTGTGAAATTGAATTGCCTCACCGCTGGTTCGCTCGACGATTTCTGAGATCAATTGCCGGGCTCGTGATTCGGTCAGAGTCCCAGCGGCCGCCTGACGCTCTGCCTCGATCAGCGTCGTGAGCACCGTTAACGCTTCGGTCCTGTTCGTCTTCTTGGTCGATTTTTTCAGCCGTGCTCCGTGAGCACCGGTGTAGGCAGCAAACCAATATGGCGAATTCGGACGACGAAAAAGTGACGGCACGGCAAAAAGTGGGAACAAAAGTGGGAACAAAAAGTAGTATTCCGCAAAACTCGATGATGTGCAAATCATTGATAAGCAACATACTCAGACATCGCCGAACATACGAAACCGAAATGCGGGTTCGATTCCCGCTACCCGCTCCAAATTCTGGTGAATACCGGTCCGCCCCTCTGGTCTCAGGCCGGGGAAATATTCATGTCCGCATTTGGAAACGAGACGGGTCAGCCTTCCCGAGTGGCGTAACGCGACAGCCAGCGGGTCACGGCTAGTTGGGCGGCGTCCCAGAGGGTGGTCGCACGCTCGCCGCGAAAACGGACGGCGGCCATTTCTCCGGGGGCGAGAGGGAGCGCGGAATCGAGGGTCGCGATGGCCACGAAATGCGGCTCGGCGAGTTCGTAGTCTTTGAAGGAGTCATTCGCGGAGTGGCTTTCAGGCGCGGAGGTGGATTCGATTTTGCGCAGCGGCAGGGGGCCGTCGGCCAGGGCGGTAAGGGCGGGGTGGATGAGGTCGCGCGTGGCGTGGGCTTCGAGGCGCGTGAGTTTTCCGGGCAGAGTGATGCCGCGGCCGGCGATGCGGATTTCCAACGGCTGGCTGAGAGCGGCGCGGAATTGCGCTTCGTCGTGCTCGCTGACGGCGATTTTCACGTCGTTGCCTTGGGGACGGCCGAAACGCGCGAGTTCTTCTCCCGCTTGCACGAAAACGCCGTGCATCGTGCCGAGGCGGCGATTGGTCACGCGGCCGGCGAAGGGGGCGCGAATTTGCAGGGTGGCGAGATAGTGCTGGCGTTCGGCGAGTTCGCTGCGCAGGGCGTCGCTTTTGGCTTGCTCCGCCTGGAAGGTGGCGACGTCCTTGCGGGTGTAGGCGAGGCGGGCGCGCAGTTCCTGCTGCTCGAGCTCGAGCCGGCTGCGCGCGAGGTCATCGGTGATTTCGTCGTTGCGCAGTTCGAAGAGCAACTGGCCGGCGGCGACGATCTCCCCGTCATGCACGAGTTCTTTTTCGACGAAGCCCGGACAGTCGGCGCGCAGGATCTGGGTATCGGAGAGTTCGATGACGCCAGCGCTGGAGATGGAGCCGTGCCACGGGATGAAGAGGATGGCGGCGGCGACGGCGACGAGGGCGCAGGGCCGCCACGCGGAGTAGAAAAGTGGAAGGCCGCTGCTGCGGACGCCTTGTGCGAGGGAAGTGACGAATTGCCAGGCGGGCATGGCGACCCAAGTGAGGCTGGCAATGACGGCGAGAATGAGGCCGCCGCCGTGCAAGGCGACGGTGGCGCCCATGAGGAGGCCGGCGAGGACGACGAGTTGCCACAACCAGGCGGCGACGCCGTAAACGGCCACGATCCATTCAGCGCGTGTGCGCGGCGTCTTGAATTTTGCGACGCGCTCGCCGAGAAACAGCCAGGCGAGCGTGCGATGCATCCAGGTGCGACCGCGCGTGGCGAGGTTCGGGATGTCGAGCAGATCGCTGAGGACGAAGTAGCCATCGAAGCGCATCAGCGGATTGGCGTTGAAGAAGAGCGTCAGGAGGGTGCCGGTGATGAGGGTATCGTGGGCGAAGGTGTGCAACGGGCCGGGTTCGCTGTGCGACCAGACAATGGCGGCAACGGCGGCGAGGAAAAATTCCACGTAGAGGCCGGCGAGCGCGACCATGATGCGCCGCCATCGGGAAGCGAGGCCAATGCTCGCGGTCGCGTCGACGAAGCCCATGGGCATGAAGACGACAAAGATGATGCCGGCTTCGCGCACAGGGGCGCCGAAGTATTTGCAAAAAATTCCGTGGCCGAATTCGTGGGCGACTTTCAGGCCCATCCAGGCGAGGAAAATCCAGAACCAATTGTCGCGGGCGAAGAACCCTTCGGTGTCACCGGCCAGCCGGCGCCAATCGATACCGACATGGGCGGCGCCGATGCCGACGACGATGAGCCAGAGAAGAAATCCGGGCCAGCCGAGCAAGGGGCGCAACAACGGCACCAGGCGGCCGAAGAAGGCGTCCGGAGTGAAGAGCGGCAGCTTCAGGACCAGCGGGTTCAGCCAGGTGGCGACGGCCTCGCGAACGCGGTGATCTTGTTCGGCTTCCGTGATCCGAGCGTGAGGATTTTCGATGGTCAGCAGGTGCTGCTCTTTGGCCCAGCGCAGGATTTGCAACGCCTCGCCTTCGGTAAAGGCGTCACCGCCTTCGCGGGCCAATTGGGCGAGGATTCCAGCGACGGGCCGGGTGCCATCGAGCGCGCGCAAAAAGCGATATTCGGGGAGTCCGACACGGTGAAAGCGGGAAGCGGCGGCGTCTTCGATGACACAGACGCGCTCGCTGCCGTGTTCCTGAATCGAGAAGTGCAGGCTTTCCCGCAGACGAGGCCGGAGAGCTTCCGCCTCGCGGACGGAAAAGTTTTCATTCGCGGTAGTCATGTTACCAGAAAAGCATGGTGACGACCCACTCCCAGAGCCGGTGTCCGAGGATCCAGATGAGTGCATGCCGGCCGCTGGTAATGCTGGCGCGGCCGTGCATTCCGGGGCGCAATTCCAGGGTGGGTCCGGGTTTGATTTCGCCCTCGGCGACGAAAACGTTGTGCCCGTCGCGTTGTTCGCTCTGCGGATGAATGCGGTCGACCTTGGTTTCGAAACGGCCGCCGCCAAAAGATTCCAGGCGGATGCTCATCGGCCGGCCTTCCTGCACGCGGCTGATTTCGCGATCGGGAATGTCGACCTCGACGATCATCGCGTCGAGCGGCGCCACCTCCCACAGGATCTGTCCACGCGGCACCGGTTGGCCTTCGGCGCGGCGCAGATCGCCGGAAACCACGACCCCGCTCAAGGGCGCCGTGACTTGCAGCATGGCGAGCTTGCGCTGCACGAGTTGCAATTCCTGGCTGACGCTTTGCGCCTCGAAATTGGCGACTTGGGCGGCGGCGAAATCGCTGCCTTCACTTTTCGCTCCACCGGCCATGGCGCGGTCGCGCTCCTTCAGCGCTCGCTCGCGGGCGGCAGTGAGTTCGGCTTCCTTGAGTTTCAACTCGTGATTGTCGAGTTCGCCCAGCGGTTCGCCTTCCTTCACGGTATCGCCGGGCCGGACAAAGCTCTTGCGCAACTGCCCATCGAAAGGCGCGGCGACCACGCGCTTCACGGTGGGAACGACGCGGCAATCGGCGCTGATATGATACGGAAATGGGCAGGCGAGAATACCGGCGATGGCGACAGCGCCGGCCACGATGGCCCGGCGGCGACGAACGGTGGCCCGCTGCCAGAGGCGCTGGACGGCGAACACCAGTTGCGATGGGCGCCCGCGGTCGAGCAGATCAAAAAGCACCGGCACAAATGGCGCGGCTGCGGCGACCAGCGGCGCGGCCGAAGGCAGCGGGGCGGTGTCCCAGGCGAAAGTCACGGCGCCCCGGCGGCGCGGCAACGGCAGTGTGAGCAAGCGCGCGGCAGAAGTTTCCCGCCGGAGGATTTCATGGGCCGCATTCGCATCGGTCACGGCCGTTGCCGGGGTGAAATCGATGGGCTTCTCGGCGAGGACGGCCTCGCGCATGGCCGCCTCGAAGGGCTGATGATTCGGGCTCTTCGTATCGATGCGAGTGGCGCCGGAGATGGCGACGACGCGCAGGGTGCCGCGCCTTTTCACTCCCAGGTAAGCGCGGCTGCATTGCAAGTCGTTGCAAAGGGCGTTCAGCGCCAGACGGCACGCGTGGTCGAAGTCCAATTCCACGCCGGCATTGCGGAAGATCTCGAGGAGGTCGGAGGTTCGCTCGAGGACACTTTGCAGGCGGTCGGTGGCCTGGCGCTGTTCGCGATAGAGCAGATAACCCGCGAGCGCTTGGAGCAGGACGAAAAAAGCCTGTAGATCGCGCGTCTGCGGGATGACGAGCAGCGCAACGAGCCAGCCGCGCATGACGCCTTCGCGCACGAGCGGAACGGACAGCGTGTAACCGGTGGCGCCCAGGCTGGGGGCTGGAAGGACAGTGGCCTTCGTGGGATCGAGAGCGTCGCGTAATTTAGCCAGGCCCGGGACGGCGATGCCGGCGGAGATAACATCACTCGCTTCACCGGATGTTACCGGCAGAAACGCGAGAGTCTTTGCCCCAAGTAGCGTGCGCAGATGCTGCAGCAACGGCAGTAACTCGGGAGCCGAGTTACCGGCGCCATCGGCCAGTCCGGCCAATTGCGCTTGCAGCCGCTGGGCATCAGGCGCAATGGTCTCCGAGGCTGGGAGGTCTCCGCGCGAGGCGAGGGAGGAAGGCGAGGAACTCATTTGGGAAAATCCGGCGTTGAGCGGACGAGCATCCTGGTCCGTGGACGCAGGTGGTTGAATGGATCGGGCAGACATTTTATGGGAGATTAATTGCCGGAAGCGACACCTTCCGAAGGCAGGAGTTCCGCACCGTATTTCACGTTACCGAGTTGAATGGGATTGTTGAGATCGAGACCGCCGAGCAACGGCGCGGGGTCGTCGCTGATCTCCGCATCGTGAATCGGCTCCAGGAATTCACCGGGATTGATCGCCGACGGCGCGTAGTAAGTGCGCAGATTGCGCCCGGCGGCCGCGCCGAAGCTATAAGGCGCATTGGTTTGGACCACGATCACCTCGCGGGGCACGTCGCGCATCTGGACGTCACCGAAATTCACCAGCCAATTGCCGCCAGCGTCCGCCATCACCGATTGCGAGGCGAGGAGGTCACCATTGGCGCCGTAAACATCGACACGCAAGGTGGCGCCGGGGTCGGCTTCTCCGGAGTAAATGGGTTCCAAGGGAAGCAGGGCCGGCCCCCAGATATCGATCGGACCGACGGTCGGGAGGACAGGCGAGTTCGCTTGCGGTTCGAGGGCGAAGTCATTGAAGCTGTCGAAGGCAAAGAAGAGACCGGGCGTTGGTGTCGGCTCCGATTTCTTATCTACGACCAGCAGCGGAACCGCGGCATTCACCACCGGCGGAATCGGATGCTCGCCGAAGAGGTTTTCGACAGCGATGTCGCCCGATCCGATGGTGACGCCGGAAATGATGTCCTTGACCGTGACGTCTCCGCCGAGCGGACCGGCGGTGTCCTTGCCTTCGGAATAGCCGCCCGGTTGTTTTTCCGAGATCGTATAAGTGCCGGGGCGCAAGTTACTGAAAGCGTAGTCACCGTTCTTGTCCGTGGTCGTGGTCAGCGTCACGGAGTTACCGAGATCATCCGTGCCGGTCAGGGTAATCTGGACGTTGGGGATTCCCGGTTCTTTGGGATCGCGCACGCCGTTGTTGTTACTGTCAGCGTAGACGCTTCCCGATATGATGGCGGGCTGCAATTCGGCGAAGTTATTGCCGGTGCCGTCGGTATTTTCGCCGATCTTGAAGGTGAAGCTATCGTTCGAAGGCGTCCCGCCCTGGGTGCCGAGCGTATCCTTGCCATCGAGCAGTCCCGCGGGTTGCGTTTCCGTGAGCGTGTAGGTGCCGGGGCGCAGATTGCCGAAGCTGTAAGTGCCGTCCGCTGCCGTGGTGGTGACAAGGGTGACGTTTTGGCCGAGATCGTCGGTCCCCGTGAGTGTCAGCGTTACGCCGCCATGACCCGGGTCGGTGCCGTTTTGAATGCCGTCGTTATTGTTGTCAATGAAGACGGTGCCGCTGATCGTGGACGGGCGAAGCTCGCCGAAGGTATTGCCTCCCGCATTCGTGTTCGGCGCAATCGCCACCGCACTGATGATGTTGTCGACGGTGTTGTTTCCGCCATCTGGTCCCACGGTGTCTTTGCCGTCCAGGTATCCGACCGGCTGGGTTTCGGTCACGGCGTAGGTGCCGGGGCGGAGATCGCCGAAGGAATAAGTGCCGTCGCCAGCAGTCGTGGTAGTTTGACTCACCGTGTTTCCGAGATCATCGGTGCCTGTGAGTTGGATCGTCACGCCGCCAATACCGGGTTCCACCCCGTCTTGCACACCGCTCTCATTGCTGTCGACATAGACGCTGCCGCTAATGGTCGAAGGCAGGAGTTCGGCAAAATTATTGCCGGTGCCCTTGGTCCCGCTGGTAACAAAGACGGAGGAGATGACGTCTTGGACAGTGCCGGATCCGCCTTGCGTCCCGACGGTGTCAAAGCCCTCCAGATAACCCGTCGGTTGGGTTTCGGTGATCGAGTATGCTCCCGGCCGTAGATTGGAAAAGCTATAGGTGCCGTCCGCGGCCGTGGTCGTCGTGAGGTTGACCGCGTTGCCACGATCATCTCCTCCCGTGAGCGTGATGGCAACATTGCCGATGCCGGTTTCAGAACCGTCCAATTGCCCATTGTTATTGAGGTCCGAGAATACCTGGCCCGAGAGGCTGGAAGGGATCAACTCGCCGAAATTGTTCCCTGTCGTCGCCTGGTTGCTGGCGAGGGTGAAGTTCTGAATGACATTGCTGTCGGTGGTGTTATCCACAGTGCCACCCGCCGTGCCAGCCGTTTCCTGACCATCGAGATAACCCGCAGGCTGACTCTCGGTGAGCGTGTATGTGCCGGGGCGCAGATTACCGAAGCTGTAGGTCCCGTCGGCGGCCGTGGTGGTCGTCATTTCGACAGACCCCGTGTCGTCCGTGCAGGTCAGCGTGATCGTGACACCGCCGATGCCCGTCTCACCACCGTCGACGATCCCGTTATCATTGAGGTCGCTATAGACGCGCCCGGAAGCTGTCGCGGCGATCAATTCGCCAAAGTCGTTCTCCGTGCCGTTCACATTTTCGTTGAGAACGATATTGCTGAATGTTTTGTCACCTGTGGTCCCGCCTGGCGTGCCGATGGTATCCGTGCCATCGAGATAGCCCGAAGGCGGGGTCTCGGTGATGGTATAGGTGCCGGGAGAAAGATTTCCGAACGTATAGGATCCGTTGGGCAACGTCGTGGTCGAAAGGTCCACCGTGTTTCCTTGGAAATCCGTGCCGGTCAAAGTGATTGTGACGCCGGGGATGCCGGTTTCACCGGGGCCGCGGACGCCATCGTTGTTGGCATCGTGATAGACGTAGCCGGAAAGGCTCGAGGGTTGCTCCTCGCCGAAATCATACCCTGATGCTGTGGTGTGGCTATTGAGCGTGATGCTCGAGATCACATCATTGCCGACTGTCCCGCCATTTGGTCCGGCAGCATCCTTGCCGTCCAGATAGCCAGCCGGCTGTGTTTCCGTGAGCGTATATTGGCCGGGGCGCAGGTTACCAAACGTGTAGGTGCCATCCGCGCCTGTCAATGTGGTGATGTCAACCGAATTGCCGCGGTCGTCTATGCCCGTGAGGGTGATTTGGGTGTTGGTGATGCCGGGTTCGCCGGCATCCGGAACGCCATTCAGATTCTGGTCGACATAAACTTGCCCGCTGAGAACCGAAGGAGCGAGCTCGCCGAAGTTGTTATTCGCGCCGTTGGTATTGGAATTGAGGACGACGTTGCTGATCGTGTCGCCATTCACGCCGCCCGTGACCACACCTCCCGGTGTACCTACGGTATCCTTGCCGTCGAGATATGCGGCCGGCTGCGTTTCGGTAATCTGGTAGTCACCGGGGCGCAAACCGGCGAAGACATAGGCGCCCGTGGAATCAGTCGTGGCCGTGAGGTTTACCAAATCTCCAAGGTCATCCGTGCCGCTCAGGGTAACAGTCACCCCCGGGATGCCGTTCTCGCCGGCTTCCTTGACGCCATTGTTATTGGTGTCTTCGTAGACGAAACCGGCAAGAGAGCTGGATTTCAATTCACCAAAGTTGTTTTGCGTGCCCGTGGTTCCCTCGGTAACGACGATATTGCTGAAGACATCGTTGCCAGCCGTTCCGCCTGGCGTGCCGATGGTGTCTTTTCCGTCAAGGTAACTGGACGGCTGAATTTCGGTGATGGTGTAGTTTCCCGGACGGAGGTTCGTGAAGTTATAAGTCCCGTCGGGCTGGGTGTTCATGGACACGTTGACGGAGTTTCCGCGGTCGTCCGTACCGGTCAGCGTCACGGCCACTCCGCCGATGCCTGTCTCCCCGGCATCCTGGATGCCGTTATTGTTCGTGTCGACATAGACCGCGCCGGCAAGCGAGGACGGCCGCAGGTCGGCGAAATCGTAGCCGGTGCCGCTATTGTTCTGGCCAAGGGTGATCCCGCTGATCGTGTCGCTATCGGGCGCCGTGTTGGCGGTGCCGCCGAGTGAACCGACGTGCTCCAAGCCGTCGAGCAGACCGGCAGGCTGCGTTTCTGTGAGGGTATAAGTCCCGGGGCGGAGATTCGTGAAAGCGTAGGTGCCGTCGGCTGCCGTCGTCGTGGAGAAGTTGACTGGGTGTCCGAGGTCGTCCGTGCCGGTCAACGTGATAGTCACGCCTCCCTGGCGCGTCTCGCCGGAATCCAACACGCCGTTGTCGTTGGCGTCGATATAAGCCGTGCCGCTGAGACCGGAAGGCAGCAGTTCGCCAAAGCGATAGTTGGTGGCGCTGGTGTTCGAGGGCAGGTTGAACGAGCCAATGCTGTCGGTCGTGACGGTCGAACCGCCAAGAGAACCGGTCGTGTCCTTGCCCTCGAGATAGCCACTCGGCTGGATTTCCGAGACGGTGTAAGTGCCGGGCCGCAGGTTGGCGAAGCCGAAGGAGCCGTCGGCCTGCGTCATGGCGGTCAGATTCACGCTGTCGCCCAAATCATCCGTTCCCGTCAGGTTCACCGTCACGCCGGCGATGCCGCTTTCTCCAGCGTCCATCGCGCCGTTGTTGTTAACGTCGTTGTAGACAAAGCCTGAAACGTTCGAGGGCTTGAGTTCGCCGAAGTTGTAATTGGCATCGGCTGAGCCGGAAACGATCGTCACGCCGGTGAAGACATCGTTGCTCGCCGTACCGCCGCCGGGGCTGCCGAGCGTGTCCTTGCCGTCGAGATAGGCTGACGGTTGGGTCTCGGTGATCGTGTAGGTGCCTGGACGAAGATTGGTGAAGCTGTAGAGACCCGCCGCGTTCGTCGTGGCGTTCAGATTCACCGCGTCACCCAGGTCATCCGTCCCAGTGAGTGTCACCTTGACACCGCTGATGCCGCTTTCACCAGCGTCGACCACGCCGTTGTTGTTGTCATCTTCGTAGACCACACCGGAAATGGTTCCGGGAAGCAATTCGCCGAAATTGTATTTCGTCGCCGGGGTATTGGTGGCGAGATTGATGCTGGAGATCTGATCATTGACCGCCGTGGCGTTGCCGCCCGAGGTGCCGGCGGTGTCTTTCCCGTCGAGATATCCCGGAGGCTGCGCCACTTCGGTGATCGTATAAGTCCCGGGACGCAGGCCAAGTCCGCCGGCGCCGTTGAAGATATAGTTGCCGCTGCTGTCGGTCGTAGTCGTGAAACTGACCGCTTGCCCGAAGGCGTCGGTCCCGGTGAGTTGCACTTGCACGCCCGCGATGCCCGTTTCTCCGCCGTCTCTGGTCCCGTTGTTATTCGCATCCACATAGACCGATCCGGCCAGGCTCGATCCCTGCAATTCGCCGAAATTGTAACCCACGCCGGCGGTCGTGGAATGAGTGGGAATGACGACATTGGTAATGGTGTCGCTGCCCACGGCATTATTAGCCGACCCATCAAAAGGAGTGCCGACCGTCTCGACGCCGTCAAGATAGCCCGACGGCTGTGTGACTTCGGTGATGGTGTAGGTTCCCGCAGCGAGGTTGATGAACGTATAGTTACCGTTCGCGTCGGTCGTGGTGTTCAGCGAGACGGCATTTCCCGTGATGTCTGTGCCGGTGAGTTGGACGGCGACTCCAGAAAGGCCGGTCTCACCGGCGTCGAACTTGCCGTTGCCATTGGCATCGACGTAAATCTTGCCGCTCAAGGTCGCCGCGTTGACGGTGACGGGAGTGGTGGCCGAGGTGGAGCCCGTGCGGCCGCCGGGCGACGGCGGGAGGCTGTTGTAATTGACCCCAACGGTATTGCTAATCACCGAACCGGGAGTGACCACGGCGTTCACGGTGGCCTCATAGGTGATGGTCGCAGTAGCGTTGAGATCGAGCTGGCTCAACTGGACCAGCAACTGGCTGGCCGTCGAAGTATTGGTGATCGTCGCGTCGCCGGGAGCGGACACATTGACGGAGCCCGGGATAAACGTCATTCCGACCGGAATCACATCGCCGATATTGACCTGATAGGCCGTTTCCGTGCTCGCGGCACCGGTGTTTTGGATGGTGAGAGTGTAAGTCTCGGTTTCGCCGATATCAGGCTTGGTGTCGAGGGCCGTCTTGGTGACGGTAAGCTGAGGCTGGACGACGGTGACCGAGACGGGCAGGGTGGTCGAGGTCGGCTCGCCGGTGATCGCCAGGCTGGCCTGATTGGACAGCGTGGTTTGACTGCCTGGCGCGGTGTTCAATCCATTGTTTCCAGGCACGTCCATGACCTGGGCCGTTACGTAGATGGTGAACGAGTTATTGGCCGTGTTGTTGTCGGCATTGACCGTGGCTGTGCCGAATGAATAAGTAACATTGTTACCGATGTTGGTGATGAGCGGAGTGTTCAGCGTGCCGGCAAAGTTGCTGGTGTCGACGGACGAACTGATATACTGTAGGCCCGCAGGCAGCAGGTCGGTGACGGTGAGATTGGGGATGGTGCCTTCCGGCAGAGTCACCGCGACTGCATAGGTCACTTGTTCGCCAATGGCCACGTTGGAGCCAGTGGTTCCGGCGAGGCTCGTGCTGAAAAGGGACTTCGTGATGCTGCCCTCCGCCGTGGTCAGAGACTGGCTGGTGCCGGCGCTATAGAACCGCTCATGATCGGTCGTGACATCGGGATCGGGATCGAAACCACCGGTGACGGTTCGATCGCCCGGATAGCTGGAGTAGGTGATCGCGGGTGAGTTCGTGATCGTCTCATTTGGCGTGGCCGTGGAGGCAATGGTTCCATGGGCGGTCACGGTAAGGGAGACGCCTTGCGCCAGGTCGATATTCGCTCCTGGGATTGTCTGGAGGTGCTGGACGCCGAGAATGGAGACGAGCTGGAAATCGCTGCTGAGGTTGTTGCCATTGGAATCGACAACCGTGAAACTCGAGACGGTGAGATCGGGTGAGAACGGATCATCGAAGGTGACGCCGTAGGCAGTTTCTTCGCTGACCGATTGATGACTGACAACCATCGTCGCGGTCACGGCGTCACCGGCGTCGCCGGTCGTGTGGCCGGAATCGTAGGTGAGCGTTTCAGAAACTCCGAGGCGCGGTTCGACTACCGTGACCGATGGGCTTCCCGTGCCATTCTGGCTGGCGCTGCCATTGACCGTGAAGGTGGTGCTATTGGTCAGCGTCGTTTGCGCACCTTGCGTGCCGGTATTTTCCGCGGTGTCGAGGACGACGGCCTGATAGGTGAAGCTGAAAGTGTTGTTCGTCGTGATGTTATCCCCGGGCGAAGTGATCGAGGAAAAGTTGAAGACCATGTCCGTGCCATCCTGGTAGGTCGGACTGCCGGAAGGCGTGACGATCGGAGCGCTGATGACACCGTTGAACGAACCAGGCACGACGGTGACGCTGCCGGGCACATAGGCCATGCCGTTGGGCAGAGCATCGGTGATGGCGAGATTGGGAGTAGTTCCTTCCGGGACCGTGACCGACACTTGGTAGGTGACGATCTCCCCTGGCGTGACGAGCCCATCGTTGCCATTCAAGCTGGTTGTGACGACGGACTTGTTCACGCTGACCCCGGAGGTCGTAATGGAGGCGCTGCCGCCCGTATTATAGAGGCGCTCGTGATCGGTGGTGACCGTGGGATTGGGGTCGAAGCCGCCCGTGGGCGAACGATCGCCGGGATAGTCGCTATAACCGAGGGTGGCGTTATTCGTGATCGTCTCATTCGGCGTCACGCTATTTTGCAATGTCCCGACGGTGGTGATCGTGAGCGTCTGGCCGAGGGCCAGGTTGAACCCTGTCGAACTAACCGTTTGCAGGTGTTGTACGCCACCGATCGTCACCAACTGGAACATGCTCGAGACATCGGTGCCACCGATGAAGGCCGTAAAGCTGGTCGCGTTGAGGTCCGTGGCGAGCGGTTCATCGAGAACGAGGTCATACGCTTCCGAGGTGCTGCTCGTGGTGTGCGCAATGGTCAGCGTGTCGGTAAAAGGATCGCCGGCGTCGGCCGTGCTCGCGGTTGTCAGAGTATGATTCAGCGAGAGATTCGGCTCGACGACGGTGACATCCGCGGCCGCCTGGGATTGCGGCGTGGTGATGACGTTCGTCACATACGAAGTGCTATTGGCCAGGACGGTCTGGGTGGGAGCGAGGCCTTTGTTCGAGCTAACATCGTCCACTACCGCCTGATAAGTGAAGCTGAAGGTGTTGTTGTTCGGATTGTTATCCCCGGTGACGGTGATGGTGCCGAACGTGAATTTGATATCTGTGCCGTCCAAATAAGTGGAGCCAGTCGCGGGCGAATCTGCGATCGTCGAGACGGTCCCGCCAAACCCCGTGGTATTGAGCGCGAGGCTTCCAGGCACGTAAGCCATGCCTGTCGGGAGCGCATCGGTGATGACCAGTCCGTTGGTCGTGCCTTCGGGCAGGGTGACGGCAATCTGGTAGGTGACGATCTCGCCGGGAGTGACGTCGCCGTCGAGGCCACCGAGGCTGGTATTGGCCACGGTTTTGACCACCGTGGGTGAACTTACCGTCGTAGTGACCGCCGTGGACGAGATCGCATAGTTATCGAGAATCGAGTTGTTGAGCGTTCCGCTCGTGGGATTGGGATTGCCGGCTCCCGTGCGTTCGTCGGGATTACTGCCCGGAGTCGAAGTCCAGAAGACTTGGGTGGTGTTGCTGATTGACTGTCCACTCTGGACGCTGACGTCCAGGGTGCCATTCAGAGTGAGGACGACCGTGCTGCCAACGGGCACGTTGAACGGCGTGGAGGACTGAAGAGTGCCGCCGGAGATTTGGAAATCGCCGATTGGAGCGCCCGTGACGCCCGCAATGGTGGCACCGTCGAGAACGGCGGGCAGAACATCGGAGAGCGTGACGTCATAGGCCTCTGCCTGCGAACTGTTCGAGATCGTGATCGTGTAAGTGAGCGGGTCACCGGCATCGGCTGCGTTGTTGACTGTGTCGGCGACGGTCAGAACCGGCTCTACTACCGTCACGGTGTGGTTACTCGCCGGCCCCCCGTCCTTCACGAGAGTGCCGGAGGTGCCGTAAAGAAGCTGGCCGACATTGTCAAGTGTCTGACCGCCTCGATTGGTCGCGATGTCATCGACAATGCCGCGCACCCGGATGACGAAGGAATTGTTATTCGTAACATTGTCGGCCGACACGGTGACATTGCCGAAACTGATCTGCGCGCCGACGCCGTCCTTGCCGAGCGTGCCGCCGCCGATGGCCGTCAATGTCGCGGCGGAGAGAGCCGTAGGATCGCTGAAGTCCGCGCCCAAAACGTCGTCAGCACTGGCCGAAGTGATGATTTGATAACCGAGCCCTCCGTTGAAGGTGGTATCCAATCTCATCCCCACAGGAATGAGGTCCTGCACAATGAGCGACGGAGTAACGCCCTCGGGTAGCGTAACGACGATATCGAAGATAGCGCTTTCGCCGACGACGACGTTCGGGAAAGCGGTCGTGGAGACGCTGCCGTCGACGCCAGAGATCATACCACCTCCGAAGACTTTTTTGATCGTCGGAGCATTTTCCGTGAACGAAGCGGTGGCCTTCGCTGCGTAGTTATTCAACACCGCCGCGTCCGTGCCGACGCCACCGGCGCCGGTGCGTTCATTCGGATCCACGCCGGGCAAGCTGGTCCATTGAATGTTCGCCGTATTAGTGAGCAGGCTGCTGGCGTTGGTGCCCGCGGGAATCTGGCCGGAAACGATCACCGTGATAGTCGTGCCACCTGCGATATCGACGCCCGTAGCGCTACTAAAGTTGAGCGACGTGCCGCTGATGGCAAAGCTGCCCGTGGTCAAGCCTCCGCCGGAAGCCGAGAAGATAGTGGCATTGGTCAATGTGGGCAGGACGTCGCTTAACGTGGCGTTGTAAGCCGTAGGAGCACTGCTGGCGTTTTTGATTGTTACCTGGTAGTAAACCGTGTCGCCGGCATCCACCCCAGTGACACTGGAAGTGAAAGGTCCGGTGGAAGAAGTGCTCGCACCGGTGGTCACGGTGAGCGCTGGCTCGACGATCTTCAGCGGCGTGGTGGCTGATGTTTGATTGACCGAGTAATTCGTCGCGGTGCCGGTGGGAGAATTCGTGTATTGACCGTCGAAGGTGGCCGCATTGCTCAAAGTTACTCCCGCCTGGTTGCCGGTCGTATGCGCCGAGTCGGAGTTCTCATTCCTGACTTGGGCCTGATAGGTAATCGTGATGGTTTCCGGAACGCTGTTATTGGTGTCCGTATCGGTGATGGTCCCAAAATTGAAAGTCAGCGTGTTCCCGCTGATCGTGACGTTCGTCGGAGTGCTGCCAAGTCCGGGAGTGAGGGTCGAAGTCACACCGCTGGAGTAAGTGACACCGGTGACCGACGAAAACGCCAGGCCCGGATCCATCGTGTCGACAATGCTCGCGTCCGAGGTCGTGCCTTCGGGAACCGTGAGTGTGAGCGTGTAAGTGGCGAGTTCGCCAATCGTCGCCTGGTTTGCCGCATTGTTCCCCGCATCCGTGACGCTCGTGGTGGTGAGCGTCTTCGTGAGTGTCGGTTCTTTCACGCTGACCGCGGCCGTGTCGGTCAGATCGTCCGGGATGAAATTCGTGCCACCCGCTTTATTGGAGTAATTGGTAAAAGTCGCGGTGTTGGTGATGGTTTGTCCGGCCTGAGCCGTCGTCGCGAGCGTCAGATCGTAAAGCACGACGACACTATTCGAGCCGTCGGTGACGTTAGTGTCGGTATTGGCGTTGTATCCGCGCGAAATCCCGCCGTTGGCTTCGTTGGTGAGCGAAACGCTGAAGGTCTTGCTGACGTTATTCCAAGCCACCGTGTAGTCGGTTCCCAGGGTGAGAAGCGTGCCCGCACCGGTGTAGACGCGGAAATTTGTTCCCGTGGTAAATGCCGAGGCGTCGGCGTAATTCGATACGTCGCCCGACGGGACTGTGTCGCTAAAGCTAACGTCGTAGGCATTGCCGCGCCCGGTGTTTTGGAGCACGACGGCGTAGCGGATATCGTCGCCGGCATCGTCCGTCCCGGATAAGTCATCGCTCGCGCCGATAGCAGCGGCATTGGCGGTCCCGACGAGAGTGCCGGTAAAGCCGTTGCCCGTTACGGCGTTGAAAGTCAGCCCACCGAGGGTCTTTCCACCGCCTTGGCTCGTAGCGACGACGCCCTTGTAAATCGCCAGGAAATCCGGCTCGTCCAATTGTACTTGAACGATGGCGTTCGAAGTGACTTTCGTCGTCGGCTGCTGGGTATTGTTTTCCGAGGCCTGGAGCTGATTGGTGAGGAAAAGGCCGTCGGCGAAAGGCTGCGAACCGACGGTTACCGTGAAGAGAATTTCGGCGGTTTTCGCGGTATTGACGGGATTGTCCGTCGTGCCGTAGTTGAAGCTGATCGAGTTACCCGCCGCATCGGTCGTAATCGTCGGGGTGATGTTATTGACCGCCCCCAGGGTATCGTCCGGCCCGATCTTCCAACTACCGGCCGCCGGCGCCGCTGTCCCGCGGCTGCTGTCGTAGGTGGTGATCGTCGTGGCATCATAGATCGGCAGGGGAAGGTAATCCGTAAGAATGAGATTTTCCACCGAGCCGTCGGGAATCTGATATTCGAGCTCATAGGTGACGGTATCTCCCGGCTTGATCTGCACCTTTCCGGAGGAATCCATGAAACTGGAGAGATTGGTGTTTCCGTCGATGGCGTAGATCGTCTTGCTGACGGTGCCATTGGCGATGGCAATCGAGGCGCCGGAGTTATCCGTCGTGGTGCTGCCCGTCGGGGTCTTGGCATCCGCGACATTCAAGACCGCTCCGCTCGCGGTGACCGTGCTGGTCAGCGTATCGCCGCCGTCGAGCCGGGCGTCACCGCTCGGGGCATTGTCGGTGAAGCTATTCTGGATGACCGTCCGGAACGTGATCGTAACCGTCGCGGGACCTCCCGGAGTCAGAGGCGGATTGTTTTCCGGCGAACTGGTGCCGGAGGCAGGAACACCACCGCCGAGAAGAGTGCCATCCTGGCCCGGGGGGCGAGCGATTTCGCCCGAGATATTGAAGACGATGCCGGTGGTGCCGTCCGTCCCGTCGGTGGCCGAAAGATCTCCCGAAGAGTAGTGCGGGGTGATCGTGTAATCGCTGGCCAGCATCGTCTGCGAAAAGCTCGACCCCTGTTCCGTCCAGGAAATGGTTGGCGTGAAGGTGGTATCGATGCGTTGTCCATCCGAAATGATGTCGCTCAGGTCGAGGTTCTGGAGCGCAAAGTAATCCGAGACCTGCACCTGGACGGTGTATTCGAGGACATCGCCCGGGATGGCATTCGCCGAAGTCCCGTTACTGAGATCGACCACCGATTCCTGGGTGGCGATCGACTTTACGATGATGGTGTTCGTCACCGTCGGCGTTTTCGCGAGGGTCGCCGGATCGCCGGGGTCGATCGGAGTCCAGTTTGCCTGGGCCGAGGCGGTGTCGGTCGCGGTATTGGGAGCGCCGCTATTTGCCGGGACAATGACGGCGCCGCCATTGTCGATGCGCGGGACGTAAAAACTGAAAATGACGCTGGCATCGGGCCCGCCAGCCACGCCGGTGACGCTGGCAAATTGCACATCGAGAGTGCCGCCCGGCGTCGTCGTGCTGGGGCTGGAGATCGTCGTCGTCGCGACGTTATTGCCGTTGTGGTCGAGAGTGGAGACGATCCCGTTGAATTGCTCGTTATTGGCCAGCGTATCCAGGATGTTGAGATTCGTCACCGTCTGGCCGTCGGCGACATCGACATCGATCCGGTATTGCTGGAGAAAGTCCGGTCCCGTGGCCGTTTCCTGTTCCGGCCCGAGGTAGGTCTGCGTGATCGTCATCAACTGCGGCAGGATCGTGGCCTGCTGATAGTTCCCCACGATCGAGGGATCCGTCGTCGGATTATTCAGCGCGTCATTGCCAAACTCGAAGCCACCGCGCGCGCTGATGTTCAGGCCGCGATTGAGCTCGGTGAGATTACTGACGGTGAGATCGAGATTGATGGTCGCCGCCGGCTGCGTGGGCGTAAAGCTGCCGAAAGGCAACTGGAGAACGAGCAGCGTGTCACCCACACCATAGCCCGCCGGGGCGTAAACGACCTCGGGATTGCCCGAACTATCCACGGCATAGGGGTGAATGGCCCACGGGCCGAGCGGATGAGCGGCGTCTGCTGCCTGAAACGTCAGCTTGGTGACGGTAACATTCTGCCCGAGATAAGTCGCGGTATCCGAGCCGACGACAAAATCCACGCCACCGCCCGTGCCGGTGGTTCCGGTGGCGTGCTGCAGGACGAGATCGACGTAGGGGCCGTAGCCCGGATTCGTCCCCGTAGCGTTGCTGAAGGTCACCGTGACGGGAATTTTGTCGCCAATCTTGGGATTGGGCGGCGCGTTGATCGTGACGACGGGGGCGGCGCTGCAGAGGATGCGGTCTTCGCAGGATTCGAGGAGGAGGTCGCGGCGTGGCATTGGGTGGAATTACGGATCGGCGAAAAATTGGCGAGCCGACTGAGAAAGCAGAAAGGAGGCTAGATTTTGGCATCGCCGCAAAAAACACGATGTCGGCGTCATTTTCTGAAAAATTACGTGCCGCTACGCATTTTGGCCCCGTCCTTGCTTATGGCAGCAGCCCTGCCTTTCCACATTGCCCATGCCCGCCCATCGCCCGTCCTTTGCATTTTTGAGAGCCGTCCCATGCCAACTCTCGCTTTTTTTGTGCTGCGCCAGCGCAGCGACACCTGCCACCCCCGAAAGTGTTCCCATCGTCGAGCCGGCGACGGTCGGTTTCGATGCCTCGATTTACCAGCATCAGATCGGCGCCATGTCGTCCAAGGCGAAACCCTTTACCAAAGACACGCCCACGCCCATCCCCGCGGATTTCGCGCCGCGGTGGATCCGCGGCGAGCGGGTGTCGCTGGGCGATAATGGCGGCTCGAGGCAGTTCACCGTCGAGGAGCTTTACGAACGTGCGCTCCAGCACTCGAAGCAGATTCACGTTTTCAGTGAGCTCCCTCTCATTCGCGAGACGGGCCTCCAGGAAGCCAGGGGCGCCTTTGACACGAACTCGTACGTCCAAAGCAAGTTCGACCACACCAATGACCCGGTCGGCAACATCCTCACCACCGGTGGCCCGGATCGTTTCAAGCAGGACGAGTGGTCATTCGAAACGGGGGTGAAGAAGAAGCTCATCACCGGCACCGAGATTACTCTCTCGCAGCAGGTCGGCCGCTTGCAGAATAACTCCATTTATTTTCAACCCGATCCGCAATCGACGGCGAAGTTATCGTTGACGATCGTCCAGCCGCTGCTCAAAGGCGCGGGAGTTACCTATAACCGCTCGATCATGGACATCGCGCGGATCGACTCGGAAGTCGCGAAGAGTGAATTCATCCGCCAGAGCGAATCGCACCTTCTGGAAATCACGCGGACTTACTGGGCTCTCTACGCGGCCCGCGCGACTTATCTGCAAAAAGCCGAACTCGTCGAGCAGACGGGGCACGTGGTGGACGAATTGCGCGCCCGCCAGGAAGTCGACGCCCGGCGGACCCAGCTCTTCCGCGCGCAGAGCGCCCTGGCTTCCCGCCGCAGCGATCTCGTGCGGGCCGAGGCGACCGTCCGCAATACCCAGGATCGGCTGCGTGCCCTGACGAGCGATCCCGAACTGCTCGCCTCGCCGAATAGCGAAATCATTCCCGCCGATCGTCTCGTGCTCACGTCCTCGCCGGCGGACTCGCAGGAAGCGGCTTACGTCGCGCTGAAAAAGCGTCCCGAGATCAACCAGGCCTTTCTCCAACTCAAGGCCGCGACGATTCGCGAAAACATGTCGAAGAACGAGTTGATGCCGGAACTGAACCTCGTTCTGCAAGGTTCACTGGGCGGACTTACCGGGGATGACGTTGGGACCGCTTACGGCCGGCAATATAACGAAGGCGGGCCCGGCTACAGCGCGGGATTCGTTCTCTCCTTCCCGCTCGAGAATAACATCGCCAAAGCACACCACCTCCGCCGGCAGATCGAGACTCGCCAGCAGGTGGAGCAAATCAAGACGACCATCGACAGCGTCCTGCTCGAGGTGAAAGTCAGCGCCCGCGAAGTCGCAACCGCCTATCGTGAAACGCAGGCTAAATACGAGGCGGTGCGCGCTTTCTCCGAGGATCTCGACACCCTCGAGGCGCGGCGCAAGGTGCAAGACCTGAAGGGCGAATCCGAGGTTTCCAATTATCTCGACACACTCCTCGACGCCCAGGATCGCCGCTCGGTTGCGGAAGAAGAATTCATTCGCTCGGCCGCCGATTACCAGATTGCCATCGTCAATCTCGAGCGCTCCAAGGGCAACCTCCTCGCCTATTCGGACGTGGTTGTGGTGCGAGGCAAGGACGAGCACAACCTTCCGCAACTCCGGCTGGAAAAAGGAGTGCACGATGAAAAAGCGATTCATCCGATCACGCCCACCGGCAAAATAACCGCTCGCTAACCCATGCTCTTCGACTTCGACTGGCGCAGCGCATTTCGCCGGCCGCGTGTGCCCCGGCACGACGGCGCGGCTCTTGCCGCCATTCGAACACGCATCGAGGCGCACGAGAAGGAATCGGATGCGCGGCTGCGGGAACTGACGGCCAGTTTGCGCGAAGAATTTCGCCGGCCGGCCGTGGCGCCGTCGGCGGAAATCGAGGCACTCGCGTTGGTCTGCGAGAGCGTGCGCCGCGCCCATCGCCTCACGCCGTACGACGTTCAATTGCAAGCCGGCCTCTCCCTCGCGCAGGGCGGGTTGGTGGAGCTGGCGACCGGCGAGGGTAAGACCCTGGTGGCGCTGCTGCCGGCCTTTTGCTTTGCGCTCCGTGGACGCGGCGCCCACGTGGCCACGGTGAACGCCTACCTCGCCCGTCGCGATGCCGAGTTTGCCGCCGCGGCGTTTGCGCGGCTCGGCCTGAGCGTCGGTCTGGTGCGCGAGAAAGATGACGCGACAATCAAGCGGCGGGCCTATGGTTGCGACGTGACTTATGGGGTCGGCACGGAATTCGGCTTCGACTACCTGCGGGATCAACTCACTCTCCGCGCCGCCGGACGACTCGAGCCGCGCTTCCACGAAATCCTTCTCGGAAACGCCCCGCCGCTTCCGCAATTGCTCCAGCGCGAGCACGCTTTCGCGGTGATCGATGAAGCCGACAGCGTCCTGATCGACGAGGCGCGCAGCCCGCTGATCATCGCCGCCGGCGCCAAGCAAATTTGCGCAACACCCGAGGTCTACCGGCTGGCCGACCAGGTCGCCGGCGCGCTCTGCTACGAGGAAGATTTCAAACGGGAAGAGCGCACCGCCGTTTTCACGCTCACGGAAGCTGGCGAGAAGAAAGCGCTCAACCTGCTGACGGACGAAGCGCTCGGACAATTGCGCCGCCTCTGGCCGCACTACATCGAACAGGCCTTGCTCGCCCGGCATCTCTTCCGTCGCGACGTGCACTATGTGGTCGCCGATGACAAAGTCACCATCGTCGATGAATTTACCGGGCGCCTGTGCCCGGATCGCACCTGGCGCTCGGGACTGCACCAGGCGGTCGAGGCCCGCGCCGGGGTGACGATCTCGGAGGAAAATTGCTCCGAGGCGACAATCTCGCGTCCCGCTTATTTCCAGCTCTACGACCGCGTCTGCGGCATGACTGGCACGGCCATGGAAGCTTCCGCCGAAATCCGCCAGGCGTATGGTCTGGCCAGCACGGTTCTCGCGCCCCATCGACCCTGCCGCCGCGTTTTGCTGGCCGACCGGGTTTTCGCGACGAAGGCGGCCAAGCTGGCCGCTGCCGCCCGGGAAATCGCCGAGCGGTACGCCGCCGGACAGCCCGTGCTGATCGGCACGCGGACGATCGAGAATAGCGAAGCCCTCGTCGCGGCCCTCGCGCCGCTCGGCATCCCTGTCCGCTTGTTGAACGCCAAGCAGGATGCCGGCGAGGCGGCAATCATCGCGCAGGCCGGACAACCGGGAACCATCACCATCGCCACGAACATGGCCGGACGCGGCGCACACATCCCGGTGCCGGAAGAGAGCCAGCAACTCGGCGGCCTGCACGTCATCGGCCTGGAACGGCACGAAAGCGCGCGCATCGACCGCCAGCTCATTGGCCGGGGCGCCCGGCAGGGACAACCGGGAAGCGCGCAATTTTTCGTGAGCGTCGAGGACGCGCTCCTCCAGCTTCACGCCCCCGAGTTAGCCACGCGCCTCGCCAGCCAGATCCCGGACAAAAATGGCGAATTGCCGGCGCGCATGGCCGCCACTTTCCGCCGGGTCCAGCGCCGGGTGGAGACGGAGGATCGCGTGCAACGCCGGGCTCTCGCCGCTCATCACCGCTGGGTCAACGAACTCAAGCAAGCCCTTTAATAACCCTATGTCACTCCCCGCTCTTTGCCGCCGAACCGCCCTGTTCTGCCTCCTCTTCGCCGCGGGTTTCGTTCATGCGGACGATTCCACCATTCTCGGCTACGTCGAGCCGTACAAGACCATCACCGTCTCCTCGGGAGAAGGCGGCGTTATCGCCGAAATGCTCGTTGAGGAAGGAGCTTCCGTGAAAAAGGGCCAGGTGCTTGCCCGCCTCGACACCGCCGCGCTCCAGGCCGATCTCGACATGGCCAAAGCCGAGGCCAAACTCCAGAACACCCGCCAGCGGCGCCTCGAAGAACTTGCGGCTGCGAATCGCTCCACACCGGAAGAACTCGACCGCTCCGAGACCGACCTGATCGTCAAGGACGCCGCCGTCCGCAAGATCGAGGCGCAGATCGAGAGCCGCACCATGCGAACCCCCGTGGACGGTGTTGTCACCGAAGTAAAGCGGGACCTCAGCGAAGCCGTCTCCGCGGCGAACCCGCACGTCCTCACTGTCGTGCAGGTCGACAAGCTGCTCGTGAACCTCTACCTGCCACCGGCCCGCGCCATTCAGTTTCAAGCGGGTGCGGCGGCGAAATTGCGTTTGCTCGACGAGAATTGCGATGCTCCCGCCACCGTCGAATTCGTCAGCCCAGTGACGGACTCGGCCAGCGGTACCGTGCGGGTGAAATTTGTCATCGACAACGCCGGGCGCGAGCACCGTTCCGGCGGCCGCTGCACGCTCGCGGAATCGGAGTTCCAAGGGGGCAATCAACAGACTGCCGGCACGGGCAATCGGTGAGCACGGATATCGGTGCGGATTCGATGCCCGCCATCGTCCGCCGTCTTGATGTCAGGACGAAGCAAATGCCGAGTCTCTCAGGCTACCTTCTTTCGAAGGGCCGCCAATTCTTCACTGAATTTCGCGGCCTCTGCCGGGGAGATGCCATGGCTGATCTGCAACTTGAACCGTCGATGCAAATACTCTTCGAAAGAAATCCATTCGCCGTCCAGTTCAATGGCCTTTGACCACGCACACACCGTGACCAGCGCCTGAACCTTCTGCATTCTCCGGAGCAGCCAAAGAATCGTCACGACGGTGAAGCCGGCGAAGAGGATCAATAACCCCGAGGTTTTTGTCTGAAACGAACTGGCCTTCGTCAAAGTCTCTTGCCGCTCGCGAAGAAGCGTCCCTTCCTGCCTCATGGCGTCGCTGATCAACGTTCGAATTTGGCTCGTGAGTTGGAGACCAGCATCGGAAGCGGCGATTTTTGCGGCTTCGGACTCGTGTCCGTTTCGCTCCAATTCCATCGTCCCTCGCAGCCCTTTGACTCTGCGGGAAATGACGTCATCCAACTGGCGCAGACGTTCCTGCTGGGAGGCATTGTCGCGGGTGAGCTGGACTAATTGTTGGCGCATCCCTGGTAACAGCGCGGCCGCGGTTTCAAAGGATTCACGATAGGTGTCACGCTTGGTGAAAAGGAAACTGCGTTGCGCCGATTCGGCGTCGGTGACAGAGGATTGCAGCCGCGAAAGATTCGCTTCCACTTCCAAGGTATGTGAAACCCATTGGGAAGAGGCGACCAGCGCATTTTGCGACTGGCGCACGATCACTCCCAACGCGCAGAGCAGCAAAATGGGAATGAGCATGCCTGAAACGACCAGCGATTGCCTGAGTTCAAGGTTGCGATTTGGCATCGAGTACAAATTGGGGCGGACGGATTCTCTTTCCGACACGCAGGAATCACACCAAACAATCCCGGTTCAGACCAGCTACTCCTCGTAAGACCTGTAGGTATAAGTGGAATTGCGGAGCATCTTCATTCCTTCCTTCGTTCTATCCATGACGGCAAATGTTATGCCGGTCGACAGAGATAGCGGGTAGCATTTCGGCAAGTTATCGAGACCTCGCGGATGCCGAGCCCGGAAATGCTCAACGTTTTGCGGTTGTTGAGTCTTTCCCATTGGCGAACCTATGAGTCAGGAGCGACATGGCAGTTAGGCCTTACTTGACGCATGGCCAAAAATCTCCGTATTCCTCAATCCATGTCTGGCCTCCAGGAATTCCTATCTCATCCCGTCGAGAAGCTTGAAAGAGCGCTGCACCTCAGGAAACAGATCGAAGAACTCAATGATACCCTCAAAGAGCTATTCGGTCCTACGCCGATCTCACTTGCCAGCCTCCAGGTCGAAGTGCGAAAGCGCAAAGGTAAGCGAACTCTTTCGCCCGCGGCCCGTGCGCGGATAGCCGCCGCGCAGAAGGCGCGATGGGCCAAGGTCAAGAAGGTGTGAATCACCACCGGCGACGCATCTTGCGAGTCCGATTTTGAAGGTAGCGCCCCGTGGACTATTCATTCGCCCAGAGAGGACCATACTTCGAGATTCGAGCCATCGGGCGTTTGACCAAGGCCGAGGTGCTGGATTTTTGGGATGTGATGGAGCGACAGCCGGGCTATGCCGAGGCCCGTGGGATGATTGTCGTCCTCCACGCCTTATGGTGGGAAATGAACAAGCAGGAGGTCGAAGAGTTGGCGACCATGGGCGAGCGATTCCGGCCCGTGCGTTGGGCCTTCATCACACAGGAGGATCTTTCCTTTGGATTGGTCGAAGCGTTTACCTCTGCACTCCGTGGGCCGGCCATGATGCGCGTTTTCAAGGATGAATCGGAGGCCGTGGCCTGGCTTTCCGCCGATCCCTGAAAGTGGATGTTCGGGAAAGCGGAGTCTGTCTAAGGTGGCCAATGCTCTTCCCCCGGAATCTCGTCGTCACAGCCGCTCTGCTTCTCTGCTTCACCGCGCTCCACGGCGCGGAAATGAAACTGACCTCGCCATTGGATTATGAGGTCATACAGCGCTCGCAGGCATTAGGCGGCGTCATCCCGATCGTCGGAGAATTGAGCGGCGCGGACGCGATCGACGCGGCCATCGAAACCCGGCTCTCGACGAACGGCAAAGCCGGCGACTGGCGCCCGCTCGCGCCGCAACGCGACGGCGCCCGCTTTGCCCTCAAACTGGAAGCGCCCGCAGGCGGGTGGTACCGGCTGGAAGTGCGGGCGATCGTGGCCGGAAAGGAACTCGCCAGCCAGAGCGTCGAGCACGTGGGCATGGGCGAGATCTTCATCGTCGCCGGCCAGTCGAATTCCGCGAACTACGGGGAAGAAAAGCAAACCACCCAAACGGGGCGCGTCGCCGCCTTTGACGGAAATCGTTGGCAACTGGCCAATGACCCCGAACCGGGAGCCGGCGGTCGCGGCGGCAGCTTCATGCCGCCCTTGGGAGACGCCCTAGTCGAGCGATTCGGCGTCCCTGTGGGCTTTGTGGCCTGTGGAATTGGAGGTTCGAGCGTGCGCGAATGGCTGCCTGCGGGCGCCACCTTTCCCAATCCGCCCACCGTCGAAAGCCGGGTGCGCCAGCTCCCAAGCGGCGAATGGGAAAGCAACGGCGCAGCGTTTACCCGGTTGGTCGAACGGATGAAGCAACTGGGGCCGAATGGCTTCCGGGCCGTCCTCTGGCATCAAGGGGAAAGCGATGCCCATCAAAAGGCCCCGGCGCGGACTCTCCCCGGGAACCTCTACCGAACCTATCTTGAAAAGATTATCCGCGAATCGCGCCATCAAATCGGTTGGGACGCACCCTGGTTTGTCGCCCAAGCCAGCTACCATTCTCCGTCCGATACCGGTGCGCCGGATATCAGAGAAGCCCAAATGGCGTTGTGCCGCGACGGGATCGCCCTGGAGGGAGCAGATTCCGACGCCATCAGAGGTGAATTGAGGGAAAACCACGGGCAAGGTGTTCATTTGACCGGCCCCGGTTTGAGACAGCACGCGGCGCTGTGGGCAGCCAAGGTCGGTCCCTGGCTGCAGGGCCAACTTGGGCATCCCTCCAAAGAGTGAAAGAGTAAATCGGCGCTGTATCGATGGGGCGTTATCAGTAAGACTACGATTGACAATTTGGCGCGTACGCTGCTTTGCAAAGCCACCCACCCCCGGCTTTTGTAACGTTTTCGTGGCGTTCCCGCGCCGTTGGTAAGGATTTTTATTAATCAGTTGCGTCCTCGCAAACGCTCGATTAATGCGAGCACGCTCCGCGCATTCGTGCGCGGGGACGCCTTCATACGCCCTCATTCCGTCTTCAAACCCCGCATGATTGACCCCCGGCCCAGGCTCCTCATTTTAGTGGCCGGACTTTTCCTGGGCGGACTCGCGTGTGCACAGCAGGATAACTCGGGCGGTTCGGCGCCGTCTGGCGGTGGAGGAGGCTCAGCTGCCGGGAGTGCGGGTGCCGGAGCGGGCACTGGGGCTGGTGCGGGAGCAGCACCCGGCGGCACTCAGGGAGCGGCACCGGGAGGGGCCGGTTCCAGCTTTGGCACCCAGGGAGCGACGCCGGCGACCCCTTCCCAAGGTGTTCTGCCCAGCCAGGGCGCCCAAGGGCAAGGAATCGTCCTTCCTAGTCAACCGGGCGGCACGGGCCCGACCGTGCCAGGAGCGGCATCGACCCTCCCAGGCCAAACACCGAATGGCCAGGACAACACCACGGGTGCTCCTGGCAGTGCGTCCTCCTTTGGTAATCCTCAGGGGCAGGGCGGGGCGGTTTTGCACGAGGCGCCGCCATCCTTCTCCGTGCCCGGTTTCTATGGCCGTGGCCCACAGGAGTTTACCGTCGGAGTCGGTCGCCTGGCCCGGCCGCGTTTCCGCATCTCGGCCAGCGTCTCGCAAGGTTACGACGACAACGTTTTCCAAACTCCGACGCACGGTTTCTCGACCCCTGCGTCGACCATCCCCGTGGAAGTGGCGGCCCCGATTGCCCCCTCCGCCCGGTTTGTCGTCGTCCCGTCGGGCGACCCCAACGTGCCCGACGCCGTCGAACCGGTGAACGTGCCCGGTCAACCGGCGAAATTCAAAGAAATCCACGTCGCCGCCGTGCCCGCCGCGCAGCGTCTGGGCAGTTGGGTGACCCGCGAAAACGCCTCTGGCGACTTCCAGTTTGCCAATCGCCGGACCCTTTTCACCTTCGATATTGGTGGCGGCGCCGACTACTATTGGGACCGGCCAGGCGGACGCACCGATTACAACGGAAACCTCGCCCTGACCTATCTGCAGAAATTGACGAGCCGCGCGCAAGTCACTGTGGAGGTCGATTCCTCCTACCAAACGCAGCCGGACTTCTCGCAGCCGAACCTGCCGTCGAGCAACCTGGTGGGTCCTTACCTGGCCACAAACGCGAAAGTGGATCTTTCCTATCGGCTCACTCCGCGGTTCAGCACCGTGACGAGTGCCAGTTACAATGCGCTGACCTACGAGCAAAGCCAGCAGACCAACCAAAACTACGCCACCACCACGGTCGGGACGCAGTTGCGCTACCTGCTTTCTCCTCGCAACACTCTGGTCGGCGAAGTGCGTTACAGCTCGGACCTGCATTCCAACGAAGATGCGCTGAATACCAACACCGCGTATATCCTGCTGGGCGACGACATCACCTTGAGCCGCCGGTTTTCGGCTACGGTGCGTCTGGGCGAGGAAATCCAGACTTTTTCCATGAGTGGCGGCAGCCAGTCCGCGCCGTATGTCGAAGCGTCGCTGAACTATCGTCTGGGGCAGGCCACCTCGATTCAATGGAATGGCCGTTACGGCTATGAAGAGTCCGGGGCGGTCAACACCCGCGCCATGGTCGCCCGTAGCGGGTTGCAATTGACTCAGGTCTTCTCCCCCCGCTTGCAGGCGTCGCTGAGTTTAAACCTCATCCGGAACAACACCAGCACCCCTCAAACCAGTTCATCGAGTACCCCCGCGTCCGCGCCCACGACGACCGCCGCGGCTGCGGCGGCCGCGGAACTGGCCTTGCCCGCCGACCAAATCCAGGACACCGTCGACGCCACCGTCGGGTTCTATTACACTCTCAGCCGGCACTGGACTTTCAACCTCAGCTACCAGTACACGCTCTCTCTCGGCCCGGTCAGTATCGACGACTTTTACCGGCAACGAATCTTCCTCGGAGCCACCTACCAATTCTGGTGAGTTTTCCCAATCTTTGCAATCTTTCGTGTTTGTACGGTTGCGCATTTTCCAAGGCGAGCTAGTAATATTTTCACCTTTCCACCCCCGTTCGTTTCCCGACTATGAATGAATCAGCCGAGGTCAAACTCCACTTTCTGGACTACTGGCGCGTCATCAAGCTCCGCATGGGGTTGATCTTGCTGACTCTCTTCCTCGTCGTGGTCACGGCCGGCGTCACGGTCTATTTCCTTCCCCGGTTGTATCTGTCCAAGGTGACGATGGAAGTGAAACCGGACAATTCCGGACCGATAGGGGTGTTCGGCCCCGGGGGGAGCCGGACCTATGACCCGCAGTTTGTGGCCACGCAGTTCCAGATTATTGAGAAGACCGAGATTCTCTACCCCGTCATTCAGCGCCTGGACTTGGTCAAGGAATTCTCACCTCCCGGCCAGCGGCTGCCGCTTCAGGAGGTCTACTATCGGTTGAAGGGGGCGATCAAAACCAACGAGTTGCGCAACACCGGGATGATCGAGATCGGCGCTTACGATACCGATCCGCAACGCGCCGCGAATATCGCCAACGCCATCGCCACTCAATACCAGGAGAGCCGGCAGTCCGATCTCGAAGAGAATACCAAGAACGGCCTGGCCCAGCTTCAGGACGAACTCGAGCAGCAGCGCAAGACGGTGGAGACAAATTCCGCCGCCTCCATGAAAATCCGCGCCCGGGACGGCATCGTCGATCCCGATCCGGACAAGGACAATTCCCAACTCGGCCACGCCAATTACGCCATGGTTGACGCGCACACCGAGGAAGCCGCGGAGGAAATCCGGGTCGTCGAACTCGAACGCCAGCTCGAGTTGATCAACAGTCTGCGTCCCGACGAACTGCAGGACGCATTGAAGACCTTGGGCATCGACGATGCCGTCGTCGCCCGCAACCTGCCGCTTTATCAGGACACCATCGCGGAAAAGGCCAAACTCTCGAGTCTCGGCCTCGGGGACAATCATCCGCGCATCAAGGCGCTCGAAGCGCAGATGGCCACCTATTCGAAGATCCTCAGCGACCAACTCAATACCATCAAGACGACGCAAGCGACCCGCCTGCGCTTCGAGAAGGACAAGCTGAGCCGCCTCAAGCAGATGGCGGCGGATTCCCGCACCGAGGAGATTGAGGAAAAGTCCAAAATGACGGAGTACCTCGACGCGAAGAACAAATACATTCGCTCGCAGAAGGTGCTCGACAGCATGGAACTGGCCTACGCCACCGAGAAGGAGAACTTCACGATGAAGCATCCGACGGCGAAGATTTGGGAAAAGGCCGAGAAATCCGAACGGCCGGACAAGCCGCGCGTTACCCTCATCATGTTGGGCGCGTTTGCGGGCGGCCTGGTGCTCGGCATCGCACTGGCCTTCTTCATCGAGTACCTCGATACCAGTGTGAAGACCCTGGACGACGTGGAACGTTATCTCCAGATCCCGGTGCTCGCCGTGATCCCGAATAACGTCTCGATCCTGATGAAGAATGCCGGAGACACTTCCGAGGCCGAAGCCTACCGCATCCTTCGGGCGGCGATCGAATTCAACAAACCCTTTCGCGACGCGAATACCTTCACCCTCATCAGCGGCGGTCCCGGCGAAGGCAAGTCGACGACCATCAACAACCTCGCCTATACCTGCGCTCGCGGCGGCTACAATGTCCTGGTCGTCGACGCTGACTTGCGCCGCGCCACCCAGCACACCTTCTTCGACGGGGACAATTCCTTTGGTCTCGTCGATTATCTGCTCGGCAAGGCGGAGGTCGACGAAATCATCAAGACCACGAAGATCGACAATCTTTCCTTTATCCCCGCTGGCCAGCTCCCCGGCGAGGCCGTCGGCATCCTCAACTCCCAGCGCATGACCGACCTCATTGCGAAACTGAAATCGCAGTACGACCTGGTCTTCTTCGACTCACCGCCCATCCTCGGCGTCAGCGACGGCTCCGTGCTGGCTAGCGAAGTGGATATCACCATCATGGTCGTCCAGCATCGGCGCTTCCCGCGGGTCATGCTCCAGCGCGTCAAGCAAGCGGTCCTCAACGTCGGCGGCCGTCTCATCGGAGTCGTTCTGAATAATGTCGATTCCAAGCACGACGACGGTTACGCCTACTACTACAACTACAACGAGTACTACGGCCCGCGCCGCAGCACTCCGAAGATCGATGCGCCGACGCCGCAGCTCGCCCGGCCGCGGGACACCCCTTCGCGGGAAGATTACTAACCCCATCCGAACCATGCGCCGTATCTCTGTTCTCTTTTTTGTCCTGCTGCTCGGTGCAGCAGTCCGTTTGCATGCCCAATCCGCGACCTTGCGCACCGGCGATATTTTTGAAGTTCGCCTGAGCGGCATGCCGCAGGAATTCGCCACGGACTTCAACCTGCAATACACGGTTGGCGGGGACGGTACGATCAACGTGCCGCTAATCGGCGAATTCAAAGTGACCGGCCTGACGCCAACCGAACTCGAGCGAAACATTCAGAATAAGCTCGTTCAGGAAAAGATCTTCACCCACCCGACAGTCCTGATCAGCGTGGCGCCGTCGACGCGCTACGTTTCCATCAGTGGTGGGATTCGCCAGCCGCAGCGCCTGCAATGGAGCGCCGACCTGACCCTTTCCTCGGCGATCGGCAACTGCGCCGGGCTGAGCGATTTCGGCAGCCCGAAAGGCATCCGCATCATTCGCGAGGGGAAGATTGCCGGTGTTTTCGATCTTCGCCAGATCCAGAAAGATCCCTCGAAGGATCCGAAGCTGTTGCCCGGCGATCAGGTCCTCATCCGCGAGTAAGCCGGCCCGGCTCAGCGCGGGTCAATGACCCGAAATTGATATCCGGCGATCAGGTCATCGTCCCGGAATAGTGCGCCTTGTAACTCGGGTGTTACGGCGAAGGCGCCTTCGCCTTACGCGGTCGTCAGCAACCGCCGGTTCTTCCAAAGGTATCCGCAGGCCGAATAGAGGGTGAGAACCAGCGCGAGGGCGATCAGGACGGTGCCACCGTAACGCCAGGCTTGGTACCACCAGATGTAGAGGCCATGGATCAGGCCCGCCCGCTCGAATTCGAAGAGCGCCAGCAAGAGCAGGAAATAAATGACCGTGACCATCTGCCAGACGGTCTTGTGCTTGCCCATTTTGTCGGCCGGCAGGATCACGCCCTTGTTCGCGGCCAACAGCCGCAGACCGGTGATCAGAAACTCACGGCTGATGATGACGATCACCGCCCATGCGGGAATGGCCTTCTCCGGGATCAGGCAGATGAATGCGGCCGCCATGAGCACTTTGTCGGCGACCGGGTCCATCAGCTTGCCGAAATCAGTGACGAGATTGTGCCGGCGGGCGATCGAGCCATCGAAATAGTCGGTGATCGACGCGGCGACAAAAAGGACCAATCCGCAGGTGTAGCCCCAACTCCAGGTCAGCCACGGCGTCCAATCCGGGTCGCCCGGAGATCTCCAACGCCAGGCCAGCGTCATCGAAGCCACGAATCCCGCGGTGATATAAAGGCGCGCGACGGTAAGACGATTCGGCAGGTTCATCGATGGCAGGACACGACTCCGGGATCTTCGCACGGTCTGTGGGAAAAAGCTTCGGTCGTGGTGAAGAAATCCATGGCGCGAGGGGCACTTTGCCGAGACGCGCCCATTTCTCTCAAATCTTAAATGAAAAAATCGCGTGCGAGCCCCGCCGGAACTCCCTCGCGGCATCGACAATCCCCCGACCTCGCAGGCGATTTTCGATCGCGCTCGAAGTCGGAGAGGCTTCCCAGCCTCTTCCGATTCGCCTTCTGGTCAAAGACCCGGCAATCGCGGTGGTACGCTCCTAGCTAATCCACACCGGATGCCCATGCCTGAAGCGCCCCGAGCGCCTGTCTCCGAACGTCGTCCGACGTTCTACCTCTGCGCCGCCCTGGTCGCGGTCGTCGTGGCGCTCTACTCCTACGTCTTTCATTGTCAGTTTATCGACTTCGACGATACCACGCACGTCACGGGCAATGGTTGTGTGCTGGCCGGCCTCCATTTCGGCTCCGTGGCCTGGGCTTTTACCCATTACGTCGCCTGCCAGTGGATGCCCCTGACGTGGATTTCGCACATGATCGATGTCAGCCTTTTCGGGATGGATCCCGGCTTGCACCATCTCGGCAACGTCGTCTTCCACGCCGTCAATTCCTGCCTCGTTTTCGTGGTATTTCGCCGCTTCACCAAGGATTTCTGGGCCAGCGCCGCGGTCGCCGCTCTTTTCGCCGTCCATCCGGTGAATGTGGAATCCGTCGCCTGGATTGCCGAGCGCAAGAATGTCCTCAGCACCCTTTTCTGGCTCCTGGCCATGCTCGCCTACGTCCGCCACGTGGAAGCGCCCCGCCGCGGCTGGATGTGGCTGGTCTCCGCCTGCATGGCCCTGGGTCTCATGTCCAAAGGGATGCCCGTGACCTTGCCCTGCGCCTTGCTCCTTCTCGACTACTGGCCGCTCGGCCGCGACCGGACCACCACCTGGGTGCAACTCTTCAAGGAGAAGATCCCCCTGTTCATCCTCTCTGCGGCCGGCAGCGTGGTGACCATCGCGGCAGGGGCGCATGATCATGGCTTGCTCAGTTCCCACACGCTCAGTGTCAGCGGCCGTCTCAGCAACGCCATCACCGGTTACGTCGCCTATCTGAAACTCCTCTTCTGGCCGGCCCATCTCGCCCCGCTTTATCCCATCGAAACCGGCCACCCGGCCTGGGAGGTCATCGGCTGCCTCGCGATCCTCGGAGCCGTGACCGCGATCGCTTTTGTCCTCCGAAAACAGATGCCCTTTCTGCTCGTCGGCTGGCTCTGGTTCCTCGGGGTTCTCGTGCCTGTCACCAGCGTTTTTCAGATCGGTTCCCAGGCTTACGCCGATCGTTTCGCCTACATTCCCGAACTCGGCATCTTTTGGGCCATCGTCTGGTCGGTGAAGATGCTTCCGCGACCGGCCCTGCGCTGCTCGCTCGCCGCTGGCGCGGTCATCATGGTCGTCCTTTCGATGCTCACCGTGCGCCAGGTCGGCTACTGGACCGATTCCGTCACGCTCTTCGAGTACGATATCAGCGTCACCGCGGACAACGGCGTCGCGCAGGCCGTCGCCGGCATGGGTTGCGTGCGGCGCGGCGAGTATCCTCGTGCCATCGCCCACTACCGCGAAGCCGAGCGCCTCATGCCGTGGATGGGCGAGGTCCATAGCCTGCTCGCCGAGGCGCTCACGCATACCGGCGAAACCGACGAAGCGCTCCGGCAACTACGGGCCGCAGTCGCCCTCGATCCGACCGACAAGCACGCCCGCCGCAACCTCGTGACCCTACTCGTAAACAAAGGCCGAATGGCCGAGGCAGCGAAGTTCATTCCGCCACATTAGGGTCCGTTCACGAATTCGAGACACGCGAGCACCCGCGCCTGCGTTTTGGAGTGCGGTGCTGCTGCACCGCTTTCGGAATGTCTGCGGGAGTACGAGCCTGCGCCACTTTGCCCCCTCCGAAAGCGCCAGGGCACTATGCCAGTCCGGGCCGGACCGCATTCCAGAACGCCATCGCGGAAACGGAGGCCCAAAAATAATTCGTGAACACGACCTAGTGGTGTCAGACAAGTTTCAAACAACTCCGAGGCTTGCGGCCGTTTCCAGTCCCGCAGGGACTTCTCGAAAATAGCCCAGCGCTTTAGCGCTGGAAGTGCCCCCTAAGAACCATCAGTCCCGGAGGGACGGCAGAATTCGTGAACACACCCTTAGCCAAGGGTGGTGCAGCGTTTTCGGGCGAATTTGCAGTGAAGACACCACTCTTGGGTGCTTGATTTTGGTCAACCCGCCGCTCGATTTCCGCAAAATCCGTGTTTTCCCAGCCGACTTCGCGGGTTAACAATTCTGCCCCACATTCGCGCTTCACCCCGAGCTGAGCCCGAAACCTAAACCTCGAAACCCAATTTCTCCTATGGAACTCACACGCACCGCTTACGGAACCTGGTCTGGTGGCCGCTTCATGCACTTTGGCGAACCCCTCGACGAAGAGCGTTTCCTCGCCGCCATCCGCCACGCCTACGAGCGCGGCATTCGCACCTTCATGACCTCGGACGTCTATTCCAACGGCGGCGCCGATGAGATGGTCGGCCGCGCGCTCGCGGGATTACCGCGCGACAGCTACGCCCTCGTGGGGATGATCGGACACGATTTCTACAGCGGACAGCGCGATGGCTCGAAGGGCTATCCGCGCTTCACCCATCCGCAACTGCGCGGCCCGCGCGACTACGCGGATTACGTGCGCATGGCCACCGAGAAAGCCCTGGAGCGTTGCCGCACGGATCACTTCGACTGTCTCATGCTGCACAACCCCGATTCCATCGGCTACACCAGCGATCATGTCTGGAAGGCGATGGAGAAAGTGCAGGATGCCGGACTGACGGAACTGCTCGGCGTGGCGCCTGGCCCGGCCAACGGATTCTCCCTCGATCTCATTCTGAACATCGAGCGCTTCGGCCCGCTCCTCGATTGGGCCATGATCATTCTCAGCCCCATGGAGCCGTGGCCTGGCTCGTATTGCCTCCCCGCAGCGGAACAGAACGGAGTGAAGATCATCACGCGGGTCGTCGATCACGGCGGCATTTTCCATGATGACGTGAAGCCGGGACACAAATTCGGTGAACGCGATCATCGCACTTTCCGCCCCGCGGGCTGGGTCGAAGCCGGGAGCCAGAAACTCGACCGGATGCGGCCGATTGCCGAGAAACATGGCCTCACCATGCTCCAGCTCGCCTGCCTGTGGAATCTGGGCCATCGGCCTGTGCAGAGCGTGATTCCAACCCTGATCCAGGAGGTGGGCGCCGACGCCAAGCCGATCGAGGCGAAAATCGAAGAACTCGCGACCTTGCCGGAGATTGCACTCACCGCTGACGAAATCGAAGAAATCCGCCGTATTGGGGACAATACCGGCTGCATGGATTTGAAGGGCGGAAATCCCGCCTACGTCGGCGAGCCGCTACCCGATCGCTGGCCCTTGTCGAACGACCTCGAACTCGTCGCCAAGCGCTGGCACATCGAGCCGGCCACCGCCCTGGCCTGCACCCACGGAAAAGCCGCCTAGCGCTCTCCGAGCGCGCGGAAATCCCGTCCGGAGAACAGTCGTCGCGACAGATGTCACGCCGGATGGGTTCCAGCGCCCTCCTGCCCATTCGCGGGTGCAGCCCTCAGTAGGGCCATTCAACTTAGCGCATCTCTCGAAAGTAATTTTCCGTTCGGCCGAGGAGTCTCCGCGAAGCGATCGAACAAAGCCTGTCATTCTGAGAGCGGAGCGGAGCGGAGCCGAAGAACCTCCAATATCTGCGGGGCGGCGGTGCGGAGCCATAGGTCATCAAAACTGAAATTACTTTTTCCTCGTGCCCAAACTCCATTTGAGCACGCGATTAGGAGCGAGATTCCATCTCGCAGGAGGGGGGGCTGCGGGTGGGCAACGTCCATCCTTCCGCAGACACCCTCCCTGCGAGATCGATCCTCTTCAGGAGCCGAATAATCCCTCTGCGGCCCTCTCTCGAATCTCTGCGCCTATGCGGTCTTCCTACAAACCGTCGTTCTCCCAATGGATGCGGCCATATCATAGTTGAACCGTTCGACCGCCCCCTGAAAATCCGGAATTGACTTTCGATCCCAAAGTCCCAAGGCGGGGTGGGTGACCGAACATCCGGCCCGATTACCCAGCCCACCCGATCCTCCTGCGCCCAGGCAGCGTCCTGCCGCCGCCCATCCGCAGCGCCCTCCCGCGGCGCCCCCGCGATCCACGTCCGCCCCTGATTTATTCCGAAATCTGCCACCGGCCCGCTCAAACCCGCTTTCCCAAAGTCATCAACCGCGTTTTTCTCCAGAAGGCCGGCGGTAAAATCCCGAAAAAAGTCATCAATTATCATCAGCGTCCGCCCCGGGGTCTGGAAGCACGTCGTCTCTTCGGCACCCCGGCGACGGCACTTGCACCCCTCGGCCTCGCCCCCTCGAAGGTGCGTCTATCCCCTCCACACTCCCTCTCTCGCCATGCGCCTCACGCGTCCCGAAATCGTCCTTCTCGCAGCACTGCTCACCGCGCTCCTCGTCGGTGGTCTCGCGCAGAAATTTCGACGCGCCCATCCCGCGAATTTGGTCGCGCCGAAGCCCGTTCGGAAAAAATGATGGGATTGTGCGAATTGGGACGGCTGAATTTACAGCCGCCCGCAAACCCTGATGTTTCCTTGTTTCGCGGGCGATCGACGAAAATTTCGGGAACGTTTTTGCGTCGTGAAATCGTCCCTCGCGAAACTTTTTTGAAAATTCCTCTTGTCCCCGAAAGTTCGTTTGCTACTTTCCGCGTCCCGCCACGCAAGTGGGGCTGCAAAAAGCGCTAAAAGCGACGATGCGGCGACCGAGAAAATTGAAAAAAATTCAAAATTCCGGTTGACCGATCGAAGCGGATGGCTAAAGTGCACCTCCCGCAAGCAAACGGGACTGCTCGAACGAAAGAGCAGTAGTTCTTCCACCTTTTGGGACTTCAGATTGAACTCAATCTTGTCCCGACAAACGAGCGAGCATCGACCTCCGCTGAGACAGCGACAGATCGAGCGAATTCTTAAGTCGGCACCGAGATTGAGTTTTTTGTTGCCCAAAAGTCTCTGGAAATAACGATCTTTGAAAGTTTGATTCTGGAGTTTGTCACACGACTCCGCAAGTGAACACCAAGTAAAAACGAGGTGTCAGCGCTGCGGAACAGCAAACTCGGAACGGTCAAAATACGCCTCGAGAAACTCGGTCGAATTCAAGTGATTCATGGAATCGCGAGATTCGACCAAAGGCCAAACTCGGGGCGCGAAAGCAAAAATTGAATTGTGCGTTACACGTCAGATCTTTGATTCAAAACTTATAAGATCGGACAAACCCTGCGAAAGCTGACGACCGGAAGGTCGAGGTGAGTATACAGGTATTGAACGGTCAGATTTAGTGACGACTTTAGCAGTCGCTCACGCAAACTTTGAGGCGCAAGCCTCATCCGTTTTTCACGGAGAGTTTGATTCTGGCTCAGAACGAACGCTGGCGGCGTGGATAAGACATGCAAGTCGAACGGGATATTATTTGTAGCAATACAGATGATGTCCAGTGGCGTAAGGGTGCGTAACACGTGGGCAATCTGCCGAGAAGTGGGGGATAGCTCGCCGAAAGGCGAATTAATACCGCATGTGGTCAGGAAAGACATCTTTCCAAAACCAAAGCCGGGGCAACCTGGCGCTTCTTGATGAGCCCGCGGCCTATCAGCTAGTTGGTGAGGTAACGGCTCACCAAGGCTATGACGGGTAGCTGGTCTGAGAGGACGACCAGCCACACTGGAACTGAGACACGGTCCAGACACCTACGGGTGGCAGCAGTCGAGAATTTTTCTC
>DASYAY010000069.1:0-102472 GCA_036501065.1 Chthoniobacter sp. | reverse complement strand
TTACGCCCCTGCGCCTACGCTCCACCAACCCATCCTCAACCCAATGTGTAACCCATCCTCTGGCCAAAAACTGGAACCCATCCTCTGGCCAAATGTGTAACCCATCCTCTGGCACCGTGCCGGACAAGTGCGCTCCCCGGACCTCTGCAGCCTCGCGCTCCGTGACCGGCTACACTTTTAGTTAAAATGCTCCCGATAAGGAGATTTTTGGATTGTGGAAACAGGTGGGACGCCTATTGGCCCCACAGCCGGGACGGCCATGCCACGCTCGATCCCGCGGCTGATGACGTGATACCAATCGCCTTCGATCTCGACGCGCAATGATCTGGTCATGGCGGTGAGACAGTCCGGTTCCAGATGAATTGGCATGACCCCGTCAGTTCTCTTCCCCCCCCGTCAGCTCTTCCTGAATCGACCCGCGGCCACCTTGGCCAACTACTGATGGGTGAAAACCCAATACGCCCAGTAGACTACCAACCCAAAGGTGAAGAGCAGGAAAAAGAACAGGAGACGTCCGCGCCGGCGCTCGGCCCGCAGCTTCTTTTGCCGCAAGGGGCGACCCGGGTCCAATTCCAGCACGTGCCGGCGATCGTGCAGGGCCACGTGCGAGCCCGGCCGGGCATCGGTGCGGCTGCGACGTTTGATGAGTTCCTCCCGGCGAGTGCGCTCCCATTCCTTGGCAATCTTTGGCGCTTCCTTGATCAGCCGTTCGTTGCGTTCGATCTCCTGCCGCAGTTTCTCCTGCTCCTCGGCCAGCGCACGCGCCTTGGCATCCAGTGGGCTGGCACCGGCGGACTTTTCCTGCTTCCGTGGTTTCGACGGCATCAGCGGCTATTTGGTGAAAAGACCAAGGACGACGAAAATGATAATGATCCCCAAGGCGAGGAGCGGCAGGGTGAATGCGAAACCGGCCTTCAGCCAGTACATGAAGTCCTTCTGCTCGGAGAGCGTCTGGTCGATCTGGTAGCCGACGCTCGCCGCCACGGGATCGGGACCATCCGACTCCCTGTTGGAACTGATTTTCGGCAGCGAGCCGGAATACTCCGCGCGGGCGTCGTCCACGGCGCTCAGAGCCTTGGTCAGCTCCTTGTTGATGTCGAGCCCTTCCCACGCCTTGGGATTGATCCCATCGAGCGCGTCGAGATGCGCGGTGAAGGATTCGTGGATGCTGTTGAGCAATTCCACGCGTTTCTTGGCGTCGTACGTCTCCCGGTCGAGAACGACAACGGCGCGCGTGAATTTCTCCACCATGTCCGATTTGCCGGCCTGCAACTGTTCCTGGCGGCGGCTCAGCTCCTCGAGCTCGCGCTTTTGCTTCTCGATCAATTCCTGCTGGCGCTTGAGCGCGTAGAGCTGCTCCTGCGCTTTTTGCACCTGATTGTCGAGGTGTTCTCCCGAAAGCGAATCCTCTTCGGGGAGATCGAGGTACTGGTCGTCGGAGCGCGTGCGGTCAGCCATGATCGGCGAGACTACTGCCCCCGCTTTAGAATTCCAGATTTTTCACGCGGTGATTGGCAAGAAAGAGCGGAAAGAGCATCACCACCAAACTCAACACCACCGCAAGCACATAGGGCAGCACTTGCGGAATCTGCCACCCGAGCTTCGAGACCCGCATGATGTCGGGCATGGCGACCGAGGCGACAAAGAGCGTGATGTAGAGGAAACTGGCCACGAGGCAGAACGTGCCGCCAAAGCCGCTGACGATCTTGCTCGGGTTGTCTTCCTTGAAATTCGGAAAGAGCACGCCGAGACCGACGGCGAGGCCGCTGAGCGTGGCGCTCATCAGCGCGATGGCGCCGGCGAAGAAGGCCACGCGCATCCACGGCATGTGGAGCATGAGGCTGGAGGTAACCATGAGGCTGACGGTGATGAACATGGTGCCGATGCAACTCGTCCAGAACTTCTGCAGGAGCACGCGCTGGACGCCGATGGGCGCGATCCCGACGAGCCAGAGCAACCGCCCCTCGAGCGAAAATTGCGGAAATACGAACCGCGTCGTCAGCGTCGAGAGAGTGAGCGAGGAGGCCGCCAAGTTCAGGTAGCTGATCATCGTTTCCCAGAATGGATTTTGGAAATTGAAGGCCACGTTCCGGAGGTTGGCCACGTAGATGCAGAGCAGCCCAAAGAAGATCATGAACTGGATCCATTGCGCCGGGTCGCGCCAGAACAGCCGTGCGTCTTTCAGGACGAGCGCGGCCGTCGGTGGCGACCAGGGGCGCAACAGATTGGTGAAACGCTCGAGCAGCTCGGGTTTGCGCTCACGCTGCCGCCGGGCGTGCGCTTTTTGCTGGAAGCGCGCCGCGCGGGAGCTCAAGGCTATGTTCCAACTGCCGAAGAAAAAGTTGCCGACGAATTCGAAACCCACGAACAGCCCCATGAGGGCATAGCTGAGCAGGAGCAGAAACCAGAAGAGTCCCTGCCGGGTGAGACCTTCGCTCCAGTCGAGGACCGTTTGGGCCAGCCAGGCGCTGGGGAGGAAGGGATTCGCGCTGATCCGCGTGTGGCGGAGCAGTTGGTCGAACGAGAGCACGTCCTCGGGCCCGAGAGCTTCGGCGTCGCTCACCGGCTTGATCCCGGCGATGAGCAAAGCCATTACTGCCAGGGCGAGGAAAAGGACGATGTTTTTGACATCGCGATGGCCCAGAATTCGGACCAAAAAAAGGATGGCCCAGGACCCCAGCAAAGCCGGGATGACGACGAAGGGCGTGAAGACCAGCGCCACCTCCGGATAGAAGATGGGTGGCGCTTCGTGCACCCGTCCATAGGCGAGCATGAGCGGCGCACTGAGAAAAAGGAGTGCCCAACTGGAGACGGCCAGCGCCTCGACAAACTTCCACCGGTAGATATTCACCGGCGGCACCGGCAGTGACAGCAACCAGCTCGTCTCCCGATTCTTGAAAAGCGTCGAGTAGCCGATGATCAAGTTCGAGAAGACCAGCATGACGAAGAAAAAGCCGAAGACGAGGAAGATGAGCCGCTGCGAGAGCAGGCTGCCCACCAGTGGAAACCGATAGAGGAAATTCAGCCCCTCGTAGAATAACCAATAGCCGAGCGCGACGTAGCCGAAGACGAACCCCATGAGAAGCAGGATCATGGCCGGCGATTTCTGCCAGACCAGGCGCCAGCGCGTGACAAACGAGCGCCACTGCACCCAAAGCATCAAACGAAACAAGCGCCGCGTGGTGTACGGTCGCGGAGTAGGCGGCGTGGCGTCGGCTTCCATCTCGGATGGGTTTCTGGTTTAAGGTTTCTGGTTTCTGGTTGGTCCAAATGGGCCCGCCTTCGGACTTCGCATCGAACGACCCCGAATGCCATCGGTCTCCGTTGCCTGAATGCGAGAGCAAACCTTAGACCAATAGGTGGGCGTGGCGTCGGCTTCCATCAATCAACGGCGATCCAACCGCACGCCGGCCCTCTCGGCAAGATTCTATGGAGATTTCCGAACGAGGATGGGGCCGGATTTATTGGCTCGCGCGCGGGGCGCAGGCGGCTATGAGGAAGACGTGCGTTCCCTCCCCCTGCTCTGCTCTCTCGCCCTGCTTTGTTCCACCCCGCTCCTGGCGGCGCCGGAGATCACTCCGGAAGGCCGGCATCTGGTCGAGCTCCTCGATTCCATGCACGTGGAGGAACACTGGATCGCGGGCGCGATCGTCGACTGGCGCACCGGCGACCCGACCGGAAAGGCAATCACCGACAACGGGAAGCACACCCACTGCAGCCAATTCGCGGCAGCCGCTTGCGATAAATTGGGCATCTACATTTTGCGACCGCCAGAACACGGTTCGGTCCTTCTCGCCAATGCCCAATTCGATTGGCTGCCGGGCGAGGGACGGGCCAAGGGCTGGGCGCCGGTGGCCGATGGCGTGACGGCGCAGGATTTGGCCAATCGCGGGGAGGTGGTCGTGGCCGTTTGCCAGAATCCCGACCCCAAGAAATCCGGGCACATCGCCATCGTGCGACCGGGCACCAAAACGTCCGAGCAAATCGCCAAGGAAGGCCCCGATGTTGTCCAGGCCGGCGGGACGAATTACAACTCCGCCAGCCTGAAACGGGGCTTTTCCAACCATCCGGATGCTTTCCCGAACGGCATCCGCTATTACGCGCACGAGACAAGCCACTAGGCCGGTTTCTGGTTTAAGGTTTCTGGTTTCTGGTCCTCTACTTCGCAGTCTCTTTGTGGGAAGGAAGATCGCGATCGTTCGGAATCGCGACGCACGAAAATCTAAGAGGGCGTCTAAAAAGTAAGTGCGCACGGGTCAAGCCGGAGGCTTGCCGGACCCTAGCCGGGGGTAACCCCCCCGGAATGCACCCCAAAAATAACTCACGCACCCCGGCCGGGGCGCCGGAAATTACCCCTGGAAGGCGACTCCGGCACACCCTTCAGGGTGCATCCGTTGTGTGGAGTGTCGCTTCCGGGGGTGTTACCTCCGGCTACAGTCCGTCAGCCCTTCGGGCTGGGCCGCAACTTACTTTTTAGACGCCCTCTAAGGCGTTACATTTGGGCTAACCAGAAACCAGAAACCCCTCCCTCCGCCCTCAGTTTTCGATCCGATAGAGCGTAGTCTTGGTCCGAAGATAGAGCGCTTTTCCCGAAACGGCCGGCGACGCCATGAACCCGTCCGGGAATTCGTTGGTGGCCAGCACCTTGAATTGTCGTCCAGCCTCGAAGACGTAGAATTTGCCCTCCTCATTCCCGACGTACATTTTGCCATCGGCATAGATGGGTGAGGCGCTGAAGTTGCCCCCCAGGCGTTCGTTCCAAATGACATTGCCGGTCTTCGCCTCCACGCACTGAGCGATGCCGCCATCGTTCACCATAAAGAGCAGGTCGCCGACGAGCGTCAGGCTGGGTTTGTTCGGCGCCTTCTTCTGCAAGCGCCACGCGAGATCGTTGGCCGAGAGCGTTCCATGGCCACCGAGTTTGATCGCCAGCACGCCCGCTTTGCCAAAGCCGGCGGGAATATATGCATTGCCGAAACCAATCACCGGCCGCGTCGCGGCGCTCTGGGCATCAGGCTCGTCGAAGCGCCAGATCTCCTTGCCCGTCCGCGGATCGTAAGCGTAGTGCGCCTTGGCTCCGCTGCTCAGCAAAACGGGCTGGCCGTCCTGCATGTAGACCTGGCAAGTGGCGAAGGCCTTCCGATAGTCGCCCTCGTTCTTCACTTTCCCCTCGGCGTCGAGATCGGCGAAATCGACTGAACGTTGCGTCTCCCACACCGTCTTTCCGGTGTTCTTGTCGAGCGCGACGATGAACTGGTGGTCGCTCCCGTCGAAATTCATGATCAGCAAGTCCTTCCAGATAATCGGCGAAGAACCGGCCCCTCGGTAGTGATTGCAGACGAAATCCGTGCGCTCCCATAGCTTCTTCCCGGTCTTCGTGTCGATGCACGCTGTGCCGGGCGCGCCAAAGGTGACATACACGCGGCCTTCCTCGATGGCCGGCGTCGGCGAAGCGTAGCTGTTGAACTGATGGCAAAACTGCGGCGCCGGATTGTGGAAGATCGTGTCGTCGCGCAGGATTTTGCCGGAATCCTTGTCGATCAGGACCACCCCGAGCTCGGTCCCTTCCGGGTTGGCGGTCGTGAGCCAGATCTGCGAACCCCAAATCACCGGTGACGACCAGGCCTTGCCGTGGATGGGCGTCTTCCATTTCACATGATCGGTATCGCCGAAGGTCACGGGCAGGCCCTTGGCGTCGCTATGGCCGTCGCCAGTGGGCCCGCGAAATTCCGGCCAGTTCTCCGCAGCCAGGAGCGGCGTGCTGAGGATGGCGGCAGCGAAAAGGAGGGGGCGAAAAAACATGGTCCAGTAATAACCACGGAACGGCCCGGATTCTAGGCAGGAGTTTTGGTGACTGCAGGAAGGGGCGCGTCCGATTCAGCATCGCGGTGGCGGTCCACCTTCCTTGGTTGAGCTGGTATGCGAATAAATCGGCAGCACAAAACGTCCGAACACTGGAACCCACTCCAACCAAACACCGACGGAGGAATGTTGGCACAAACGTTTTACGGGCGTAAGCTCTGATCCCCTTCACGGCAACCCATGAAATCTCTCTTCATCGCCCTACCCCTGACGATCCTCTCAACTCTGGCGTTTGCCCAAACGCCTGCTTCCAACCCGGCCGGGAGCGAAGCCGGAAAAATCGCCCAATCCCGGGAAGACGCTTACGTCGCGGCGTTCAACCGCGCTGACCTGAAAGCCCTCGGCGACCTCTACACTGAAGATGTCCAGTTTACCACGGATGAGGGTGTGGCCATCTCCGGACGCGCCGCGGTGGTCGATGGGCTCGCCAAGTATTTTGCCAAAGCCAAGGGCGCTAAAATCGAAATCCAGGTCGAATCCGCGCGCCTTCTGACTCCGGATGTTCTGGCAGAAAACGGCCTCTCCACGGTCGTCTCCGCCCAAGGGAATCGCGACGCCACGCGGTACGCCGTCACCTATATCAAGAAGGGCGACGACTGGCTCATCGCCCAGGTCGACGAATCCGCACCACCGCCGATCGATGCCGCGGCGCAAGCGCTCGGCGGACTCGCCTGGATGATCGGCAACTGGAAGGACGAGGCGCCGGGGTTGACCGTTGAGACCAAAGTCGCCTGGACGAAGAGCAATCACTTTATCCGCCGGTCATTCACGGTCACGCGCGCGGGCTCGAACACGGTCGAGGGCACGGAAATCATCGGTTACGATTCGGCAGCCGGGCATCTGCGTTCCTGGGTCTTCGATTCCGAAGGCGGTTTTGGCGAGAGCACCTGGCGACAGGAAGGCAACAAATGGCTGACGAACGTGAAGGCCACCGGTCCCGACGGCAGCCAATCCACCGCCCAACACGTCATCACCAAGATCGACGACAACAAGTATTCCTGGGAGAGCGTCAATCGCACCCGCAATGGCGAAGTGCTGCCCAATCTGGATCGCATTGAAGTGAGCCGGCTCCCCTAATCACCCCTTCCCATGAAACGGTATCTTGTCTCGGCGGGTTTGCTTTTCGGTCTCTTAGCCGGCGCGGCTGACGCCGGTCGTGGGGGTTCCGGCGACGATCGATCTCACGGCGGTGGCGGAGCACCGGAAGGCTCGGGCAGTTTTCGGCCTGCCCCGCGCGCAGAGCCTTCCTTCACCCGGCCGTCGAATCCCGTTACCGAGCATTTCGAACGCCCGGTCGAGCGGCCGGTTGAACGCCCTCCCGTCCGGGAGGAGCGTCACGCCCCACCCAGTTTCGGAAGCGGCAATGTGCTCCCCAGCGTGACCGCGCCGTACCATCCACCGGCCAATGAATTCCGCGCGCCTCCCAACGAATTCCGTGCGCCGGCGAACAAAGAATTCCACCAGCCGCCGCCGAGCTCGGCGCCGCGAACGCAATCCCGGGAAGACTTTCTCGGCATGCGCGGCGACGAGCACGTCGGGCGTCCCAATACTCCGGGTCACGTCGGGCCATCGACACTCACCCACGCGCCGGAGCTGACACCATTTCGACCAACCATTACCCCGAGTCACATCACGACTCTCCCGAATCCCGCTGGCAGACCGGCCCGTGGACCGCGCCCGCCCCTGGCGCCACGATGGCAGGCGGCCAGTAGCACTTACGCGGGCAAGTTCAGCCACTGGAGCCAGGCCAGCTCTCCCAGAATCGCCTCCTTCCAGTCGACCCGCGTCGCTAGCTGGAACCAGATCCAGGCGCACCGCACGGGGGCGAGCTGGCGCGGGCAATTTCACAGCCCGCAGTATCGCCAATGGCGCCATAATTACTGGCAGTTCCGCCAGGGGCGCGCCGAAGAAATCTGGCTGGCGACCAATGGCCTCTACAACAGCCTTTTTGACAACCACTGGTGGTCCAGTTGCTGGTGGCGGCGCCGTCCGTGGGATGTCTCGGCGGACATTTCGCCATGGTGGTGGTGGAGCACGCCGACCTGGGCCGACGAAGCTGCCTTCTACGGTCCCGACCTCGGCTCGGCCCCCATCCCTTACGATCCTGGTACGGATGCCTTCTATGACGGCAATAACTACGACGTGGACGGCAACGACCAGGGCAGCGCCGCCGACGCTTCCCAGCAAGCCATCGACCTGTCGAATGCGCCGGTCGACGAATATCCCGTCCCGGAACCCGCCCCAGCCGGCCAGCCGCAGGAATGGCTTCCCCTGGGTTCATGGGCCCTTACCCAGCAGGAACAAGGCGACGCCGTCCTTTATTTTCAGATCAGCGTGGACCGCGATGGCATTGTCGGCGGCGGATACAAGAACGCCTTGACCGGCGACGAGCAACCGATCGTCGGCCGGCTCGACAAACGCAGCCAGCGCCTGGCCTGGCACATCGCCAATAACCCGCAGACCGTCTTCGAGACGGGCCTCACCAGCCTGAACTACGATGTCGCCGGCGTCTTCGTCCATTTCGGGACGGACCAGACGCAGAACTGGTTGCTCGTGCGCCTGCCCTCTCCCGACATGCCGCCCGGACCGGCGACCGTCCCGCCGGATGCGAATTAGCTCGGCGCCCGCATGGTGAAATCCCTTGGTTGGTTCCTCGCATTTCTGGCGATCCTGGCTGCCATGGTCTTCGCCTCATATGCCTGCGCACACCATCAAGCGACGGCCTTGATCGCGAGAATTCCGGAGCGATTTGAACCCGCCAGATCGCACTTTCAACTGCTTCGAGGCCTGACTGGCCAGCGGGGTCCATCATGGGTCTTCGAGTTCGACTCACAAGACTACTTTACCGATATACCGTTGAGCGTTGAGGTCAGCCTCACCGGTGAGGTACGCGGCACCAACCCATCCGACACGCTCGCCAAAATCCGCGCCCTCCGATGATCCACTTCCTCACCACCGGCGGCACGATCGACAAGGTCTATTTCGATGCGACGAGTGAGTACGAAGTCGGACCGCCGCACGTCGCGGAGGTGCTCAGGGAAGGCAATGCCACTTTCGACCACACCATTGAGGCGGTGCTGGCCAAGGACAGCCTCGACCTCACGGATTCCGACCGGGCGTCCATCCGCCGGCATGTCGAATCGTGTCCCGGCGACCGCGTCATCATTACCCATGGCACCGACACCATGGTGGAGACGGCGCGATCCCTTTCCGGAATTCCTGGCAAGACCATCGTCCTTACCGGAGCCATGCAGCCCGCGGGATTCAAGACGAGTGATGCGGAATTCAATCTCGGGGTCGCTATCGGCGCCGTGCAGGCGCTGCCGCCCGGCGTCTATATCGCCATGAATGGCCAAATCTTCGACCCCGCGCGGGTGCGGAAGAATCGGGAATTGAAGCGATTTGTCCCCATCGAGTCAGCCACGTCAGAATAGCGGGCGGGTGACCAACCTCTCCGACGCTTCGCGGGGATCTGTCTCATTCGGCCCAATTGAGCGCTGGTATAAGAATCGATGGAAGAGGACGATTGAGAATGGTTGCCCCTCGTTCCATTTCCCATGAAGCACATCCCCACAATCCTCCTCTTTCTTCTCACTGTCGCGTGCGCCAACGCGGCTCCGCCCAGACCGAATATTCTCATCATCCTCGCCGATGACGTGGGCTTCTCCGATCTCGGATGTTATGGCGGTGAAATCCGCACGCCCAATCTCGATGCCTTGGCCAAGGATGGGCTGCGCTTCACCCAATTCTACAATTGCGCGCGCTGCTGCCCGGCGCGCGCTTCGCTGCTCACCGGCTTGTATCCGCACCAGGCCGGGATCGGTCTGATGACTTCCGATCGCGGGGCGACGTTTCCGGGCGCGGGCGACCAGGGCGAGGCTTTCCCGGGCTATCGCGGTTCACTCAACGCCAGTTGCGTGACAATTGCGCAGGTGCTGAAGAGCGCCGGTTATCACACCGCGGCGGTTGGCAAATGGCATGTCGGTGACAGCGTGCCACCGACGACGCGCGGGTTCGATGATTTCTACGGCTTCATTCGCGGGTACGCGGTCGATTCCTGGGAGCCGCGCATGATGATTCGTCTGCCCGAAGGAAAACCGGAACGCAAATATGCGCCCGGCGAATTCTTCGCCACGGACGCGCTGACCGATCACGCGCTCGATTTCATCGGCGATATGCATAAGGACGGCGCGCCGTGGATGCTGTATCTCGCCTATCAAGCCGCGCATTTCCCGGTGCAATCGCGTCCGGAAGACATGACGGGCTACGCCGACCTTTACGCGCAGGGCTGGGACAAGATTCGCGATCAGCGGCTCGCGCGACAAAAGGCCCTGGGCCTGCTCTCGGAAGGCACCAGCCTCACACCGCGCAGCCAGATTCCCAAGCCGGCGATTTCGAAACGCATGGGTTCATTGACGGATGACGGCAAGAATCCGGCCTGGGAGTCATTGCCCGCGGATCGCCGCGCCGATCTTGCGCACCGCATGGCCGTCTACGCCGGCATGGTCAGCGGCATGGACCGGAATATCGGCCGCATCATCTCGGAACTACGGACCAGCGGGCAACTCGACAAAACCCTGATTTTTTTCATGAGCGACAACGGGGCTTGCGCGGAGTGGGAGCCCTTCGGTTTCGAGATGAAACCAACCGCCGATCCGCAGCCCGGCACGGGGATCAACCAAGGCACGCAAGCGCTGCCGAACAAACTCTACACCGGCGACGAATTGCAGCACATGGGCGGTCCCGGTTCACGGCCGAGCTACGGCTCCGGCTGGGCCAACGCCTCGAATACCCCGTGGCGGATGTACAAGCATTACGACCACGAAGGGGGCATCAGTTCGCCCTTCATCGTGCACTGGCCGGCAGGCTTTTCCGCGAAGGGCGAATTCCGCACGCAGGTCGGCCACCTTATCGACCTCATGGCGACGTGTGTGGATGTCGCCGGCGCGAAATATCCCGCGGAATTTGGCGGCCACAAAATCCTGCCGATGGAAGGTCTCAGCCTCTTGCCGGCCTTTGCCGGTCATCCATTGGAACGGGAATTTCTCGCTTGGGAACACGAGGGTAACCGGGCCATTCGCGAAGGACATTGGAAGCTCGTCTCTCTCGCCGGTGCCCCGTGGGAATTGTACGACATGGATACCGACCGCGTGGAATTGCACGATCTCACTGCGCGTGAGCCGGAACGCGTCAAGGAAATGTCCGCCAAGTGGGACGCCTGGGCCATCCGCACGCACGTCCTGCCGCGACCCGGCGATGGGAAGAAGCCGAACGGGCCGAGTGTGGACTAGAGAGTTTTAAAGTGAGCTGTAGCCACGTTCGAAAAGATATTGATCGTGAGAAAGGTGCGGAGTTTGGGTGGATCGTGACCTCCGGGCGCGATGCGAAAGACAACGCGCAACGCGCCATTCTTCTGGACCGGCAGATGGACGCCTCCGGCGTGGCATGGTTTTCCCATGCCGCTCGGAGATCGGCATCCACCCACGCGCGACACCGTTCGTTTCTGGCTTCTGGTTGCTGCTGCGGAACTCCCACTGAGAACTGAGCACTGCCCCCCATCGCAGCCGCTATCGCAGATCAAACGCCGCCAGTTCGCCCGCATTACTCCGCACATAGAGCCTCCCATTCACCAGCGCTGGCGTGGCGTAGCATTTGCCCTCCACCGCTCGGAAGCGCGCGCTGGGCTTGAGGCCTTCGGCGCTGGCCGGAGCAAGAACGACTTCACCCTGCCGCGTGAAGAAAATCCAATGGCCATCGGACAAAATGAATGTGCTGGTGGGCACGGCATCGCTCGTCCAGCGGATCTGGCCATCCTTTGCGTCGAGCGCGGTGAATTGCACCGGGTCGCGACGTTTTTCGTTGAATGCGTAGAGCGTTCCGTTGAGAAGAATCGGGTTATTGAAGAGCAGCGCGAATTGCTGGTTTTTCCAAGCGACGCGCACATTCGGTTCGGGACCCAGGTCCCAGTCGAGCATCCGGGCGAATGCCTCACTGGTATTGCTCACCAGGATGCGATGTCCGTCGAACACCGGCGTCACGGCGTTGGTGAAATCGGCGCCGGTGATTTTGTACGACCACAGCACATGGCCATCGGCAGGTTCGAAGACATCGAGCGCCTCGCCCTTGAGCATCGCGACGTAGCGATGCCCGTCGCGCTCGAAGACGCGCGCGGAACTGTAGCCAGCTTCGCCCTTGCCCGCGCGCCACTTCACCCCGCCAGTCGCGGCGTCGAGCGCCACGGTCGATCCGACTTGATCCGGTTCCGCGCCGACGTCGAGATAGATACTGCCGTCGACGACCAAAGGCGATTGCGCGTAGCCATAGACGGGACGCTTGCCACCGAGATCGGTGACGAGATTCCGGCGCCACGCCACCTTGCCCGTGGCCGTCTCCAGGCAAAGGAGGTCGCCCTCGCGCGTGAGAGCGAAAACGTGTCCGCCAACGATCGTCGGCGTGGCGCAGGGACCGTTCGGGACGATGGACATTTCGTGCGCCGCGGTTTTGCACGGCAGCGAATAGTGCCACAGCTCGTGGCCCGTCTCCGCGTCGAAGGCGAAGATCGTATCCGTGCCTTCTCCATCATTGCCTTCCGTGATGAGTCGCCCGTCGGCCACGACCGGCGAACTCATGCCCAGACCGACTTTCACGCTCCACAATCTGCGCGGACCTTCCGCCGGCCAATCTTTGCGCCAGCCAGTTTCCGCGGAAACGCCATCGCGATGAGGACCGCGCCATTGCGGCCAGGCGAAGCCGGCAGGTTTGGCCGTTGCCGCGGCGGCAGGCGGCGCGGTGGAACCGAGCGAAAGAATCTCGGGCTCCGCGACATGGCCCTTTTCGCTGGAACCACCGACGGCGATCAACCGCCCATCACGCATCGGGAGCAGGCGATGAAAAAACCGCGCGGGACTCAACGTGCCGACTTGTTCCCACTTCGTGCCGTCGGCGCTGAGCCGGAGCAGCTTTCCCGACATCGGGCTGACATAAAGCCTGCCCTCCTGGGCACAGGCAGCGGCGCCGAAACCGGCCATCGGTTCTTCCGGCAAATCCGGTCCCTTGCCCCACTTGCCCGTCGCCGGCTCGAACCAATCGACGGATTCCAGGAGATCGCCATCTGGATCGATCCCACCAATGAACCAGATGCGGCCTCCCTGCGCCGCCATCGCCAGGGCGCGGCGCCGGAAGGGTTGCGCCTGGGAATGCCAGCCTTTCTCCGGGGCGCGGAGGTCCAGGCTGACCAAAGTCTCGTGCCACTTTTCGGTGCCTTTCGACACACTGTTCTTCGAGAGATCCCAACCGCCACCGGCGTAGAGGATATGGTCAAGAACGATGGCATCTCCGCTCGATCGAGGCTCCGGGAGTTTCGGCAATGGCTTCCACTGCTGAGTGGCGGGATCGAACTGCAATACTTCTGCCGTGGAGACCAGATCATCCTTCGCTCCCTTTTCGTTGCGCGCCGTCAGTCCGCCGATCCGGATGATGTGGCCCGCGTCGCTGGCCAGCGAAGCGCCCAGGAGCGAGAGTCCACCCGGCAGCTTTTCCCAGGCGGTTCCCGCGGGCAATTGCAGCCGGAAGAAATCGCCCTTCACGCAATCCCGGTTGTACTCATGCGCTCTCCCGGCGTTGCCACCGTAAACGTACAGCCATCCATCTTCGATGGCTGCGCCGAAGCTGGCCACCGGTTCCGGCAAAGGAGGAAGGCGATCGGCCGCGGGGCTGGTGGGAGTCGTTCGAAGGAGGACCAGGGCGGCGAGGAGGAAACAGGATACGGCTCTCATGGGAGAAACATCCAACATCCAACGCCCAACATCCAATATCCAATTGAGACGTGCGGAGGCTGAACTGGAAATAGGACTGCAAAGCGGGCGTTACGAAATCGGACGGCAGAAAGACAACCGGCGCAAGGCCGCGCCGAAAGAGCGCAACGGCGAGCAAGCGCCATTTGGGGCGCTCCGGCAGAGTCGCGGCATGAACTACCACAACTTCGCCAGCCGCCTTGCGGTCTCGCGTCCCGCAGAAAGCAAACCCGCGGAGGTTTCGAAAAAACCCGCTCGAAAATCTGCACGCCGCTCGAGCCTGCGGCGGCCGGCTGCGGTGGCTGCGGCCATCGCCGTCTCCATCGGCCTGCAGGCCGAAGTAAATGCCCAGCCGGAAACCAAAGCCGGAAACCCGGCGCCTCGCTGGGGCGTCAACACGGCGACGCTGATCGTCACGCTCACCGGCGCTGCCGTGGCGCTCCTGCGGCTTCCGGCGCTGTGGCAACGCGACTTCCCGAGCTAGAAATCGCCACTTCGAGTTCTCATCGCATCAGTCGCATTCTTCCCATGATTCCCATCCGCAGCACTTTCGCTACTTCAGCGTCTTGATGAAGAGAATGATCGACTGAATCTGCGAATCGTTCAGCACCCCGGCGTAGACCGGCATCCCGGTTTCCGCCTTCTCGAAGCCCTTCACGATCTTGGCGCTCGGGATGAGGATCGATTCGCGGATGTAGGCATCATCGGCAACGACATCGGGACCCTTGCTAATTTGACGCTTCTTGCCATAGAGCCCCTTCCAGGTCGGACCGATCTTCGGTTGCTTGGAATCATCCGTCGCGTGGCAAGCCATGCAACCCATGAGCTGATACAACCGCTGGCCTTCCTCAGCGGTCGGAGTTATGGCGGCCTGGACCACCGCCGCTCTTGGCGTGAGATCCACGGAGATGTCGCCAAAGCCTTCCTTCGCCGGATCGAATTTCGTCAGGATGTACGGCGTGAAATAGGCGTTGTTCTCCAGCTTCGTGCCGTCAGTCGCCGAGAGCGCCCACCCGATGCGCATTTGCTGGACAGGTTTCATGTCGGGGATGCCGACGAAGACACCTTTGCCATCCTTGGAAAGATAAACGCTGCTCGGCGTCATCCAATCCTGGCCCGGCGTGCCATCGGCTTTCAAATGCGGCGAGCCGTATTTGTAAGTGCGCTCGTAGTGCCAGCTTTCTGCGGTGTAATTAGCGAGATCCTTGGCCTTTTGCGGATCGAGCGCCGTTTCAAAGCGCAGGAGCACCCCCTTGTCCATCGACACCACTTCATTCGGCACCGGACAGGTTGCGCCGGTATAGCGCATGCGCATGAGGCCGCTCTGGCGAGTGGCCGTCGTGCCCCAGCCGATGACCTGAAAACCCGTCATGTAAAGCAGGCCATCCGCGGGATTCACCGCAGCGTTGAGCATCGGCAAATCGAAATCGTGGACCACGCTCACCACGGCCGCTTGCGGCTTGGCTTCCCGGTCATTGAGCAGGACGCGAAAGATTTCCGGGCGCATGAACGCCAAATGGAGAAAGGAATCATTGAGCGGCCCCATGTTCGCGCCGTAGAGCCACACTTGCGACGCACCGGAAGGATTGACCGGGTGCGGAATCCAGGTGAGCGGATCGGCAATCGGCGCGGGATACTTTTCCTTCGGCAGCAACTCGGAAAGAAAGCCGTGATACTCGGCGCTATGGACGAAATAGAGCGGCGTGGTGGGGGTGTAATTGCCTTCCTGGTCGCTGGCCGTAACGACGCCCGTCTTGGGATTCACCCCGGCAAAGGGTTGGCGGAAACCGACGCCGAGGATTTCGTAGCTGCGCCCATCTGGAGCGACCCGAATGACGCTTCCGTTGAGCTTGCTGATCGTCGAGGCCTGCTGGCCGCCTTTGGCGACAATGAACGAGCCATCTGGCGCGAGCTTGAGGGACATCGGGAATTCGCGGCTCTCGCCCGATTGCGGGAAGACGTTGCTGAAGAGTTCGTGCACGTCAGCTTCGCCGTTGCCATCGGTATCCAGCAAACGCCAGATTCCATTGCGATCGTAGACGTAGATTTGTTCGTCGCGAATGGCAATGCCCATGGGCTCGTGCAGGCCGGAGGCAAAGCGGCGCCAATGGACCTCGCCGAGATCCTTTTGCAGGCCGCGAATGATCCAGACATCGCCATCGACGGTCACACCGGCGGCGGTGCCATTCTTGAAGAAGGCGATGTCGCAGAGGCGGACGTTGCGGCGCCAGGGGTTGTCCGTCGGCAGGGCGATATCGTCGACGACATAGGCGTCCTTCGACGTGGAGAGCGTGGCCTTCGTCACTACCGGCTGCGGCCAGCGGGCCACGCTCGCTTCGGTCGGGTCGGGCATGGTGAATGGCGGCGGCGACTTCGGCGTCTCGGAACGACCGACCGCGATCGTAAATTGGATCGCCTCCTTGTGCGGCGCCACGTGGACGACCCACGTTCCGTTCTCTTCCGCAAGGCTCGCCTCGGAAGCGCCGGACTTGTAGACATTCACCGGTTCGTTGCCGGCTTGTGGGGGCTTGTGCCCTACCACGAGCGAGACTGGGTGCGAATCGGGAGCGATGGAAAAGTTCTGGCAGATGTCGTCTCCCTGTTCCCGTTTGCTGGTGGTGAAGCATTCCTTCACCCGAGCTCCATCGACCACATACTCCAGCACCGCGGCGTTGCCGTTGAGGCGGATGGCTTTGAACTGCGCGACTTCCGGCGAGATCGGTCCGCGGCCGGGCTCCTCGACGCTCGGCTGCGGTTCGCGCGGATCGTTGAACGAAACCTTGTCGCCGATTTGCCAGCCGGGATAGACGCCATTGACGAGGAGCACGCTACCATCCGGCTTGGGCAATTTGCCTTGGCCACCCAGCGTTTTGAGAGGTCTGTTTTGATACGAGAGCGGTGCGAGTGCCTCAGCGGTGACACCCTTGCCGGTCCAAACCGCCGAGACCCGCAAATTGTCGGTATCGAAGCAGGCCCAACAATCGTGTCCGATATTCAGGATGATCCCGCGCGGAGTGATGTTCCAGGGAACGGCGCCCGGCGAGTAGTCGCGCAGGTCGAGCGTCGAAGAGAAGAAGGGGAAACTCGCTTCCACCCAAGGCGCCCAGGGATCCGCGTCGGCGCATCGCGCGGTCTGCGGGGCCAGCAGGGCGATGAAGGTGAGAGCGAGGGTCGAGGCAGTTGCAGTGAAGCGACGGGCAGGGCTTTTCATGGAGGGGACGATCTTTGGGAAGCGCGTGGGCGCCGGATTCTTAGCTGCAATCAAAGCCAGGTGAAACCTTGAATGAGGGGAATCTGTTTGCGGCCAATTACCAGGTTCGCTGGCAAAGGAGTAGCCAGCCAGCGATTGCCTCGCAATATTCCCGGCCATGAGTTCCCCACGCGCCCACCTCCTGCCCATGCTTCTCCTGGCGATGGCGTGGTGCGTCGTGGCCCATTGCGATGAGGACGACCCAAACCCCGGCTCGCCCTTGCCGCCAAGCCTGAGGGCCACCTTGAAACTGCCGGAAGCGGCCGTCATCGGCGATCACATTCGCGGTGAATTCGTCGTCAAAAATACCGGCAATCAACCGGTGAAAATTCGTGCTGGTGAAGGTTCGACGATTCTGCGCGCGCGTCATCCCGGCGGGAGCGCTCCGCCCAATCTGGGCTTTGGAGAAGCGGCCGTCGATCCGTGGCTGCAAGTGCACGTCTGGAACGAGCGGGCCAAGGTCCTGGGCGACATGGTCAATGGCCCCCTCTACGTGCCGGAGACCAAGGCGCCCACGGTGACGCTGGCGCCGGGAGAATCGAAATCGATCTATTGTCCGCTGGAGCGGTATGTCGCCATCGTCAAACCCGACATCTACACCGTCTCGGTGTGGAACGATCTCGGCTGGCAGGCCGACCCGAATCATCCGCCCCTCATGGCCACGGCGAACATCGTCTTCATGCCGCCGAATGCCCAATCCATCGCCGCGCGCGTGCGGACATTGTGCGCGAAGGAGACCGAAGAAAACCTCTGGGAACTCCTGCACTTGTGGTCGCCCTTGTTTCTCACGGCGCTGCGCGACGAAGCGCGGGCCGGTCACGCACAAGCGTGCCTGGGGATGGCCAGCATGATTTCGGAAGAGGCCAATCCGATGCTCTTGAATTTTGCCTCCTCGAAAGACTTCAGCGTCGCGCGTGCGGCGATTTATGCCTTGAGCACGCGACTGCCATCCATGACCGATCCCGGGAAGCCTGCGCTCCCCTCGTGGAACGGCAGGTCGACGCACGAAGCCATCCTCCGGATGTGGCAGCCGAAGTTCGACATGCCGCTCATGTCCGCAGCAAGCCGGCTCCTCGAAAGCGCGCCGGTCGCCGTGAAGGCAACCCGAAAAGGCAGCGCCGGAAATTTCGATCCGATGACACAGTTGGTGCCGAGTTCCGTCGCCCTGGCGGCGCGAATCGTCGAGGCCCGAGGCAGCGTCGAGCAGATACCGGCCTTGCTCACGGCCATCGATCGCACGGTCGAGGCGAATCTTGAACCACGAAAGGGACCGGCAGGCGTCTACGATCCGGCACCGCTGGACGTGCTCCTGCAAACGACGGATTCACTGCGCAACCGCGGCTGGCGGACCGATGGCACCGGCGGCACTGGCGCCATGCTGGTCTGGCTGCGCCAGCTCGCCGACCCGCGAATTCCCAAGCCCCAGACCGATGCCTGGAAAGAAACGGTGCGGGGCGCACTCCGCAGCAAGTCTCCGGTCCTTCGGGAGAATGCCTTGCGGGCCATGCCGATTCCGCTGGCGGACGATTGGGAGCCGCTGTTGCGCTCGGCCCTCGAGGATGAAGATGCCGGCGTGCAAAACGCGGCTTGCCACGTCGCCGGTGGCTCTGGACGCAACGGCCTGCGCGGTCAGCTCGTGCAAATTATCCTCAACGGGCGGGAGCCCGCGGTACAATTGGCCGCCGCCGAATCTGCGGCACAGCTTGGTGGAGGTATCGATCTATGGTTCGCCCTGTGCGAAGTCCTGCCCCAGCCGGCGATGACGGTGAATGCCCTGACAGATCTGGTGCGCGGCACGCTGGATGTGCCGAAGTGGGGAGTGGTCATTGACAATAACTTGACGCGTGAGCAGGCCATCGCCGTCCGCGATGCCTGGAAGGCGTTCCTGGAACAAAACCGCGCCATCCTGGAAAGCGGCCGGCGTGTGCCACGCAATGATTCTTCGATAACCCCAACGATGATGCTGGCGGTGCGGGCGCTGGCCCCGAATTGATGCGCCCGCAAAATCGCTTGCCTGCACGAAACGACCCTGCTGGAGAGGAGTTTTGCCCCATGTCCCGCCGATTTCTTTTTCTCCTCGCGATTTCCGCCGCCTTGCTGGCCGTCCCGATCTACACCGCGCTCGCCGAAGACAAACCGGCGAGGCCGCACAAGCCCATCAATCTACTCTTCATCATCACCGACCAGCAACGTTGGGACACGCTGGGCTGCATGGGCAATCCCGTCATTCATACGCCGAACATCGACCGACTGGCCCGGGAAGGCGCGCGGTTTACCAATGCCTATTCCTCGTGTCCGGTGTGCGTCCCTGCGCGCACGGCCATCCTCACCGGCCATTGCATCGAGTCCAATCGGGTGACGAACAATGAAGAAGTCGAGGCCGCGAACCTTCCGGGTTTTCTGACCTTCGACCAGGTCCTCCTGCGCAATGGGTATCATGGTGAGTATCACGGCAAATATCACAGCCCTTACCAATACGCCCTGGACTACTCGCAACCGGTGCGATGGCTCAATGGAAAGAAAGCGCCGGCGGGCTGCAAGGCCGACATGTCGGAATCGCAGGCATTCGCGAAATTTATCGACGAGCACGTGCCGGCGCGTCCGCTGCAACCAGGCGAGCAACTCGCCAACATGTACAATCGTCCCTACCGCCCGGATCCGCTCGACGGCGCTTCGAAATTAACCCCGGAGGAAGTGGCGAAGATGAGCAAGGATCGCGTGGCGATGACGGCGGCGCAAATCGGGCAGGGATTTTCGTATGGTTGCCTCGACGTACCACCGGAGTTCACGCACACGGCCTACACGGTGAAGGAAGGGCTCGAAGCGCTCGACCGGCTCAAGGACGGGCCGTTTACGCTCACCGTCTCGATCAGTCCGCCGCATCCGCCGATGGTGCTGCCGCGTCCGTATTATGGGATGTATTCCGTGGAGAAACTCAGCGTGCCGGCGAGTATCGGCGATCCGCGGACCAACTCCCCTTACCTGCCGAAACGCTACGGACTCGATTCGTATCGCGACCCGGACAACGTGCGGCAGATGAAGTCCGATTATTACGGGCTGGTGACTCTCGATGACGACTGGATCGGCAAACTGCTCGAGCGCCTCGACGAACTCGGACTCTCCGATCACACGCTGGTCGTCTTCACGGCCGATCATGGCGAGATGCTGGGCGATCACGGGATGATGAGCAAATTCGTCTTTTACGAAGGGGCCGTGCACATCCCGCTGATCTTGCGGTTGCCGGGCGTGATTCCCGCGGGAACGGTGGTGAAAGCGCCCGTGGCTCAATTGGATTACTTCTCGACGATTCTCGATTATCTCGGGCAGCCCGGCCACGAGTCCGAAGGGCGGGATTTGCGACCGTTGATTGAGGGACACGAGGACGGACATGATCGCGTGGCGGTGTCGGAATGGCCGTCGTCGGCAATACCGGGCTATATGATCTGCGATGGCCGTTGGAAGTTGCTCTTCGGGCGGGCGGCGAATGCACGCTCGCTGGATGCGCTCTACGATTTGCAAGCGGACCCGGAGGAGATGAACAATCTCATCGGAGGAAATCCGGAGCGTGAAAAATCTGGCGCGGAAGCGGAACGGATGAAGGGGCTGCTCGTGGCCTGGCTGGAGCGCGTGAAGTCGAGCCACACCGAAGATGTGAAGGCACGGCCAGTGATCAAATAGAGGAAAAATTGACCACGGATTACACGGATTACACGGATTTAGAGCCTCCGCTGCGAAATCAATCCGTGAAATCCGTGTAATCCGTGGTCAATTTTTCCCCTTATTCCCGACCCTCGCGTGGTATGACCAGAACCTTCCTTCTCCTCACCCTTCCATTGCTCGTTATCATCGGATGTCCGTTGCGCGGCGCCGATGCTCCCGCGTCTGCTCCGGCAAAACGCCCGAATATCCTCTTCATCATGACGGACCAGCAACGCGGGGACTGCGTGGGGGTGAACGGAAATGCGATCATCAAGACGCCGAACATGGATCGACTGGCGGCGCGCGGGGCGAACTTCACGCATGCCTATGTGGCCTCGCCCGTATGCGTGCCTTCGCGCATCAGTTTCTTCACCGGGCGCTACGCGAACTCACATCGCAATCGGGTGAACTACACACCGCTGGATCATTCGGAAATTCTCTTTCAGGCGCGGCTGAAAGATGCGGGCTATCGCACCGCCTCCGTCGGGAAACTCCATTATTTTCCGCCAACCCAGGAGGAAGCCCATCGCACCGGATTCGACATCGTGGAGTTGCATGACTCGGTTGGGTTCCTCGACCGGTATTCAGATTACGTGAAATGGCGCCAGACCAATGATCCCAAGAAGGACATCAGGAATTATCATTCGTTCGCCAAAGATGTGGTGCCCGGGAAAAACCCGTTTCGGGCGGCACTCGACGCGCCCTACACCGATACCGCATGGGTGGGAGAACGCGCGCGCCATTGGCTCGGTGAGCTAACCAAAAGCGCGCAACCGTTCTTTCTTTATGTCTCGTTTTGGAAACCGCACTCCCCCTACGACGTCGCTGCTCCTTACGACTCCATGTACGACGACGTGGAGATTCCGATTCCCGAGAGCGTCACGGACAACGATCTGCAATCACTCCCACTGCCGCTGCTGAAGCAGGCCACGCGTGGCGGCGGACCACCGGCCCGGCCGCGCGACAAAGTGGAATGGGCCTATCGCAGTTACTACGGGTCGATCAGCCACGTGGATCACGAGATCGGCTTGCTGCTCGACGCGCTCCAGGCCAGTGGGCAGGCGGACAATACACTCGTCGTGTTCAGCTCCGATCACGGCGACCAATTGTTCGAGCATCATATCACCGACAAGAATTGTTTTTTTGAGCCCTCCGTGCGCGTGCCGTTCATGGTCAGCCTGCCCGGGCGCATCAAGCCGGCGCAGTACGATCAGCTCGTGGAGTCGGTGGACCTCATGCCCACGCTGTTGGAATTCATCGGCGTGCCGGAACCGCGCGAATGCCAGGGGCGCAGCTTCGCACCGCTCATCGCGGATATGGGCCGAAGCTATACGCCCCACACGGAGGTCTTCAGCGAGAACATCATTCCGGAAGTGATCACGAGTGGGAATCTGGACATGCCCTTCGAGAAAGGAAAAGGGGTGGCCGGCATCCGGCATCCCGATGCCAAGATGGTCCGCACGGACCGGTGGAAATACTGCTACTACCCGGAAGGTTACGCCGAGTTGTATGACGAGAAGAACGACCCCGCCGAGCGAACCAATCTCGCGGGGAAACCCGAATTCCACGCCGTCGAAGAGGATTTGCGAACGCGCATTCTCAACTGGCTGATCGACAGCGCGGAAGCGGACGAGATCGCGCCGCGTTGGTTGCTACAGTAGCGACTCGCCGGGCGCGGGGAATCAGGACGACTGGCCGCCGATTGTCATTTCGTGCTGACGAAAGTGCCGTGCATGTTGCCTTCGTCGATCTCCGGAGTGGTTCCGGACCAGTAGGCTTTGGCGGCTTCCCAGAGGTATTTGTAACGGTTGGCCCCGGAGCTGTCCCAGAATTCACCGCGCTCAGGATAGACGACGATCAGTTCGATCGCAGGATCGTCCTTGCCTTGCGGAAACCAGGCTCGGAACGGTTCGCTCCACAGCTCGGCGATTTTCTCGCGATCGGTGACCAGCGAGGCCCGGCCCGAGAGTGACACGAAGGCGCTGTTGCCATCCTGGGCGGTGAGGTGGACGTGCGAGTCCACTTCGATTTCGTGGACCTTGGCCGTGTCGGCCCCAGTGATGAACCAGAGCCGGCCGTCGTCCTCAATTTTCGCAAAGGCCATCGGACGGGCGTGAAAGCCGTGTTCGCCGGTACGCGACACCAACATCGCGGTGGCAAACTTTTTCAGAAGCGAGATGAAATGCTGCGATTGCTCGGTAGGAGAATGCGTGGCGTTCATACGGAATGATTCGCCCACCAGAGGAAATACGGATGTCATTCCTTGCCAGACGGAAAGCCAGGCGCACGCTCCTTCACCTCCGCCTCGTCCCGGCTAAGAAATGGGTCGCGAGTCTTCTCTTTTCCAGAAGCGGGCATTACCTTCGCCAACCGCCCCTCGCCCCCAGAACCATGAAAACGCGCCTCCTCCTCTCCGTCGGTCTGCTCTTTACCATCGCCACAGCCCTTCTGGCCGAAACTGCGACACCTCCCAGGAAAGCACCGGCACCGCCTCCGGCCATTCCGGACTCCCTGAAGGCCGAATTGAACATCACCTACGGCCATCCTCCGGAACAGGAACTGAAAATGGACGTCTACCGGCCGAAGGAAGGCGGGGACAAGCTCCCGGCCTGCGTGCTGGTCCACGGCGGCGCCTGGATCGAGGGGGACAAGGAACGATTCACACCGCTGGCCATCCTGTTGGCGCAGCGCGGTTATGTGGTCGCGAATATCGAATACCGGCTCGGGCCCGTGGCCAAGTATCCGGCCGCCGTGCAGGACTGCTCGCTGGCCGTGCGCTTCCTGCGAGCGAATGCCCAGCGCTTCGGCCTTGATCCAAATCGCATCGGCGCCTGGGGCGGATCGGCCGGCGGACATCTCGTCGGCATGCTGGCGGCGGCACCCACGGAAGTGAAGTTCCTCACCGACGATTACAAGAATACTTCCGCCAAGGTCCAGGCGACCGTAGTCATGGCGGGCCTGATGGAAGTGGACAGCGAGAAACAAATCGAAAACTACCGGAAACAAAAGGAACAGAGTTCCGCGTTCAAATGGATCGGCAAGCTCTACGACGAGGCGCCGCAGCTTTATCACGAGGCTTCGCCGACGACTTATCTGAGCAAGGAAACCGGCCCGATCCTCTTTCTCACCGGTTCGCTGGACAATCCTGAGCGCGACACGCCCGCCATGAATAAACTGAAATCGCTCGGCGTGCCCACGCAGCAGGTGATCATCGACGGCGGCAAGCATGGCTGCTGGTTGAAAGCGCCCTGGCAGGAGCAATGCGTCGGCGCCGTGGATACTTTCTATCAATCCTATCTCAAATAAGTGCGCCTATGAAGACTCGATTCCTCTGGCTATTCGCCTTCCTCCTCACCGGCGCTGCGGCCCTGTCGGCACCACCCGAACGCCCAAACATCATTGTCATTCTCGCGGATGACCTGGGCTACTCGGACATTGGCTGTTACGGGAGTGAAATCTCGACACCGCGGCTCGACGCGCTGGCGTCCGAAGGCATCCGTTTCACGCAGTTCTACAATTCACCGCGCTGCAGCCCGACGCGGGCGGCCTTGCTCACCGGGCTCTATTCGCAGCAGGCGGGCATGGGTTGGCTGGACAACATGGTGAAACCCGAGTCGCGCGGGATTCGCGGGAAACTCCTGCCACGATGCGTGACGATTGCCGAAGTGCTGCGTGACGCGGGCTATTTCACGGCCATGTGCGGCAAATGGCACCTCGGCCAGGATCATGGCACACCACCGTGGGAGCGCGGCTTCATGCGCTCGCTCAATTCCAAATTCGGCGAAGTCTATTTCCCGAAGGAAGACGACCGACCCGGCACGCAAAGTCTGTTTCTGAACGGACGCGAAATCCCCAAGGATTCCCCGGAACTCGGCCACGACTGGTACTCGACCGATCTCTTCGTCAATTGGGGGCTCAAGTTCATCGACGAAGCCCGCGCGGAGAACAAACCGTTCTTCCTCTATCTGCCGCAAGGCACGGTCCATTTTCCCCTGCGTGCGCCGGAAGATGTCATCGCGAAGTATCGCGGAAAATACATGAAAGGCTGGGACCAGCTTCGCGAGGAACGTTACGCGAAGCAGATCAAAATGGGGCTCATCGACCCGAAATGGGCGCTCTCGCCGCGCCCGGACGACTCACCCGCCTGGGACACGCGCACGCCGGAGCAGAAAGAGCGCTTCGACGCGATCATGGCGGTCTATGCCGCGATGGTGGACCGTCTCGACCACAGCACCGGCACGCTCGTCGATGGACTCAAGGAGCGTGGATTGCTCGACAACACGTTGATCGTTTTCCTGAGCGACAATGGCGGCAACGCCGAGAGCGGCCCGAATGGCAGGACGCAAGGTCCGGGGCCGATCGGCAGCCCGCAGTCCTACGTCCTGCTCGGGATGAATTGGGCGACGCTGGCGAACACGCCCTTCAAGCGCTACAAGCATTTCACCCACGAAGGCGGCATCAGTTCGCCCTTCATCGTCCATTGGCCGGCCGGGATTTCCGCGGCGCGCAATGGCACCTACGAGAGGCAGCCGGCGCATCTCGTTGACATCATGGCTACAGCCGTCGATCTCGCCGGCGCCAAATACCCCGAGCGCTTTCACGACAATGACATCATCCCGATGGAAGGCGTGAGCTTGCGGCCGGCTTTCGACGGCCAATCGCTCAATCGCAAGCAGCCGATTTTCTGGGAACACGAAGGCAACAAGGCGGTGCGCGACGGGAAGTGGAAACTCGTCCAGAAATGGCGCGGTCCCTGGGAACTCTACGACATGGAAGCCGATCGCACCGAATTGCACGACTTGAGCAAGGACCATCCCGAAATCGTCTCCCGGCTCCAGTCGTCATGGGACGGGTGGGCGGAACGGGCCTTCGTCGACGAATGGAAAGGACCGGATCACACCAACTGGGGGGATGACATCAAAACCAAACCGATTGATTGAGTCGGGCACAATTCTTTTCGAGTCGCACAGATAAGCTTCCCACGTTCGAGCGGAGGCTTGTGGCGGATTGAGCGGACGGAATCCGCAGCACGAAGCCGCGGGCGATCTCTAAAGTCAGCCGTCATGCCAATCCCTGTCCCCGATCCGGTCTCGCAAATGTTCGCCATGGCGTTTCGGCACCACCAAGCCGGGCGTCTGGCCGAAGCCGAGGCGCTCTACCGGCAAATCGTCGCGGCGAGTCCGGCGCACGCGGAAGTCTGGCATCTGCTCGGAGTCATTGCCTCCCAGACTGGAAGACAGGAGGGAGCAGTGGCGCTGATTCGCCTGGCCATTGATCTGCTGCCCAATGATTCCGCCTTCCACTACAACTTGGGTTTCGCATTGCGGGAATTAGGCAGACTCGAGGAGAGCGCGACGGCTTATCACCGGGCGACACAACTCAAGCCGGATTACGCCATGGCCCATAACAATCTGGGCAGCGTCCTGCAGGAGTTGGGGCGTTCCGATGCCGCGCTGGCCGAGTTTCGCGAGGCGGTGCGGCTCGAGCCGGAATGCGCGGTGGCGCACAACAACATCGGCAACGTCTTGCGCGAACAAGACCGGCTCGACGAGGCCGTCGCCGCATACTGCCAGGCCATTCGGTATCAACCGGGCTACGCCGAAGCACACAGCAACCTGGGCGTGGCTCATGGAGCGCAGCGGCGCTGGGATGCGGCTTTGCTCGAACACCAACAGGCACTACGATTTCAGCCCGATTCGGCGGAAAACAATTTCAACCTGGGCGTCGCCTTGAGCGCCTTGCACCGAGCAGACGAAGCGGCGGAGGCATTTCGCCGCGGACTTTCCCTGAATCGGGACTACGCCGAAGGACATTACAACCTCGGGCTTGCCATGGCCGAGATGGGGCGCCTGGACGACGCGGTGGTGGCCTACGGGCAGGCACTCCGGTTGAAGCCCGGTCTGGTGGAAGCCTGGAATAACCTGGGCACTGCGCTGAAGGAACTCGGCGAGGTCGATGCGGCGATCCGCGCGTATCGCCAGGCGATTGAGATTCGGCCCGATTTTCCCATGGCGCACAGCAATCTGCTCCTTGCGCTGCACTACCGTCCGGAAATCGACGACGAATCCCTGTTTCAGGAACATTGCCGCTGGGACGAGCAACACGCCAGACCACTGGCGATCGGTGCTCCGCCGCACGCAAATGATCGCCATCCCGAGCGCCGGCTGCGAGTTGGTTACGTCTCCGCCGATTTTCGCGCGCACTCGGTCGCTTATTTCGTGGAGTGCCTTTTGGCCAATCATGATCGATCGCAGGCGGAGGTTTTTTGCTACGCGAACGTGGCGGCGCCGGACGCCGTCACCGCGCGATTGCGGGGAATCGTCTCCCAGTGGCGCGAGATTGCCGGGACGACCGCCGAAGCGGTGGCGAAGATGATCCGCGACGATGCGATCGATATCCTGGTCGATCTCGGGGGACACACCGCGAATCACCGGCTGTTGGTTTTCGCCCGAAAACCCGCGCCGGTGCAGGTCACTTATCTCGGCTACGGCGACACCACGGGGATGGAGGCGATGAATTACCGGTTCACAGATGCTGAGGCCGATCCCGTGGGCTCCAGTGAAGAACGGCACACCGAGCAGTTGGTTCGCCTCCCCGGAGGCGCCTGGTGTTTTCGGCCGCCGGATGATGCCCCCGAGGTGGCCGAGTGTCCCGCAATCCAAAATGGCTATGTGACTTTCGGATGCTTCAACGCCCTCGCAAAAATCAACGAACCGATGATCCGCCTTTGGTCACAAATCCTGACGCAAGTGACGGGATCGCGATTGCTGCTGAAGAATGCCGGCTTGCAGAATGCCTCATCCCGGGAGCGCATTCACACCATGTTTGAAAGAGCGGCGATCGCCCGGGATCGGGTGGACTTCGTCGGGCGCTCGCTCGGCGCGACGGTACACCTGGAGAGTTACGGACGAGTGGACATCGCGCTCGACACCTTTCCCTACCACGGCGCGACCACGACTTGCGAGGCGCTGTGGATGGGTGTGCCGGTGGTAACGCTGGCCGGTACGGCCCACATTTCCCGGGTCAGCGCGAGCCTGCTCACCCATCTCGGGATGCCGGAATGGATCGGCGACAGCCCGGAGCGTTATGCCAATATCGCTTCGGATCTTGTGCGGAACGTTTCTGCACTGGCCGAAATCCGGAAGAATTTACGCAGCCGGATGAAAGCATCGCCGCTCATGGACGGCCCTCGGCTGGCACGAGCCGTGGAACAGGCCTACCGGGAAATGTGGCGAGCGTGGTGCGAGAGGCAGGGCTGATCCGTGTTTCATACTCTACTTGCACTTTGCAAGCATTTCTCTATCCGGTGGCATCGCGGGCAAAGCGCGAGTATGCTTCCGCATGCTCCCGAAGTCCCAGTTGCGCTCCGAATGCCCCGTCGCCTGCACCCTCGACGTGATCGGAGATCGCTGGACTCTGCTCGTCATTCGCGACCTCTTTCTCGGCAAGCGCCATTTTGATGAATTCCTCGCGTCGTCCGAAGGCATCGCCACCAATATCCTGACCGCACGCCTGGCCCGGCTGTCGAAAATGAAGCTGGTGCGCCGGGTCAAATCCCTGGGCGACCGGCGACGGTTCGCCTATGAACTCACGGAAGTGGGTATGACATTGAAGCCACTCTTGAAAGAAGCTGCCCGCTGGGGCCTGAAGCACTTTCACGATGGTGCGGCGCTGCCGGCAGAGGCCTTCTCCGCGAAAACTGTCCAGTCTCGGAAAAGGGTACTTCACAGCCAGCCTATGGCGTCGGCGTAAACGAAAGCTCCCGGTCGCTGAAAGAGATGTTGGTCGTGGGACCGCTATCGGCGAGAATCTTTTCGGCGATGAGGTGGTTGACCGGATGCAAAACAGCGTAGTGGTCGACTCCGGAAACGGGATGGAAGCGCACGCAATCCGGATGCGGCAACCGCATCAACATCCGCAGGCTGAGAATATTCGAGCGGCCGCTCGTTCCCTCGAAAACAAAAGTCGCTTCGCGAATGCTTTGCAGAAACCGGCCCGGCGCGCGCAATTCGAGCTCTTTCGGATCCGACATGTCGAACGGCAGGACTTCGTCGCCGTATCCGCCGACGTCGTCGACGGGACCGAAACTGAAAACGGCGCGAAAGCGGCCCGACAACTCAGCGGCGAGGAGCGCGAGGGTGCCACCCGAACTATGACCTCCCAGATAGATGCGCTGCGGATCGACGTAATCGACTTTGCTGAGATAGTCGGCGGCGGCGAGAACATCATCCACTTCCCCGTAAAAGCCTTCCTTAAAGGCGGTGCTATCGTTTCCACCTCGGAGCGCAGGATACATCATGACGATCCCCGCCTCGCGGTAAGCTGTCGCGGATTGGTCGTTGTCCGGGGGGCCAGGTGTCCAGGCGAGTTCACCAATGCTGTTGCTGAAACCACCGGTCAGCCAAATGATCGCCGGATGCTTCACGCCGGGCTTTGGGTCCAGGCTGACATAGGCCGGCAAGCGGCCGGCGGCGGAATAGGTGACGAGACGAAAGAGTTCCAGCGGAGGCAATGGCGCCAGACGGCCATCGTTCCGGTTCTCGGAGAGATGGGTTTTAAAACCACGCCGCGCTTCCGCCAGCGTGATGACTTTACCAGCCGACGAAGCCGATACCGGCGTGGCCGCTGCGGCAGGCGCCGGAGAGGAACCTGGAGATGCCGCGGTGTGCCGCTTGCATCCCGTCGCGCCCAGCAGCGCGATGAGCATGATCAACCGAGGGAGAGAGCGCATGAGTCGCAAACGCTAGCTCTTCTTCTGCTGGGCCAGCGTGAACCAATCGGGCGCGCTGGGAGCATTGGGGCGGGGGCTGTTGCGATCCTGGAACTTGCGCACGTCGCGGTCGTTGCCCGCATTCTTCGGCCGCTGGTCGCGTGGCGTGAGATCGACCTTGGTTTTGAGTGAGAGAGCGATGCGCTTCCGCGGCAGATCGATTTCCATGACCGTGGCCATGACTCGCTGACCTACCTTGACCACCTCCGCCGGATTTTTGACGAAGTTATCGCTGAGCTGACTGATGTGGACGAGACCGTCCTGGTGGACACCGATGTCCACGAACGCCCCGAAAGCGGTCACGTTGGTGACGACGCCCGGCAGCTTCAGGCCGGGCTGAAGGTCCTCCATTTTTTCGACGCCTTCGGCGAAACTAAAAGCCTCGAACTGCTGGCGCGGGTCGCGGCCGGGCTTGGCCAATTCCGCCAGGATGTCCTTGAGCGTCGGCAAGCCGACTTCGCCCGTGACGTATTTCTCCGGGTGAATTTTGGCGCGCTTCTGACCGTCGCGGAGCAAATCGACCACGGTGCAACCGAGGTCCGCCGCCATCTTGTCGACGAGTTCATAGCGCTCGGGATGCACGGCGCTGCTGTCCAGCGGGTGACCGCCATCGCGGATGCGCAAAAAACCGGCCGCCTGCTCAAACGCCTTCGGCCCGAGGCCGGTCACCTTGAGCAATTCCTTGCGAGACTTGAAGGGGCCGTGTTCGTCGCGATGGGCCACGATGTTCGCCGCTACGCGCGCGTTCAGTCCGGAGACATAGGCGAGCAGATGTTTGGATGCGGTATTGAGTTCCACGCCCACGTTGTTGACGCAGGAAATGACGATATCATCGAGGGAACGCTTGAGGGCGTTTTGATCGACGTCGTGCTGGTATTGGCCTACGCCAATGGATTTCGGATCGAGCTTCACCAACTCCGCAAGCGGGTCCATGAGCCGGCGGCCGATGGAAACAGCGCCGCGCACCGTCACGTCCTTGTCGGGGAATTCTTCGCGGGCCACATCGCTGGCCGAATAGATGGACGCGCCGCTTTCGCTGACGACGACCACTGGGATGCTGGAAGGCAGCCCGAGTTTGCGGACGAAAGTCTCGGTCTCGCGCGAGGCTGTGCCGTTGCCGATGGCAATAGCCTCGACCTTGTACTTGGTAACCACGGCCTTGATCATCTCCGCTGCCTCCACTTGATCGCGCGCACCTTTCTCGGGGTAGACGACATCGTGCGCGAGGAGTTTTCCCTGCCGATCGAGCAGCACCACTTTGCAACCAGTGCGAAATCCAGGATCGATCCCGAGCGTGACTTTCTGCCCGAGGGGCGAGGCGAGCAACAGTTCGCGAAGATTGTCGGCGAAGACGCGAATGGCTTCCTCGTCGGCCCGCTTTTTGTAGAAGGTGCGCGCTTCACCCTCCATGGCGAATCCCAGCAGACGCTTCAGGCAATCCTGCGTGGCGAGTTTCACCTGTTCCGAGGCTGGCGATTTGCCCTTTACGAAAAGACGCTCGAGCAAGGCACCGGCTTCGATTTCGTCCGGCACGAGGCGCGAGAAGAGGAACCCCTCGGCCTCACCGCGGCGGATAGCGAGGATGCGGTGGGAAGGCGCTTTGTCGGCCGGTTCGCTCCAATCGAAGTAGTCTTTGAACTTTGCCCCCTCCTCTTCCTTGCCGCTAATGACCTTCGATTTGATGACGCCTTTGGTGAGGTAGAGGTCGCGCATTTTCGCGCGGGCCGTGGCGTCGTCATTGATCCGCTCGGCGAGAATGTCGCGAGCGCCGGCGAGCGCCGCGGCCACATCAGGCACGCTATACTTCTTGGCATCGATCTCGATTTCCGGCCCGACAAATGGGACCGCCGCAGTCTGCGGATCGGTTGCCGGGTCCTGCGCCCAGAGGATTTCCGCCAGCGACTCGAGACCCAGGTCGCGAGCGATCGTCGCCTTGGTTTTCTTCTTCGGACGATACGGCTGGTAAATGTCCTCGAGCGCGGTCATCGATTCTGCGGTCTCGATTTTCGCGGCCAGCACCTCGGTCATAAGCTTGCGCTCTTCGAGCGACTTGACGATGGCTTCACGGCGCTTGTCGAGCTCCTCGAGTTGCTCGAGGCGGTCGCGGATCGAAGTGATCTGCACTTCGTCGAGTTCTCCAGTTTTTTCCTTCCGGTATCGGGCAATGAATGGGACGGTCGCACCTTCTTCAAGCAAGACCGCAGTGGCGGCGACCTGGCGGGGCTGAAGCTTCAATTCCTGGACGATACGGGCGAGATGTTTTTCGATCATGAGAAGTCGTGGGGGCGAATGATGCGACGCGGTTTTGCTGAGTCAATCGGGATGTGCGCCGGATGATTTTTGGCAAAATTTTGATGGATTTTCGAATGCCGAAATGCTTTGCCGCCACTGGTCAAGCGTCCCCGCTGACGACGCCCTCCGATGGAAACGATCATCCGTCACTCACCTAACAGCGCGTCGACAAAGTCGCATCAGGTTGGCCGGATCAAGCATCGTACGGCCGTGAATCCCTTCTCAGAATTGCAATCCAAAAGCTCCATCGAACCCGCCTCGGTAAAATCCCGTTCACACTCACGGGAACACTGGTGAAACGGCTTCGCCAGTGAGGTGTGGACGATTTTCAAAAAAAGTTTGTCCGGTTCTGGCCCCGTTTTTGCAATAGGCTAGGTATGAACCGCATTTTTACGCACCCCATCGCTTTTCTGGCCATCGCGCTGGCCGTGATCCTGGCTCCCACCGGCCACGCTCATTACACCTCGGCCACCCCACCAACCTCCGGCCCGACCGTGCCGGGCAATAAGGCGGCTCTCGATCAGCGGACGGGGATCGCCTACGCCCCGGAAAATGCCCCGGAATGTGTGAAACGCGCCATCTGGGCGACCAATTTTCTCCGCACCAAACCTTATGTCTGGGGCGGTGGCCACGAGAGCTTTTATGTGGATGGCTATGATTGCTCGGGCACGGTGTCGTTCCTCCTCCATCATGCGGGATTGATCAATTCGCCGGTGGTTTCAAAGGAATTCACGAGCTATGGCTCGAGCGGGAAGGGCCGCTGGATCACGATTTACGCGCGGGATGGGCACGTCTTCGCCGTGGTTGCGGGATTGCGTCTCGACACGACCGGTTTCGGCGGTGAGGACGGCCCGCGCTGGCGCATGAACGGACGGCCCGCTTGGGGGTTCACCGCGCGGCATCCGGATGGGTTGTAAGAGCGGCGATTTCTGCGGGGCAGATTGCTCAAGAAGTAAGCGCCTCTCCCCGACAAGCGAAGAATAGTCCGCGACTGGCTGGCCTTCGCCGCAGCGCTGCGCCATCATTCTTCCCCCATGCCCGCCCCCAACATCTTTTGCGTCCAATTCGACATTGCCTGGGAGGACAAGACCGCAAACTACCGCAAGGTCGAGTCGTTACTCGAGGCTGCGGCTCCAACACCGGGTTCACTCGTGGTGCTCCCGGAGATGTTTGCCACCGGGTTTTCCATGAATCTTCCGGTGACGCGCCAGGGAGCGGCGCGCGAAGATGAAGCTTTTCTCGCGGGGTTGGCGCGCCAGTACTGCGCCTACGTCACCGGCAGCGTCGTCAATCCCGGTTCCGGCAACAAGGGGCGGAATGAAGCCACCGTCTTCAATCCGCAAGGTGAGTTGATTGCGCGCTACGCGAAGATTCATCCATCCTGCCTCGGCGGCGAAGCCGAAGGCCACGAACGCGGGACCGAGATCGTGACCTTTCCCTGGGGCAAATTCACGGTGGCGCCGTTCGTGTGTTACGACTTGCGGTTCCCGGAAGTCTTCCGCGCCGCCGCCCGCCGTGGCGCAAACCTTTTCGTGGTGATGGCTCTGTGGCCGGCGAAACGGCAACGCCACTGGCTCGCCCTCCTGCAAGCTCGCGCCATCGAGAACCAGGCTTACTTCATCGGTGTCAATCGCATCGGGCGCGAACCGGAACTCCTTTATGCCGGCCGGAGCGTCGTCGTCGACCCGCACGGGTTCATCGTGGCCGACGCCGGCGAACGGGAACAAGTGCTGACAGCGACCGCGGAACTCGAGGTCGTCGAATCGTGGCGCCGCGAGTTCCCAGCGTTGCGCGACGCGCACTGGGTGGAACCAAGTAGCAATTAGGATTTAACATTTAGCATTTCGCCGCCGCCTCGCGCCTTCCTTTAATCTTCGTCATTCGTCATTATGCCCTCCCCCTCCCTCCTTCCCGGCATCCAGCAATTCAACCTCACCGGCCGCACCGCCTTCATCACCGGCGGCTCCAAGGGCCTCGGGCTTGCCATGGGCGCGGGCCTCGCGTCGGCGGGTGCGGATGTCGTCCTGGTCAGCCGCCATCTCGATGAGGCGCAAGCGGCCGCGGCGGGTCTCGTGAAGGAATACGGGCGGCGCGCTCTGGGGTTGGCCGCCGACGTGGCATCGGCGGAGCAAGTGGCCGCGGCGCGCGATGCGGCGCTGCGCGAATTCGGGGCTGTCGATATCCTCGTGAACAGCGCAGGGATCAATATCCGCGGACCCATCGACGAACTCACCCTCGCACAATTTCAGCAGGTGATGGAGATCAACGTTACTGGCTCGTGGCTGTGCACCCGGGCCGTGCTCCCACAAATGAAAGAACGCGGTTGGGGCCGGATCATCAATCTCGCGAGCGCGCTCGGCCTCGTCGGGTTGGCCAATCGCACACCTTACACCGCCAGCAAAGGGGCCGTCGTGCAAATGACCCGCGCGCTCGCGCTCGAAGTCGCCGGAAACGGCATCACCGTGAACAGCATTTGTCCCGGCCCGTTCCTGACCGACATGAACGTGCCCATCGCCAATACCGACGAAGGCCGCAAGTTCATTGTCGGCGCGACTGCGCTGAAGCGCTGGGGCGAACTGCGCGAGATCCAAGGCGCCGCAATTTTTCTGGCGAGCGATGCGGCCAGTTACGTCACCGGCTCGATGCTCGTGGTCGACGGCGGCTGGACTGCGCAATGACACCGGGCGACGGAGCTGCAACCCACGGTGTCCACCGATTACACGGATTGGTTCGCAGCGGAACCTTCAATCCGTGAAATCCGCGCAATCCGTGGTCCTTTTCCTCGCTCGAAGAATCTGCGCAGCGCAGTTCCTCACGCGTGCGACCCGATCATTCGACATCGGAAGATTTCTTGCTTAATTTTCAGCATGTCACTCCCCGAAACAACCGGGCGCAAACTGAAGCTCTTTCAGTCGGCCGATCCACTGAAACGGTGGTGGTCACTGGGAGAGATGCGTTTTTGCGCCAGATGCGAACATCTGTTCACTGGATATGATATCCGCGTCACGCTCGACCTGAACGAGAATCTCGAATTCCATTGCCCGACGCCGAAATGCCCCGGCCAATGGACCGACTGGCAGTATCCGAACCTGCATCTGTAAGAGCCGCCGCCAGTAGCGCCGAATCTGTCGCCGCCGAGGAAGCCTTTGCCCCGGCGCCCAATTATTTCCCGCGATTTTTGGGTGATTGCTTGCAATCCCCGCGTAACGGGCGATGCTCCGCGTCCCTTCGTCCGGCGCGTGCCGGGCCCGGAGTGCTTCCTCGGAAGCTGACCGCAACCCTTTGGAGCCGCCACGGCCGCTCCGTCCGCGTCGCTCCTCGGCGCGAGCAGTTTTTCAACTATGGCAGTCGATGACATTATCGAAACCGAAGGCAAAATCACCTCCGTGCTGGCCGGGACGATGTTCCGGGTGGAACTCGGCAATCAGCACAGCGTACTCGCCCACATTTCCGGAAAGATGCGCAAACGCTTCATTCGGCTGACCAACGGCGACCGCGTAAAACTGGAGATGTCGCCCTACGATTTGACGAAGGCGCGGATCGTCTATCGCCTCGGGTAGCCGGTTCTTCAGGACGGGGCTTGGAATATTACTTGCCTTCCACGCGGAAGTGTGGTTTCATTCCGGCAACAAGTTTGGAACCTCTTGAGGTTTGGTAGATTGCTAGTTGTTTCGTATTCGTGGACATTGTCCGCGGACTTTCAGTGGCAGTTTTGAGATCCGATAATCGGAAACAGCCACCGAGGGCCGCGCTTGCGAAAAGAAAAAACAACAGTATGTCCAACAAACTCTACGTCGGGAATCTCTCCTTCGACACCACCGAAATCGACCTTCAGGATGCCTTTGCCCAAGCCGGCACGGTCTCCGAAGTGGCCCTGATGCAGGATAAATTCACGGGGCGCTCCCGCGGATTTGCCTTCGTCACCATGTCCTCGGCCGACGAAGCCCAGAAAGCCATCAGCCTTTTTCACGGCAAGAATCTGCAAGGCCGCGCCTTGACGGTCAATGAAGCCCGGCCGCGCGAAGATCGTCCGGCCGGCGGCGGCGGCGGCGGGCGTCGTTCCTTTGGCGACGACCGTGGCGGCCACGGCGACCGTGGCAATCGCAGCGGCGGTTACCAGAAGCGCTACTAAGCCGGCACCGGCTGTGGGTGGGCAGTCCACCCGCTAACTTTAGCCCGCGATTCACGCAAATCGCTCGAATGTTCAATCATTTGGGTGAATGGCGTGGTCGCGGGCTTTTCGTTGTCCTCTGGGTTTTGGCGCACGCTCGAATATGCCCTTTGAGGCAGCCGGTCACTTGTGCCTGCACCCACCCAACGTTACAGCTTAAGTGGTGACTCCTTTGCTGCTCGACCAATTGCATCGTCCGTTGCGCGATCTGCGTATTTCGGTCACGGACCACTGCAATTTTCGCTGCAAGTATTGCATGCCCAAGGAGGTCTTCGGCCGTGGCTACGATTTCCTCCCCGAGGAGCACATCCTGAGCTTCGAAGAAATTACCCGCCTGGCAGGCATCTTCGCCAGGCTCGGCGCGGAAAAGATCCGGCTGACCGGCGGTGAACCCCTGTTGCGGCGCGATCTCCATCAGTTGATCGCGTCCCTTTCGCAGGTCGCCGGTATCCGTGACCTCACCCTCACGACCAATGGCTCGCGTCTTGCCGACGAAGCGGAGGCCTTGCGCCGCGCCGGCTTGCGCCGCCTCACGGTGAGTGTGGACGCGCTCGACGACGCGACGTTTCGCGCCATGAACGACGTCGAATTTCCCGTGTACAGGGTCTTGCGCGGAATCGAGGCGGCGCGCGTCGCGGGCTTCGCCCCCATCAAGATCAACATGGTCGTGAAGCGGGGAATCAACGAAGACCAGATCGTCCCGCTGGCCCGGCATTTTCAGAGCGACGGATTCATCCTGCGCTACATCGAGTACATGGATGTGGGCAACACCAACGGCTGGCACATGGAAGACGTCGTCCCGGCGGCGGAGATTCTGGAACGTCTCTCGGCGGAGTTTGTCCTCACCCCGATGGCGCCCAACTATCGCGGCGAAGTCGCGCGGCGTTTTCGCCACCGGGAGAGCGGCGGCGAGATCGGCATCATTTCCTCGGTCACACAACCTTTCTGCGGCGATTGCACGCGCGCGCGGCTTTCCGCGGATGGGCGCCTCTTCACCTGCCTTTTCGCCGCCACCGGCACTGACTTGCGCGGCCCTCTTCGCGCCGGCGCCTCGGATGACGAACTCGCGGCGTTGATCACCGGTGTGTGGCACGCGCGCGGTGATCGCTATTCGGAAATCCGGTCGAATGCCACCGTGGCGCAGCCGAAAGCGGAAATGTCGCTCCTCGGGGGATAGGACTCCTGCAGCAGAAAGGGCTATCCGTGCCGCTTGTTAAAGCGCGCGACTTCGCGGTCGGTTTCGCGCTTCGTCGCCTTCTCCTTGAGATCCTGACGTTTGTCCGCGGCTTCCTTGCCCTTGCCGACTCCGATCTCGATCTTCACCCGCGCATCCTTCCAATACATGCGCAGGGCGACCAGGGTGTGCCCCTTGATCTGTGTCAGGCCAAAGAGCCGGTCGATCTCCTGGCGATGCAGGAGGAGACGGCGACCGCGCTTGGGCTCATGCTGCTCGAAGCTCGCCCGCACGTACGGCTGAATGTCGACATCGTAGACGAAGGCCTGCCGGCCTTCGATGCGCGCGAACGCATTGTTGATATTGGCCAGCCCGCCGCGAATGGATTTCACCTCCGTGCCTTTGAGTTCCAAGCCGGCCTCGAACCGTTCGAGGATGTGGTAATCCCGCAAAGCCTTGCGGTTGACGGAAATTTCCGCGCTCATGGGCGCGCCGCGCAAGCGGACTTAGTTCTTGCCGTCCTCGGAATCGGAGGTGGCGGCTTCGTACTTCAGCTTGCCCTCGATGATCTCCTTGAGCGCGATGTCCGAGAAGCCCATGCGTGGCCCGGTCTCGACCATCGGGCGATGCCCGGCCGTCAGTTGGCGCACTCGCTTGGAAACTACGTTGACGAGTAACTGTTGGCTGGGAATCACTTTAAAGGCTTCTTCGAGAAGGGAGCTGGTCATAAGGCGGATCAACACGGCGCGGGAAAAGGGAGGGTGAGAGTGACACCAGAATTCCGTTTGTCAACGGGAACATTCGAAAATTTCGTGGTGAATCAAGCGGCGGATTTGCGACGACGAAGGAACGCCGCTGCTTTCAACGGCAGGATCGCAGCTCCTGCGAGCCGCTCTGTCAGGAATTTTCGCCTCCCGGCTGTTCCGGCGGCCGGGCGGGCACGCGCTTCCGCAGGGTAATGCGTTTCAGCCGGGCGTCGTCCGGCGGGCTCCAGGTCATCACCTCGGGATCATCCTTGAAAGCGTTGTGGACGATGCGCCGTTCGTAAGCGTTCATCGGTTCGAGATGATAAGGCCGGCCGGTCTGGCGAACGATCTCGCCGATCTGGCGCACGCGGTGCGCGAGATTGTCGTCCTTCATTTCCCGCCAGTGCTCGATGTCCACCTGCACCTTGGGGGCGTTCTTGTCCTTGGCCTGGAGCAGCCGATTGAGCAGCGTCTGAATGTCTTCGAGGAGCGCGCCATTGCGCCCGATGAGCCGTTCCTTTTCCGCGGTGTAAACCTGGAGGATGATTCCGTGCTCGTGCTCGAACTCCTTGATCTCGCAGACGTAGCCCAACAGACCCAGCATCGTATCCAGTGTCTCGCGTGGGTTCAGGCTCATAATTTTGGTGCGCGCTATTTCCTCTTCGGCGGCGGTCGTTTCTCCAGCTTCGGTAGCGGCTGGTTCTTCGTCACGTAGAGTTGCACCACAGAAACCAAATTATTCACGATCAAGTAAAGCGCCAACGCAGACGCGTAGTTATAACAGAACAAAACAAACACCAGCGGCATGAGCATCATCATCTTCTGTTGGGATGGATCCCCGGCCTTCGGTGAGGCCTTCATTTGCCAAATGATCGTCGCCGCCATGATCAAGGGCAGGATGTTCACCGGATAGCCCAGGCTCGGAAGCCGGAAGATCGTATCCGGCTGCGACAGGTCCTTCACCCAAAGGAATTTGCTGTTCCGCAATTCCACCGCTTTCCCCAGCATGTTGTAAAAGCCGAAGAAGATGGGCATCTGAATGAACGCCGGCCAGCAACCCCCGAGCGGATTGATCCCGAAATCCTTGTAAAGCTTCATCATCTCCGTGTTCATCCGGGTCGGATCGTCCTTGTACTTTTCCTTCAGTTCGGCCATCTTCGGCTGGAGCAATTGCATGCGCTTGGCCGATCGCGTGGCCTTGTTTTGCAACGGCCAGAGGATGGCCTTGATGAGCAGCGTAAGGATGACGATCGCCAGCCAGTAGCTGCCCACCCACCGATGGATCGCATTCAGGGACAGGAGCAGGGTCTTGCTGAAGAACCCCACAAACGGTCCGATGAAGCCGAAGATACCGCGGGTGTCGGCAAAGGCCAGTACGTCCGACTGCCCCTCGGGCATGAGCCGCAGCCGTGCCCACTCGCGCGGGCCGGCATAGACCTGAAACGTCTCGGCGTGCTTCTCGGCGGGGGCCAAAGTGAAGCCGGGCATCTCGAGCGCGCCCTCCATGCCATAGCGGGTCGTCGATCTGCCATTGGCGATGTGGTTGGTTTGCGCCCACTGGGCATCTGTAATCGGAAAACGCTGCGCCCAGACGGAAATGCCGCGCTGCTTCGCCGCATCCGGCTTCTTCGGGTCCACTTGCGGCGTCACGATCGTCGTAAAATACTGATCCGCCACGGCCGCCCACGGGATGTTCTGCTGCGACGCAGCATAGGTATCCTGCGCTTTCGAAAACCAACTGCCGCTAAACCACGTGGTATCGACGAATTTGGCGCCCGGCCATTTAAAACCGGTGTAGTCGATGCGGTCGTTCGGATGCACCGGCGCCGCCGATCCCGTGCAGACGAAGTAGCCCGGCACATTCATCGGCGACTTGCTGCGGTTATCGAATACCAGCCGCATCGTCACGATGTAGTCCTTGCTCATCTTGTCGCTTTTCGGCACCGTGAATTTCTTGGTCAGGTGGAGCTGACTCGGATCGTGGCCCTCAAAGGTGATGTCCCCGCTCTCGCGATCCAGCGACACCGTGAAAGGTGTCTCCGGATTCTGCCCGGGGACGTCGCTCACCGCCCCGATCGGCAGCGTGCCGAATTCGTTGAGCGTCATTAACGCCCCGGGTTCGGCATCGTATTTCTTCAGCACCACCTTGGCAATGCCACCACCATGCGTCGTGAAGGTATAGGACGCGGACGCGGAATCGAGCGTATCCAATTTTTCCGGTACCGCCGGTTTGGGAGGCGTTGCCGGCTGCGTTGGCGCTGGCGCTGGCGGGGCCTTCTTGGCTTCCGCCTCCTGCTCGGCCTTGGCCTGCTCCGCGGCGGCTTGCACTTGGGCCTGATGCTGCGCGGCTTGCTTCTTCATTTCCGCCGTGTTGTTCACCCACCAGGCTATGAGCAGGGCGAGGCAGACGGCGATGGCGGCGATTCCTGTGCGATCCAGGCTTCCTTTAGATTCCGAGTCCATAAAATATCAAGAGCGAGTACTCCGCGCGCCAAAGACGCGCGCTGGGGGAACGGGAGGAACGGGGTCGAGGCCTTGTCCGCCCCACGGCTGGCAGCGCGCCAGCCGCTTCACACCCAGCCAGCTCCCACGGAGCACCCCATGGGTTTCGCAGGCCTGAAGAAAATAGAGGGAGCAACTCGGCTCGAAACGGCAGCCCACGGCCGGACCACCCAGCCAGTGGATGCAGGGCGAAACGACCATTTTATAGCCGCGAATGAAAAGGCGAATCAGGAACATGCCGCGAGAATGAAACTGCGTCTGGCAAGTTGGTGCCATTCCATCGCCAGGATTTGCAGGGTGGCATTCGCCGCGGCCTGCCGCGCCACCACCGTCAGCCACGTTCCGGCGACAATGTTCGGCCGGGCCGCCCGGACAATTTCGCGCAGTCGCCGGCGAACCCGGTTGCGGACGACCGCGCCCCCGACGCGTCGCGAGGTAATGAGGCCGACGCGCACTTCCGCGGACGGCAAATTCTTGAGGACGCTGAGAACGATGAACTTTCCGTGAAACGATTGCCCTTCGCGCCTCATCCTCTGAAACTCCGAGGCACGCGTCAGATGCGCGGATTTGGGAAAGCGAAGGCCGGTCATCTTGGATTTTGGATCTTCGACTTCGGATTCGGGTGGCGGCGGACCTTCTGCTGTCGCCCCACCCCGCCAAACCAAATCGAAAACCGAAAATCCTCAGGCCTGCGTGTGGCGGGCGTACGGCACTTCCACGCCCTTGGGCAGCAAACGCTTGCGGCCCTGCTGGCGGCGACGGGAAAGAATGGCGCGGCCATTCTTGGTCTTCATGCGAGCGCGAAAGCCGAACTGGCGCTTGCGGGTGCGCTTGGATGGTTGATAAGTGCGTTTCATAAGCCGAGTCGAAAATTGGTTTAGCGGAAAAGAGGGCGAAGATTAGCGGCTTGCTGACGACTGTCAACCGGGGAGAGGAAAATCTTTGCTTCAAGACTCCGCCCGTTTCTGGCGGCTGGGAGACCGGGCGGCACGGACGGCGCCTCTGACGCTACCGTCCCTTTAGGGCAAAAAATCACCCACTCGGAGGATCACGTCCGGAAATGCCAACGGGGCGATGGTCTCTTCCCGACCCAGGCTGCGCACTTCACGGTACCCTTCGGCGGAGGGTTCGCGGTGCACTTCGAGGACGTTGCTCGCGAGATTCAACAGCCAATACTCGCGAACGCCATTGCGGGCATAGGCGGGTCCTTTATCCCGGCGATCGTAAGCCACACTGGAATCCGACACTTCGATGACGAGGAGAATCTGGTCGGGGCCGGGATGATGCCCCTGGGTCAGAATGACCGGCTCTGCCAGGCAGAGGTCCGGCTGCGGCTCGGAATGTTCGTCGAGAATGAAGGGGTTTCCCGGGGTAACAACGTATTGTTGGCGCTCGTTCTTGACAAAGAACCGATTCAGCAGATTGACGGCCGTGGCATGGCGGTAGCCGATGGGGGACATGATGACGATCTCTCCGTTGAGCAACTCGACGCGATCGCTCTCGTCGAAGATCCCGGCGCGACCGAGTTCCTCGTACTCTTCAACCGTCCAACGGTAGGTAGGCGCGTGGAGAACGCTCATGCGGCGCAGGTTGCCATCGAACGCTGGGCCAGGCAAGCCCCCGGCGCGATTGCCGACTCGTGTCATACCGAGGACAAATGCCTTGCCATCGTCTTCAGCGGCCATAGATTTCCGTCCCTTTTTCACCGATGATCGATATCCAACCCAACTTCGCCGCGGTCAAGCAAGGCCTCATCCCGCTCACTCCGCAGGAAAAGATGAAGCTCGAAAAAGACGGGCTCGAGGTCATTCACGACATTTATCGCTATGCGAAGACCGGCTTCGCCTCGATCGATGCCGAGGATTTCGATCGCATGAAATGGTACGGCGTCTATCGCCAGAAGCCCAAGGATTCGGGCTATTTCATGATGCGCATCCGCGTCCCTGGCGGCCGCCTCACCACCGCCCAGGCGGCCAAGATCAGCGAAATCGCCGACCGCTTTGCCCACGGTTTCTGCGACATCACCACCCGCACGACCATCCAGTTCCACTGGCTGCGCATCGAGGACATTCCGGCCATCTTCTCCGAACTCCAAAGCGTCGGCATGAACTCCAGTGGCGCCTGTGGCGATATCTCCCGCAATGTCGTCGGTTGCCCGGTCGCCGGCCTCGATCCGGAGGAGATCATCGACGCCACCCCGCAACTCCTCGAGGTCAATCACGCCCTCGAAAACAACCGGGAATTCTCCAACCTTCCGCGCAAGTACAAGATCAGCATCAGTGGTTGCTGCATCCATTGCGCCCAGCCTGACATCAATTGCACGGGCGTTTTCGGGCTCAAGCGGACCGTCAACGGCCAGGTGGAATGCGGATTCGGCATCAAGATCGGGGGCGGCCTCAGTTCCTCGCCAAAGCTCGCCAAGGTCCTCCCGGTCTTCATCAAGCCCGAGCAGGTCTGGCCCGTCGTCGAGGCCGTCAGCAAGATTTTCCGCGACCAGGGTTATCGCCTCAAGCGCAACAACGCCCGCTTCAAATTCCTCGTCGAAGACTGGTGGAAGCTCGGCGGCGGCGAAGCAGGCGGCGGTGAGTATCTCGCCCAAAAGGTCGAAGAACTCCTGCCCTTCAAGCTCGAGCGGCATCATGACTTCGAGGTTGTCAAAGACCAGGAGACCGACCACCTCGGTATCCACAAGCAGCGCCAGGCCGGCCTCTACTGGGTCGGGGTCTGTTTCCCGGGTGGACGCGTCCGCAATCAGGCCCTGGGCCACCTCAGCCGTCTCGCCGAGAAATATGGCGCGCCCGGCCTTGCTCAGATTCGCCTCACCAACAAGCAAAACCTCCTCATCGTCAACGTCCCCGAGGCCAATCTCCCGGCGCTCAAAGCGGAACTCGACGAACACGATTTCGATTACCAGCCGAGCAACTTCCGCAAGGGTTGTGTGAGCTGCACCGGCATCGAATTCTGCAATCTCGCCGTCGCCGAGACCAAGAATCGCATGCTCGACCTCCTCGGCGAACTCGAGACCATCTCCGGCTGGTACCAGGATAAAATCCGCATTCACTTCAGCGGCTGCCCTTCGAGTTGCGGCCAGCATCAGATTGCCGACATCGGTTTCCGCGGCGCCCGCACCAAGGTCAACGGCGAGATGGTCGACGCTTTCGACGCCTTCATCGGCGGCCGCCTCGGCCACAACCGCCGCTTCAACGAGTTGCTCAAGGGGAAAATCCTCGCCAAGGACGTCCACCTCTTCATCGACAAACTTCTCAAGGTCTACGACGGCAAAAAGCAAGGCGAAGAAACCTTCGCCGACTTCACCGACCGCGTGCCGAAGGAGGAAATCCTCGCGGCGCTGGACTGGAAGTAGACGAAGTCCCCCGCACCTGGGCGACTGTTACCTTCTGTGCCGTCCTTCGCTATTCTCCCGGCATGGGGATTCAACAACTCAAAGCCGAAGCCGCCGCGCTTCCCGACTCTGAGCGTCGAGAATTGATCGCTTACCTGCTGGCTTTAGGTGGGAAGCGGACTGCGGGTTATTGGGATCGCATCGCTACCAAGGTCGAAGACCGCGATCCCTCTCATTGGGTCAGCGAAGAGAACCTCGACCAAGCGCTTGGTCTCAATCGCCGCTGATCTTTGGCAGCGTCAAGCAGCCCCCGTCTTCAGACGACTGCCGCACGCTGGCGCACCGACTTCCGCGACGACAACCTCAGCTTCGGCTTACGGGTTCCCAATTTCACCAGTTGAGGTCGTCTCTTTTCCCGCTCGCGAAGGACTTTTTGCAGTTCAGCCATCTCTCGGGCGGAGAGGTAGGGGATGGCGGCCTCGATTCCAATAGGCATGCTCATGCACACAGGCTAGCGGGTCTCCGCCAGCTTGGCAAGGCGAGGAATGAACCCCGGTTCCAGAGCGCCAAATCGCCGCTTTACGGAACAACCGGGGCCGCTGTTCCCCAGTAAATCGCCCAATTGTTCCACACCGTCCTTTCCTCCCAGGAATATTTGTGCGATAAGCCCCGCGTTTTGCCCATGGACGAAGAACCACATATCGAGCAGGCGACCCTGGAGGATCTCCCGCAGCTCACCGACCTGCTTTTTGACCTTTTCACCCACGAGGCGGATTTCATCCCCAACCGCGCCAAGCAGATGCGCGGCCTGCGCCTCATCCTCGAACAGCCGAACCGCGGGCGTATCTTCGTGCTCCGGCAGAATGGTTTGATCCTCGGCATGATCAACCTGCTCTTTACCATCAGCACGGCGGAAGGCGGGTTCGTCATCCTTCTCGAAGACGTCGTCGTCCATCGCGAGCACCGCGGCCAGGGGTTCGGCGAAAAACTCCTCAGCCACGCCATGGAATACGCCAAGAAAAAGGATTTCCTCCGCATCACTCTCCTCACCGATCGCCTCAACGCCGATGGCCAGCGCTTTTTCAAGGCCCATGGATTCGCCGAGTCGCACATGGTGCCGATGCGGCTGATCTTCCAAACCCCGGCCGCGACCTCCTGATCAGACCATGGCCGAGCCGTCCGTTGATCTCGGATTCGCCCGCGTCGATGTCGATCGCGCGCGGCGTTGCGGATTTCCCGAAGTGATTTTTGGCGGAGGCAAGACCCCGGAGGAGGTTGCGGCCATCGGCAGAGTGTTGCTCGAAAAAAGTGGAGTGCTCCTGGTCAGCCGCGCGAATGAGGATCAACACCACGCCCTGGCCGCGGCCTTCCCAACGGCGCGCTGGCACGCCCGCGCGCGTTGCCTCACCGTCGAGCTTCAGCCCTGGCCGAAATCAGCCGGCGTGGTCGGCGTGATTTGTGCCGGCACCTCGGATCTCCCCGTCGCCGACGAGGCCGCAGTCACGCTGGAAATCTTTGGCAACCACGTCGAGCGCATCGCCGATGTGGGTGTGGCCGGCGTGCACCGGCTCCTCGCCGTGCGCGATCGCCTGGAAGCGTGCGACGTCCTCATCGTCGTCGCCGGAATGGAAGGAGCGCTACCCAGCGCGGTCGCGGGATTGGTCAGCAAACCGGTGATCGCCGTGCCCACCAGCGTCGGCTACGGCGCGAGCTTCGGTGGCCTCGCCGCCCTGCTCGGGATGCTCAATAGCTGCGGCAGCGGTGTCACCGTGGTGAACATCGACAACGGTTTCGGAGCTGCTTACGCCGCCGCGCAAATCACCCGCCTCCTCCCGCCGAAAACGTAAAGCAAGCGAACAGCCCTCTTACTCTTACTCTTACTCTTACTCTTACTCTTAATCTTAATCTTAATCTGCGGATGGGGGCTCATGGGATTAAGATTAAGAACCTACCCGAAATCCCACCCGACAACCGAGATGTCCAAGACCCTCGCCTGGTTCGTCTACATCCTTTCGGGCGCCTTCTTCGCCTGCTTCTTCCTCTGGCCGCTTTGCACCACGCTCACCGGCGCCTTCTTTGACGCCGATCGCAAGTTCACCGTCGCCTTTGTCGCCGAAGTATTCCGCAATCGCATCTATCTCGAAGGGCTCGGCAATTCGCTCTTTCTCGCTGTGGGTAGCACGGTCGTCGCCCTGCTCATCGCCCTCCCGCTCGCCTTCATCGCCGATCGCTATCACTTCCCCGCCAAGAAACTGCTTGCGGCGGCCATCCTCGTGCCAATGATTCTGCCGCCGTTTGTCGGCGCCATCGGCGTGCGGCAAATCTTCGGCCAGTACGGTGCCGTCAATGCCGTACTCGCCCATCTCGGATTCCTCGGCGCCGACCAGACGATCGATTGGCTGGGCCGCGGCCGGATGTGGGGTGTCATCGTCCTCAACGCCTTGCACCTTTATCCAATATTCTTCCTGAATCTGACCGCCGCACTCGCCAATCTCGATCCCGCCATGGAAGAAGCCGCAGAGAACCTCGGCTGCACCGGCTGGCGCAAATTTCGCCGGATCACCTTGCCCCTGATCATGCCGGGCCTGTTCGCCGGCGGCACCATCGTCTTTATCTTCGCCTTCACCGAACTCGGTGTGCCGCTGATCTTCGACCTGAGCCGGGTCACGTCGGTGCAAATCTTTTACGGCATCAAGGAGATCGCCGGAAACCCTTTCCCGTTTGCCTTGGTGGCCGTGATGCTTGGGAGCACCGCGCTGCTCTACGCGGCCAGTCAGTTGCTCTTTGGCCGTGCGAATCACGCCATGGTTTCAAAAGCCGCCACCACCGCGACCACTCGCACACCGGGCATCGCGGCACAATGGGTTTGCACCCTGGCCTTCGCCGCAGTGACCGTCGCCGCCCTTCTGCCCCACGCCGGGCTGGTCCTCGTTTCGGTCGCCGGCGATTGGTACCACAGCGTCCTCCCGAACGAGTGGACGCTGGAACATTACCAGACGGCGCTCAGCAGTCCGCTCACCGTTCCTTCCATCATCAACAGTCTCAAGTATTCCAGCCTCGCCACCGTCTTCGATCTCATCCTCGGCGTCCTCATTGCCTACGTCGTCGTTCGCACCACGCTTCCCGGACGCGGCCTTCTCGATGCCCTCGCCATGCTCCCGCTGGCCGCTCCCGGCCTGGTGCTCGCTTTCGGCTATATCTCGATGACCCAGGATGGCCGCGCCTTCGAATTCCTCAGCCCCTCCAAAGACCCGACGGCGCTCCTCGTCATCGCCTATGCCGTGCGGCGTCTGCCCTATGTCGTGCGCTCGGCCGCCGCCGGCTTGCAGCAAACAAGCGTGACCCTCGAAGAAGCCGCCCAGAATCTCGGCTGCCCGCCGCTTCGGACCCTGCGCCGAATTACCTTTCCACTCATCACCGCCAACATCCTCGCCGGCGGCCTGCTCGCCTTCGCCTTCGCCATGCTCGAAGTCTCCGACTCGCTCGTCCTCGCGCAGAAGCAGCAACATTTTCCCATCACCAAAGCGATCTACGAACTCTTCCAAATGATGGGCGAAGGCCGCTACACCGCCGCCGCCCTCGGCGTCTGGGCGATGGTCTTCCTCGCCCTCACCATCTTCGCCACCAGCCGCTTGCTTGGGAAAAAAATGGGGGCACTATTCAGGGTGTAGGGAATTGTCGATTCTCGATTCTCGATAGCGTGATTGCTCCATTGCTACTCGGGCATCCCGCAATCGAGAATCGAGAATTACGTCGGACATGGCAGCACCTGCGGCACCGCCGCCGCTGCCATCGGAATCTCGCCCATCGTCCTCTCATCCAGCCAAAGGGCCTGGCGGCAAAACAAGAATCGCATGTGGCCAAAATTCTCCCAACCCGCAGCCTCGGCGAGTGCGTGCAGTTCCGCAAATGAAAACGCCCTCTGTACGGACGTGACCGCGTCACTCCGCGTCATCGGCAACCGGTAGAAAAACGTCGTTAGCAATTGAACCCCGATCATCGCCTGTATCGTGCGCTCCAAGTCTCCGACGAGCACAAAGCGATGCGAAAGATCGCGGCACCGCCGTAAAAGCGCGATCGCATCCGTCTCGCTGAAATGATGCAACGACAGCGAACACGTCACCAGATCGTACGTTTCCCTCGCTTCGAACTTCAGGACGTCACCTCGAATAAATTGAATCTCCGGATAGCCCTCACTCGCGCGTCCGGCGATTTCCAGCGTGGAAACATTCGCATCGACGGCGTCCACCCGCAGCGAGACTCCGACCGACCGCGCCCAGTCGACCATGACCCGAGGGATGTCCCCTGCCCCAGTGCACAAATCCAGCACGCGGTAATTGCCCTCGGGCACCAGCCATTGCGAAAGGAATTTTCGGGTGATCCGGTGGCTCCCGAACCAACGGTTCAACGAGGCCAGATTGCGCAAATCCACCTCCAGTGCGGGGGACACCGGTTGCGGTCGGTCCATGAGTTCCGGATCTTGCGGGTCGAACACGCGTTTCATGGCTGGCTCAGCATACGCCGCCCGGACAGCCTAATCGATTCATTTGATCGTGCAAACATCCGAGTTTAGGACCGCAGCGCGAGGAGCGCCAGCATTCGTCCCGTTTTGCCCCGTTCCACCCGGTAGGAATAGTAGCGATCCAGATTCGCTCCAGTGCAGGTGCCGCAATCGTGCACCTGCTGGACCCCGGCCGCCCGCGCTTGCGCCGTGATCAACGCCGCGAAATCAATTTCGTAAATCGGCGGGCGAATGCACGGACCGAGTTGGACGATCATCTTCACCGGATCGCATCCGAATTCCGTGCGCATGCGCTCGATCGCGACCCTGGTGATCCCGAGTTCGCTTCCCTTCCGTCCCGAATGCAGCAGCCCGATGACCCGGCGCTCCGGTTCCACCAGATAAACCGCGCAACAGTCCGCGACATAAACGCCGAGGCAGACGCCGGGGCTCGCCGTGATCACGCCATCGACTCCCGGCACCGGGACCGCGGTGCCGGCATCGACCGCGGCAACTTCGCGCCCATGCACTTGCTCACCGCAGACAAAGTGAACCGCCCCGAGCCCCAGTTCCCCGCGCGCGTCGCGGTGAAAAGAATCCAGGCGCACCAAGGCCTGCTCCCGGTCCGTCTTCACATCCAGCCCCGGCACACGTCCCAGAAAGGCGTGCGTCAGGTTCGCCACAGCCTCGAGAGCTGGAAAACGTTCGATGGGAATCCGCATCTTCTGATCGTGAATGTTTCCGTCGTCTCCGTCCATTTTTGCATCGCAAAAATTTGCTCAGAATCGCGCGCAGCAACCGCCCGCAATCCCATTCCTCCCATGACTCCCATTCTTCCTATTCCTCCCATGCCCTCATAGGACGAATGCGAAGAATGGGACGACCGCACCGCGCCGACCGTGTCACCCGAAACCAGACACTCGCGCGGCAGCGCGCTAGTGGCCCTTTTTCTTCGAGGGAGCCGGCGTCGGCACGAATGCCGGCACTGGCGGCGGAGCATTCGGCGCGATCTCGATGAACGGGTCCTGAGCCCCATGCCGGATCATCGGATCGCTGAAGACTTCGCCATAGCCGGTCGCCGAAGCGGTCACGCGATCGTATTCAGCCAGCGCGGTGTCGTAGTTTGCCAGCGCCTGGTAATCGGTCGTCCGCGCTTGCGTCAACTGCACTTGCGCGTTCAACACGTCGAGCTGCACACCTGCGCCTGCCGCGAGGCGTTCCGTGGCCAGTCGCAATGCTTCCAGCGCTTCCTCGACCACCTTTTGCTGACTGCGAATGGTCTCACGCGCGGTCTGCAAATTCGCATAGGCTTGCTGCACCTCCTGCTCCACCTGATGGACGGAGTCATCGTAATTGACCCGCGAGGATTCCAGCGACGAGCGCGCCGCCTTCACCGTTCCGTAGGTTTGAAAACCGTCGAAGATATTCCAGGAACCGTTGAATCCAAAAAACCACCCATTGACCACATCATCGAGATGGCTCGTCGTCGGAACATTGCGCACCTGGTATCCGCCGATGGCGCTGAGCTGCGGCTTGTAGCCGGCCAGTGCGACTTTAACGTTCTCCTTGTTAATCAGGATCGTGAACCGTTGCACCTTGAGGAACGGCCGGTGTTCGATCGCCAATTGGATGGCGTTGCGCAAACCGAGCGGTCGATCGATCACTTCGAGCTGTCCCACGGCATTAAAGGTCGTCTGCCCTTGCGGACCGGGGTCGACGCTCAAGGTGCGCGCGAGCTGGTACTCCGAGACGACATAAGCATTCCGGGCGCTGATCAGCAGCGGCTGCTGGTTGGCCAGTGCGACTTCCGCCTGGAGCACGTTGAAACGCGGCACCGTGCCGGCTTCGAACCGGTTCTGCTGGTCCTTGAGCTGGTCGGCGAGCAGCCGCACCGATTCCTCCTGCACTTTGATCAGCGCACGATTGAGGAGCACGGTATAAAATTGCTGGCGGACATTGTCGATCGTCTGGTCGACGGTATTGAGCAGGCTGAAGTAACTGCTGGCCTCGGCATATTTGGCGATGCGGATGGCCGCCGCGACCTGGCCGCCGGTGTAAAGATTCTGCGTGGCCTGCACCTGCACGTTCCACGAGATGTCATTGATCGTCGGGGTATTGGCCGTGGCCGCCGCCGCCGCCGCCGCCGTATTCGCCTCGACGACCTGCGCCACTTGTTTGGCGATGCTCGGCGACAGACCCGGAATATTCCCAAGTTGCTTTTGAATGTCCCCACTCACATTCGGAGTGGAGCTGCTGCTGGATGAACTCTCGCCGCCGAACGCAGAGTTGGCCAGGGCCTTCGACTGCTGGTAATAACTCGAGGTCAGAGCGACATGCGGCAGGGCCTCGGCGCGGACCTCGATGATCTCACCGCGGGTTTGTTCCAGCGCCCACAATGCCTCCAGCACCGCGGGATTTTGTTTCAAGGCGAGCTTGATCGCCTGGTCGAGCGTCAGGTCCCCGACCCACGTATGCTGGATCGGGTGATTGGGGCGATCAGGATGACTGGAGTAACTCGAATTGTGCGGGACGGGTTGCTCGGGTTGCACGGATCCCGCTTGTGGCATGAGGAGCGCGGAAGCCGCGATCGCGGCGACCAATGGGTGTGGTCTCATTTAGACTGGCAGTAGCTGAAGATTTTCTCGTAGATTTGCAACCAGGATTTCTGCTCACCCGGCTCGAGGACTTCCATCATTTTCAGGAGATTGGAGATCATGTCTTCGCGCACTTCGGCGACGAGACCGGAACCGGATGTCGTGATTTGCACCAACACCTTGCGCCGGTCGTCGCGCGCATGCATGCGTTTGACGTGACCGAGGTTTTCCAGGCGATCGATCAACCCCGTCGCCGCCGCTGTCGAGTGGCCCATTTTCTGGGCAATCTCCGACATCGTCAGCGCGTTCTGCTCGCGCAAAAAGCCGAGCAGACAGTATTGCGGAAAGGACACGTTGCCGCGCGAAAGTTCCTTGGAAAGGTTTAGGATGAAGCAGCGCTGCAAGACGGTAAAGATATCCGCCAGCCGCTCTGCCTCGGTGCGCTTTGGGTCGGCGACACGTAAGGTGGGCATAAATTTAATGGCGTTTACATTAAAGCCCTTGAACCACTCGTCAATCGTTCTTCGCACTTTCCCCAAAAAATCGCCCCCGTCCTCCATCAGTCCCATTCGACATTCGACATTCGACATTCGTCATTCCCCCCCACCCAACTATCAACTTCCCTCCCCCCACCCATCCCGTTAGCCTCCGCGATCATGGACGCTGCCCTGCTCCAAAACGTTTCCATTTTCCGCAAACTGTCCGATGAGGAACTGCGCGCACTCTGCGAGCTCATGTCCGTGCGCGAGGTCAATTACAAGGAGCGCATCATCGAGGAAGGCACCCCGGTGAAGAATTTCTCCATTGTGCTCGAAGGCGTCGTCCACATCCGTCGCCTGGCCAGCAAGCGCGAAATGCTCCTCGGGCGTCTCGGCCCCGGTGGCTTCTTCGGTGAAATCAATCTCTTCGACCCGGGCATGGCCACCGCCAGTATTTACGCCATGAAGCCGACCCGCCTCGCCTATATCGATTACGAGGCGTTCCACAAGTTCATGGAAACCCACTCGGCGATCGGTTACAAGATCGCCTCCTCGATGATGACCGAAATGGCCCGCCGCCTCCGCCAAACGAGTGCCCGGCTCGTCAATACGGCCTACTGGTCGAGCGCAGAGGGAGCGGTTCGGCCGGAGAGTTGAGGGTTGAGAGCTGAGAGTTGAGAGCCGTCGATCTTTTGCAGAAACGAGTTCCCAAAGTCCCTTCTTTTGGAACAGCGCCATTTGGCCGGCGATACGTCAGACCAAGACGGGGCTCTCAACTATCAACTCTCAACCCTCAACTTTCCGCGTCACTGAAACACCTGGTCGCCCTTCTTCGGCAGACCTTTGACAATGTCCGCCACGTAAAACGGTGACTTCCGAATCTGCGTCACACGCAATTCCACCGGCGTGGCATCCGCCGTGTGCGTCTTTAAAATCGCCCCGACCGCTGGGCTCGGCAGACTCCCGCTGTCGATCAAAACGAAAGACGCATCCTCATTGACGATGGTGATGCTCCCCATCAACTGATCCACCTTGAGCGTCGCCCGAGGTGGTTTCTTTTTGCCGAAGTGAGGCCACAATCGCGCCGGGTAAGTAAGGAGCGTGCAGCCCGGCAGAAGGACCAGCAGGCCGGCCAGCGTGACTGCAATTTGCAATCGATGGAAATTCACGATGCGAATAGCAGCACGGTTTATTTCCTCAAGCAACCGCGCGCCGCCATTCGCGAATGGTCACTTCACGCGCGAAGACCCCACCGGACAGGCCATCCAGAACCGAAAAGTCGGTACTGACCGCGCATCGTGGCGCGGTACCGGCAAGCCATTCGATTTCCCGCAGGCAAGCCCCGGAAGGTTCAGCTCGCCACCGCCACCCGCGATCGAAATTCGGTCTGGATATGCTCTTTGCACGGCGGGCACACGCCGTGGGAAAACTGCACGTCGGTGTGGTTGGCCATGTAGTCCTCCACCTCCTGCCAATAGTCCTGGCTGTCGCGAACTTTCTTGCAGTAGCAGCAGATCGGGAGCAGACCGCGAAGACTGCGCACATCGGTCAGCGCCTGCTCGAGCTGCGACACGCGATGGGCCAGTTGCGTCTGCAAAGTGATCATCTGACGTCCGACATCCACGCGCGCCCGCAATTCGTTGAGGTCAACGGGCTTGGTGAGATAATCGTTCGCCCCCACCGCGAGGCCGGCGACGATGCTCTCCTTGTCCGCCCGGGCGGTCAGCATCATGATGTAAGTCGGTACGCGGCGGCTGACGGCCCGGACTTGCCGGGTCAACTCGATCCCGTCCATGCCGGGCATCATCCAGTCGAGGATGGCCATGGCCGGCGCGTTGTCTTTTTGCAGTTCCTCCCACGCTTGCTCACCGTCGAGGGTGACGTGGACTTCGTAGCCCCATTTGCTCAGTGAGGTGGTGAGGATTTGCCGCGACACGCGGTCATCTTCGGCGACAAGAATTTTCATGAATTCGGTAATGCAGGGTCAAGGGTGAGGGGTTAGGCCGCCGCGGATTCGCCCGCGGAAGAAAGATATTTCGTGAGAGAATCGCGGGTTCGTGCAAACGCCGCGATCACGCGCTCATGGCACTCGGACGCGCCGCTCAAGTTGCCGCTGCGGCCCATTTGCTCGAGTTCACGCAGGAGAGGCACGAGCGCGATCATCCCGCAGCTCGCACTGGCTCCGGCGAATTTGTGGGCGACGGCGTTCACGTCCGGAGCGGAGGCCTCGGCCAGTGCCGCGGCGAGTTCCGGCATCAGTTCGTCAGCCTGTTCGAGATAGATGGTGGCGAGCGCGTGCATCTCGGCCGGGTCGCCATCGGCGGCATCGCTCAGTTGCTTGAAGTCCACGGGCGAATCCATGCTCGCCGCCGGGTGGCAGAGGGCCAGCGCCGCCGCCAGTTCCTCGGGACGCACCGGCTTCGTCAGGTACGCATCCATGCCGGCCGCGAGACACTTCTCGCGGTCGCCCTGCATGGCGTTGGCCGTCATCGCGATAATGTAAATGGGACGCGTCTGTTTCCGCCGAATCCGCCGCGTAGCCTCGTAACCGTCGAGATCGGGCATCTGGCAATCCATTAAAATGATGTTGTAGGGAATGCGCTCGAGCGCCTCCAGCACCTCCAGCCCGTCGGCCACGGCATCGGCCTGGTAACCCAGCTTCGCGAGCTGCCGCAGCGCGATCTTCTGATTGATCATGTTGTCCTCGGCCAGCAGGACGCGCTCATGATGCCCGGCGGCCGACGCCAAGGGCAACGGCCTCGCCACCACCTCATGCGGTCCGTCGTCTTTCTCCGACCGGCCCATGACTTCGGCCAGACAATCGAAGAGCCGGGATTGTTTCACCGGCTTCACGAGATATTCCTCGATCCCGACCGCTTTGAAGCTCGAAGTGTCCACGTGCCGTCCGAGGGAGCTGAGCATGATCAAGCGCGTCGCGGCAATGGCCGGTTCGCTCTTCACCGCCCTGGCCAGCATCACGCCATCCATCTCCGGCATCTGCATGTCGATGATCGCCAGGTCGAAAGGGTTGCCCCGTGCCTGCTCGCGACTTAATGCGGCGAGCGCCTCCGCGCCGCTCTCCACCGCGGTGCAATGCATCCGCAGGCTGGCAAGCTGAATCTCCAGGATGTGGCGATTGGTGGCGTTGTCGTCGACGATCAGAATGCGCAAGCCGGCGAGATCGTCCCGGTTGCGCGCCTGTCGCTGGATATCCTGCTGACCAAGACAGGCGGTAAACCAAAAATTGGAACCCTTGCCCACTTCGCTGATCACCCCGATCTCGCCGTCCATCAGTTCGACGAGTTGCCGCGCAATGGCCAGCCCCAAGCCGGTGCCTCCGTACTTCCGGGTCGTCGTGCCATCGGCCTGGATGAACGGTTGAAACAAATGGTTCTGCACTTCCGGCGCGATGCCGATGCCCGTATCGTGCACTTCGAAGCGCAAAAGCATTTCATTTTGCTGGGCGACCTTCACCACCACCTCGCCCGTCTCGGTGAACTTGATCGCATTGTTGATCAGGTTGGTCAGGATTTGCCGCAATCTTCCGGCATCACCGCGCCGCAGCGTGCACAAGTGCGGAGGCACGTCGCCCAGCAATTCCAGACCTTTCGCCTGGGCTTTCTCCGCCAGCATCTCGAGCGTGCTTTCCACCACTTCGCGCATGTCGAAGTCGAGGACCTCGAAATGCATTTTCCCCGCTTCGATCTTCGAAAAATCGAGAATGTCGTTAATGATCGTGAGCAACAGATCGCCGCTCTCACGGATGGTGCTGACATACTCGTGCTGGTCGCGGTCCAGTTGCGTATCGAGCAGCAGGCCAGCCATCCCCATTACTCCATTCATCGGCGTCCGAATCTCATGGCTCATGTTGGCCAGAAATTGCGCTTTCGACCGCGCCGCCTGGAGGGCCGCATCGCGGGCGGCGGCCAGTTCCTGCTCGACCCGCCGGCGTTCCGCAATCTCGGCGGTCAACTCCATGGTCCGCGTGGCGACTTCATCCTCGACGCCTTCCTTCAGCGCCTCGAGGGCTGCCTTGCGCCGGGCATCGCTGGCGCTGTCTTTGAGACTATTGTGGACGGCCAGCAGGAGAAAAACGTCCTCGAAAACGACGTAAGCCGCATGTTCGAGCCACCGCCAGGAATCCGCCACCGCAACCCCGAAGATCGACTGCGGGAAATACACTCCGCGCAGGAAGTGATCGGCGGCGACCACGACCGTCGCCGTCGCGAGCACTTTCCAGTCGCGATAAAAGGCCAGGAAAGCGAGCGAACCAAAGATCTGAAAATGGGCCTCGATGCGGCCATTCATCACGTGGATCAAAAGCGCGGACATCAACATCTGGCCGGCCGCCACCACCTGTCGGGTGCTGGCCCGGCCCGGCCGGTGCCAGGCAAGCATGACCGGCAGGCTGGTAATGGCGCCGCCAAAGAAGATGGCCGCCCAGACGTGCGGATGGATCGCGCTCGCCGCGCCCGCCCACGTTCGCGGCGAAAGCCAGAACGCCAAACCGATTCCCAAAAGCCATTCGAAGAGCATGAGCCAGATGAACATCCGGTCGGTGCGGCGCCAGAAGTGCTGGAGGTTCTGTTCAAAGAGTTCCGTCGCGCGGGCAGTCATCGGCGCGTCGGCAGTGTGTGGGGTGTTGGCGGGTTTCATGGGAGACAATGCGAGGCGCCTCGCGGGTTCAGGAGCGAGCAACCGTAAACCGGTGTTTGGGTCCGCGGCGCCTGGTTGCCGGCAAGCAAAGTAGAGATGGCGGCGCGCCCCGCACTCCCTCCGGAGTGGCCGCGCCCGGACGTGATGCCGCCGTGAAAGGCGAGTCGCCCCGCGGCATCGTAGAGCACCACGTCGCCGGAGGTCTCGCACCCGAAGCGGGCCGCTTCCGCACCGCGGTCATCGAGAGAAATCTTCACGCCGGGAATGGCTGCGGCCATTCGCCAGAGACTCGTCTGCGTCCAATCATCGCTCGTCTGCTCCGCCTTCAAAAAGAGGACATGGACGGTGAGCGGACTGGAGTTTTCGGCGATCAATCCGGCGAGTTCTTCCATGCTGGCCTGGGTGCACGTGCACTTGGGATGGGCAAACATCAGAAGCGTCGCCCGTCCGGGTTCGCGGTGAACCGCACTCGCCACCGGCCATTCCCCGGGAGCCTTCCCCGCGGTCCCGGCCGTAAACTCGTATCGCAAAACTGCCGCCATCCCCACGCCCAGCAGCGCCAGCCAAAGCCCACCCCAAAGTCCAGCCGCCCCGATCTTCTTGATCGAGGACGAACTTCGGGAGAGCACCGTGGAATGATCTGGCATAGGTAGACTTCCAAGCAAAAGCCGGTCCCAGCGCACCCGGAAAACTACGTATCTCCACGCTAGGCAATTCCTCCCCCACACTGGCGGCGCTTCGGAGAGCCTCCCAAAATGCCCCTCCATCCGGTCTGCGCGACCGCGGTTTCCAGCTTCTGGTTTTCCGAAAACTGCCGCGGCTTAGTGAACCCAGATGCCATCCAGTCTCGAAAACCTCGGCCAGCTCAAGCCGCCACCGCCTGCTCGGCTGCCTGATTGACGGTTCTGTCGCTCGCCAGCTTTTTGGCAAAGACCTCCTCCAAGGCCGCCAGCAACGTCCCGGCGCCAAAGGGTTTCGCCAGCAGGGCATTGACGTTGAGCGCCCGAAGCTCTTGCTTCCGCGTTTCCTCGGCCGCGCCAGTTGCGGCGATAATCGGAACCGCCGGATTCATTTTCCGAAGCACCCGGCACAGCGCCACGCCGTCCACCGCTGGCATCATCACATCAGTCAGCACCAGGTCGATGCGCGCAGCTTCGCTCGCGTAAATGGAAAGTGCCTCCGCACCATCGCTCGCTGAGATCGTCCGATAGCCCCTTTGTTTCAGAGCCGTTTCGCACACTTTCCGCACCGCGCTCTCGTCATCGACGATCAGGATCAACTGGCCACGCCCATCGAATTGCACCTCGTTTGGTTCCGGAACATCGAACGGCAGATTGTCCGCTGAAACCGGCAGGAAAACCTCGAAAATGGTCCCTTTGCCCAATTCGCTGTGGACATCGATGAACCCTTCGTGGCCTTTGACAATGCCAATCGCCGTCGAAAGACCGAGACCCGTGCCCTTGCCCAAAGGCTTGGTCGTGAAAAACGGATCGAAGATCTTCGCCATCACCTGGGGCGGAATTCCCGTCCCGGTATCGGCAATCCGGATCCGCACAAAACGTCCCAGTCGCAGACCGGGCACCATCGCGGCGTAATTCTCGTCGACCTCCATATTCGCCGCGTCGATCTTCAAGGTCCCGCCCTCTGGCATGGCGTCGCGGGCGTTGACGGCCAGGTTCACCAGGACTTGGTGCAACTGGGTGGCATCCCCTTCGATCACCCAGAGATCATCGGCGATCTGCGATTTCAGACTGATCTGCCTCGGAAATGTCCCGGTGATGATCTTTTCGACCTCGTGAATGAGATACTTCGGTTCCAGCGGAACACGCACACCCTCGATACCGCGCGCAAAGGTCAGCACCTGCCGCACCAGATCGGCCGCCCGCTCGGCACAGGTTTCGATCGTCGAAATCAGTTCCGCGGACGTCTCCGGCGGGCTGTCCGGTAGCAACCCCACGGACATGAGAATGGGCGAGAGCAAATTATTGAGGTCGTGCGCGATCCCGCTGGCCAGCGTGCCAATGCTTTCCAGCCGTTGGGCGCGCAGGAGATGCGCCTCCGCCTCCTGGCGCTGCTCCATTTCTTTCTCCAGCCGCTCACAGGCCTCGCGCAATTCCCGCGTCCGCTCCTCCACGATCTTCTCGGTTTCCGCCAGTCGATCGCGGCTCGCCCGCGTCAATTGCCACTTCTCGCACAATGCGCTCGCCAGTTGCAACGCTTCCACCGAGGCGAAAGGTTTCTTCAGCACCAGTAGACGATCGCGATTCCCCAGCCGGCTGATCATTTCCTGCCACGAGTAATCCGAATACGCCGTGCAAATGACGATCTGCAGTTCCGGGCACACCTGCCAGAGCTGCCCCGCCGTCTCCAGGCCGTCCATCCCGGGCGGCATCCGAACATCCACGAAAGCCATCGCATAGGGTCGGCCATCCTCCACCGCCTGGCGCGCCAGGGCCACACCTTCGGCGCCCTGGTAGGCCGAATCGATCACGAATTCCGGCTGCAATCCGCCGGACGCCGGACGCTCGAAAAACTCCGCCTCGGCGGCGTCGAAATCCCCCTGCTCCGGGCAGAGGATTTTCCGAAAGTCGCCGTGAATCGCGCGGTTGTCGTCAATGACCAGGATACGGTAGTTGGGGTTGGAACTCATGGCTGTTTGCATGGAAGAGGCAACTCAATGGTGAAAACCGCGCCCTGGCCTGGCCCCTCGCTTCGGACCGAGAGCGAACCGCCCATCTCCCGTGCCGCCAGGGCGCTGCTGTGGAGGCCAAAACCGTGGCCATTTTTCCGCGTGGTAAATCCGTGCTCAAAAAGCCGGGCGAGATTCTCCGGGCGAATCCCCACCCCGTTGTCGATCACCGAAATCCTCACCCCTCCATCGAACTCTGTCCGCACGGTGACTCGCTTATCCGCGTTCCCTCCCTCGTCGCAGGCGTACTTCGCGTTCCGGATGAGATTGACGAGAATCAGCAGCATCTTGTTCCGATCCACCGGCATTGGCGGAAGCGCCGGATCGAACTCTCGAGCCACGCCCGTGCCGTGACGGTCGAAGGCCGCGGTATTCATCCGCAGTGCATCCTCGATCACCTCCTCCAGCGGCAGCACTTCGGTATAGCCTCCCGAAATCGCATAACTCTGCTGCATCGCCACGATGTCGTTGATATGTTCGAGATTGTTCCGGAGGGCCTTCAATTCCTCCGCGATCGTCCGCTGATCTCCGGCGAAATGTTCCGCGATCTGCCCCAGGAACTTCGGCAGGCGCCGGCCTTGCGCATGACTCGCAAAAAAGCGCGGCAGATCCTCCGCCTCCCCCTCGAGCAATTTCACCACCGCGGCCAGACTGTCGACTTTCAACTGGTCGACCTTATCCACCGCCACGGTGATGGAGGTATTCACGCTGTTCAAGACGTTGCCGACATTATGCAGCACGCTGCTCGCCACTTCGGCCATCCCGGCCTGCCGCGAGAGGACCACGAGTTGCCGGTTCAATTCGCGGGTTTCCGCTTCCGCCTGTTTGCGCTCGGTGATGTCGCGGAACGTCCAGATCCTTCCGTAATAGGTCCCGTCCTCGCCGAACACCGGCGAAGAATAGCGATCCAGAAACCGTCCGTCCTTCAACTCGATCTCGTCGCGACCGATCTCGTCCGGGTGCGCGTAAAGATGCTCCACCCTCGCGAGGAACTGCTCCGGATACTTCGTCGTGCCCAGGGCATATCTGAGAATCTCCATATCGTCTCCGCGCTCCACCAACTCCAACGGCAATTTCCAGATATCCATCATCTGCCGATTGCGGAGAAGATTCTTCCGCTCCGCGTCGACCACGAGAATCGCGTCCAGATTCGCATTCGTCTGTGCCTCCAGAAATGCCGTCTTCCAGCGCAACTCCTCGTGGGTCTTCACCCGATCGGTGACGTCAAAAGTGACCCCACGCACCCCGATGACCCTGCCGGATGCACCCCGAACCGCGACATGCTGCGTTTCGATCCAGAGCTCACGGCCGTCTTTGGCGATCGCCCGGCACACACTTTTGACCTGCTCACGCCGGCCCGAAAACACCTCCGCGGCCTCCGCGGAGATTCGCTCCCGATCCTCCGGGTGCACGTGTTCCAGCCAGGTCGCCTCCACCGCCAGCCATTCCTCCCGCGGATAGCCGTACAATCTTTCCACGTGGTTGCTGATGAATCGGCGCGCCGGAGTCGTTTCGTCTCCCACGAGAAATTCGTGCACCACCGCCGGGACCGCGTTCAGGATTTCGTCGAACCGCTGGCGTTCGGCCGCGAGCGCTGCGGTCATCCGCTCCTGCGCTTCCCGCGCCTCTCTCTGTTCCGTGATGCCACTAAAGACCACAACCGCACCGATGACCTCACCCGTTTCCGCCCGCACCGCCGTACTCGTATATTCCACCGGAAAACTCGTTCCGTCCTTCCGCCAGAACACCTCTCCTCCGGCTCGCCGTACCGTTCCCGTGCGGATCGTGTCGAAGACGGGGCACTCTTCCACCAGATACGCGGTCCCGTCGCCCCGCGAATGATGCACCGTGCCATGCGCCGGACGGCCAATCAGTTCTGAAATATTCCACCCGAGCATCCCTGCCGCCGCGCGATTTCCAAAAATGAAACGCCCCTCCCGGTTCACCCAGAGGATCCCTTCCGAAATCGAGTCAAAAATAGCCTCGTGCTGACGCTTCAACTCCCACAGGTCCGTCTCGGTTTGACGCTGGTTGCTCAGTTCGCCTGTCAGCTCCACGATAGCCTCCCGCCGGCGATAGATCGTCCAACCCCCGATCGCCGCAAAGGCCGCACTGAAGCCCACCGTCAGCACGTGGATTTCCCAACTCCCGATGGAGGCAAACAACACCTGCTCCGTCCATCCATAGACACACATCCCCGCAAAAATCAGCAGAGCCGGGACCATCGCCGCCGGCAACAATCCACGCTTTTCAGGAAATTCTGGGGCCAGATCGTGCTCCCGCGGCACCTTCCGGGAAGCTTCATCCGCCTTCCGCCCCGCGTCGCTTTCCCGTGCCAAGTGCGACTCCCGCAATTCCACAAAACTACGTGGCATCTCCGGACCAGATATCGGCCCGGATCTCGCCGGCCGCCCGGAAGAGGTGTCTGTAATTTCTGATTCCGTAAACATTTTCCATAATCATCAGCAGATCGCCTTCTCAGCACCGCCAGGGTACTACGTATTCTCCCTCGGGATTCCCCGCCATTCCCCTTCTCCTCTTCCCACCCGCTTGGCACACCGAACCCCCCACCGGTTCGCCACGGCCAGATTGGATGTTAGCCGAGGCTCTGCGAGACGCCCATGGTGCAATGGGGGCAAATGTTGGACGTTGGGTGTTGGATGTTCCCTCCGCCCACCTCCCTCAATTTTCCCCTCCGATCCCGCAATTTCCTCCTTGCCAAGAATCCCGATCCACTAGAAATAGCAGCCCCGCACTTGGTGAGGTGGCTGAGTGGTCGAAAGCGGCGCTTTGCTAAAGCGTTGTACCCCTTAAAAGGTACCCAGGGTTCGAATCCCTGCCTCACCGCGCTGCGGCTTCCTCCGGACGGGATAAAACGTGGCCGTTACTCTGGAGAGGTGACTTCGGACCCGTCGGTCTAATTTTGATCCTAATTGGAACGAGTCATGACTTTGACTGAAGTGCACGGAGACGGCGTTGAAGGGATTGCGGAGGCCCGGCGGCTGCGACCGTGAGGAGATTCATCGGCCGGTCTCCGCATCGGCATTCTCGCTGCGCGCCGCGAGCACCAGCTTCATCCGGAGTTCCTGCAAATCCGGAGTCAGGCCCACGGGATATTCGTGGGGATTGAGGAAGCGCTTGTGACCCTCGTGAAATCCGCTGAGCTGCGCCATCGTCCGGTCACGGGTGGCGGGCAGGGGCGGTTCCTCGTAGACCAGTTTGCCCTGACGGAAGATCGGGACGAGCAGGTCTTCGTGTTCGGCGTTGTCGGGAACGCGTTTTCGGCGGGTGGGATCGAGGGGGTCGACGATGACCGCGCTCGGCTCGGCCGAGTTACTCAGGTCGTAAATCATGTCGCCGAGAAACGCGCCCAGCCGCCGAAAGCGGCGCACTTGTTGCAGGCCTGGCGTCGAGACTTTCGCCACCTGCTCGGAGAGCTTCACCTTGTGCTGCCATGCGCCGTCCGGCCCGCGGACCGCGGCCAGTTTGTAGACTCCGCCGAGCGCGGGCTGGTCGTAGGCCGTTACGAGCTTCGTGCCCACGCCCCAGACGTTGATCCGGGCACCCTGCATCTTCAGGCTGGTGATGATCTGCTCATCGAGATCGTTGCTCGCCACGATCAGGGCGTCGGGAAAGCCGGCGGCATCGAGCAACCGGCGCGCTTCGATGCTCAACCAGGCAAGGTCGCCCGAATCCAAGCGCACGCCACCGAGCTTGTGCCCATGTTCGCGCAGCCAATGCCCCGCCTTGATCGCCCGGCGCACCCCGGTGAGGGTGTCGTAGGTATCGACGAGGAAGATGGCGTTGTTCGGGAGCGCGGCGGCGTAGGCCTGGAAAGCTTCCTCCTCGGTGTCGAACGACATGACCCAGCTATGGGCATGCGTGCCGCGCACCGGAATGCCGAAACGATAACCGGCCAGGACGTTCGAAGTTGCAGCGCATCCGCCAATGTAGGCGGCGCGGCTGGCGGCCAAAGCGCCGTCGACGCCTTGCGCTCGCCGCAAGCCAAACTCCAGCACCAGATCCTCTTTCGCCGCCAGACACACGCGGGCCGCCTTGGTGGCGATGAGGGTTTGGAAATTCAGCATGTTGAGGAGCGCGGTCTCGACGATCTGGCACTGGAGCAGCGGACCCTGAATCCGCAGGAGCGGCTCATGCGGGAAGACGACGGTCCCTTCCGGCATTCCATCGACGTCGCAACTCCAGCGGAGCGTCCGCAGATAATCGAGGAAGGCCGGGGCAAAGAGCGGTTTCGCGTCGTTGCCCGTCAACGTGGCGAGATAGGCCAGCTCTTCGTCGAGAAAGCGAAACCCGCGAAGATAATCGATGGCATCGCGCAAGCCGCAGGCCACGCTGAAGCCGCCCTGGAAAGGATGTTTGCGGAAGAAGAGATGAAAGACGGCTTCCCGCTCGGACTGACCGGTCTTCCAGTAGCCATAGGCCATGGTGAGTTGGTAGAGGTCGGTGAGCAGGGCCGAACCAGAGCGGGGAGGAAGAGGAGCGGCGCTCATACTTCGTGTTTATAATACTCTTACAATCCCACGGTCGAGCCTTCGCCAGGCGCTCGTTCTGTGGTCACAACTTGCATGGGAAAACGCTCGCCATCGCCGAGCAGAAGATCGAAAGCCATCGCTCGACGCAAGCTGCGACTGTGCCGTTCCAGGCGCATGGTCGGCGGCAAAGGAATGGAGCACGGAGATTCCTCTCCGGAGTTCCAAAAATCCTTTTCCGGATATCACTAATGGCCTGACGGACGCGGTGGGCAATGGAACTCCGAACAATGTCCGGGCTCCGTTGGAGAATCGCCCCCAAGAGAATCTCCTCATCCCGAATTGACACATCGCACCTAGCATCTCCCTTTCCCACCCTTCCGTGAAGCCGTTCGCTTTTCTTCCTCTCACTTTTCTCCTTCTCACTTCGGCATTCTCCGTCTTCGCGGCGGAGCCCGCGGCCCGGCCGAATGTCGTCATCATTCTCGCCGATGACCTTGGCTACGGCAGCGTCAATGCCTTCGGGGCCAATCACGACCTCGTGCGCACGCCGAACATCGATCGCCTGGCGCGCGAAGGCCGCCGCTTCACCGACGCCAATACGACCGCGTCGGTCTGCACACCCACGCGTTACTCGATCATCACCGGGCGCTACTGCTGGCGGACCTCGCTGAAGTACGAAACGCTCAATACTTTCGCCCCGCTCCTCATCGAGCCGAATCGATTCAACATGGCCTCGATGCTCAAGGGACTCGGCTACAATACGGCGTCCATCGGCAAGTGGCACCTGGGATACGGTCCACCCAATCCCAACCCGCAAAAAAAGAGCGTCGACTATACTGCCGAACTCATTCCGGGTCCGCTGGAACTCGGCTTCGACTATCACTTTTCCGTCCCTCAAAATCACGGCGACATCACCGGCGTCTACGTCGAAAACCACTACGTCTACGGCTTGCGCTCCGGAAAAATCCCCACCGGGATGAAACTTCCGGGGCCGGTGCCGGATGACGAAAATTTCGCGCCGACTTATTTCAGCGAAATGCAGCAGGGGCATGGCAATAAACCGATCGACATCGATGCCCCGCGGCGGGTCGACGACCGGGTCATGCCCGAGCTCACGGATCAGGCGATCCACTGGATTGGGCAGCAGAAGGCCGGGAAACCGTTCTTCCTCTATTTCGCTCCGGTGGCGGTGCATGAACCGGTCACGCCTTCGCGCGATACGAAGGGGACGAGCCAGGCTGGCATTTTCGGGGACTGGATTCATGAGCTCGACCGCACGGTCGGCCGCGTCCTGGACGCGCTCGACAAGCAAGGCCTGACCGAGAACACCCTCGTCATTTTCACGAGCGACAACGGCGGCGTCTTCGAACCCGCGAACAAGACGCGGCCGGAAAGCGTCGCCGTGCAGGACGGCCTCGCGGTGAACGGTTCGTGGCGCGGGGGCAAAACTCACATCTACGAGGGTGGCTTCAAGGTGCCCTTCATCGCGCGCTGGCCCGGCCACGTTCCCGCCGGCACGGAGACTCGCGAGACGATCAGCCTCGCGGACATTCTTGCGACCACCGCGGCGATCGTTGGCCAGCAGTTGCCACCCGCCGACAAAGCCGCCGAAGACAGCTACAACTTTCTCCCCGCGCTGCTCGCTGAGAAATACGACGGACCGATTCGTCCCGACATGATCGTTCACAGCAACGACGGCGTCTTTGCCATTCGCAGAGGGCCGTGGAAATGGATCGAAGGCGTCCCCGTGCCGCAGATCAGTCCCGCGGTTCGCAAGGGCCACGCCCAGGAGTTTCATCCGCAGCTCTACAATCTCGTCGAGGATCCCCTGGAAACGAAGGACGTGAGCGCGCAACACCCCGAGATCGTCAAGGAGCTCTCGACGCTGCTCCATGAGCAGCGCGATGCCGGCCACACCCGCGATCTTCCGAGACCCGTCAGCAAGACATCGTCATCGGTACCGCCGCCTTCGCCTGTCGCCACCACTGTCCCGTCGTCGAAAACGGCCGCAGCGGTTGTCGACGCCTCGACGATGCGCGGCAAAGTCATGTGTGGCTATCAAGGCTGGTTCCGCTGTCCTGGAGACGCCGCGAACATGGGCTGGATTCATTATTCGCGTGGCGCGAAGATGACGCCCGCGTCCCTCACCTTCGAGATGTGGCCCGATGTCAGTGGATTCGGGAAGGAGGAACTCTTTTCTGCTCCGGGCTTCACCCTGCCCGACGGCTCGCCCGCCGAACTTTTCAGCTCCGACAACGCCGCCACGGTCGAGCGACATTTCGAGTGGATGCGCGACTACGGCATCGACGGTGTTTATCTCCAACATTTCCTCGCCGATCTTCCCGGCGGCCGCGCCGCGAATCGCTACGAATCGCGCCGCCGTGTCCTCGACCATGTGCGCCAGGCCGCTGAAAAGACGGGGCGCGTCTGGGCCGTTTCCTTCGACGTGGCGGGCGTGCCTTCCGAACAAATTTACGATCTTCTGACCGCCGAATGGCGGCGCCTCGTCGACGAAAAGATCACGATCGACCCGCGCTATCTTCACGAGCAGGGACGACCGGTGGTGCAAATCTGGGGCTTTTACTGGCAGAACCCGTCGAACCACATGACCGCCGAGATTGCGGAAAAGCTGATCGGCTTTTTCCAGCAACCGGGCCCCTACTCCGCCTTTCTCGCGGGCGGCGGGGATTGGAACTGGCGCCGCAATCCGGACAAAGACTGGCAGGCTTTCTTTCGCAAGTTTGGCGCGTACTCTCCGTGGAACGTTGGCAACGCTCCGGTCAATGGCCGGGGCGAAAAATACGCTTACACGGGGTCCTGGGCCGAGGATCAACGCGAATGCGAAAAGAACGGGGTCTTCTGGCTGCCCGTCGTCTATCCGGGATTTAGCTGGGATAACTTGCAGCAGAAAGAGCCCGGAACCACGAACATCCCGCGCCGCCGTGGTAACTTCCTCTGGGAACAATTCCACGCCCTTTCCCAACTCGGTGCGGACACGGTCTATGTGGCGATGTTCGACGAAATGGATGAGGGCACCGCCATCTTCAAAGTTACGAGCGCGCCACCTACGCAAGGCCATTTCGTCGGGTACGAAGGCCTGCCGAGCGACTGGTATCTGCGGCTCGTGGGTGAAGGTGGACGCTTGCTCAAAAACCACCTGCCAGTTCCGGCCACGATCCCGATCGAGCCGTAGGGGAATTTGTGCGCGCTGGAATCACCGCCACCTCCGCCCGTGGGAAGTTAGAGATCCTTCGGCAAGCTCAGGATGACATTGAGAAAAAGGGGCGATCCGGGTACGACGGCCGATCTGCCAGAGCAACTCTCGAAAGTAATTTCCGTTTCCCGGCGCGAGTTGTTTTCGTAGAAGAGCGCGAAGCGAGTAGCGGCGGCTGCCAGCCGCTGGTCGTAGAAAGATGAGCGGCAGGATGACGCTCCTACTTCCTCCGGACCACGGGCCGGCACCTCCTCTCGAACAGCGCGTCTAACTCAAAGGAATATTCCACCCGAAGCTTCCAACCGTTGACCGTTGACCCAGCGCCCTTCCTCCGAGCAGAGAAATGCGACGACGCCGCCGATATCGTCCGGCACGCCCACGCGGCCGAGCGCGGTCGATGAAGCGATCATTTGCTTCGCGCCCGGATTTTCGAAGTGTGCGCGGGTGAAATCGGTCTCGATGGCGCCCGGGGCGATGACATTGGCGTTGATGCGCCGCGGGCCGAGTTCCTTGGCCAGGTAGTGGTTGAAGACTTCGATTGCCCCTTTCATCGAGGCGTAGGCGGAGTAGCCGGGAATCGAAAACCGGGCGAGACCGGAAGAAGTGCAGACGATGCGTCCTCCATCGGCGATCAGCAGCAGCAGCTTCTGGGTGAGGAAATACACGCCTTTGAAATGCACGTTGAAAAGCGCGTCGAAATTTTCCTCGGTCATTTCGGCGAACGGCGCCGGCGAATCGATGCCGGCATTATTGATCAGGAAATCGAACTGCTTGCGCTTCCATTTCGACTGGAGCGTCGATTCCAGGGCGGTAGCGAAATCGCCAAACCCGCGGATATTTGCCACGTCCAGCGGCAGCACGGCGGCTTTGCGTCCGAGCTTTTCGATCTCCGCAGCCGCGGCCTCCGCTTCGTCCTTTTTCTGGCGATAGGTGAGCACGAGATCGACGCCATGGCGTGCCAGTTGTAGTGCGGTATTGCGGCCCAGTCCACGGCTCCCGCCGGTGACGAGCGCGATTTTGTTGGTGAGTCCGTTCATGGAAATTTCGGGTGAATTGTTGAGGAAGCGAATGGAATCCGTGGGTGCGGTTTCCATTCCGACGATACCCGCATGTCCGCGACGACAAACTCCAAAAAGCTCAAACTTGAGCCTGTGCCCCGGACGTCTCACGATCCAGGCCATCGAATGAATCCTCCCCTCAAATGCTGGCTGATCTTTCCTTTCTTGCTTGCGCCATTCGCTCTGGCTGGGGATTCGTCCCCGCCTCCACCGGTACCGCCATTTCATCTCACGGCTCATCCGTGGGCGCCGCTTGCGATCTCGCGAGATGAGTATCTCGAGGCGATCGAGGGGATTTGCCGGTTCACCAGCCAGCATGAGGACGCGCGCGGCGCAGTGATCGATCCCTTTTTGCACCGGGAACACCAATACTCCACGCCCTACTTTGCCGCCGCAGTGGGCGTTCTCCTGCAGGCCGGGCGCGCCCAGGATCTTGCGGAAAACGGTATTCGCGCGATGGATCACGCCACCGAATGTTTTGCCAAAGGCGATGCCGGCATTCCGGACGCCCATGGCGAATTCTTTCTCGCATCGCTTCCCGAGGCCCTCGAAGCCTGGCGCGAACACGTTCCGGCGGAAAAGCTGGCGCTGTGGCGCGAGCGCCTGCGCACTCCACGCGAGCAACTCGTTCACGGCGGCCTGAACAACTGGCGGACCTATGCCATGAAGGGCGAATGGTTGCGCGGGCAACTCGGCCTCGCGGATCACGACGACGCCGTCAAGTTCATCGAGGAAAGCTGGGTGCACGGCCAGCAGCGCGAGCGCATCGCCGGCGACAAATGGACCCTGTATGAAGATCACACCACCAACCCCGAGCCACACGCCGTGGAGGCGGTGGGCCGCGACAATCTGCTGGCCCTGGTCGCAGATGGATACAATGGACCGTCCGCCGCGGAAATGCGCGAGGCCGTGGAACGCGGCACCGCGACTACGCTCCTGCTCCAGGATCCGTCCGGGCAATGCCCGCCCAATGGCCGCACCGACGATCATGTCTTCAACGATGTCCTTTACCAACTCGCCTTCGAAGTCATGGCCGAGCGCGCACACCTCCGTGATGATGACGTCGCTGCCGGACAGTATCGCCACGCTGCCATGCTGAGCTTTCAAAGCATCGCGCGCTGGCAGCGCCATGATCCGCCTTGGGCCGGTTCTTATTACGTGACGAAGAACCATTTCGATCCCACTCAGCGTGTGGGTTATCAACCGGCCAGCAATTACGGGAACTACAACGGAGCGGTGATGCTGCATCTTGCGGAAGCCTGGCTCGCGCGCAAATCCGACATCGCCGAACAACCTGCGCCGACGGAAATCGGCGGCTATGCGGTCGCGATGGATGGGAAATTCGCCAGCGCCGTAGCCGATGCCGGCGGCATGCAGATGTTCGCCGCGCTGCGCGCCGATACGAGCAAAGTTTACGATCGCTATTGGACGGCCCTCGGCGTCGAACGTTTTGCGCGGGTCGGCTGGGACTCGCGCCTCGGCCCGTCCGACGGCGAACGGGAATCGAAGAGTGGCCACGGCGTGACGTTCGCACCCACCTGGCTCGAAGAGGGTCATTGGGTGCGGATGGCCGACGTGCCGGATCGCTATCGCGGTAAATTCACCGTGCAGTTCACGCATCCCTTGCTCGTCCGCTGCGCCATCGACTATGCGCCCTTTCACGGTCCTGGTCCTTCGTTCCATCAGGATTTCACTCTCACTCCGGATGGCATTCTCGTCACGACGCGCGCAACCGGCGCGAGCGATTTCGGCGTGACCTGGCCATTGCTGGAAAACGATGGCGCGGCGCTGCAGACCCAAGTCGCCCAGCAACTCGCCACCGTGAGCTACGGCAACGGGCAGGACGAGCAATGTTTTCTTTCCGCCACTCCCGGAGATTTGGTCGCGGATGCCGATGGCCATGTGCAAAGCACCTACGGTTGGCTGCTACCGGTCCGCGCACCCGCCATCGACGGCTTGAATCAAACCTTCGTCTATCCCCGCAATTCCTCCGACCCATCGGCCGAAGACGTTCGCGATCATCTGCGCATTACGTCCGACGGCTTCCAATCGCCGCTCGGCTCGGTGCACGGCACGCTCTATGTCGGCCGCACCTCCGCCGGGGGAGAAGGCAGCAGCATCGACTGCGATGGGGATGGCCAACCCGATGCGACTTTCGATCCACCCTGCGGTTTCATCCTCCAACTGCACAAAGGCAAAATCACGGCGGTCGAGGCCGACCGCGAAACCACCGCGCACGTGGGTGGAAAGGAGATCCGGCTGAAAGCCTTCACCCCTGCTTTCACCACGAATCCTTAGTTAGACCACCTCGGCCCCATAATCGGGACATGGATCCGATCTCCGTCCTGGAGTATAGGATCGAGCTTGGCATCGCCCGATTTCATGATCTTCCGCAAATTGACGGCGAGTTTTTGCAGCCCGGTATCCGGCGTCTCGCGGGTGATCTGCACCTTGCTCAGGTCGCCCCACTCGCTGACTCCCCCTGCCCGCGAGATTGCTCCGGAAAGCGTGAGTGCCTGATCGGCGATGATGTCCACCGAGCCGCCTCGTTTGACTCCACCGGAAACAAAAACGTGTCCGACGACTCCACCAGCGGCGCCACTCTTGTCAATTAACGCAGGCTTCGCATCCTGCCCGCGACCAATGACCGAGGCTGCGAGGAGGGCGATGGTCGCAAGCGCGAGGCGGACCAGGTGTGGCATGGAGCAAAGTGGCAAACCTAGTTTTCCCAACGAACCGCGACCTTCGGGACGAAAATCCGATCTCCATCCTGCAATACCGGATCGAGCCTCGCATCGCCCGACTTGATGATCTTTTTGTAACTCACCGTCATCTTGTCCATGACGCCATTGCGTTTCTGGCGGGTGATCTGCACTTTGTTGGGGTCGCCCCAATCGGTGATTCCGCCCGCGCGCAGGATGGCGTTGCTCAAGGTCAGCGACTCGCCGGAAGTCATTTCCAGGGGACCACCGACTCGAATTTCGCCGGAAAGATAAACCTCACCCACGCGGACACTGGCCGCGCTCACCCGGTCGATGGCGACGCGGACGGTGGCGTGATAGTAGTAGTCGCGTTCGAGCAGCGTCTTGATGGTGGCGGCTGCTTCCGCGGCGGTCTTGCCGGAAACGCGGACGCGGCCGAGCGGTGGCACATCGAGTTCGCCCGTGGCCGTCACCATGCGGGGAAGACCGCCATCGCGATCCTCGACAATCTCCACGGTCACCTGGTCCCCGGCAGAGAGCTTTTTGTCCGGGTCGACCATCGCCATCCGTTCGGGAGCGCCGCCGATCTGCGGATAGGCGCCGCCTGGCATCGTGCCTTGAGGAAAATTTCCGGGATACACCGGCTGGGCTCGCGGCGCGACCAAGCCTTGTGCTCTTCCAAGACCCGATAGAGCCAGGAGGACAACAGCGACGGAGGCAAAACGAAGGTATCCAGTCATAACGCGAAGGTGGTTGAAGGTTCTCGGCTGAAGCTAATAGCCGAATTCCCGCATCCATACAGCGATATTCATACCGAAGCGCTGGTGTGGTGGCAGGTAAGTTTCTTGTATCAGGTCTGCCGTCCCTCCGGGACTGATTGTTTTTTTTAGGGGAGAATCCCAGCGCTAAAGCGCTGGGCTATTTTCGGGAAGTCCCTTCGGGACTAGATGTAGAGGCAGCCGGAAGCCTGGGAGTTGTTTAAGTAACTTGTCTGACACACCACTAGCCGGTTTCAAAGTGGCGACGGGGGATCAGGCATTTCCCAAATCCCGCTTCAACTCCTCGGGGCTGGCCGCTTCGGCGCGCGTACCGGGCGGTGCTTCGTACCAACCCGGGTCCTGATCGTAGCTCTCGAGATGGTCGCGGACTTTCAGATTGGTGTACATCCCGCCCATGGTGATGTATCCAAATGGACCGGCGCCGCCGACCATCGGGATGCTGTTGCGCGGGACGGGCATGCCCATCTCGCCCGCGTTCGCCATGCCAGACTCGCCCATGGTCATGTAGCCCGGCACAGCTTTGCGGATGCGTTGATCGAGTCCTTTGACGTCAACGCCGATGAGATTCGGGAGGCCATGCCCCATCTGGTTCATAACGTGGTGTGACATATGGCAGTGCATGGCCCAGTCGCCCGGATTGTTGGCGATGAATTCGACCGTTCGCGTGCTGCCGACTGGCACGAGCACGGTGACTTCCGGCCAGCGCGCGCTTTCCGGAATCGTCCCGCCATCGGTCTCGGTGACCCACCAATAGTGGCCGTGGAAATGAATGGGGTGATGATCCATCGCGGAGAGATTGCCGAAGCGGATGCGCACGCGGTCATTCGTTTTCACCACGAGTGGCGCGGTGCCGGGAAAACATTTGGCGTTGAAGGTGAGGACATCAAAGTCGGTCATTTCATTCGGGTCGGGGCGCATCGTGCCGGGGACGATTTTCCATTCGCTCATTAACATGACGAAATCGCGGTCGGGCCGCGGCTCTTTCGGTTCGCGTGGGTGAATGATGAACATGCCGATCATCCCTAACGCCATCTGGGTCATTTCGTCGTGATGGGCGTGATACATGTAAGTGCCGTGCTGCCAGACGGTGAACTCGTATTTGAAGGTTTCGCCTGGCTTGATCGGCCGCTGCGTGAGGGCTCCCACTCCGTCCATTCCGTTGGGCAGATGCAATCCGTGCCAGTGAACGGCCGTGGCTTCGGGAAGCTTGTTCGTGACATAGAAGCGGAGCCGGTCGCCCTGTACGACTTCGATCGTTGGTCCATGCACCTGGCCGTTGTAACCCCAGCAAAGCGCTTCGAGCCCGGGCGCGAATTGATGCTTCACTTCCTCGGCGGTGAGGTGAAACACTTTCACGCCATCGACGACTTTCCACGGGAGCGTCGAGCCATTGAGCGTCACGGTGGGGGTATAATGTTTTCCCGGTTCGCCCGGCTCGGAAGCCGGCGGGCGCATCCAAACGGGCGGCTCGGCCTTGCTCTCGGCCGTTTTCGAGGTGGAATCCGCTTCCGCCAGCTTCTGCGCGCGGGCCACGGTGGGGAGAGCGGCGGCGCCCGCCAGGGCGGCGGCACCGGTGAGGAGTTCGCGTCGAGTGATCATAATGAAAGAAGTGGGGGTGGGCCTATTTCCGGGTGGTTTGTGCGTTCGGGTAGACGTGGAGGTTTCCGCCCACGGCGCGCTCCAGTTGCGCGCGGGTCATCCAGTAATCGCGGAGTGCTTCGATCGATTTTTGTTCCGTCTCGATCTGTTCCGCGCGTGCGTCGAAAAATTCGTAGTTTCCGACGAGCATGCCATTGTAACGCAACTGCGTGTCGGCGGTGATGGCGCGGCGGTTCGGCACGATTTCATCGTGGTAAAAGCGCACCGTCTGGCGGAGCGCGGTGAGTTTGTCGTGGAGCGCGCGCACGTCGGAGCGGATGTTGATGGCCAGTCCTTCGAGCCGGCGTTCCGCCTGGCGTAACTCGGCTTCGCCTTTGGCGACACGCGCCTGGCCTTGATTGAAGAGCGGAATCTCCAAATGCAACGTCGGACCGGTGATGCGCTCGCCTTCGGGCTCGCGTTCCGAATTCACGCCGAAATCCAGCGCGCCGATGTAACGATAAGTCTTGGTGAGGCCGAGCGCGCGGACGACACCGCTCAATTCGGCCTGGGCCGCTGCGAGGTCGAGTCGCTGGGCGACGGCCAGCGACTCCAGACCACGCAACGAGACATCGCCCTCGGGCAAGGACGGCAATCCGCTGGCGAGAGTCCAGGCGATGTCCGGTCCCCACAAGCTCAAGAGCCGGTTCAGTTTTTCGCGATCCTCGCGCCGCATGTTTTCCGCATTGGCGGCTTCGAGCCGCGCGGAATCATAGGCGGCCTGCTGTTTGGCCAGGGCGAGGTCGGTGATATTTCCGGCGGAATGCTGGCGTTGCGCGAGATCAATCGCGCCGGCGTTCACTTCGACGATGGCTTTGCGTTGCGCGAGCAGCGCTTCATCCGCCTGCAGCGCGTAGACGGCCTGTTTGACATCGCCGGCCAATCGGAGCGCCTGGTCACTGACCCGCAGTTGCGTGGCGGCGAGGTGCTCGGCGGCCACGCGCCAACGCAGCGGGGCCATGAGCAGATCGAGCAAATCGAGCACGGCGCCTTCCTCGTTATCCGCGAGCAACGAGCCGCGGTTGGGAAAGCGGATGCTCAAATCGATGCTCGGGTTTTTCCAAAATCCGGCTTCCCGCAAATCGGCCACGGAAATGCCGAAATCCTCCAGCGTGGCCAGCCAGTCGCGATTGTTGAGGAGCGCGATCCGCACGGCGCTGTTCACGGTGAGCGGCTTTTTCAAGAGCGCGCGGACCTGGGTGAGCGCCTCCTCGCGGGCGGCGGCCTCCTGTTGCCAGCGAACGGCGATGCCGGTGTGATCGCTGACGGTTTTCTCGATGGAATGATACGACGGCTCGGCAGCTCCGGAAAGTGCCGGACAGACGACGGCCGACAAGATGAAGAGGAAATATCTGGACGGGTTCATTTTGAGGATGGGGTAGCGGAAGCCGCGCTGTCAGCTTCCTCCGATGGTGATTCTTTCTGTGCCGCGGAAAGGAGCGCCGCGGTCTTGCGGCTGGCGCTGTCGAGTTGCAGGGATTCCTGTCTTGGCAGTCGCGCTCCTTCCGGGGCCCGGGGATTGAACGGGCTCGTTGCGGTCATCGGCGGCTCAGTGATGGAGCAGGCTGCGGACAATATCGCCAGGGCCGCGGTGAGTGTGAGGGCGATGCTGCGTGCGAAAGGAAAAGTTCTGGTGATCATGGGAGTCGGTTGGTGAAGCCTGCCGGGAAGAGTTGGGTGGCCGGGGCGCAGGCAGAAAAGTGCGCGACACGGCGTGCGGAAATGCGAAGCGCAAACCATTGCCCTGCCCGCACGGGAGGGCGGCGCGGGCGACACGTTCGAAATCCCGCCGCTGGCGGGTCGCGTGTCGCTAGACGGAAACCGGGGGAGCGTGACTCAGCAGGCTCCGCTGCAAAACGATTTCGGCGAAGGAAATCGCCCCCGGAGGTCCGTGATCCTGGAGCAGTTCCACCGCCGGTTCATCGGCGCGCGGCGCCAGCACCGCGAGGATGACGGAAACCGGCAGCGCGGATGACGAAGCATCAACCTTGACGACGATCTTCGACGTCAGACTGGCCTTCACTGCCTGGCAGCATTCACGGATGCCCTGGTTGGGCGACTTTTTGCCATCCTGGTGCATCGCCGCATGGCAATGGGCGTGGATGGATTTCGCCGTGGCCGAGGGCAGGATTGCGGCGAGCGCACAATGATTCGTCAGGACCAGCCAGGAAAGCAGCATCACCGCCGCCACGAGGCTGCGGGCGAACTGGGATGCGCGGAATGCTTTCACCAATGGGCACGAAAAGCGCGGATCACCGGATTATCAATCTCAAACTTCCGTGCGTCCGGCCTGTGCTTCGAGCAATTCGCGGACTTCGGCATCGGTCGTCTGGGCAAAATTCCGATAGACTTGGCCGACGGCATCGAAATCGGTGGGCACGGTCAGGCAGACCAATTCGTCTGCTTCGCCGGCGAGCCGGGCAATGGCCGATGATGAACCGACGGGAACGGCGACGATGACCCGGGCGATCCCGGCATGGCGGAGAGCCTGGACGGCGGCGCGCATGCTGGCGCCGGTAGCCAAGCCATCGTCGACGACGACAGCCACTTTGCCCGCCAGTGCGGGAGCTTTCCGCTGGCCGCGATATTCGCTCTCGCGGCGCTCGAGTTCGCGGCGTTCCACTTCGGTGACATGGGCGAGGACGGCATCGGCGTCGTCGGTGCGCAGAAGCACTTCGCGATTGAGGACACGAATTCCGCCCGAAGCGATGGCGCCCATGGCCAGTTCCGGCTGCTGCGGGTGACCAAGCTTGCGGATGATGAAGACGTCGAGCGGGGCGCGCAACGCCGCGGCCACCTCGTAGGCCACCGGGAGGCCGCCCCGGGCCAGGCCGAGGACTACGACGTCATTGCGTCCGGCGAAGGGCAGGAGTTTTTGGGCGAGTTGGCGGCCGGCGTCGCGGCGATCGTGAAAATAAATGACGCTTCTGCCGAGATAGATTCCGCACTCGGGAGATTCGGGCGGATTCATTGGCCACAGCATCGACCCGCTGTGGGCATTTCTCAAATGCCGGGAAGCTGGAAAATCGACCAGGCTACCGGGCCGACCGCGGAATTACGGATGGATTTAGAGGGTTCCTGTGCGACGGCCACTGCTGAAGGAAAGAATCCAAAATAGGCAAAAAGGTGGGGACCACGGATTACACGGATTAAAGACTTCCCCTGCGGGGATTGGTTTCGAAGTGAGGCTTTTAATCCGTGTAATCCGTGGTCCCTTTCTCCAAACGGCATCCTTCCACGGCACTTTAAGGTCACTTTTTCTCGGCTGCGTTTTCCGTGTCTTCCGTGGCGAGTGGCGTGGCCACTGGTTTTGTGGCGGCTTCGGGGCTGCCGTTGAATTGGGCGAGCATTTCGTTGACCGCACGGAGCGGTGTGGCGACCCAGGCGGGGCGGTAGCTGAGCTCGTAGTTGATTTCGTAGAGGGCCTTGTCGAGTTGGAAGACTTCGAGCAAGAGGAGCGTGTCCGGCGACGAACTCGGCAGGAAGGAAGCACCGGCGGCATGCTCGAGGTAGGCGGCGAGATAAGCGTCGCGCATCGTTTTGGCCCAGGCCCGGGCCCACGGGGTGAGCCGCTGGAGGTCGTCCTCGCGCTCATTCCGCAAGGCGAAGGCGACGGCGTAATCGAACGAGCGCAACATGCCGGCGACGTCGCGCAAGGCGGATCGTTTCAGGCGGCGCTCGCCGAGCGTGAGGCGCGGCTCGCCTTCGAAATCGATGATGACGAAATCCTTGCCGGTGTTGAGGACTTGCGCGAGGTGGAAGTCGCCGTGGACGCGAATGCGCGAGGTGTCGATGCGATGATCGAGCAGCCGGGCAAAGACGGTGAGGAGCGGTGAATGACTGCCGAGCAAGGCGGCGGCATCCGCCCGCGCGTCCTCGGGCAGCCGGGGAAGGTGCCGCTTGAGCTGGCGCAAGACCTGGCCGGCCGACCCGCGCAGTCCTTGATAGAGCGAGCGCTGATAGAGCGTGCTGAATGGCTCCGGAGCGAATTCCGGCAAATCGTCCACCGAAGCCAGGGCGCGATGCATCTCGGCGGTGAGCTCGCCGAGCCGTTGAGCACGCCCGCCGTAGACGCCGCCGATGACATTTGGGGCGAGCGCGGGATCGAAATCCTTGCGCGCTTCCAGGACGCGATCGAAATAGCGCGCGAGGGCGTCGAGGGTGTAAGTCCAGCCGTCGCCCTGGTTGACGACAAACCCGTAGAGCATGCCGACGGCTCCGTCGCCCGCACGATCCTGAAGCTGGAGATCTCCGGCGAAGGATGGCACACAGGCCAGGGCCTTTTCGTTGAGAAAGGAAACCATCTCGATGTCCGGATGGGCGCCGCGCTCGAAACGCCGGAGGATTTTCAAGAGCCAGGTATCGCCGAATGCGATCGTGGTGTTCGATTGGTCGACGCTGACCAAGCGGCTGTTGGCCAGACCTCGCTCGAGCGCGGCCGGGTCGAGCGGCAGGCGGCTCGCGCCGGCCAGCCGGGTGCGGCCCGCAGCGGGCGGTTCGCCGGCGATCAAGCGGAACAGCGCCGCGCGCGCCTCCGGCAGGAAGAGCGAATCGCAGATGGAATATTGATCCGCGAGCCTGGCGATCACGGACTGGGGCGCATCGGCCAACAAGTGGGCGGTGGTATTCTCGCCGGCAAAGGCGACCGGCAGGAGGTAACTTTCCGGAAGGCCGTCGGTAAAGGAGGTCTCGAGGATGAGCAAACGCGCCGCTTCGGTTTCACCGCCGATGGGCACATTCTGGACGATCTTCAGTTCGCGGAGATTGCGCTCCTTGCTGCCAAACCAGCGGCGGGTCGAGATATAAGCCGGCAGCACCTCTGCCTCGAGGCGCTTCCAAAGTGCATTATTCCACACCGCCGGCAGGGCGAGTTCCGGGGCCGTCCAGACGGCGTCGGCCACGCGCACGGTGAGCGATGGACGCAGGAGGAGCCAGTAAAAGCCGTGCGGCCCGAGGGTGAAAAGCGTCGGCGATTGCTTGATCTCCGGGAAGATGGCGTGGCCGAAAAGTTCCTCCGGAACCATCCCCGCAAATTGGGCGAGATCGAGTTCCACGACCTGGGCGAAGCGCGAGAGATTGGCTACGACGAGGACAATCTCGTCGCCGCCACGGCGCAGATAGGCGAGCACCTTGGCATTCTCCGGATGGAGGAACTCGATGGTCCCGCCCGACAAGGCGTTGGTCTTGTCGCGGACGCGCAAGAGCCGGCGCATCCACCAAAAGAGGGAGGAGACGTTGCGCTGCTGGTTCTCCACGTTGACCGACTCGTAATGATATTCCGGGTCGATGATGGTGGGCAGGTAGAGCTGCTGCGGATTGGCCTTGGAAAAGCCGGCATTGCGATCGGGCGACCATTGCATGGGGGTGCGCACGCCGTTGCGATCGCCGAGATAAAAATTGTCGCCCATGCCGATCTCGTCGCCGTAATAGATGATGGGCGTTCCCGGAAGAGAGAAGAGCAAGGAATTGATGAGCTCGATCTTGCGGCGGTTGTTGCCGAGCAACGGAGCGAGCCGGCGGCGAATGCCGAGATTGATCCGCGCGCGCGGGTCGTCGGCGTAGACGCGATACATATAGTCGCGCTCCTCGTCGGTGACCATTTCGAGGGTGAGTTCATCGTGGTTGCGGAGGAAAATGGCCCACTGGCAATTGTCCGGGATGGCTGGCGTCTGATCGAGGATATCGAGGACAGGAAAACGGTCCTCCATTTGCAGCGCCATGAACATGCGCGGCATGAGCGGGAAATGAAATTCCATGTGGCACTCGTCGCCCTGGCCGAAGTACTGGACGGCATCCTCCGGCCATTGGTTGGCCTCGGCGAGGAGCATACGATCGGGAAATTTCTCGTCGATGTGTTCCCGCAACTTGCGGATGAAGGCATGCGTTTCCGGAAGGTTTTCGCAATTGGTGCCTTCCCGCTCGTAGAGATAGGGGATGGCATCCAGACGCAGGCCGTCGACGCCCATGGCGAGCCAGAAATCGATGGCGCGAAGGAGTTCGGAATGGACGACGGGATTGTCGAAATTCAGGTCCGGCTGATGATAGTAAAAGCGGTGCCAGTAGTAGGCCTTGGCGAGCGGATCCCAGGTCCAGTTGGAAGTCTCGAAGTCCTTGAAGATGATGCGGGCGTCCTTGTACTTGCGCGGGTCATCGCTCCAGACATAGAAATCCCGGAGGGAGGAGCCTTTGGGCGCGCGGCGGGCCCGCTGGAACCAGGCATTCTGGTCGGAGGTGTGGTTGAGGACCAGTTCGGTGATGATCCGCAGGCCGCGGTCGTGGGCGAGATCGAGGAGGAGCCGGAAGTCCTCGATCGCGCCGTAGCTGGGGTTGACCGAAAAGTAGTCGGAAATGTCGTAACCATCGTCCCTGAGGGGCGAAGGGTAGAAAGGCAGCAGCCAGAGGGCGGTCACGCCGAGATCGGTGAAATAATCGAGCCGGTCGATGAGACCGCGAAAATCGCCGATGCCATCGCCATCGCTATCCTGGAAGGTTTTGACGTGCAGTTCGTAAATGACGGCTTTCTTGAACCAAAGGGGATCAGGCATCACACATTGTTTACGAAACCGAAGCGAAACTTGCGCGCATGAAGGATGGAGAGAAGGGAGCGCGCCATCGCCAGGCGGCGGAGAAGGCCCACGGATTTCACGGATTTCACGGATTAAGGGCTCCGCTGCGAAAATCATTCCGTGAAATCCGCGCAATCCGTGGGCCAATTCTCCCGATACAATTCTTTCGCGTCCTGGAACATGCCCTGAGCCTCCCTCCGTGACGGCGGTTTCTATCACAACCAAAGAATGGCCCGCATGCGAAGTGCCAGCGACATGCTTGGGAGAAAATTTCCACAAGGAGCAGAAATTATCGATGAGGGCGTCCATTATCGGGTTTGGGCGCCGCTGGCGGAGCGCGTCGAGGTGCGAATTACGCCGGTGAATGGAGACGTACGGGCGCTGCCGCTGACGCGGGAGTCGGACGGCTATCATAGCGGCATCGATTTCCAGGGAAGGGCGGGAGATCGCTACTTGATCGATCTCGGCAAGGGCGCGCTTTTCCCCTGCCCCGCTTCGCGATTTCAACCGGACGGCGTTTCGGGGCCGTCGATGGTCATTGACCCGCGCGCGTATCGCTGGACGGATGGGCAATGGTCGCGGCCGGCCTTCCGCGATCTGGTCATTTATGAATTGCACGTTGGCACGTTTACTCCCGCGGGGACGTACCGCGAGGTGATCGATCGCCTGCCGTACTTGCGCGATCTCGGTGTCAACGCCATCGAGTTGATGCCGCTGGCGGATTTTCCCGGCAGCCATAATTGGGGTTATGACGGCGTCCGGCTTTATGCACCGGCGCAGGCGTATGGGACGCCGGACGATTTGCGCGCGCTGGTGGATGCGGCGCATGCGCAGGACCTGGCGGTGATTCTCGACGTGGTCTACAACCACTTTGGGCCGGACGGAAATTTCCTGCGCGAGTTTTCGCCGGACTACTTTGAGGGCCGCCACCACACGCCGTGGGGTGAAGCGATCAATTTCAGCAGCAGCCCCGAGGTGCGCGAGTACTACGGCGCCAATCTCGTCTATTGGATGGACGAGTTTCATTTCGATGGTTTCCGGCTCGATGCCACGCACGCAATCTACGACGACTCGAAGCATCACATCCTCGCGGAGCTCGGTGAAATCGTCCACGCTCGCGACGGATACATCATTGCCGAGGATGAACGGAACCTGGCGAAACTGATCGCCCCGCCGGAGGAAGAGGGATTCGGCCTGGATGCCGTTTGGGCGGATGATTTTCACCACACGGTGGAAGTCGGGCTGATCGAAGCTTCGATGTACGCGGGCGTGTTCGAGGGGAAACTGCGCGAACTGGTGAATGAATTGCAGCATGGCTGGGTGTATCCCCCGCCCTGGCCGGCAGGAGAGCCGCGCTACAATACGGCGGGCACGCATCTGCCACCGGAGCGATTTGTCTTTTGTCTCTCGAATCACGACCAGTGCGGCAACCGCGCCTTGGGCGAGCGGTTGAACCAATTCGTTTCGCCGGAGACGTACCGCGCAGTGAGCGCTTTGCTTTGCCTCGTTCCCTATACGCCGCTGCTCTTCATGGGACAGGAGTGGGGCGCGAGCACACCGTTCCTTTATTTTACGGATCATCACCCGGAGCTGGGGCGACTGGTGATCGAAGGGCGCCGCCGCGATCTGGAGAAATACGGGATCTTTCACAAACAACTGGCGGCGCATGATCTGCCGTCGCCGCAAGCGCGGGAGACGTTTGAGAGCTCGAAGCTTCGCTGGGAGGAAGCAGAGCGCGACGGACACGGCGGCTGCCTGCGGCTCTATCGTGAAGTGCTCCGTCTCCGGCGCGAGCACGCGGCGTTTCGCCCGAGAGATCGTGCGCACTTCCACGTCGGGGAACTGGCTTGCGGTGTGCTGGCCATTCGTCTGCAAGGCGACGGCGACGACTGGTTGCTGCTGGGCGATTTGCGCGGAGGACACGAGGGGAATCTGCGCGAAGAACCGTTCTGCGCGCTGGAAGTTCCGCGCCAGTGGCATATCGTTTTGTCGAGCAACGCTCCGGAGTTCGGCGGCCGGCAAGAATCGAGTTACGTCCCGCAAATCGGCCGGCTTCATTTCGACGGCCCCGAAGTCCTCGTCCTGAAAGCGCATTGATATGCCTGCGTCGATTCCCACCGCGACTTACCGGTTCCAGTTCCACAAGGGGTTTACGTTCAACGACGCCCTCGCACTCGTGCCGTATCTGCACGATCTCGGGATCAGTCATATCTATGCCTCGCCCATTTTTCGCGCCACTCCCGGCAGCACTCACGGCTACGACATTTGCGATCACAATGCGCTGAATCCGGAGATTGGGACGCGCGAGGAATTCGACGCGCTCATCGCGGCTCTGCACGAGCGCGGCCTGGGGTTCATTGCCGACTTCGTGCCCAATCACATGGGCATCGCCGAGACGCAGAACCATTGGTGGATGGACGTTCTGGAGAACGGGCCGGCATCGCCCTACGCGCGCTTTTTCGACATCGATTGGGTGCCGCTGAAACGCGAACTGGAGAACAAGGTGCTGCTGCCGGTGCTGGGAGATCAGTATGGGCGCGTGCTGGAGCGCGGTGAATTGAAGGTGCGATTCGAGGAAGGGCGTTTCTGGCTGGACTACTATTCGCAGCGCTTGCCGATGGGGCCGCGTTCCACGCGTCCGCTTTTGCAACGGGCCGTGGAACTCCTGCCCAAGCCGCCGGTGGAATTGATGAGCATCCTGACAGCCGTGAGTCATCTCCCCGCGAATACCGAGACCGATCCGGAAAAAATCGTCGAACGCATGCGGGAAAAGGACGTCATCCGCACCCGGTTGGTCCGGCTTTGTGAGGAAACGCCGGTGGTGCGCGAGGCCATCGAACGCGCCATCGCTGAATTGCACGACCCGGAGGATCCGGCCAGCCTCGATCTCCTCGATGGGTTGATTTCGAGCCAGCCGTACCGGCTCAGTTCGTGGAAGGTGGCCGCCGAGGAAATCAATTACCGGCGGTTTTTTGATGTCAACTCGCTGGCGGCCATTCGGATGGAACTGCCCGAGGTTTTCGACGCCACGCACAAGCTGATTCTCGACTTGATCGGCAGTGGCGCCTTCAACGGCGTCCGGATCGACCACATCGATGGGCTGGCGAATCCGCGCGAATATCTGCGCACCTTGCAAACCAGCGCGGCCGAGGCGCTCGGTGATCCGATGGAGAAACAGGCCATCTATCTGATCGTGGAGAAGATCCTCGGTCCGGGCGAAAAACTGCGGAGCGATTGGCCGGTGCACGGCACGACTGGCTACGAGTTTGCCAATCAAGTGACCGAAGTGCTGGTGGATCGGACGTCGGAACGAAGATTGACCGAGGGCTACAATCGTTTCGTCGGCCGGCAACTCCGGTTTCACGAACTCGTTTACCGGAGCAAGAAGCTGGTCATGCAGGTGGCGATGGCGAGCGAGGTCAACGTGCTCGGGCATCTCCTGAACCGGCTCTCCGAGAGCCATCGCTGGTATCGCGATTTTACAGTCAATTCGCTGACGGCCGCGGTGCGGGAAACGATCGCCTGCTTTCGCGTGTATCGCACTTATCTCGTCCCCGGCAGTCCGCCGACGGAGGCGGACACGCGGGTGATCGACCGTGCACTGGCCGAGGCGAGGCGGCGCAACCCTGCGCTGGAACGCACCGTCTTCGAGTTCCTGCACGACGTGCTCCTGCCGCCCGATCCCAACGCGCACCCGGTGGATGAAGAATTGCGCCGGGAATTCGTCCTGAAATTCCAGCAGTGTACCGGGCCGATCGCGGCGAAGGGCGTCGAAGACACGGCGTTCTATCAGTATCATCGTCTCGCCGCACTGAACGAAGTGGGCGGCGATCCCGCGGATTTTGGGGCCACGGTGGAAATGTTTCACCGGCAGAATGCGGCGCGGCTGGCGGAGTTTCCGCATAGTTTGCTGGCCACGTCCACCCATGACACCAAAAGGAGTGAGGAAGTGCGCGCGCGTCTTGCGGCGCTTTCGGAGATTCCGCGCGAATGGATGCAGGCGTTGCGGCGCTGGCACACGGTGAATCGCAAACATCGCACCGAACTGCACGACGAATGGGCGCCGGATCACAATGAGGAAACCTTGATCTACCAGACGCTGCTCGGTTCGTGGCCGCTGGAGCCGCTCAACGAGACCACCCGGCCAGCGTACGTGCAACGCATCCAGGAATACATGACCAAGGCGCTGCACGAGGCGAAGGTGAACAGCAGTTGGATCGAACCGTATGAAGCCTGGGACGAGGCGGTGCGAAAATTTGTCGCCGCCATTCTCTGGCCCGGTCCGCAGAATCGTTTTCTGCCGACGTTTGAGACGCTGGCGGAACTGGTGGCGCTGCTTGGGGCGATCAATTCATTGAGCCAGACGGTGTTGAAGCTGACCGCGCCCGGCGTACCCGACATCTACCAAGGAATGGAACTCTGGGACTTCAGCCTCGTCGATCCCGATAATCGGCGTCCGGTGGATTACGCGTGGCGGCAGAAGCAACTGGCCTCGCTTTCGGACGAAATCGCCCTGCCCACGCTGGTCGACCAATGGCGGGACGGCCGGCTGAAGATGTTCATCATCCGGCAACTCCTGCATTTTCGACGGGAGCATCCGGAGCTTTTCGCGGAGGGCGATTATACGCCGGTCACGGTGACCGGGCCGCGGGAGGAGTGCCTCATTGCCTTCACCCGGGCGGCTGCCGGGCGGACCCTGCTGGTGCTGGCGCCGCGGCTGGCCTCGCGCAGTGGTTTCCCGCCAATCGGAGATCGCTGGACCGGCACAATGATCGAGGCGCCGGCCTGCGGTGGCTGGTTCAATGTCCTGACCTCCCGCAAACTGGCGGGAACCTCGCCCCTCGCCGCCGCCGAGGCCTTGGCGGAAATTCCCGTGGGGGTGCTGGTTAGCGAGTGATCAATTCAGCGCTCCGGGGGCTCCGGCAGGGGGATTCGCTGCCAGCGTTCGGGTTCGACGGCGCGCCCTTCGGACCACCAGACCTGGCCGGTCCAAATGCCACCTTTGCGCGTCCCATCGGGGAAAAATAAAACGACCGCCGTATATGGTTCCGGTTTGGTCATCACGGTATCGAAAGTCGGAGTGGGCTCGTTGCACATTGCGCCGCGATATCGCACGGAAAACGGCCTAAGGCCCTGCGACTTCTCGTGTCATGGAAACCCCTACATTCCCCTACAGGAACCAACGTCCGGGGACCTCGTTTGGATCCGTTAGGATTTCATCTGCTCCTTAAAACGAACCGTGATTGGACGTATTTCAGGATTCTAAAATCGCGGAAAAGCAGCCATCCGCTGGCCCTCTGGGCGTCGATAAGGTAATAATAGTCGTGGCCGACGCTCACCGCCGCTTTCAGGCTGGTGGGTTCTGTTGGTCAGGCAATCTCCCCCGAAACCCTTAGCTACGCTTCGCGCACGCCGCACTATGGAAACCAAAAAGACCTCTGCAGCCGCACTCCAGACCAAGCCGGGGCCCGATCCCGGGAAAAGCGGCGCCGAAAGCAGCGCAAATGGCAACGGTCATCCCTCGACGGTGGACGAGAATGGCCGATCCCTGGAGATTCTCGAGGCGATGCTGGCCTTGCGGATGGGCAATTTCGCGGCGCGCCTGCCTTCGGGTTGGACGGGCATCTACGGCAAGATTTCGGATGCGTTCAACGACGTGGCGACGATGAACAAACGGCGCACCGAGGAAACGACGCGCATCTGCCGGGTGGTCGGCCGGGAAGGCAAACTCAAGCAACGCCTGCGCGTGCCGGCGCTGATTGGCGGATGGGCCGAGGAGGTCGAAATGCTCAACGGGTTGGTGGACGACCTCGTCTGGCCAGTGACGGAAGTCACGCGGACGATCGGTGCGGTGGCCAAAGGCGATTTGAGCCAGTCCATGACGCTGGACGTGGATGGCCGGCGTCTGGAGGGCGAATTCCTCCATTCGGCGAAACTGGTCAATCGGATGATCGATCAGCTTTCCATCTTCACCTCGGAAGTGACGCGGGTGGCCCGTGAAGTCGGCACGGAAGGCAAGCTCGGCGGCCAGGCGCAGGTGAAGAATGTGAGCGGCGCGTGGAAGGAATTGACCGAGAGCGTCAACCTCATGGCGGTCAACCTCACGGCCCAGGTGCGGAACATCGTGGACGTGACGATTGCCGTGGCCAACGGTGACCTTTCCAAGAAGATCACGGTCGACGTGCGCGGCGAGATTTTGCAGCTCAAGGAAGCGATCAACACGATGGTCGATCAGTTGCGTTCCTTTGCTTCGGAAGTGACGCGGGTGGCCCGCGAAGTCGGGACTGAAGGCCGCCTCGGCGGCCAGGCGGTGGTGCCCGGCGTGGCCGGGACGTGGAAAGATCTAACCGACTCGGTGAATGCGATGGCTTCGAACCTCACGGCGCAGGTCCGGAACATCGCGGCGGTGACGACGGCGGTGGCCCGCGGCGACCTCTCACGCAAGATCACCGTCGATGTGAAGGGCGAGATTCTCGAGCTCAAGGAGACGATCAACACCATGGTCGACCAGCTCAACGCTTTTGCCGCGGAAGTGACGCGGGTGGCGCGCGAAGTCGGCACGGAAGGCAAACTCGGTGGCCAGGCGCAGGTTTCCGGCGTGGCCGGCACGTGGAAAGATCTCACAGACAACGTCAATTCCATGGCCTCGAATCTCACCGGCCAGGTGCGGAACATCGCCGACGTGGCCACGGCCATCGCCCGCGGCGATCTCTCGCGCAAGATCACGGTCGACGTGAAGGGCGAAATTCTCGAGTTGAAGAACACGATCAACACGATGGTCGACCAGTTGAATGCATTTGCCTCGGAAGTGACGCGCGTGGCTCGTGAAGTCGGCACGGAAGGGAAGCTCGGCGGCCAGGCGATCGTCCCCGGCGTGGGCGGCACCTGGAAGGATCTCACGGATAACGTCAACTCCATGGCGTCGAACCTCACCGGACAGGTGCGGAATATCGCCGACGTGGCCACAGCCATCGCCAAAGGTGACCTCTCTTCGAAAATCACCGTGGAGGTGAAAGGGGAAATCCTCGAGCTGAAGAACACGATTAACACGATGGTCGACCAGCTCAATGCCTTCGCCGCGGAGGTGACCCGCGTGGCGCGCGAAGTCGGCACCGAAGGCAAGCTCGGCGGACAGGCCGAAGTGCAAGGCGTGGCCGGCACGTGGAAGGATCTGACGGACAACGTGAATTTCATGGCGAACAACCTCACGGCGCAGGTCCGGAACATCGCCGACGTGGCCACGGCCATCGCCCGCGGCGACCTCTCGCGCAAGATCACCGTCGACGTGAAGGGGGAAATTCTCGAGTTGAAAAACACCATCAACACGATGGTCGACCGGCTGAATGCGTTCGCCTCGGAAGTCAGCCGCGTGGCCCGCGAAGTCGGCACCGAAGGCAAACTTGGCGGACAGGCGGAAGTCGGCGGCGTCGCCGGGACGTGGAAGGACTTGACGGACAACGTCAACTCGATGGCTTCGAACCTCACGGCGCAGGTCCGGAACATCGCCGACGTGGCCACGGCGGTGGCGCGCGGCGATCTCTCGCGCAAGATCACCGTCGACGTGAAGGGCGAAATTCTCGAGCTCAAGGAGACGATCAACACCATGGTCGATCAACTCAACGGGTTCGCCTCGGAAGTGACCCGCGTGGCCCGTGAAGTCGGCACCGAGGGCAAGCTGGGCGGTCAGGCGCAAGTGCGCGGGGTAGCCGGCACTTGGAAAGACCTCACGGACAACGTCAATTCCATGGCGTCCAATCTTACCGGGCAGGTGCGGAACATCGCCGACGTGGCCACGGCCATCGCCAAGGGCGACCTCTCGCGCAAGATCACGGTCGACGTGAAGGGCGAAATTTTGCAGCTCAAGGAAACCATGAACACCATGGTCGACCAGCTCAATGCTTTCGCCGCGGAAGTCACGCGCGTGGCCCGCGAAGTCGGCACCGAAGGCAAGCTCGGCGGCCAGGCCGAAGTGCAAGGCGTGGCCGGCACCTGGAAGGATTTGACGGACAACGTCAACTCCATGGCGAACAACCTGACAACCCAAGTGCGCAACATCGCCGAAGTGACCACGGCCGTGGCGCGTGGCGACCTCTCGCGGAAAATCAGCGTGGATGTGAAGGGCGAAATCCTGGAGCTGAAAAACACCATCAACACGATGGTCGACCAGCTCAACGCCTTCGCCTCGGAAGTGAGCCGCGTGGCCCGCGAAGTCGGCACCGAAGGCAAGCTCGGCGGTCAGGCGCAAGTGCCCGGCGTGGCCGGCACGTGGAAGGATCTGACCGATAACGTCAACTCCATGGCCTCGAACCTGACGTCGCAAGTCCGCAACATCGCGGAAGTGACCATCGCCGTGGCCAATGGCGACCTTTCCAAGAAAATCACCGTCGACGTGCGCGGCGAAATTTTGGAGTTGAAGGAAACGATCAATACCATGGTTGACCAGTTGCGCTCCTTCGCCGCGGAAGTGACGCGTGTGGCGCGGGAGGTCGGCACCGAAGGCAAACTCGGCGGACAGGCCCAAGTGCCCGGTGTGGCTGGCACCTGGAAGGATCTGACCGACAACGTCAACTCCATGGCTTCGAACCTCACTGGCCAGGTGCGCAACATCGCCGACGTGGCCACGGCTATCGCCAAGGGCGATCTCTCGCGCAAGATCACGGTCGATGTGAAGGGCGAGATTCTCCAGCTCAAGGAAACGATCAATACCATGGTCGATCAATTGAGCGCCTTCGCCTCGGAAGTGACCCGGGTGGCGCGGGAGGTCGGCACCGAAGGCAAGCTCGGCGGACAGGCGCAGGTGCCTGGCGTGGCCGGCACTTGGAAGGACCTGACCGACAACGTCAACTCCATGGCCTCGAATCTCACCGGCCAGGTGCGCAACATTGCCGAGGTGACGATTGCCGTGGCCAACGGCGACCTTTCCAAGAAAATCACCGTCGACGTCCGTGGCGAGATTTTGCAGCTCAAGGAAACGATCAACACCATGGTCGACCAGTTGCGGGCCTTTGCCTCGGAAGTGACGCGGGTGGCGCGTGAAGTCGGCACCGAGGGCAAGCTCGGCGGCCAGGCGCTCGTGCCCGGCGTGGCCGGCACCTGGAAGGACTTGACGGACTCGGTCAACGCCATGGCGACCAATCTCACGGCGCAAGTGCGGAACATCGCGGAAGTGACCACGGCGGTGGCCCGCGGCGATCTCTCGCGCAAAATCACCGTCGATGTGCGCGGCGAAATTCTCGAGCTGAAGAACACCATCAACACCATGGTCGACCAGCTCAACGGGTTTGCTTCGGAAGTGAGCCGCGTGGCCCGCGAAGTCGGCACCGAGGGCAAGCTCGGCGGACAGGCGCAGGTTTCCGGTGTGGCCGGCACGTGGAAGGATCTCACCGACAACGTCAACTCCATGGCCTCGAACCTCACGGCGCAGGTCCGAAACATCGCCGAAGTGACGATCGCCGTGGCCAATGGTGACCTCTCGCGCAAGATCACCGTCGACGTGCGCGGCGAGATTTTGCAGCTCAAGGAAACGATCAACACCATGGTCGAGCAGCTACGTTCCTTCGCCTCGGAAGTGACCCGTGTGGCTCGCGAAGTCGGCACCGAAGGCCGGCTCGGCGTGCAGGCCGTGGTGCCCGGCGTGGCCGGCACTTGGAAGGATCTCACCGATTCGGTCAATGCCATGGGTGGAAATCTCACGGCGCAAGTGCGGAACATCGCGGAAGTGACCACGGCCGTGGCCCGCGGCGATCTCTCTCGTAAGATCACCGTCGATGTCCGCGGTGAAATTCTCGAGCTCAAAAATACGATCAACACCATGGTCGACCAGCTCAACGGGTTCGCCGCGGAAGTGACCCGTGTGGCCCGCGAAGTCGGCACCGAAGGCAAGCTTGGCGGCCAGGCGGCGGTTCCGGGTGTGGCCGGCACGTGGAAAGACCTCACCGACTCCGTCAACGTCATGGCAGCCAATCTCACCGACCAGGTACGCGGCATTGTGAAAGTGGTCACGGCGGTGGCCGACGGCAATCTCCGCCAGCGGCTCACCGTGCAGGCCAAAGGCGAGGTCGCGGCGCTGGCCGAGACGATCAACAACATGACCGATACGCTGGCCATCTTCGCCGACCAAGTGACGAATGTGGCCCGCGAAGTCGGCGTGGAAGGCCGGCTCGGCGGCCAGGCCAACGTACCCGGCGCGGCCGGCACTTGGAAAGACCTGACCGGCAACGTCAACCTCCTCGCAGCCAATCTGACCACGCAAGTGCGAGCCATCGCGGAAGTGGCCACGGCGGTGACCAAAGGCGATCTCACCCGATCCATCCAGGTCGAGACGCGCGGCGAAGTCGCGGAGCTCAAGGACAACATCAATACGATGATCGACAACCTGCGCGTGACCACCGAGCGCAACCAGGAGCAGGATTGGCTGAAGACCAACCTGGCGAAGTTCACCCGCATGTTGCAGGGCCAGCGCGACCTCTTCACCGTCGGCCAGATGCTTCTCTCCGAGCTGGCGCCGCTGGTCACCGCGCAACAAGGCACCGTCTATCAAATGACCGTGGGCGACAGCGGCGAACCGATGCTGCGCCTGCTCGCCGCCTATGCCACGCGGCCGGACCAGGCCGAGCGGTTGGCCGTGGGCGACGGCCTCGTCGGCCAATGCGCGCGGGAAAAGCAGCGCATCCTGCTCGCCCACATTCCCTCTTCCTACACCCCGGTGCATTCGAGCCTGGGACAGGCGCTCCCGGCGAGTATCGTGGTGCTGCCGGTGCTCTTCGAAGGCGAGACCAAAGCGGTCATCGAGCTCGCCTCACTCCATGCCTTCACCGACGCCCACCTGAACTTCCTCGAACAGCTCACGCAATCGATCGGCGTGGTGCTCAACACCATCGAAGCGACGATGCGCACCGAAGGCCTGCTGCAGCAAAGCCAGCAGCTCACCGCGGAACTCCAGTCGGGCCAAAAGGAGCTCCAGCAAACGAACGAAGAACTGGAGCAAAAAGCCCGGCAGCTCGCCGAGCAAAACGTCGAGGTCGAGCGCAAGAACAAGGAAATCGAGCAGGCCCGCAGCGCGCTGGAGGAAAAGGCCGCGGAGCTGGCGCTGACTTCGAAATACAAGTCCGAGTTCCTGGCGAACATGTCGCACGAGCTGCGCACGCCACTGAACTCGATTCTCATTCTCGGGCAGCAACTGGCCGAAAACAATGCGGGCAACCTGAGCGAAAAGCAGGTCGACTTCGCAAAGAACATCCACTCCGCGGGAGCCGACCTGCTGAACCTCATCAACGACATTCTCGACCTTTCCAAGATCGAGTCCGGGACGGTCGCGGTCGAAGCCGAGGAGCTCACCTTCACCTCGTTGCGCGATTCGGTGGAACGGAACTTCCGTCACATCGCGGAAAACAAGAGCCTGCCGTTCATCGTGAATTTCGATCCCACCCTACCGCGGCAATTCACGACCGACTCCAAGCGCCTCCAGCAGATCATCAAGAACCTGCTCTCGAACGCGTTTAAATTCACCGCCCATGGTGAGGTAAGCATGAAAGTGGGCCTGGCCACGACTGGATGGTCCGTGGATCATCCCGTGCTGAAACGCGCGCCGAACGTCATGTCTATCGCGATTAGCGACACCGGCATCGGCATTGCCCCGGAAAAACAACGCCTCATTTTCGAGGCCTTCCAGCAGGCGGATGCGGGGACCTCGCGCAAGTACGGCGGCACCGGCCTCGGCCTGGCCATTTCGCGCGAACTGGCCACTCTCCTCGGCGGCGAAATCCGCTTGAGCAGTATTCCAGGCGAAGGCAGCACCTTCACGCTCTATCTGCCCTTGCACTACACCGGACCGGCGGCTCCGACCATCGGCCCGGCCATCACCTCGACGGCGCAGGCGAAATCCGCGGCGCTGCCAGTGCTGGCGGTGGTTCGCGAAGAGCAGATCCCGGACGACCGGGAAAACATCCAGCCAGGAGACACCACGCTGCTCATCGTCGAGGACGATCCGCACTATGCCCGCGTCCTGCTCGGCTTGATCCGCGACAAAGGATTCAAAGGCCTGGTCGCGAATCGCGGCCAGCAGGCCCTGACCCTGGCCCGCCAATACCTGCCCACGGCGATCACACTGGATATTTTCCTGCCCGACATGCTCGGCTGGACGGTGCTGAACAACCTGAAACTCGACCCGGCGACCCGGCACATTCCGGTGCAGATCATCTCGCTCGATGAGGAACGCCAGCACGGGCTCTCGCACGGCGCGTTCTCCTACATGGTGAAACCGGCCACAACCGAGGATCTCGATGCGGCCTTTGACCGGATCAAGACCTTCGCCGCACCACGCAAGAAGCGGCTGCTGGTGGTGGAAGACAACGACGTCGAGCGGAACAGCATCGTCGAATTGCTCGATCACGATGATATCGAGATCACCACGGTGGGCACCGGCGGAGAGGCTCTCGAAGCCCTGCTGGACAAGCCTTTCGACTGCGGCGTGCTCGATCTGCGGCTGCCCGACATGACCGGCTTCGAACTGCTCGATCGCATCCAGGGCGAAGCGAACCTGCGCGACGTGCCGATCGTGGTCTTCACCGGCAAGTCGCTTTCCGCCGATGAGGAGGCTCACCTCAGGTCGATGGCCAAGAGCATCGTGCTCAAGGACGTGCAATCGCCGGAGCGACTGCTCGACGAAACGGCGCTCTTCCTGCACCGGGTGATCGCCGATCTGCCCGAATCGAAGCGCAAGATGCTCGATCAATTGCACCGCTCGAACGAAGCCCTCCGCGGCCGCAAGGTGCTGATCGTCGATGACGACGCGCGCAACATCTACGCGCTCTCTATCGTACTGGAAAATCACGAAATGGAAATCGTCAGTGCGACCAATGGCCGCCACGCGATTGAGCTGATCGAAAACACGCCCGAACTGTCAATGGTGCTGATGGACATCATGATGCCGGAGATGGACGGGTACGAAACGATGCGGCGGATTCGCGGCAACCCCAAGTTCCGCTCCCTGCCGATTCTGGCCCTGACAGCGAAGGCGATGAAGGGAGACCGGGAAAAGTGCCTCGAAGCCGGCGCCAGCGATTACATCGCCAAACCGGTCAATACCGACCAACTCCTCTCGCTCCTGCGCGTCTGGCTGCATCGATAGCACGCATCATGCTATTATTACTTCCTCCGGATCCTGATCCTTGTTCTGCTCTTGATCTCCCCCAGATGGCTGAGAGATTGAAAAACAAACCCGGATCTGGATTCGACGACGAAGCCAGATGCCCGTGATGGACAAGAAGATTTCCATTCTGCTGGTCGACGATGACCCGAAAAACTTGATGGTCCTGGAGACCATCCTGAATTCGCCGGAATACCATCTGGTCAAAGCCTCGTCGGCCAACGAAACGCTCCTCGCGCTGATGCAGGAGGAGTTTGCGGCCATCGTGCTGGATGTGCAGATGCCGGACATGAACGGGATCGAACTGGCGCGGCTGATCAAGCAACGCAAAAAGACCCAGCACGTGCCGATTCTCTTCCTCACGGCCTACTATCAGGAGGATGAGCACGTGGTCCTCGGCTACGATGTCGGGGCGGTCGATTACATCACCAAGCCGGTCAACCCGGCGGTGTTACGCTCCAAGATCGGGGTGTTCATCGAGCTTTTCCGGAAGACGGCCGCGCTGGCGGACATCAATCGCGCGCTGGAGGCCGAGGTGGCCGAGCGGCAAAAGGCCGAGGATCGATTCCGCATGGTCGTGGAAACGGCGCCCAACGCGATGGTGATGATCGCGGCCAACGGCCAGATTCTGCTGGTCAATTCGCGCACCGAATCGCTTTTCGGCTACGACCGCGACGAACTTCTCTGCCAGCCGATCAGCGCATTGATCGTCGATCATACGGTGGATGAATCGGATACCGGCCGCGTTCCGCGGGAACTGTTGGGGCGTCGCAAAAACGGCACGACCGTGCCGATCGAAGTCGGCTTGAGCCAGTTTGAGACGGCCGAGGGCGTCTTCAAGCTGGCCTCGTTCGTCGACATCACCGAACGAAAGCGCGCGGAAGTCGCGTTGCGCGCGGCCAATGCGGAACTGGAAGCGAAGAATACGGAATTGCGCCGGCAGGCGGAGGATCGCGTGCGACGGATGCGCGCGGAAGCGGCCAAGGCGGAGGCCGATGCCGCCCGGGAGCGATCCACCTTCCTGGCGGAAGCAAGCAGCGTCCTGGCGACGACCTTCGATTACCACGAGATGTTCGAGTCGCTGGCCCGGCTGCTGATCCCAAATTTTGCCGATTGTTGCATGGTCGACCTGGTGGAGGACGATGGGGCGATTCACCCGATCGTCGTGGCGCACAAGGATCCGGGCCTGGAACAGCGCATCCGGACTTTCCGCGAGACGTATCCCGCGCGCCTCGACGATGGGCGGGGCGTGGCCGCGGCGCTGAAGGGCGGAGTGCCGATGCTTTGCCGGAATTTTGGCGAACGGCACATGGAGGCTTTCGCCCGGAGCGAAGCGGAACGGGAAGCGCTGCCACCACTGGAAATCCGCTCCTATATGGTGGTCGCGATGCGGGCGCGTGGGCGCACCTTGGGCGGCTTGTGCCTGGTCAGCATGACCGAGCGCCGTTACAACGAAGCTGACGTTTCCCTCGCCGAGGAACTGGCGGAACGCGCCGGGCTGGCGCTGGACAACTGCCGGCTCTACGCCGACGCCCGCCTGGCTCGCGAAGCCGCGGAAGCGGCCAACGCCGCCAAGGACCGCTTCCTGGCGATGCTTTCCCACGAATTGCGCACGCCGCTCTCGCCGGTGCTGCACGCCACCACCCTGCTCGACGAACAGTTCTGCCCCGAACCGATGCGGAGCACGATCGCCACGATCCGCCGCAACGTCCAACTCGAGGCCCGGCTGATCGACGATCTGCTCGACCTGGCGCGCATCCGCAACGGCAAGCTGCAGCTCCACGTCGAGCCGGTCGACGCCCACGATTTGCTGCGGCGCGCGGTGGAGATTTGCGAATCGGACATTCAGACGCGCCACCTGCGGCTCACGCTGGATCTCCAGGCCACGCATCCCTTCATCGAAGCCGACCCGGCGCGGATCCAGCAAATCTTCTGGAACCTGATCAGCAACTCCGTGAAATACACACCGGCGGAGGGCGCAATCACTTTACGGACGATGGACGATGAAGACGGAAAAACCATGCGCGTCGAGGTCAGCGACAGCGGGATCGGCATCGAGCCAGCGCGGCTCGAAAGCATTTTCGACGCGTTCGAACAGGCGCACCGCGGGCGTTCCGGCGGCCTGGGCCTGGGCCTGGCCATCTGTCGCGCCCTCGTGACTTTGCATGGTGGGCGCATCGAGGCACGCAGCGGCGGTTCGGGCGCGGGCGCGATCTTCACCGTCACGCTTCCCGTGGCGTGGGAGATTACCGCGAGCCACATGACTGCGCCGGCGGCCCAGCCGCACCCTCCGGCACGCGGACTGCGGGTGCTGCTGGTGGAAGACCACGCCGATACCGCGGCGACCCTGGAGCGGCTGTTGGTCCATTCCGGATACGCGGTGCAAACCGCCGTCAGTGCCGCGGCGGCCCTCCAACTCATCGAAGAGTCGGAATTTGATCTACTGGTCAGCGACATTGGTCTGCCGGATGGAAGTGGCTTGGATCTCATGCCGAGATTTGTCCAGGCTGCGGGCCACCGGCCCATCGCCGGCATTGCGCTCAGCGGCTTTGGCATGGCGGAAGACATCGAGCGGAGCTATTCCGCGGGCTTTCACGAACATCTGATCAAACCGGTGGACTTCGCCCTCCTGCGCAAGGCCTTGACGCGCGTCGCCGCCAAGATCCCGGCACCGGCCACGGCGTTGGTTTGATCCCGTCCGCAGCATTTCTGGTCTCTTCAGAAGAAAGGACCACGGATTCCGCGGATGGATTTCGCCGCGGAGACTTTTAATCCGTGAAATTCGCGCAATCCGTGGTCATTTTGCGCTCTTCAGATCATGAATCCTCCATTCCGCAGCGTTATCCGCGCCGTCACGGCAGCCGCGGTCATCCTCCTTGCCCCTGCTCTCACCTCCTTGCAGGCGCAAGAACCCACGCCCAAAGCGCAGGCGGTCATAACCCCGGATTTCACCCAGAAAATGCTGCAATTGATCACCGACAAGGGGACTAACCGGGAGATGCCACCGAGTTACGCCGCGGCCCTGGGCTTCGCCGAGGTTCCCGAGCAAAAATGGATGTATCGCGGGATCATCGGTGCGGAGGACAACGAACATCAGCACTCCTACAACATTGGCCTGAAATCGAGCCGGGAAGTGGCGATCGTGATCCGAGACCTGAAGTCGATTCGGGCCAACCGCATCGATCCCAGTGGCAAGGTGCTGGCGGCGATCGAAATCGACCTCGTCACGGGCGACTTCGTCCAGCGCAAGCCCGCCGACGCCCAGCATGAAGTCGATGCGGAGATCGATTTATGGAACGGCAAAGTGGATGCGCTGCTGGCCGCAAAGAAATCGAAGTAACCGGCAACCGTGTTCTCACGGACCGGCTTAATTTCTGTTAGCGCGTTCGCTTGACGCAGGGCCGCGGGCGTGAAAGAACCTACCGCCCTTTCCTCTTTATGAATGTCGAAAAATACAACGGTCTCCTGAGCGACGTCGAAATCAACGGTTCGATCATTTTCCAAGGCAGCCTGAGCTTTGATGGGCGATTGCGAAATGGGGAAATCGTCGGTGAACACCTGGTGATCGGGCCGCGCGCCGTGATCCAGGGAAACATCAACGCGGCATCCCTGGTCCTCCACGGAACGGTCACCGGGGACGTCAGCGTCTCGGAACGCTGCGACATCCGGGCGACCGGGAACTTGACCGGCAACCTCGTGGCCAGCCGCCTCGCCATGGAAGACGGCGCCACGCTGATGGGCGGCGTGACGATCAAGCGCGACGCGCAAGCCCTCAAGCCGAAGCCCGAACCGCCGAAGGCGAAATAGTTTCCTTCGTCTATCGTCTAATCCGTTTCGCCCCCGAGGCGGATGACGGAGGCGTCGGTGCCCGCGGGCATCCAGTCGAGGTGCGTGGTGGTGATGATTTTCTGCGCCCCTGCCGGCAAGGCGCCGAGCAATGCGGCCCGGCGGTGCAGATCGAGCTCGCCGAAGATGTCGTCGAGCAAGAGGACCGGAGCCACACCAAAGCGCTGCTCGAGCAAACGGGCGGCGCCGAGCTTGAGTGCGAGGACCAATGATCGCTGCTGCCCTTCGCTGGCGAAGGAGGAAGGCTGGCCGTTGAGCGTGAAAAGGAGATCGTCGCGATGCGGGCCGACGCTGGTCTGGTGCAATCGGGCGTCTTCGCTCTGCGCATCGGCCAGTGACGTGGCAAACTCCGCACCGGCTCCCGGCGCATAGACCACCTGCAGCGCTTCCCGCGCACTGGCGCTGATCGTCCGATGAGCGGCCTCGGCCTCGGGCTGCAATTCCATGGTCAGCTTGCGGCGCGCGGCAGTGACGCGTTCGCCGGCCGCGAGGAGAGGCTCGTCGAAGGCGGCAATCTCACGCCACCGGGGCGATGATGACTTGAGCAGCAGATTGCGCGAGCGCAAGGCGCGCTCGTAATCGCGCAGGGCCTGCCGGTAGGTGCCGTCGCATTGCACGGCGATGAAATCCAAAAAACGCCGCCGCCCATCGCTGGAGCCGCGGACCAACTCGATGTCGCTGTTGGCAAAATAGACCACGCGGCCAAGCTCGAGATACTCGCGCGCCGATTTTTGCTCGACTTCGTCGAGGGCCAGTTTCTTGCGCTCGCGACTGAAATAAAATTGCAGATGGCGGGCGCCGAGGTATCCGTCCACGACGAAGCCCCGGCGCTCATGCTGGATGACATTGGCGAGGCGGGAGACGCGCGGCGATTGCAACCGAAGGAGAATGCACGCCGCTTCGAGGAGCGACGTTTTGCCATGGGCATTGGGGCCGACGACGAGATTCAGCCCCGGCACAAAGTCCACCGCCCGCGCGGCGAAACAGCGGAAATGGCGGACTTTGAGGCCGGAGAGTTGAGAGTTGAGAGTTGAGAGTTGAGAGTCCACCGCTTTACCGCTTGTTTGCGGCGCTCCGCGCCAAGGGAGGTTTGCAGAAAGCCGTGGAGCGGCCTTTCCGACGAAAACGCGAAGGGGATATTTACTATCAGCCCGTCCACTATCAACTCAACGCCGTTGCCAGTTGATCGTTGATGGTGAATAGTCCGCACCCTTCCCGTTTCCTTGCGTGCTGCACCGAAGGATTCTCGCCCAGCTCCGCGGAGCGGCTTTTCCGGCGGAAACGTGGAGGACTCTCAACGATCAACTCTCAACCCTCAACTTTCCCAAGCGAGTGCAAACCCTTCCCGGCTTCCGCGACTTTTATCCCGATGATTGTGCGCGGAGAAATTACATCCTGACGAAATGGCGCGAAGTCGCGCGGCGCTATGGGTTTGTGGAGTACGACGGGCCGGTGGTGGAATCCCTGGCGCTGTACGAGAAGAAAAGCGGCGGCGAACTGGTCGGGCAGATGTTCACGGTGGGGGCGACCGCGGACCCGGGAGTGCTCAAAGGTGCGCTGCGCCCGGAGATGACGCCGACGCTGGCCCGGATGGTGGCGGCCCGGGAGCGCGATTTCAAAAAGCCGATGAAGTGGTTTTGTGTGCCGAATTTCTTCCGCCACGAGCGCCAGGGCCGCGGGCGGTTGCGCGAGTTTTACCAACTGAATTGCGACATCATCGGCGAAACGTCTTCCTCGGCAGATGCGGAGCTGGTCGCCGTGCTGATCGATATGCTCCGGGGTTTCGGGCTGACGCCGAAGGATTTCGTCGTCCGGTTAAGCAGTCGCACGGCGTGGCAGGAGTTCTTTGCCGGCGCGGGCGGAAAGCCCGAGGATGAATACGAGTTCTTCCAAATCGTGGACAAGGCCGAACGGGCGCCGGTGGAGAAAACCGACGAGCAGTTGCGCAAGTTTGGCCTGACTGGGCAGGCAGTGCTCGATTTCATGCACAGCAAAGTTCCCACGGCTGAGCTCGTGCCAGTGATCGAAGGGCTGAAGTCACGCGGCTTGGAGGGCTTCGTGGAAATCGACTACGCGATTGTCCGCGGCCTGGCTTATTACACCGGTGTGGTCTTCGAGGTTTTCGATCGAAGCTTGAACGAGCGCGCTCTGGCCGGCGGTGGACGTTACGACAAACTGCTGAGCTTGATGAGCGACGGGAAGGTCGACCTCGCGGCGCTTGGCTTCGGCATGGGCGATGTCGTGCTGGCCAATCTGATCGACGATACGCCCGCGGCCAAAGCGGCGATGGAGGCCTGGCTGAAGGAACAGCGCGCGTGCGATATCTACGTCGTCATTGCCAAGGAGGAACGGCGACCGGAAGCGCTCGCGCTCGTCCAGCGCTTGCGTGACTCCGGTCAGCGTGTCGATTTTCCGCTCACCGCGGCGAAGGTCGGCAAACAATTCCAGACCGCGGAACAGCTTGGGGCGACGCGGGCGGTGCTCGTCGGCGACGAATGGCCGCAGGTCAAAATCAAAATACTCGCCACGCGGGAAGAGACGGTGGTGCCGAACGAGGAGTTGGGGGCGCGCCTTTCCGGGTAAACCAGGTGGGGTTTCTGGTTTCTGGTTTCTCGTTTCTGGTTTCTGGTTTTCCGCTGCCGGATCGGCCCTGAAAGGCAGAACCGATGGAATGCGCGTGTGCAAGACGCCCAAGACGGAGCCACGTGGGCGCTTGGCTCCAGAGAACCAGAAACGAGAAACCAGAAACCGTGGGTCTTTACCGGAGCGGCACGCGGGTCCCAAGATCCGTATCCTCCACCGGCAGCCACGCACCGCCCCCTTTGTATTCGAGCCCGAGTTTGCCTTCGCGGATCGCCAGCAGGTTCACTTCGGTGCCGGATGGGGCAACCAGCGAGCCGACTTTCTTGCCGTCGACGACCGCCGGGAATTCGGTTGCCTTCCGGATGCGCACCTGCCTCGGCCACAAGGAATGATCCTGGGCGAGCGTTTGCAGATCGTAGGTGATGGGCTGCTGCACCGGAGGCGGGACAGGGGGCGCGGGGATCTCACTGCCCGGGGGAACGCCTGGTATGCCGGACTGGCTCCCGGGGTCAGCCGGCGGCGCTTGGTTGTCCGCAGTCGGTTCCGGGGGGCCCGAGACAAAGCGCCCGAAGAGCTGCTTCCCGAGCGGCGTGTGCGCATCGATCCACGCCCGGGCCGACGGAACCTTGGTGTAGTAGGCCGCGGCTAGAATCAGCAGGGACACTGGCAGGCCGATAAACGTCCAAAATTTGCTGTTCGATGATTCACTGAATTCACTCATACTGGTTACTACGGTGGGCGGCGCCGATGCGCGGCGCAAGCGGAGCCTCGACTCCGCAGGCGCTAAAGCCGCACCGCCGGTCGCTGACGCTCCCCTGATGTTTCGTCATTAGACGACTTGGATGCGCCAAATCTTAGAGGGCGCAAGTGAAAGTTTCATTGTGGCTTCAAGAGCATGTCGACGGCTTCACCCGAATGACCGCTCCGAGCCAGGAGCCAGGCGGCTTTGTTCCGAAACCAGGTGGGCGGATTTTCCTGTTCGGCCACGGTGATGATGATTTCATCGCTGGCCGCCTCGTCCCCGGCTTTTCGCAGGACGAACGCGAGCTGTTGGGCGTTGACGGCGTTGTCGGGCGCGGCCCGCCAGGTGGCCTCCAGCCTCTCCCGCGATTCGGATGGCGGGGCGCTGGGGAAGGTGGGTTCGGGCGTTTTCACGGCAAGAATCTGCCAGGCACGATCGTCCTCGCCCCAGGCGCGGAGACAGGACGCCCACTCTTTGTATTCGGTAATACCCAGTGCGCTGTGATGCCTGGTCCACTCTTCAAAGTCGTCGAGATTTCCCCAGCGGGGTGCGAGCGTATAGAAAGCTTTCAACTCTCCCGGAGTGAATTCGGCCGGGGATTCGCCGCGCAACTTCCACCAGCGCCGGTAATAATACTCGCCCATGGCCTCCGGGACCACCTGGGCATAGGCGAGGAGCAATTCCGGATGGGCTTCCACGTACTTTCCCCAAGCCGTCTGGGCGGCGGGAAAGCGCTGCGTCTCCTGCACGGCCTCGTGGAGGATTTCGTCGCGGTGGATGCCGCCGCGTTCGATGGCCTCCTGCCAATACTCCAGCGCCATGCCGGGTGCGACCCTCAGACAGGCCCGAGCCTGTGCTTCCGGCACCGCCCACACGGCGGGTTGCAACCGCGAGGCCAGGCCGAAATGACGCTTCCACGAAATGGGATTGGTCCGGCCATCGATCCGCAATTCGCGGAGTCCGGCCATTTGGTGCAGGTCGGCATTGAGCGGGAAATAGCGCAAGGCAGTTTGCAACTGGGTGAGGGTGACCAATCCGGGAGCCCGGGTATCGCGATCGACGAGCCGAATCGGGGAAAGCGGCGACCAATCGGGCACGTTCCATTGGATCGGGAGCCACCAAAAGACCGCCACGGCCAGCGGCACGAGCGCGGCCTGGCGCAATTCCGGGGCCCGCCGCCCGCCAAGCCGCAGAGGACAAGCCACGGCCAACGCGGCGAGCGCAAAGCCTGCCGTGCCCCAACGATGGCCGGGGACATCCAGAACGGAGTGAACGATCAGCACGACGAAAGCGGCACAAGCTCCGGCGTGCAGGAAGAAACTGCGCTGCCGCTCAAAAATCCCCGCCAGATGCCGGCCCATGAAAAGAACCACGGCGATGACCGCGAGAAGCACCGGGATGGCGCCCAATTCCACCAGCCACTGCAGCCAACTGCTTTCCGGGTGAAGGACGATCTGGTCCTCCAGCTTCACGGTTTGGTAGAGCGGGAATATGCCCGCGAAGGAGCCGATGCCGTGACCGAGCAAAGGCGCGTCGTGCCACATGCCCAAGGTGTCGTGCCAGATATCGACGCGCAGTTGCGTGGAGACGCCTCCCGCCTCATGCGAACGAAACCGGGAAATGACCTGTTGCCCAAAGAGCAGCGCCACGGTGGCAAACAAGCACACCGCGCCGAAGGCGGCGGCTGCGGCGCGGCGATTGCGCAGCTTGGCCAGGCAAAGCAGGAGGTAAGCGCCGAAGCCGATTCCAAACGCGAGAAAGCCGCCGCGCGAGGCCGTAGTGAGCAAAGCGATGACGATGAGTCCGAGGAGAACCAGGCCGCCGCAGAAAATAAGCCAGTGCTTGCGCACCGCCGCCCAGGTCACGCAGCCGCAGCCCAGGACCGCGGCCATGGCAAAGTAATCCGCCGAATGATTGCGATTGGGGAACGGCCCGAAGCCGCTCCATCCCGGCGTGAAGCGCAATCCGTAGATGGCGACCGAGCCGGCCGGTTGCTGGGTGGAAAAGGAGACGATGGCGACGACCGCCGCCGTGGCAAAGAGCGTCCAGGCAAGCACGGCGCGGTGCTCGCGTTCGCTGGCCAACCGGCGCACCCAAAGGAACCAGACGAAGCCGACGGTGCCCGCGAGGAGCGCATCGAGAGCACGCGACGGCTCGGGATGATGGGTGAACGGCAACTGGAGCGCGTAATCGTGCGTGAGTGTCGTGCGCCAAAAAGTGCTGCCAAACCAATTCGCGGGCGCAAATTCCTTGAAGAGCAACAGCCCGACAAATCCGAGGGCGAGACGGTTGCCCCAGCGGCTGAGCGGCACGACCCCCGGCGGCTGGGCAAGAATTCCGATCTCGAGCAGGACGAGCAGGCCGATCTGCGGGAGCCGATCGACCGCGCCAAAAAGCAACGGGCCGGCGAGGACGATGAGGCCGAAAGCGATGAGCGCGATGAGCATTGGCGCGGTCAGACGCAGGCGCTTTTCCGGTTCGCCGCGCCGGTTGTCACGGCGTTCCGTCGCCCCTGGCGCGGCATCACCCCGGCGGGGTTCGCCGGATGGCGATCCTGCGGGGTCCGATCCTTTGCGATCCGGTTCACCCGGCTCCCGGCGATGCGATCGGCGCCGCCTCATGTCCGCCATTTCTGCTTCGCCTTGGCGTAAACCGGCCGGAAACATTCCGCGATGCGCTGCCACTCCACGGCGGTGCCCTTATGCTGCGGGGCGTGCAGGGTCCACGGCGTGGATCCATTGTACTTCACCTGAATGGCATACTCCGCATCCGACTCCCCTCTCTCGACAAAGCCGACGCGCCGCAGCGTATGCTCGAAGATCGCCCAGAACTCCTGGGCCGTCTTGCAGCGCTCCGCCTCGAGTTCCAGGACTTGAGCCTGCAAAAGCGCGTATTGCACGTGGCGGCGGCGGCGCACCACCCGGCTCAATTTCCGGCGCACGTCTTCCCACGATTTGAGGAAATGAAAATAGCGCAGCGCCAGGAGCGCGAGGAAAAAGAGCACGCCGATGCCAATCGGCAGCGTGCCACCCTGGCTCCAGATGATGCTCAACCCAAACAGGCTCAAGACCAGGCAAATGCCGTAAAGGCCGATGAGGATGCGCGTTTTCGAAAAGCCCAGTTGCTCGAGCCGGTGATGGAAATACTCGTCGTCGGCGTGAAAGATCGGGTAGCCCCGCAAGG
>DASYAY010000068.1:0-71000 GCA_036501065.1 Chthoniobacter sp. | reverse complement strand
AGAGGGCGTCTAAAAAGTAAGTTGCGGCCCAGCCCGAAGGGCTGACGGACTGTAGCCGGGGGTAACACCCCCGGAAGCGACACCCCCACAACGGATGCACCCCGGAGGGTGTGCCGGAGTCGCCTTCCAGGGGTAATTTCCGGCACCCCGGCCGGGGTGCGTGAGTTATTTTTGGGGGCGCATTCCGGGGGTCTTACCCCCGGCTACGGTCCGGCAAGCCTCCGGCTTGACCCCTGCGCACTTACTTTTTAGACGCCCTCTAACGCCCCCAAGCTCAGCGACCGCCTCCGGGAGCCAGCGCCCGCTGACACGAAAACGGAGCAAGCAGGAGGCGTGCGTGGCGCGCGGCCTGCCGGGGCGCAGGTGGTCGCAGGCCGCGTGACAGGCGCGGCTCCTGCGGCGGGCGCACCACCAAAGACCTTCACTCCCGGAGGGGAGGCGGTTCGCTGCAGCGCTTGGTTAGGCGCTTCGTTCGATTGGAAGCTAAGCGTCATGGAAAGGCCATTGGCTAATGGTGACCACCGGAACCAGAGTCGAATCCGCCGCCTCCGCCGAAGCAGGACGTCCAGTCATGTTCGGTCGGGCATGGAGTGTTGATACTGTCGAGGGGCGTAAAGCATCCGCAGTAAGCGAGCCAACCAAAAAACGGAACGAGAACGATGAATGACCAGATAACCTTTCTGATGAAACGGGTTCGTCGGTGAATGATCCAAATGCGGATGATGAGACACACGCTAATCCAAAGGCAGAACCCAGCGATATAAACTGCAATCCTCGGATGCTCGCTAAGCCAGCTCACCGCATCGAGCGGCTGCTGAGTCTGCGAGTTCGCGGTTTCGGGTGGCATGGATGGCTTTCGTTACACGGGATGCGTAGAAGCGCCTAACGCCCCCAAGCTCAGCGACCGCCTCCGGGAACTGGCTCGCGCTGGCAGGGAAAGGGAGCGAGCAGGAGACGTGCGTGGCGCGCGGCCTGCCCGGGCGCAGGTGGTTGCAGGCGGCGTGACAGGCCCGGCTCCTGTGGCGGTCGTGTCACGAAGAACCCCGCTACCATCAGGGGAGGCGGTTCGCTGCAGCGCATGGTTAGGCACTTTCGAATGAAGAGGATTGCTATCCATTTCGAGATGCCTTGGCGGCTCTCGCCTTGGTTTGTCTGGTGCCAACGATCGCGGGCCAGTAATACATAAACGTAATGAACAATAGCAAGGAGATATAAACTGCGACGGCTTGTGGGTAGAAATCTAGCGATGATTGCAGCTCTTTGATGACCCACTCCGCACCGTTTGTTGGGGAGGTCGGATGATCTTGTAAACGTGCGGAAAGCTGCATCATCAGGCTGAATGTGCCGTTGGTCTTGTAGGCAACATATGCAGCAGCCGAAGCGACACCAGCGGTAGCAACCAAAATGAGCGGAAGGATAAGCTTCCGGTATGCTGTGGGATAATTGTGCGCTACGCCTGCGACAGCCAGGACCGTAGGAACTGCGAACGAATACAATAATGTCATCATCGTTTTGGATCGTGGTTGTTGTTCAGCGCGTAGAAGCGCCTAACGCCCCCAAGCTCAGCGACCGCCTCTGAGAGCCCGCACCCGTTGACAGGGAAAAGGAGCAAGCAGGAGACGTGCGTGGCGCGCGGTCTGCCGGGGCGCCGGTGGTTGCAGGCGGCGTGACAGGCGCGACTCCTGCGGCGGCCGAATGACCAAAGACCTTCACTCCCGGAAGGGAGGCGGTTCGCTGCCGCGCATCGTTAGGCGTTGCGGTCATAAGTGAGTTGTAACGCGTGCTCTAACGATGATGCGCCCGTCTGTCGGAGAATCGCGGCCTCGTAGTCGTTGGTCAGGCGCGTGACCACCCCAGCGTCTCTGGCGCGCTGCAAATATGAAATACCGTTCTCGTTACGTGCAACGCTCCGGTCATTTGCGCTTCGGATCGCGAGCTCCGCCAGTCTGTCCGCAGTCAGCGGCGTAATGTTGGAAGCGATGCGTGTCGATAGAACGGTGTCGTAGCCGGGGAAGTCTGTATGCTCGTCGATGAGAACAGTGTTTGGGGTGGGTGGATTCGGCGGTTTGTATGTGCCGGTCGTATTGTCGGTTTCGCGTCGCCACAGCTTGTCTTTGGCTTCGGGGATTGAGGTGCCTGGAGCCAACACCAGAAGGCGGGCCGATACTCTGATGCCATCGGCCACGGGAATTAAGGTGGGGCCGCCACCGCGCTTCCGGCTGGAACGCGCATACTCGACAGGAAACGGCGTCGTAACGGTCGGCCTGTCGATGATGACGAACTCCGGCCCGGAATCATCAATTAGTGAGCCGTAGGCAAGAATGGCAATCATGTGGTTCTAGGCGTTGGGTGAGGCAAGAAATGCTTCGATCGGCTCGAAAGGCAGTTAAGTTGTACAATTTAGGTAGACACTGTCTCGGCGACGGGATCAACGAAAGGGATGCTGGTAATAATGTAGTGCCTCTCATTGTGCTCGTTGTTCGTGAAATCTTCGGTGATCCAATCGGTATACCGCTTGATGCTGTCAAAGTTGTTGTTCAGAAAAGTGTATGCCCTTCCGAAAGCTTCTCTTTGGCGTTCTTGGGGAACATTATTGATGAGTGCACGATCCTCGTCAGACCAACAGGTTTCGGATCCATTTATCTCTTTCCAAAAAGTATCGGGATCCATCTCTGCATATTGGTCGAAATACATGCGCTCCGCAATTTTTCCAGCATAGCCGACCGCAGCTATTTCCATCCGGCTCCATGCGTGATGATCGCTCAAATTTTTTCCACTGACATATTTTATGTTTTCGGAAAAGTCCGGCCTGTCATATCCGGGCGTCATCCATAGTATAACCGCCGATGAGGGGGAGCCATAGTATAGGGTCACTAAGGCATGGCCCACTTCATGAGCAGCCATTCCAAGCGCATCCTCGCGCTTCTGTTTTGGGGTCATTTCGAATGGGTAGGTGTTTGCGACTTGGATTGTCAACGCTCATAGTAAGTCGGAAACTGAGGCGGTGGATCTCCGCGAGCGACGCCTAACGCCCCCAAGCTCAGCGACCGCCTCCGAGAGCCCTCACTCGCTGACACGGAAAGGGAGCGAGCAGGGGCCATGCGTGGCGCGCGGCCTGCCGGGGCGCAGGTGGTCGCAGGCGGCGTGACAGGCGCGGCTCCTGCGGCGGGCGAATCACCAAAGACCTTCACTCCCGGAGGGGAGGCGGTTCGCTGCAGCGCATGGTTAGGCCGTTGCACGGCGAAGGAGTTCTGTGCTGAGCTTCCCGGCACCGTAGAGGTCCGGAAAAAGCGTGGCGTGATTTAGGTTCATCACGTGGAGCGCCTTGAGACACTCTGTGCGTTCCGAATACGGGATCGAAACCTTTAGGAGTGTGATTTTGTTTTTTTCCCCTTTGAAGTAGTTGGACACCCAACTCTCAACGTCAGTTCCAATAGGGCTTCGTGAAAATAGCCCCGACTGGGCTACCATGCGGGAGTTCTCGTCACTTCTGGGTTGAAAGAACTCAAATTCGTCCATGAAGAAAGGATCATCATTGTTTAATGCGGTTTTTTTTTGTTCGATGCGTTGACGGTGTGCTGTGAAAACAACACAATGCTCCGTCTGATCGGGGCTTGGTGGCTCAGCTAACGCGAAAAAAAGTGCAACATAAGGCGAACTCGTCCAATCGAGCAAGGGAGTCGCTAGGCCGTGATGCTGGCCAAGTGCCCACCAATCATTGTCTGTGGTCAATGGCGGAGGGTTTGTACCGCGGCGGCCTCGGCTGGCCAACTGAAACGTTACCAGATGGTCTGCCATGAGTTGTTTAATACGGTCCTTTTGGTTCTTGATTATCCTAGCTAGTGAGGGCTCAAGCAACCAGTTGGACATGCGCTGGCCCCGGAACACATACCAGGGGTAGTCTAGCGTCCTAGCCACGACGTCGTGGAAGTCGCGCCAAGATTTCAGTTCGGTGGAAAAGACGCCATCACTGGCGTCCATTTTGGGCCATTTAGCCATTGGATAAAGTCACGGTGCGGCCTAACATATGATTAGTCCGACAGAGGACAGGGATGGGCATCGGCATATGCGCTTCATTGTGACTTCCGCTCGCCGCCAAGTGAATACGGAACAGGCTCCGAAGCGCAAGAGATATCCTGGAGATTTCCGGCTGTTGAGCGCGGGCCTTTAGGCGGAGTATGACGGTTCCGCCTCCGGCATCATGCCATATGCCGACTGATGCTCCTTTCCCGCCGCATGGCAGAGCCGTCCGCCCCGCTCGAGCATCGTGGTCCGTGAAAGCTCGCGTGTCCGATCGATTAACGAGTTTTCGAAGTAGATCAACGGTTGGCGCAAACCCACAGACTTTCCGAAAGCGGTGCAGCCCCTCGGCGGGCTCAGGGCCTTGAGCTTGTCGAAACGGCAGCGGCGCACTCCAAAACGCAAGCGACGCAGATAGTTTGTTTTCAAGTTGACGCATGTAGGCCATGGGGGCCGCTTCTGGCTTCAACTGGCTTCATAACATCCTTCGATGGACCATTGGCCGTGCTGGAGGCCGAGGCGGTAGATCCCCTGCCCCGCGATTTCGATGTCCCATTCCTCGGTGTTCCAGCGCTGTTGATCCCACCAGCCGCCAGAGCCGCGATACGGGCCGTGCGCGGCGGAGACGGGGCCGTGGGCGGTTTCCGAGACGACATAGACCGGGGCGTGCCGCACGATGCGCACTTGCGCCGGCATGGGCGGACGATAGCGGCGCAAGGGCAGGCCGATGCTCAGGTCGTCGTCTCCTTCACCGTCGTCGGCGATCTGCTCGTGGAAACGCGCCGGGACCACGCGAAAGGCATCCGGGCGATGGGTGTTTTCTTTTTCCGCGACGCCGACGTGGCCTTCGCCGACGAGGGCGGTGAGTCGTGCCAGGGTTTCGCCGAAGCGATTGGCATCGCGCAATGGGTTTTCGAAAAAGCGCATTTGCTGGCGTTCGGGATCGATCGCGTCGATCTCCAGGCGCACCCCCACGGGGCGGCTTTCCAGCTTGAGGTTTTCGAGGTGGGTATCGAGGATGCGGAAAAGGACCGCGGCCTCCGCGGTCGGTGCGGGAATGGTGAAGAGCCGCCGGTAAAAGCCGCCATTTTCCAGCGGCAACAGGAGGGTCATTTTCGCGGCCACGCGGTGAACGCCATCGAGGCGCACGAGGAGTTGATCGAGGAAACGGCGGAGGATGAAAAGGAGCGGTTCGAGCGTCTCGACTTCGTGTTCGAAATCGAAGCTTTCGGCGAATTCCGCCACGGGGCGGACGAGGCGCAGGAGCCGCTGGGTGCTGCCGGCGGCCCGCAGCCAGAGCGAGTCGGCATCCGGGCCGAGACGGTCGGCGAGTTCGCCGCGGGGCAGGCTGGTGAGATGGCCGAGCGTATGAATCCCCCAATCCTCAAGGACGGCGAGCAAATGCGGTGGCGGATCGATTTCGGCGACGGCGAGTTGGGCAAGGAAGACGTTGGGGCTTTGCACCACGAGCACCGGGGCGGCGCGGCGCGCGGCGAGAAAAGCGAGATCGGGATTGGGCGCGACGCCGACCCGGGCGGAGACACGGAGCGCAGTCAGACGGGTGACGATCTTCGTCCCCCACGCCGGCCATTCGGCGAACCCGCTGCGACGGAGGTCGACGGTGCAGCAACCGGCGGCGGTGGCTTCGATTTCCGGGGAAAGCGAACCGCCGATTTCGAGGAGGGCGTTTTGGAGATTGCGCTCCTGTTCGAGAGCGCGCGGGAGAATGGTCAGCGCCGGGCAACGGGCCAGGGCCTGAACGGCGGTCATGCCCGGGGAGACGCCGGTGGCTTGGGCAGCCGGCGTGGCTTCGAGGAGGAGGCCTTCCGCATTTCCCTGGTCGACGATGACGACCGGTTGGGTGCGGAGTTCTTCGCGGAAACGTAATGCCGCCTGGAGAGGAAACTGGGGGATGAGAATGACGGCGTACATGTTTCGGATGGCGTCCCAAGACACAGCGGCGTGATGGAATTTGGGTGGGTCGGGGGGATTAAGATTAAGATTACGAGTAAGATTAAGAGGGGGGATTCTTATGCGATGCGTTGTTCGGAGAAGATGGGGGGAGACAGGTGGCGGCGGGGGAAGACGCGAGCGGCCAGGGTGCTCAGCAGTTGGCGGCGGCGGGTGGTCAGCTTGGAAAAATCCCAGGACCACCCTGCGGCGATGCGCACGGCGGCGCTTTCGATCATGGGTTGCCGGGTGAAGACGAGCAGCGCGGTATTGGAAGGCTCGACGAGGCGCTGAAAACGATGCCAGGTGCTCGCCGGGACCCGGCGCAACTCCCGCGGCCCCGCATCCTGCAAATCCAGGAGGAGCAGGCAAAGATTGCTGTCGCGGAGGAGCAAATCGGCGGCTTTCACGGCGATGGCGGGCGTGGTGCATTGCACCCACAAAAGGCGCCGCAAACTGGCGGGATGAAAGGAATCGGGATCGAAGAATGAACCGCAATCGATGAGCGCTCCCAGCCGTTTTTGCCGGCGCAAGAGGACTAGCAGGGCGTGGAGGAGCAGCGAATTTCCAGCCGGTGAACCGGAGATTTCAGTCAATGCGCCGAGGCGCAGGCCCCCTTCGAGTTGATCGACAGCCGACAAACCGGTCTCGAGAACGCCGGGCCGGCGGGGAGCTTCCTCGGGATATTTTCCCGCCAACAGTTTGCGGAGTTCGACCAAGCGCGTCTGGCGTTCCGAGCCGGGCGGGAGAGGGTGCGTGGGTGGTTGAAGAGGAAGGCAGCTCACTGTTCATATGAACAGTATCCCGCAAAAGCCTGGGGACAAGGATTAAGGCGGCTCTCTTCCAAGTTACATTTCCGCGACAAAAAGACGCGGGGTTGACCATTCCACAAGCTCTGATACTACTCGCCCGTGTCCCGGCGAACTATTTTCCTCTTCACCCTCCTTAGCGTCGCCAGCGCCACGGCGCAGGTGAACGTTCCACCGAGAAACGCTCCAGCGCCCATCCCCGGTTTATCCACACGTGCCAACAGCGAACCGGTTCGCCTGCAATTTCCCAATACCGATGTCCGGGAAGTGCTCGATTTTTACGAACGGTTGACCGGCAAACGAATCGTCACCGACAACCAGGTGCAGGGAACGGTCTACATCGTCGTTCCCGGCGAGATTCCACCCGATGAAGCGATCCGCATCATCGAGATCAATTTGCAGCTCAACGGGTTCACGATGATCCCGGCCGAGGGCAGCGATATCGTCAAAGTCGTCGGCGCGAACAAGAATCCCCGCAACGCGGCCATCCCGATCATTGCCGATGAACTTTTGCTCCCAGCGGGTGAGCAGGTAGTCACTTTCATTGCCAAGTTGCAGTATGCCGACGCTACGGAATTGCAGCAGACGCTCACCGGCTACATCGGCCAAGCGCAAGGCGGTTACACGAATATCACCGCTCTGCCCAAGGCGCAGACGCTCCTCATTACCGAGAGCAGCGCGACCATCCGGGGATTGCTGCGCGTCATCCACGAGATCGACCTGCCGCCGGCGGAAGTGATCAGCGAATTCATCCCGCTGGAGCGGGCCGACGCGAGCGATGTCCTGGATAAACTCAAGAGCATTTTTGAAAAGCAGCAGACCGGTTCCGGCGGCGCCGCCCCCACGGCTGTGCCTGGTGCGGCCCGCCCCGCACTGCCACCTGGGACAGTCGTCGAACCGACCGGCGCAGGATCCGTGGAAATTCGCGGGTCGCTCTCGGAAGACTCGGTGATCGTCGGCAAGATCCGGTTGACCGCCGACGTGCGCACCAATCGCATCCATGTGGTGACGCGGCCGGTGAACATGCCGTTCATCCACAAGCTCATCTCGGAGTTTGATGAGACGGTCAAATTTGGGACACCGGTCTCGCGCGCGCTGCGCTTCGTTCCCGTCGCGGATGTGCTGGACGTGGTGGTCAAGGCCATCACCGAGCCGGGAATGAAGGAAGATACTTCTGGTGGCGGCACTACCGGCGCCAATGCCCAGGGCAGCCACCCGAGCACCGCGACCCAGCAGAGCAGCAGCCAGGGAACGAGCGCGGCCTCTGCGGCGAGCAGCGGCGCCGGTGGCGGCGGCAGTGGTGACAGCCTGAATGTGAGCGAAGGACTTGGCCCGGCTCCCGATACCCTGCCGGAAGCCCGCATCATCGGCACGACCAAGATCATTGCGGATAAGAATGCCAACGCCATCATCGTCATCGGGACCGAAGACGTGAAGGCCAAGGTCTTCCGGCTCCTCGATCAACTCGATCGGCGTGTCCCGCAGGTGATGCTCTACACGACCATCGGAGAGTTGGACCTGGACGATAAGCATCAGTTCGGCGTCGATTACATTCTGCGTAGCGCGGGACTGGGCGTCAGTCCGATCGTGCTGAATTCCGCGGGGTCCTCGACCGCCACGACGAATGGGACCGGCATTACGAGCAGCGGCACGACCATTCCGACGAGCATCAGTTCGACCACGACGGGGACGCCAGTCACGACGACCGGAACGACCACGGGAACGACCGGAACCACGGGCACGACCGGCACGACCACGGGGACAGCGCTTCAGCCTTCCGACCTGGTGGGTTTCAATGGGAATTCGCCCGTCCCGAATTTGACCAATCTGCTCAATAACGGACTTCCTCAAGCGGTGGCCGCTGTCGGCGGAAGCGGCCTGACGGGATTTGTGACCGCCGGCAATTCCATGACCGCGATCGTCACCGCGCTGGAAAACACCACCCGTTTCCGGGTCATTTCGCGGCCCAATGTCATTGCCCGGAACAACAAAAAGGCAATCATCGCTTCCGGCCAGGAAATCGCCATCCCCGCGGAAATCCAAAGCGCGCTGAACTCGGTCAACAGTTCCAACGGCATCGTCACCAACTCGAGCGTCCAGTACAAGGAGGTCACGCTGCAGTTGGAAGTGGTGCCGCTGATTAATTCGGAACGCGAAGTCTCCCTCGATGTGCTTCAGAAGATCGACAATGTCTCGGGCTCGACGATCATCGACAACAATTCCATCCCGACGATCAACACTCGTTACGTCAAGACGAGCGTGACGGTGCCGAACAACAGCACGCTGGTCCTCGGCGGTCTGATTCAGCAGAGCACCAACAAGGTCAAATCCGGCATCCCCGTGCTCAGTAACATCCCGCTTCTCGGCGTCCTGTTCAGCAATACCACCAAGGAAAAAATCCGGCAGGAGCTGGTGATCCTGGTGCGGCCGGTCGTCAGTTGGACGCCGCCGGAGACGGAGATGCTGCGGCAGCGCAGCGAGGAATTCCTGAATCTCGAGCCCAACCTGGAAGCATCGCTCTATCCACCGCAGAAGGCCCTCAACGGAAAAGCGATTCCTTTCCGGACTGGAACCGGCAGTACTCCCACGCCGACGCCAGCGAAGTCCAGTCGCTGATTTTCGGCGCGCAACCCTTTTCCGAGTTGATCGTTGATCGCGGTGTGAACCGAAGGCAACGTTCACCTCGAGTGCCGCCGGCCAAAAAATGAATTCCCGGAAAATCCTTTTCGATGTCTTGTCCGCAGCCGGTCTCGAAGACGGGCCGGCCACCGAACTTTCGACCCTTCAGCCCCCACCGGGAGGAAGCTGGACGAACGAAGTCCTGAACTCCGGCAAGGTCGACGAAATCAAGTTCGCCACGGAACTGGCCAAGGCCTTTCAAGCGCCATTCGAATCGATCGAAACCGACCGCATCGAGCGCCAGGCCCTGGGACTTCTCCCCAGCCGGTTCGTGTTCAAACACCACGTGCTGCCCCTCGGGGAAAAGGAAACGGTCGTGCGCGTCGCCACCTACGATATCTTCAACCTCGTGGCCCGGCGCCTAGTGACCCAGCAATTGACGGGGCGGAAGATCGAATGGGTGATCGCGCCCCGGGGCCAACTGCTGCGCGCCATTAAAGCCCTCTACGGGGTGGGCGCGGAAACCTTCGAGGAAATCCTGCAGACGGCGAAGCTCTACGATTCGGAATTGCGGGAAACGGCACAGGACATCACCGCCGAAACCGCCGAGGCCAGCGTCGTCAAATTCGTCAATCAGATCATTCGCGAGGCGATCCAGGAGCGGGCCACGGACATTCACGTCGAGCCTCTCGAAAACGACCTGCGCATTCGCTACCGGATCGATGGCATTCTCCACGAAGTCGCCGTCCCCGCCCAGCTTCGCTTGTTGCAAAGCGCGATCATTTCGCGACTGAAGGTGATGGCCCATATGGACATCGCCGAGCGGCGGCTGCCGCAGGATGGGCGCATCAATCTCCAGGCTCGGCAGGGGCAGATCGACGTCCGCGTTTCCACCATCCCGACGGTGAACGGTGAGAGCATCTCGCTGCGCTTGCTCTCGCGCACCGACGTGCAAAACTTCGGGCTCGATCGGCTCGACATGAGCGCGGCGCAATTGCGCGCCATTCGCGGGATGCTGCAACTGCCCAACGGCATCATGCTCGTCACCGGTCCCACCGGTTCGGGCAAATCGACCAGCCTTTATTGCTTCCTGAGCGCGATCAACGCCGTCAGCCGCCGCATCATCACGATCGAGGAACCGGTCGAGTATCGACTCATCGGTATCAGCCAGATCGAAGTCAAATCGGACATCGGTCTGACCTTCGCCAACGGATTGCGGGCCATCCTGCGCCAGGATCCGAACATCGTCATGGTCGGTGAAATTCGCGATTTCGAAACGGCGGAGATTGCCATCCGGGCAGCGATGACCGGGCACCTGGTCTTCTCCACTCTGCATACGAACGATGCCGTGAGCGGCATCACGCGTTTGCTCGACATGGGTATCGAGCCATTCCTGCTGGCCAGCGTGGTGCGCTGCTTTCTCGCCCAACGTCTGGTGCGCACGATCTGCCCGGATTGCCGGGAGGAGACCACCTACCTGCCCGAGTATCTGCGCGAAATCGGTGCGCCGTTTGGAGCTGATGCTAAATTTTATCACGGTCGAGGCTGCGAACACTGCCGGCAGACCGGCTATCGCGGACGCGCGGCCATTTACGAAATCTGCGTGGTGAACGAAAATCTCCGCCGCATGATCATCCACAAGGAAACGGGAAATGCCCTCAAGCAACGAGCGACGATGGATGGCATGGATACCTTGCGGCAGGATGGATGGCGCCGGGTGTCGGAAGGTAAGACCACGGTGGAGGAAGTCGTTCGGGTGACCCAACAGGACGAGGCGATGGTGGAAACGACCTGAGGGAAAGGTCGGGCACGGCGGTGGGTGCGTAGTTCTGCGATGCCTTTTGGGGAGGCGCGGAGGAAGCGACAATCCCGCCATCTTTGTCACCTGTTTGTAACATTCGGTCGGTATTACTCCGGAGAAGCTCTGTCCATGGGCGGTTTACCATGGACGTATACCTCTGTTGGCCACCGCTTCTGTCACATAGATGTTACAATAAAGGGGTTGGGAGCCTCTCTGTGGAATAGTAACCTTCGGCCCGTTTGTTGACGCCCATCCTAGTTCCGCCCGGTATCTCTGATTAATTATTTTCCAGTCGCCACACTCAACCGCTTAATGTCCACCTTTTAGTCGAGGTGCATGGATGGGCACGCAACCAAAATTCCAGTCCATGGCTTCGGTCGGCTTCGCAAATCAAGTATTGGCTACCCTTCTCGCGGCAACGATGCCGTTCTGGGTGGGGATGGGCGTAGCCAAAGCTGATCCGGCCAGACCTGCTCGTTCGGTTACTCCTCCGCCCGCGGCGGCACCCGACGTAGCGGATCCAAGTCCGGCGACCGCAACGACCAACGCGGCTCCTGCGCACAAGATGTTCATTCGCGAATATCGAGTCACAGGATCGAAGATTCTCACGGCAGTGGAAATCGGCGACACGGTCTATCCATTTCTCGGGCCCGACCGGACGGTCGATGGCGCGGACAGTGACGTCGAGAAAGCACGGGCCGCCTTGGAGGCCGCCTATCACAACAAAGGCTACAATACCGTCCAGGTCCAACTCCCGAAGCAGGACGGACGCGGTGGAGTGGTGTTTCTGGAGGTCGTCGAAAACAAAGTCGGGCGGCTGCGGGTGAAAGGGTCGCGGTATTTTTCGCTGGATGCCATTCGCAAAAGCCTGCCCGCGATTGCCCCAGGGACGGTGCCTAACTTCAACGAACTGACCCAGCAGATGATCGGGGTCAACCAATGGCCCGATCGACGGGTAACCGTAGGTCCCGACGGTTTGCGCCCTGGCGTCGAACCGGGAACAGTGGACATCGACCTCACAGTGAAGGATACGCCGCCGCTTCACGGCAGCCTCGAGCTGAACAATCGCTACAGTCCGGACACCACACCACTGCGCCTGAACGGAGGCATCAGCTATAGCAACCTCTGGCAACTCGGCCACGCCGCCGGCTTCAGTTTCCAGATCTCTCCGGAGGACCTCTCCCAGGTGAAGGTCTACTCGGCCTATTATCTCGCCCGGCTGCCCAATGTCGATTGGCTGACGTTGACCCTCCAGGCAACGGACCAGGATTCAAATGTCTCCACGTTATCCGACACGGCTGTGGCGGGGAGAGGCCAGACGGTCGGATTTCGCGCCGGCATCACCCTGCCGCCGTTGAAGAATTACGTCCATTCCCTCACCTTCGGAATCGACTACAAGCATTACGATCAGGCCACCACCCTCGGGGCCGGGACCATCGGCGCGGCGACTACGGACGCACCGGTCACTTATTATCCGATCAGCCTCGTCTATAGCGGGACGTGGCTGGGCAAGGATGGTCACAATTCCACCACCATCGACGCCGGAGTGTATTTCAGTTTCCGTGGAACGGGAAGCGCGGACGCCGAGTTCGACACCCTGCGCTATCTTGCCCAAGGTAACTTCATCTACTTCAAGGGGGACCTTGCGCACGAACAAGAGTTACCCCTCGGCTTCCAGGTGTTCGGTAAAGTTCAGGGCCAAATTTCCGACCAGCCATTGATCAGCAACGAGCAGTTTGCCGCCGGCGGGTTGAGCAGCGTCCGCGGCTATCTCGAAGGCGAAGTGCCGGGAGACAACGCCGTGGCCGCGTCCTTCGAATTGCGCAGCCCGTCGCTGCTGAACTGGGTCAGCGACAAGGGCGGAGACTGGCGGGTCTACGGCTTCTTCGACACCGCCTACGTCAACATCAACAGCCCGCTGCCCGAACAGCAAGCTTACTGGACGCTGGCGAGCGTAGGCGGCGGCAGCCGGATCAATTTGTTCGATCACTTACACGGCTCATTCGACGCCGGCCTTCCGCTCACCACCGAGACTTCCACCATCGCCCACCATTGGCTCCTGACCTTCCGCGTCTGGGGCGATTTCTGACCCGCACTTTCAGTTCGCATGCGCACCATCCACACCCAAGTGAAAACGAGTTTCCTGAAACTGCTGTTTCTCGCTGTTCTCAGTTTGCCCGCCTTGGCGGCTGCTCCCGCCAACCCTTGGTGGAACCCCGACTGGAGTATCCGCAAGAAGATCACCATCGATTCAAGTGCGGCCGGTCTGGGCGCGGGAGACGCGCCGGTCACCGCGGTCGTGCTTCTCCGGCTCAGCCAGTCGAACCTCGATTTTAACAGCGTTCGCGACGATCACAGCGACCTTCGTTTCATCGCCGCGGACAACAAAACGGTGCTGCCCTATCATGTCGAATCTTTCGACAGCGTCCTTCAGGAAGCCTATGTCTGGGTAAAAGTGCCGGACATCAAGGGCGGCGCGCCAGTGACCTTCTGGCTCTACTACGGTAACTCCACTCCGAACGCCCTGCGCGTGGATGATTCGAAGGCCAGTTACGACGCCGACACGCTGCTCGTTTATCACTTCGCCGAGAGGAACGCGGCGCCCAAGGATTACACCGGCAACGCGAATAACGCGGAAACACCCGCTACCGTGGTCGACGGCGCCCTCATCGCCGCCGGTCTGCGATTGACCGGCAAAAATGCCGTAACTCTGCCGAAGTCTCCTTCCCTCGCCTGGAACGATGGCCAGACACTTACCTGGTCTGCCTGGATCAAGCCCAGTGGCCTGGCGCCGAATGCGGTCATTTATAGCCGGAAAGATGACGCCAACGGTCTTGTCATCGGTCTCGACAATGGCACGCCTTATGTCGACGTGACCGCCGGAGGTAACTCCCAGCACTTTGCCGGTACCGGCGCTCCCCTCGCCGTCGGCACCTGGCGGAACCTCGCCGTGGAGGCCAACGGAACAGACATCAAGATCTTTGTCGACGGTGATAACACCGGCAGTTTTCCCGGCCGCATTCCCGCGTTGAACACCCAAGCTCTCCTCGGTCGCGACGGCACGCCGGGCGCCACCGACGCCGATGCCCAACCCGGATTCACCGGTGACCTCGACGAACTCCAAATTTCAAAGGTGGCTCGCCCACCCGGGCTGCTGAAATTCAATGCCGTCCTTCAGGCCGGCGGAGACAAAGCGGAGAAGTTACTGCTGATCGGCGCGGACGAAGCCTCTGGCAAGGGCGGTGAAAATGAACTGACCAAGCACCTTTCGCTGCTTGCCGACATTTCGAAGTCACTGACCCCGGACGGCTGGGCGGTCATTTTCTTCTGCACGGTCCTTGCGCTCATCGGTGGCACCGTGGCCGTGATGAAAGTCTTGTATCTCAACCGGATCAGCAAGGCGACCAAGACCTTCCTGCAACTCTGGGAGGAACTGGCCAGCGATCTTCACGTGCTCGATCACGGCAGCGAAGACAGCATCAACACCATGGGTGGGAAAGCTTCGGCGAAGACACAAAAGACCCTCCGCCAGTCTCCGCTCTACCACCTCTACCAGATCGGCTCGTCGGAGATTCAGGACCGCGTCAGCGGGCAGGAAGTTTTCTACGGTCTGTCGGGACGTTCCATGCAAGCGATCAAGGCGATGCTGGACGGTGGCATGGTGCGTGAGACGCAAAAGCTCAATAGCAGCCTGGTCTTCCTAACCATCGGCATCGCCGGCGGTCCCTATCTCGGACTGCTCGGCACGGTCATCGGCGTCATGATCACCTTCGCGGTCATCGCGAAATCCGGCAACGTCGAAGTCGCCTCGATCGCGCCGGGTATCGCCGGTGCGCTTCTCGCCACCGTGGCCGGTCTGGCCGTCGCCATTCCCTCGCTCTTTGCCTACAGCTACATCAGCACCCGGATCAAGGATGCGATCAGCGAAATGCAGATTTTCATCGACGAATACGTCACCCGGGTCGCGGAGTTTTACGCCGAAAGCCACGGGGAGGAAGAAGCGACCATCGGCGACCATTAACAGCCACGCCCCATGCAAGCCGGCGATAACAAATCCTACGACGATATCAACGTCACCCCCATGGTGGACCTCTACCTGGTGTTGCTGCTGATTTTCATCATCATGACCACGGCCGGTGTGCAGGGCGTGAAGGTGAACCTGCCGAAAGCCGGCGCACCTTCGAAGATGGAGGGGCCGAAAATGCAGGCCATTACCGTGGATAACTCGGGTAACATCAAACTCAACGCGCAACCGAGTTCGCTGGGCGATCTCGAAACCCAACTCAATGCGGTGAAGGCCAAGAGCCCGGACTCCCCCATCGTCGTCCGCGGAGATACCGGCACGCCTTATCAAACGATCATGGACGTGCTTGATGTCGTCGGTCGCTGCGGCTTTTCGAACATCGGCCTCGCCACCAAACCCAAGGGATAGCAACCGCCCTACCCCGCTGCCCATGAACGACCACCTCGAACCCACCGATAATGCGCACCAACCCGGAAGCGCTCCGGCGCCAGTTCCTGCGGTCTCGGAGGTTCCCTCTCCCAATTCCGCTTTGAAGAACGCCGGCACCCCGCCCCTCCGAGCCGTCGTGACAAACGGTCCAGGTGCCGCTCGCCGGCCGGTGAAAAGGCCCATGGCGCCACGGCGTCCGGCGAATGTCTCTGGCCATGCGCCGCGTCCTGTGGGGCCGGCGCGTCCCGCAGGGCCGAAACGCCCGCCCCAGAGCGGCAATGCTTCGCGACCTGCACACGCGTCCCATCATCACGCACTATTGACGGAGGAAGCGGATGACAGTTTTTTTGCCAGGCATCGCGCGAAAGTCATCGCCGGCGTGATCGCGGTCGTCGTGGGCGGCGGCGTGTATGTGGTCAAGACGAGCAAGCCGGCCACGACTTCGAAAGCGCCGGAAGTAGTTAGAATCAGCCTGCCACCGATGCCGCAACGGCCACCACCTCCGCCACCACCTCCGCCGAAGGTGCAGCCTCCGCCAAAACCGGACGAAAAGATGGTCGCGGAAACGCAGCCCGAAGAGAAGCCCCAGGAAGCTCCCAAACCGGTCGCGCCAGCACCCGAAGCCTTGGGCACGAACCTCAAGGGCGACGGCCCGGGCATGTCCGGCCTCGGCGGCAGCGGCAATGGCGGCGGATTTGGCGGCGGCGGCGGCCATGGTGGCAGCAAGTGGGGCTGGTACGCCGGCCAGGTGCAGAAAAGTGTGACCGACGCCATGCACCGCAATAACAAGACGCGGACAGCCAATATCAAAACCATCCAGGTGCGCATCTGGCCGGATCACAATGGCCGGATCACCCGCGCAACGCTCGATACCTCGACGGGAGATCACGCTCTCGACGACGCCATTCGGGATCAAGTTCTCACCGGCCTCCAACTCCAGGAGCCGCCTCCCCAGGGCATGCCTTCGCCCATCGTCCTGCGCCTTACGGCCACCCGTCGGCCATAACCGCAAAGGACGCATTCGACTGATTTTATGTTTCAAGAGAAGTACGTTTTTCGCCGATGCATCTGGTTGCTCGCTACGGTTTGGTGCGCCACCGCCGCCAACCCGGCCATGGCCGGCCGTCCCGCGACGGCGCAGGATCCCGCTCCTGCGACTGCTCCGGCACAACCCACTCCCGCTCCGACCCAATCCCTGCCCACCGCGCCTGATCCGGCGTCACCGGCCGGATTGCTCGCCGCCAGCGATTTGATCCCCACCACCGAAATGCTGGCCAAGGCAAGCCAGGCGGATAAAGACGCCGCGGCAAGCCGTTCGCCGAACCCTTCGGAAAATGTGACCATCAATCTGATCAACCGCCTGGTGGAACGCGGCTATCTTACCAAACAGGATGCGCAGGAGTTAGTCCGCCAGGCGCAGGATGACGCGGCGGTGGCCCGCGCCCAGGCCGATGCCATGCAGCACGATGTCATCGTCGCCCAGGAAGCCGCGCAAGTCGCCGTCCAGCAAACCGCGCCGCCGCCCGGGGACGACCAGGTCCGCGTCACTTACATTCCGGAATCCGTCAAGGCGCAGATGCGCGAGGAGATCAAGGACGAAGTCATGGCCAAGGCCAGGGCGGAGAATTGGGCCGCGCCGAATGCCGTTCCCGACTGGGTGCTGAAATTCCGGGTGAGCGGCGACATCCGGGTGCGTTACGAAGGGGATTTCTATCCCAGCGGAAATGATAACACCGGCGCTTTCCCGAATTTCAATGCCATCAATACCGGCGCGCCTTTCGACGTGAGCGGCACGACCTTCTCGCCGCAACAGGACGTGGATCAAAACCGCACACGGTTCCGGATTCGCGCCCGCATCGGCGCGGAAATCGACATGGGCGAAGGCTTCACCGTCGGCCTCCGCGTCGGTACCGGCCAGGACAACAGCCCGGTGACCGAGAACCAGACCCTCGGTCTCTCCAACAACGGCCAGGGCGGTGACTTCAGCAAATACCAGATCTGGATCGACCGCGCCTTCATCAAGTACGAAGTGGGCGGGCTGCCGAACAAAAATCTCGCTCTGACCATCGGCCGAATGGACAATCCGTTCTTCGACCCGACCACGGTGATGTGGTCGCGAGACATTGGTTTCGACGGTATCGCCGCGCAGGCCAGGTACGAAGTCCTGCCCGGCATCACGCCTTTCTTCAACGGCGGCGCCTTCCCGATTTTCAACACCGATTTCAATTTCGCGACGAGCAATCCGAGCAAGTTCAAGAGCGAGGACAAATATCTCTTCGCTGCCCAGCTCGGCTCCAACATCAAGATTACCAAGGACATCACGGCCAAGGTTTCGGCGGGTTACTATTACTTCTATGACATCGAGGGCAAGTTATCCGATCCGTTTGTCCCGCTGACGACCAGCGACCAGGGCAATACCGACGATACGCGGCCGTCGTTTGCGCAGAACGGCAATACCTACATGGCGCTCCGCGACATCGTGCCGACGGCGGCGAATAACTTTGGGACGATCGACCAGTTCCAATACTTCGGTCTGGCCTCCAAATTCCAGGTATTCGCGGTGAATGGCCGGGTGGATTTCAACCGTTTCGAACCTGTTCAGGTGTCGCTCTACGGCGAATACGCCCAAAACCTCGCCCTGAATAACAATTACATCAACAGCGTGGCCGTGAACAACCGCGGCCCGAATAATACGACCAGTGGCAGCGTCGGCACTTATGGCGGTGGTGGTTCCGCCTGGGACCTCGGTATCCAGGTTGGCAAGTCGGCCCTGGAAAAACGCGGCGACTGGCAGATCGGCCTCGACTACCGTTACATCCAGTCCGACGCGGTCGTCGACGCCTTCAACGACGCCGACTTCGGCGCGCCGCTTTACGGCACCAATCTCAAGGGCTTTACCGTCCGAGCCAATCTCGCTCTGTCCAAGAACATCTGGCTTGGCGTGTGGTGGATGAGTGCCGACAGCATCATCGGGCCCCAATTCAAGAGCGATGTCCTTCAGGTCGACATCAATGGAAAATTTTAACGACGCCCACGGAGAAGAGATTCGAATGAATCTGCAGCCCACGGAACAGGCTCCTGCACGTCCGCACCACTGGATTCGTTCCGTGGCGATTCCTGGCCTGTTGGTCTTTCTCCTCGTATTGGGAGCGTTCTGGCCGGCGACCGACAATGACTTTGTCAACTACGATGATCCCGTGTACGTCGTCGACAATCCGGCCGTGCAAAAGGGTCTAACGGTGGATAGCCTTCGCTGGGCTTTCACCACCGGACATGCCGCAAACTGGCATCCCCTCACATGGATCTCGCACATGGTGGATTGCAAACTCTTCGGATTGCAGCCGCGCGGACATCATGCCACGAGCGTGCTTCTTCACGCCTTGGCCGCGTTGGTTGCCTTTCTCGCCATTCGCCAACTCACCGGAGCTACCCCGCAAAGCCTGATCGTTGCGCTCTTGTTCGGTCTCCATCCATTGCGTGTCGAGTCAGTCGCGTGGGTTGCAGAGCGCAAGGATGTCCTCAGCACCCTTTTTTGGATGCTCGGTCTTTGGGCCTATGCGTTGCGAGCCCAGCGAATCTCGGTGAAGCGCTCCGGCGGGTCGATTTTCTATCTGCTCACTCTGGCGTGCATGGCTGCCGGCCTCATGAGCAAGGTCATGCTGGTGACTTTTCCTTTTACGTTGCTGCTCATCGACTATTGGCCGTTGCGCCGCTGGGATGCCCCGGAACGCGCGACGGCAACCCGGCTATTTCTTGAGAAAGTTCCGTTCTTCTTACTTTCGATGGCGGCGAGCATCGTCACCTTTCTCGTCCAGCGGCAGGCAGGTGCAGTCAAAGACGGGGAAATGTTTCCGCTAGGCGCGCGAGTTGAGAACGCACTGCTGGCTTATTCACTCTACCTCGCGAAGTTCTTTTATCCAGTTCATCTCGCCGTTTACTACCCTCACCCGACTGTCCTGCCCCTGGCCATCTCCGTCCTGTGCGCAGCATTCTTGCTCGGGATTACTGCCATTGTGATTTGGCAGCGGACGGAGCGGCCCTGGCTCATCGTCGGCTGGCTCTGGTATCTTGGCACATTATTTCCAACCATCGGCTTGGTGCAGGTTGGAACACAGGCCATGGCCGATCGATATACTTATGTGCCTCTTCTCGGGATCTCGATCGCGTTGATTTGGACCGTGGGCGAACTCGCGACCCGTCTCCGGTTGCCAAAGCCTGCCACGGCGGCGTTCGTTGCGGTCGCCGTCTTGGCCTGCGTCACAATTACGGAATCGCAGATTCGCTTTTGGAAGGATAGCGAAACGCTATTTCGCCATGCCGTCGCCGTGACGGAGACCAACTCGACCGCGCACGTTAATCTTGGCATCGCACTCGATCGGAAAGGCGCGCATGATGACGCCATTGCCGAACTGGAAACGGCTCTAAAGATCGACCCCGCTTCCGAAGCGGCTCATCTGAATCTTGGAGTGATCCTCGGAGCAGTTGGCCGGATAGACGAAGCGCTCGATCACCTCCAGCGTGCCGTCGAATTGAACCCGCGCCAGGCGGAAGCTCACTTCTGTTTGGGGAAGGCCCTCGCCAGCCGAAATCGAGTCGCAGAAGCTATGGCCGAGTATGAGGAAGCTCTGCGCGTGAACCCGGATTATGTCGACGCGCACGTAGTCCTTGGAACCGTTCTCTACAGCTTGCGTCGTTACGACAAGGCTCTGACCCATTTCCAGTATTATCTACGACTCAATCCCACTTCAGCGATGGCGCAGGATGACGTTGGCAGTGTCCTCACCTCGCTCGGTCGGCTTTCGGAAGCCGTGCCGTACTATCGGGCCGCGCTGCGCCTGGATCCGGGAAACTCCGATGCCCGGCAAAAGCTCGATGATTTGCTCAAAAGCTTCCCACCCCAGCAGAAGCCATAGCTGACTACTACCGCCTACGCTGCCACATAAATCTCACATTTCACCATTTGCTGGATTCCCGAAATCAGCCGATGGCAAATCGGTCAATAATAACTAAATCATGAGCCGTCCAAATTTGTCGCTGTTATTCCTCGCTTCGCTCCTCTGCCTGCCGAGTAGGTCGCTATTTTCCGCCGACCAACCCACCGCTGCCGAGAACAAGCTCCGTGAAGCGCTCAAGAGTACCATGTTGCAATTGCGCGCCTCGGAAAACGACAGGGCGACGCTTCAGGCGGCCCAGGCGGACGCCGACGAGAAGATCAAGACGCTCACCGGCCAGGTCGACGCTGCCACTAAGCAGATGGCAACCGACAAGGCCGCATCCGAAAAATCCATTGCCGAGATGCAGACGAAACTCAGTGACCGGGACAAAACCCTCGCCGGAGTCCGCGAAGAGCTGGATAAGTTCAAGGTAGACGACAAGCGGGAGACCGAAATCGCCAACACCAAGGAAGCACAACGCGCGAAACTCGAGGAGCAGGTCGATCTTCTCAACCGCCGGGTTGCTGACCAGTTGATCAAGAATGAAGGCATGTTCAAGATCGCCAATGAGATTCTCGCCCGCTACGAAAAATTCGGCTTGGGCGACGCCCTTTCGTCGCGGGAACCGTTCACCGGCATTACCCGGGTGAAGCTGCAGAGCTTGTTTGAGGAATACCAAGATAAGCTCGTCGACCATAAAATCAAGCCCGAGGAAGCGAAACCTTCGGAAGCTCCAGCTGCCCCTACCCCGGCTGGAAAATCCGCAAAGTCAAAGGCCACGAGCACCCCAAAGCCCAAATCTTGATTGGAGCGCTCTCTCGCTCAGCCACAATTTCCAACTCGGTTCCTTTCACCTGCCCGCCGTGCGGAGTAACTTGAAATTCTCACACCGACTCTCCGGGAAGGCCATCGCCCCTGGTCGAGCTGCGAAGGCCGCCTCCTGTGGCGGACCAGCATTGGGAAACCGCCACCCCTGGCGACCGTCGGTTGGCCTGGCGACGGGCATCCTCGCCGGCTTCCTCGCTGCAGTTGCACACGCCGGAGATCTTCTCCGGGGTGGAGCCACGGCCGGGAAGTCCAGCGGCGCGGCCGCTCCACAGCCGGGCGCCGCGGCGGCAGCCGCAGCAAAGGCCAACGCCGCAGACATCCTCTCCCGAACGACGCAGGCCTTGCGATCCGTCCAGGCCCTGCAAAACGCGGCTAATAACCTCAGTCAGGGAGCCAATAGCGCCGGAATGAACTTACCCGCCGTACCCAACGGCCTGGCCAAGGGCGGACTTCAGGTTACCTCTGGCGCAACTCCTGGTTCTCCCCTCTGGCAGGGCGCCAACCTCCCGGCACAATCTCAGAGCGGCGGCACCACCTACGTTAATATCACCCAGTTTCAGCCGCAAGCGATCCTCACTTGGGAAACGTTCAATATCGGCAGTCACACGAAGCTCCAGTTCGACCAGGACCTCGGCGGCAGCCAGAGCAGCCAATGGATCGCTTATAACATCGTCACCGATCCCTCGGGTGTGCCTTCGCAGATTTTGGGGTCCATCCAGGCCAACGGCCAGGTATTCGTCATCAACCGAAACGGCATCATTTTTGGCGGCGCTTCCCAGGTGAATACCCACGCCCTCTACGCCTCCTCGTTGCCGATCAATGGGAATCTCATTACTTCCGGGTTGCTGGCCAATCCCGATCAACAGTATCTGTTCTCCGCTTTGCCTATTCCCGCGGGAGCGAACGGCACACCCGCTTTCACGCCACCGAGCGGCGGCACTTACGGCGACGTCACCGTCGAAGCCGGAGCCAATATCACAGCGCCGGCCAACGCGGCCAGCGTGGGTGGACGCGTCGTCCTTGTTGGCCCCAATGTGACCAATAACGGCACGATCAACACACCCAACGGCCAGACCATTCTCGCCGCGGGCCTCCAAGTTGGCCTCGATGCCCATCCGAGCTCCGATCCCAGCCTCCGCGGCCTAGATGCCTATGTTGGCGCAATCACCGGAACCGCCGCCAACCCCGTCAAGGTAGCCAGCGGCACGAGCGGCATGGCGACAAATAATGGAATCATCCAGGCGACGGAGGGCGACGTGATGATTACGGGCGCAAATGTCAACCAAAACGGCATCATCAATAGCTCCACCTCGGTGACGCTCAATGGACGGGTGGACCTGCTGGCCGATTACAATGCCACCACGATCCAAAACCAGACCACGAACTTGCTCCAGTTGACTCCGCAGTCCACTGGCGCCGTGAATTTTGGACCGGGGAGTGTCACGATGATTTTGCCGGAATGGTCGAGTACTGCGACCAACGTGGGAACGCAAGTACCACTGCCTTCCCAAGTAATCGTGGAAGGCTTGACGATTCACATGGGCCCCGACGCGATCCTTCTGGCCCCAGGGGCGACGCCACCGCCGAATTCAAACGATGCCGGGAGCACCAATCCCGCCCTGGACCTGGCCGGGCAATCCATGACGAGCGGGGTCAATTTCATCGCGGGCAATTGGTTCGTCGTCAATAACACGAATAACTTGGTGAGTAACTCCGGGCAGATTTTGATCGACAGCGGCGCGGTGATCAACGTCGCGGGCTCGACCGATGTCCAGGTGCCGATGAACCAGAACATCCTCTCGGTCGCCTTGCGCGGCACCGAGTTGGCCGATTCCCCGACCCAGCGCGAGGCGATCGTCCGCGGCCTCACCATTCAGGCCGATCTGCGCAATACCGGAGTCTACGGCGGTCAATACTGGGTGGGCACCCCCCTCGCCAACCTCACCGGTTATGTCGGCTTGATTCAAAAGGGCGTCGGCCAATTGAGCGTTGACGGTGGCACCGTCAGTCTCAGTTCGGGGGGCTCGGTCATCGTCCAGTCCGGCGCTACCATTAACGTATCCGGCGGCTATATCAATTACGGGGGCGGCACGGTGCAAACGACCCGGCTCATGACCAATAGCGGTTATGTCATGGATATCTCCCAAGCCACGCCCGACCAGGAGTATCTCGGTGTCTACACGGGGCGTTTCACCACTTACCACCCCGCTTGGGGAGTCGCCAATCAATTTAGCAACCCGCTCGCGCTCACCGGGGCTCATTATGAACAGAGTTACGTTCAGGGAGGCAATGGCGGCACTCTCTCGATTACCGCACCGTCCATGGCGCTCGACGGCACCTTGCTCGGCAATACCGTCACCGGATCGCACCAACTCCGGACCACTTCTTCCACCGACAACTCGACTTCATCCGACACCTTCAGCACTTCGGCCACGAGTTCCCTCCCCGCGCCGAGTAGCCTAAACCTGAGCTTCCTCGTGCCGGATACCGCCTTTCCCGCACCGTTTCCGAATTATTCACCAACGCCGCCCGACGTCATTTTCGAATCCGGCATCACGCTTACGCCTGCCAGCCCGACCAGCGTCGATTCCTTCTACCGCTTGACCGGTGAACGCGCCACCACCGTCGTCCTTTCCCCCGCGTTGCTCACCCAGGATGGATTCGGCAATCTTACCGTGGATGACCGCGATGGCAAAGTGACGATTCCCGCCGGAGTGTCCCTGAAAGCTCCGCCCCAGGGTTCCATCACTCTCTACGGCGCCAACATGTATATCAATGGCAACGTTAGCGCCCCCGGCGGCAAACTCACTTTCAAGGTCTTCGATATCTCGAACGATACCCTGAACGCAGTGGCACTCGAGGCGAATCCAACCACCCCGCCACCAGACCCCACGCGGGGCAATTTCATCCTCGGTTCCGGTGCCACTCTCAGCACCGCCGGCTCGGTCGTTGACGACCGCGAAGGCGTGCCCGGCGCTGAGACACAACCCCTCGTCCTCAATGGCGGCTCCATTACCATCAATAGCTACAACACGAATCTGCTTCCGGGGACCACGATCAATGTTTCGGGAGGCGTCGAGGTCGGCCCCACCGGGAGGCGCAGTGGCGGCAATGGCGGGTCGATTACCGTCACCTCCGGACAGGATCTGAACATCTCCTCCGTGCTCGGCGGCGCCCTAGTCATGGATGCCCAGTTGAAAGGGTTTGCTGCCGGCGGCGGTTCCAACAGCATCGGCTCGATCGCCAGCGGTGGGGGCAATGGGGGGTCTCTGAGCATTCAGACTTCCGTCATTCAGATCGGCGGGCTGCCTGGCGCCACGCCTGGCGCTCTTTATCTTTCGCCTCAGTTCTTCAGCGAGGGCGGCTTCGCCAGCTTTACCCTCACGGCTCTTGGCGCCAAGCAAGACGGCCAATTCCTACCCGCGATCACCATCACTCCCGGCACGATCATCGAACCGGTCGTCCAGTCCGAGATCGCCTCCACCTCGGCTGCCGGCATCAACTTTATTCCTGTCACTGAGCCAATCGGAATTCGGACTCCGGTGAACCTCACTTTCAATGCCGCCGGTGTTTCCGACAAATACGACAGTACCAAGGAACTCACGCGTGGCGATTTCCTCCTCGGCGCCGGTGCGGCCATCATCACCGACCCTTTGTCCACGGTGACGATTAATAGCGAGACCGCCACGATCCTCGGCTCGGTCGTGGCGCCTGGAGGCTCCATCAAGATCGCCACCATCCTCAGCCCCGCACTCGCCTTCGCACAACAAAATAACGCCTATCCCCTGCCGAATCTCGATCTCGGTCCCCAAAGTCTGCTTTCGACCGCGGGAACGGTTGTGCTTTTGCCGGATGTGCGTGGCTATCTCACCGGCACCGTCCTCCCTGGCGGCACCATTTCGCTCTCCGGTAACATCGTCGCCGAAGCTGGCTCCGTTATCAACGTCTCCGGAACCACCGGCATCCTCGATCTGCCGCCTGCCGAGAGCAATGAAAGCACACCGCTCTTCGGCGCGCTTTCGGGCCAGGTCGTCGCTCCGTCCGCGCACATGCCTGCCGCTCCCTACAATGGCAGTCTCGTGCCTAATTTGCCGACTGCCACTACCACGCTGGCCACTTACGTCGAGAGCGGCTCCTTCGCCGGCACCGCGGTGGTCCCAACGCGCGTCGACAGCAATGGCGGCGCGATCAACCTGACCGGCACTGCCGAATTGTTCAGCGATGCCACCCTGTTGGGTCAGGCCGGCGGTCCCGCGGCCGAAGGCGGCACGCTTTCTGTTTCCTCCGGGGGCTATGTGAAGGGCGGCGGCACGGCGCCGCCCACCGCGCCGGTCCTCAGCGTCACCCAGAGCGGACCGACGATTCCCGTCCCCTTCTACGCGGCGGGCCAAACCGCCGTCGGCCATCCCGTAGTCGGGGCCAATGGAGTTGCGCTCGCCGGCGGGGGCTATTTCGCCGTCGACAGCTTCCTCGCTGGCGGCTTCGACAACCTCACGCTGGGCGCGGCCAACAACGAGGGCATGGTCGTTTTCAATGGTCCGGTCAACATCACTGCCCGCGGCAGCATCACCGTCGCCACGGGTGGCCTCCTCTCCGCCAATTCCACCGTGAATTTGAGCGCGTCCTATGTGGATTTGGGTTTGGCATTTCAACCTCCCCTCGCTCAGAATCAGATCTATACTCCTGTCACCGTGGGCGTTCTCCCAACCTTTGGGCCGGGTCAATTGAGTGTCAACGCCCAGCTCATCGACATTGGCGACCTCTCTCTCCAGAATATCAGCCAGGCGACCTTTAATGCCATCAATGGTGACATCCGCGGCGACGGTACGCTCGATGTCGCGGGCGCCATCGTCATGCGCGCGGGGCAGATTTACCCCGCCACCGAGGTCAATTTCACGATCGACGCCTCCGATTACACCGTGGGCGCCGTGACCAAGCCCGGTTCGGTCACCATTCTCCCGGGTGGCACCCGCCAGCTTCCTTTGTCCGCCGGCGGGACGCTCGATGTTTACGGCTCGATCATCAATCAGGGCGGCACGTTGGTAGCCCCGCTCGGTTCGATCAATATCGGCTGGGATGGCACCGGCTCGGGTCCGGTCGACCCGATCACCGGCAAGACTGTCGCCGTCAGCAAACAAATCACCCTTACCTCAGGCAGCGTCACTTCGGTTTCTGCGACCGATCTCACCACCGGTCAGGGAGTCACCATTCCCTATGGCATCAACGTGAACGGGACCTCCTGGATTGACCCTGCGGGAACCGATATCACAGCTGACCTCGTCCCGCAAAAATCGATCAACATCGACGGCGTGAATGTCACGACCCAGGCAGGCTCGACGATCAGCGTCCAAGGAGGCGGCGACCTCACGGCTTACCAGTGGGTTTCCGGCACCGGCGGGACCAGCGATATCCTTTCGTGGAACTATGTCGGCGCCTGGGGCGCAGGGACCTCCTACAAGCCGACACAAATTGTCAGTTACAAGGGTTCCTATTATTACGCGACAAACGCCACGACGACCGAAAGCACGTTTACCCCGCCAACCGTCGGCCCCTATTGGAACAAGGTCACACCGAGTTACGCAGTGATTCCTGGTTATCAGGCCGACTTTGCTCCATACGGACCGTTCAATGCCGCCGCTGCCACTGCGGGCAATAACGCGGATCAAGGCTATGTGAATAACACCCTCGCGGTCGGTGACCAGATTTATCTCGGAGCAACCCCCGGGCTGCGCGCCGGCTATTATACCTTGCTTCCCGCTCGGTATGCGCTCCTGCCAGGCGCATTCCTGGTGACGCCGCAATCCAATACGTCGGTGGGCAATTTTACCCTCACGGATAACTCGAACATTACCTCGGGCTATCTCCTGAATAACTTGGACCAGTCGAAGGGCAGCGCCCAACTATACACGACCGTGGCAGTCGCCTCGACCTCGGTCTTCAATCAAAGGGCTTCCTATACAGTCTATTCCGCCAATGAGTATCTGGCCACCCAGTCGCAGGTGCTCGGTTTGGAGTTACCGCGCCTGCCCACCGACGCCGGCGGCCTGGTGCTCTCCGGCTCCGCAAGCCTCACGGTGGATGGCAACGTCGATGGCCAGGGCGCCAATGGCGGGCGCGGGGCGGAAATCGATCTGAGCACCAATGCCACCATTGTTATCGGCGGCCCCGGTGGCTCAGCCCCCGTTGGCGAGACTTACCTCAATGCCACCCTCCTCAATTCCTACGGTGCGGAAAGCATCCTCATCGGTGGCACCCGGCAAGTGAACGGAACCGTGACCGACGCCAATGGGACAACGGTCAACGGAACAGTGATTACGGTCAACACCCCGAACATCATCGTGAACAACGCCGGCGCGCCCTTGATCGCTCCGGAAATCATCCTCGTCGCCACCGGAAGCGCTGGAACGCCCGCGAAACCTCAAGGTATCATCATGGATCCGGGCGCGGAGATTATCCAGGAGGGCTCGATTCCCCAAGGCGGCAACTATCCAAACCAGCCGCTCCTGATCGGCAATCCCAATGTCGGCGGCAGCGGCGACGGCGTGCTCCTGCGCGTCGGCGCGACCAGCACCGCAGTGGATCGCTTCAGCGTGGATCAGAATCAGGCGCCATCCATTTCCATCGGTGCCGGAGTTACCGTGAGCGGCCAGAATGTGGCCATCGACTCGACCGCAGGCGGCTTCCTTTCCCCGACCGCGACGATCACCGGACAGAACATCAGCATCAGTGCCGGCGCCATCAACATCCTGCTCAACCAGTCCGACACGCCGGTGCAAAATGGCATTAACATTGGTGGCAAGGCGTTGAGCAGCCTTCTCGGCACTTCATCCCTCTCGCTCACCGGTTACAACACCATCGATATCTATGGTTCCGGGACGATTGACGCCGGCAACCTGTCCTTGCACAGCGGCTCGCTCCGCGGCTTTACCGATGGCGTCAACCCCACCGACAATGTTCCCGACGAGGTGGTGATCAATGCCGCCAGCCTCACCCTGGACAATGCCGGCGGCCAAACCGGCTTGGGCCCGAACTCCGGCACTCCGATTCAAGGCTCCCTCGTGGCCAACGTCGGAACACTTTCCACGGGAGCCGGTACCCTCACGATCGACCAATACGGCAGCGTCACCGTCAACGCCTCCAGCGGGGTGGTGTTGAAAAATACCGGCGGGATTACTTCACAAACCGACCTCACCATTACCGCCCCGATCATCATCGGCGCGGCGCAGGCCAGCCAGACCATTACCGCCCAAGGCGGACCTTTGGACATCCTCGCGCCCGCGGCTGGCAGCAAAGGCTCGACCCTGGCATCTTCCGCTGGTTTGGGCGCCACCCTCAACCTTGTCGGCCAGGGCCTCACGGAAAACAGCCGGATTTATCTGCCCAGCGGCCAGTTGAATTTGTCCGACACCAGCGCCGGCGGAGTCGGCGTGATGGTCGGCGGCACGCTCGATGTCAGCGGCTCCGCCGTCGAGTTTTACGATACCATTCAATATACTCCGGGCGGCAGCATCACCATTAGTTCGACCAATGGCAGCGTCGCCCTGACGCCCGGAAGCACCGTCTCCGTGGCCGCCGCCCCGGGCGGCGGCAATGCTGGCAGCGTCTCGATCAGCGCGCCCACTGGTAATTTCACGCTCGATGGCACGCTCCTCGGCCAAGGCGGCGCCGGTGGCGCCGGCGGGTCTTTCTCCGCCGACTTCTCGCCGGGGTCGGGTACCTTTGACATCACCAAAATCGACGACATTCTCAACACGGGCGGCTTCACCCAATCGCGAACCTACCGCGTCCGGACCGGCGATGTCACCATGGAGAATACTGGTAGCGACCCGACTGACTACGCCGAAGCTTTCAATTATACCCTGTCGGTGGATGCCGGCTCGATCACCGTCGAGTCCGGAGCCGGAGTCGATGCTTCCTTCGGTTCCACCAGTCTTACCGGCGGGTCCATCACCTTGGTGGCGAACGGCAGCGTAACTCTGAATAGTGGGGCGCTACTCTCGGTCGCCGCGAAGAATTTCGACGACGCCGGCGAGGGCGGCTCTGTCACGCTGGAGGCCGGTTCCGAAACCAACGGCGTCGTCAACATGGCCGGCGCTGTGAATATCGCTACCGGCTCGACGATCAATCTTTCCGTCGCCAACGAGGATCCGAGCGCCGCGGCGCTGACGAACGCCCAACTCGCCGCCGATACCGGCCTGACTCTCGCCCAAGTACAGGCGCTCACATCCACTCAAAAGGCCGATCTTGCCGATCAGCTCTACGGCGAGTTTACCGGCACCCTCCACGTCCGCTCGCCGCAGTTGTCGAACGGCACCGGCTTCGCCATCAATCCAATCATCGATGGCACCATTATCAACCCCTCGAATATCATCGTCGAGGGCTACCATCTTATCACGCTCACAGGCGCGAACGCCACAATCACCAGTGCCGTGCAGGGCCAGGTCCTGAGCAACGGCAATACCTTCACCGCCGGCACCTCCGGGCTCTACTCTACCCTCCTCGCCAACGCCAGCGATCCGGGCGGCGGCTCCCTCAGCTCCGTACTCGAGATCGTCCCTGGTGAGGAAATCATCAACCTCAACGGGAATCTTGTCCTAGGCACTTCAACCTCGAATTCCTCCAGCGATTGGAATCTTTCCAATGACGTCTTTGACGCACCAAAGGATGTGCCCGGGGTCCTGACCTTGCGGGCCAGTGGCAATCTCGTCTTCTACAACACGCTCAGCGATGGCTTTCAAAGTTCATCTTACAGCGCGGCACTCTCGGCCGCCAACGCACTTCTTCCAGCCAATGCCCAGTCCTGGTCCTACAATCTTACGGCGGGCGCCGATCTCTCCGCGGCCAATGCGCTCGCGGTGCTTCCCTTGGCGCAACTCGAAGCCAGCGGCGCCGGTTCGCTGCTGCTCGGCAAGAACTACGGTACCAACTCCTTCAGTTCCGGACCCAGCGCCACGACCAGCACCGCCGCGACCAGCCACTACCAAGTCATCCGCACCGGCAGCGGCTACATCAACATCTCCGCGGGCATCGATGTGCAATTGCTCAACGAACTCGCCACCATTTACACTGCGGGCACAATCGTCACCCCCAATACTTCGACCACGATGACGCTCCCCGATGGCTCGACTTTCGACATCCCGATCTTGAATGCAAGCCCTCAAGGCGCCAGCCCCACGGGCACACTCGGAGGGGTCCAAAACCCGGTCGGTCCTGTCCAATACAGCCTCGGGGGCGGCAATGTGACGATCACCGCACAGGGCGATATCGCCCATTACACGACCATTAATGGAACGCAGGTGGAAGACTCTTCAAAGCAATTGCCCAATGACTGGCTCTACCGCCGCGGTTACGTCGATTCCTTGACCGGCCAGTTCGGCGTTTCGCCCAATGGGGAGTTCGCCTCAACCACCTGGTGGGTGGATTTCACCGATTTCTTTGAGGGCGTCGGAGCCCTCGGCGGCGGCAATATCACGATGATTGCCGGAGGCAACGTGAGCAACGTGGATGGACTGATCCCGACCAACGCCCGCATGCCGATTGGCACCCCCAACGCGGGTGCCATGGTCGAACTCGGGGGCGGCGATCTGGTGGTCAAGGCCGGCGGTGACATCAACGCGGGCGTCTATTACGTCGAGAGGGGAACAGGAACTTTGACTGCCGGCAATAGCATTGTCACCAACCAGAGCCGCTCCCCTTCTCTGCAATACCTCGATAGCTCGAATCCGTCCGGGACATTTTCGCCGGACCTCACCTGGCTGCCCACGACACTATTTCTCGGCGGGAATGCCCGCAACGGTGCAGGCGGCTTCACTGTTTACGCGAACAACTCCGTGCTCCTCGGACCGGTCGCCAATGTCTTTCTCCTGCCGGAGGGCTACAACAACACTTTCCTCTATAAAACCTATTTCTCGACGTTTGCGCCCAGCGATTATGCGAACGTGACCTCGCTCTCTGGCGACGTGACTCTGCGCGAAACCACCACCGATCCCGATGGTAACAGCGGCGGCTCCGTACCGATTCTGCAAGATTGGATCGAGAACGTCATGCTGTTGGCCAACCCGAACGGCGGATTCTACTCCAGTAACGTTTCCTACTTCCAACCGTGGTTGCGGATCGATGAAACGTCGACGGATTTCCTGGACACTGCCCTCAACCTACAACCGCCGACCTTGAACGTGACGGCATTTTCCGGCAGCATCAACCTGCAGGGAAACATTACTTTGACGCCCGCACCGACCGGCAACGTCAGCTTGCTCGCGGCCAATGCGATCAACGCCCTGCAGCCAAATGGGATCGAGATCCAGCAAAATGCCGACGGAACGTCGACCCCCATCACCGTGTGGGAAACTGCGACCATCAACGTCTCCGACGCCAATCCGGCATCCGTTTATGGCATTACCAACCCATTTGGTTACCAAACCGTGGCCATTCAGATCGCCGGATCGAACGCTTCCAAGCAACAGATCGCCAAGGCCATGCTTTCGACGGATACAAATTTGCCTTTCTTCAGCACCTTCGACAATCTGTTCGCGGAATCGGGCCAGACCGCAGGAACTGGACTCAACGGATTGGATTACGGCTCGGTCCTGACCCAGGAGGATCTCCACGATCCGGGCTTGCTCCACGCCAATGATCCGAATCCCGTCCGTCTTTACACTTTGAGCGGCGACATATCCGGCCTCACCCTCTTTTCCGGCAAACGCGCCGAAATCCTCGCCGGCCGGGACATCACCGACGTGGGACTTTATATCCAAAACGTGAACGACCAGGACATCTCGGTCGTCTCCGCCGGACGCGATATCATCGCGTACGATGCCGGTTCCCTGCTGCGCGGCTCGACCGAGGCTGGAGCCGTTGACAACCTCGCGCCCGACGTACTCTCGGGCGACATCCAGATCAGCGGCCCGGGCACCCTCGAAGTCCTCGCCGGGCGCAATCTCAATTTGGGCAATGCCCCAGCGAACGCGACCGCCAACGCCGACGGAATTGATCTGGGCGTGGTGAGCATCGGCAATGCCCGCAATCCCTATCTGCCTTTCGCCGGGGCGGATATCATTACCGCGGCGGGGATCGGCGGACCGGGAAACCTGAGCAGCAACCCGAACCTGAATATCACCGAGTTCATCTCCCAGTACCTGAATGGCGGGAGCAATGGCTCGAGTTACCTTCAGGAGTTGGGTCTCAAAAGTTCCGATATCAGTTCCCTGCCCAAGGAACAGCAGGCCGAGATCGCCGTGCAGGTCTTTTTCCTCATCCTGCGGGATGCGGGCCGCGCCCACACCGCGGGCACGGGCAGCTATTCCACGGGTCTGGAGGCGATCAGCAAGCTCTTTGGCACGACGACCGGCGTCATGGGTAATGTCTCCCTCACTTCCCGTGAAATCGAAACCGTGAACGGCGGCAATATCCAGATCCTTGCTCCGAACGGAGATGTCACCGTGGGATTCGATGTGATCGGACAGGCCCTCGACCAGGGCATTATCACGGCCGATGGCGGCAACATCAACATTTTGGCCAACGGCGACGTTTCTCTCGGCACTTCCCGTATCTTCACGCTGCGTGGCGGCAATATCATCATTTGGTCGTCCAACGGCAGTATCGCCGCTGGTTCGGCTTCCAAGACCGTCAAAGCCGCGCCTCCCACCCGGGTGCTCATCGATCCGGCCAGCGCGGACGTCAAGACCGACCTGGCCGGTCTGGCCACAGGCGGCGGCATCGGCGTGCTCGCCACGGTGGCCGGCGTGCCCCCGGGCGACGTGGACCTCATTGCACCCCTTGGCGTGGTCGATGCCGGCGACGCTGGCATTCGCGCCACGGGTAACCTGAACATTGCCGCCACCAAGGTCCTGAATGCCGACAATATATCGGTGTCCGGGACCAGCTCGGGCACCCCGGCGGCAGCCGTGGTCGCCACGCCCAATGTGGCAGGTCTATCCAGCGCCAGCGCGGCTGCGGCCTCTGTCAACCAGTCGACCAGCGACGTCACCAAGGCCGCCGAACAACCCACCACCCAAGCACCGGAACCCGACTCCACCATCACCGTCGAGGTCGTGGGCTACGGCGGAGGCGGAGGCGACAGTAGCACCGATTCCTCCAGCGGCCCGGCCTCTCAGTAACCTTAGTTGATTGTTGATAGCCGCGTCGAGTGTCCAGGGCTTTGCGTGGAATTTGTGCGCGTTTCTTTCTTTGCTTATTCTGTGGAACTCTCCTTTTCGCGAAATCGTAACGTGCAGCCGCGGGGGCCAAACCTTTACCCTTTCTACCCTATGACCCGAAACCCCATTTTCCCCGGTCTGGCATTTCCACTGCGAGCGCTGTTCGTGCCAGCCGTCTGCGTGCTGCTCCCGGCCTGCAAGCCAAACACCAACGGCAGCGCCAGCCCGGCTCCGCCGGCAACGGCGGCGGAGGCGAAGGCCAACCCGGCGACGGCGACCGTGCAGAGTAAAACCGCCGCCGGCCCAAACTTTTCTCCGGAGGACATCGCGCGACTCGAGGCAAAGGCAAAGCAGAACGACCCCGAAGCCCTGATCCAGTTGGGCCGGGCTTATCTGGAAGCCCGCGGAGCGGCGCATGACGAAACCACGGCGGCCGACTACTTTCGGAAGGCGGCGGATTTGGGAAACTGGAAGGCGCAAAAGAATCTCGGCTTGATGTATGCCACCGGTCGAGGCGTCGCAAAAGATCCCGCCGAAGCGCTGAACTGGCTGCGTCGGGCAGCCGGCCAAGGGGCGGTAATTGCCCAGGAAGACCTGGCGACGATGCTCGCCCAAGGGCAGCTTCTTCCGAAGGATTTGAAGGAGGCCATGAATTGGTACGAAAAGGCGGCCGATCAAGGTTCCATGCAGGCCCGGCGGGCCCTGGGTCGAATCTATTTCTTCGGCGAGGATGGAGTGACCAAGGATTACGCCTTGGCGGAGAAATGGTTGAAATTGGCCGCCGACCAGGGGGACGCCTGGGCGCAAAACACCTTGGGTGCCATGGCGGAAGGTGGCTGGGGCCAAAAGGTCGACAATAAAAAGGCGCTGGAGTGGTATCTACTTTCCGCCGAGCAAGGTGACGCCCGGGGGCAAAGCAACGCAGCGCGAATCCTGGGCTATGATACCAACGGGATTCAGGAGGACAAAGCCGAAGCCTATAAGTGGATGGTGCTAAGCAGCGAACAGGGCGACACGACGGCCAGCGTTCCCTTTGCGGACTATCAATTCGAACTCAATCCCCAGCAACTCGCGGAAGGCCGCCGGCGAATCATGGAGTACAAGAAAAAGCATTCCGTCCAAGCCGCGCGATAACCGACCTGGAACTTACTTTGCAGGAGGCGGCGGCATTTGCGAGCGGGTCAGCATCTCCCACTTGGAGAATTGGGCAAATCCAAAGAGCGTTTTCAGCCTCTGATCAGCCTCGGTCTTGGCTTCCTGCCAACGCTGGTGGTACGCTGGATCCTTCGGATCCTGGCCCTCCCCTCCGATGGCCTCGGCAAAGTTTTCCCGCGTTTGATACCAGATATCCAGTTGCGTGGGCGTCAATCCCCACGAAGGGTCGGGCTCGACGAAAACCAACGGGGCGGTTTCGCTGGTGCTGGTGCGCAGGACCTGTTTCAGACGGCCGCTGGGAGGCGCCGACGCTGAAGCCGGAGAGGCAGGCGATCCAGAGGCATGGGCGACACTCCCGTCCGCTCCGAAACTCCCCTGGGTTCCAAACAGCCTGGCCAGAAGATCATTCTGCTCGGACCACAGTTTGGCGATTTCGTCCTGGAGGTCCAGGGTTCCCGTCTCCCCCTTTGCATGCCGTGCTTGCGACTCCTCGCGCTTCTGATCGTAATCGTGTCCAATAGCCGCGCTGAGGATATCCCGAACAGTCCGCTCAGGACAGCCAATGGCCCGTAGATTGCGGATGTACGCCTGGTAATCGCCGGCCTGCAATTGCTCCCATTGGAATGGCTGGGCAGACGCACTCGCCGCCGCTTGCGGGGTGGATTCCGGCGGCGGAGTGGCTGCAGCAAAGGATTTTGACTCAGCCGGGGCGATCGGAGCCGGACGCGCCCAGCGCGAACTCATCACCACACCACAGAGAGCCAGCAAAACGGCATTGAGCAGCAGACTGAAGACAAGGGCGGACTTCGGTTTCATGGATAGTCGAAGGAGTTCGTTCAGTGAAGCGGGTCTACGATATCCCCGGATGCCTTTGGCAAAAGTGAAATTGATTGTTACAGGGCAAAAAAAAGAACCAGCGGAGGCGTTGTCGCCTCCGCTGGCCTTTTGAAGCTCTCGGTCCCGTGGGCGGACCGACAAAGCTATGCCGGGTTCAATTAGAACGAGAAGTTCGGCACGATGTAGGCGCCATCGCCAATGCGGGTGACGAGGAGATTCGGATCGCTGGCCGAGATACCGACGCCGGCGATCGCCGCGTTCGAGGTCGGAAGCCCCTTGATTGTGGTGGCCATGTTCGACGCCAAGAGCTTGGCAGGGTTGGCAATGTTGCTGCGCTCATAGAGATGCTCGTAACTCCAGAAGGTGTACTGGCCACTGTAGATAGCCGCGTTCGAGTAGTTCACGCCTTTGTAGGCGAGTTCCACGCCGCCGCCATTGCTGGTGCCTTCCACCTTGCCGGCATCGCCGATACCGAGATAGGTGAGGTAGTAGCAAGCGGTGGGGCTATTGCCGGTGACCGAGGCGCTCGTCGAGAGCGTGTAGGTCATGTAGGTACGAAGATTCGCGCCAGACGCTTCACCGCTGTTGCCAGCGCTGTTCGTGGACAAGCCGGCAATCGTGGCGATCGGATAGAGTTGCTGCGCGGTCACGGTCAAGCCAGTGAGGGCGGTTTGCTGGTACTGCTGGACGGCCGTGAGGTTGCCGTAGTTGGTATCCGACAGCGCGGTGCCGCGGGTGCCCGAGTCAGGGTTACGGCCAGTGAGATAGATTTCCACCGTCTTGTCGCCGGCATTTCCAGTGGCCTGCGACAACGGAGCGATACCGTTGGCCATGAGCGACTGCAGGAAGTACGGCTCAACATTGACCGAGGAAACGATCGACTGCGTGCCGGTCGTGCCGGTACCCACCGGGAAACCGGTGCTCGCCACCCACTTGAAGGTGACCAAGGCCACTGGGCCCTTGTCGGTCAAGCTCTTGAAGTTGATGGTCGAACCGCTGGCCAGAGTCACGTTGCCATTGAACGCGGTCGTCCCTTGGTAGACGTCGCTCATGCAGAAGTCAGCAATGCCCTGCGGATAACCCGAGTGCGGGATGGAGCCGACGGCATCGTCGTAGGTGCTGGCGTTGTTCGTGACCCCTGAACTGCCGTCCGGCAGGAACGGAATGTTGGTGTAGCTGCCGGCTACGGAAGCGACGCCGGTCTGGGAGCCGGTGAAGGTGCAACGGACTGTGCAGGCCGTGCCGCTGACGTTACCACCTTCAAAAATGAAGCTGGTGTTGGCATTGACACCCGCAAAGGTGGTATCATTGCCCGTTCCGCCACCAGAAACCAAGGGCAGAGCCCCCAGGGTATAGTTGGCAGCGATCGCCGCCAGTGTGGCCGTGCGGTAAGCGGTCGAACCGGTGATGTTGATGTAAGTGGTCGCGAAGGCCGAGTGGCCGACTGTGGCAGCGAGAGCGGCCACCGCGAGGAATTTAAGGGATTTCATTTTAGACTGGATCGGTTTGTTGGTTATGCAGGGTTTGTCGTTTTTGTGTGAGGTGAGTTGATCAAGCAGCGAGGGCGCGACGACGACGAAGCAAGCCAAGGAGGCCCAAACCACCGGCCAGGCAGCCGAAGGTGGACGGCTCCGGAACAGAGCCAGCGCTCTGGTAGGTGACGGTGCCGGTACTATCGATGGTGAAGGTACCTTCGTTGATCACACCGCCGCTCGGAAAACCAGGTTCGTTCGTCGGGATGACCTGAAAAAGGGCGAGTTGGGTTTCCGCTCCCGCTCCGTCGTTATTGATGTCGCCAGAGAAACTATTGGCGAAACCAAACGGAACCGAAGCATTGAAGCCTTTGGCGGCAAAGCTGTTGGTATCCGAGGTGAGCTGAGTGGTTCCATTCGTGCCGTTGTAGGAAGTACCGTTGGTCAGGAAGTCGCCTGCCGCAGTGCCGATTTTGGACGTGTAAAAACCACCTTGGTTCGTGTTCGTATTCGGACTGAAGGACGCCGGCAAATTGTCGGTCGCCGTGCTGGCGTAGAGGGTATTTCCAAGGTCGGTCGAGGTCGGGCCCCCGACGACACCCCAGACGGTGTTACCATTGGCGTACCAACCGCCAGCTCCGCCATCACCAGCGTAGATGGTGCTCAGGTTGGATCCATTCGACGAGGTCAGGACCGTGAAGCTGGAACCATTATTCTTCGTGTAGAGCGAAGCTTGACCGACATCGATCATGTAATCTGTGGTCGGACTGACCGCGGAGTCGTAAAAGCCGATGAACAGGTCACCTTCAGTGTAAGTCAGCGCGTGCGCCGACGGAGTGAACAAGCCTGCAGCGGCCACGGCCACAGCGGAAGCGAGTATGATTTTCTTCATGTTTAGTTGGATTGGTTTCGGTAAGACGCAAGGCAGGACAAGGGGAGAGCGCGGATTACGCCCGAACGCCCACCAAAACGTATGCGGACAATCGACCAAAAGAGAGGGGGCCGAGGCAATACTTGTAGTGTAACGTTTGGGTCACGGAATTATGGCGAACCCCCGAAATCAGCCATTTGGGTGAACTCCAACCCGAAGTACCTTCCACCCACAAACACTTGTAAATAAGTAGTTTACGAAACAGCCACCCCAATGTCAATTCCATTCATGTGACAAATGCGTGAAAACTTCGCCCCTTCCGGGAACTACCGGTCCACCGGCGTGCAGTTCGACCGATGGCTGGCGCCAACATTTCGACGCTAAGTCTCACGGGCTGAACATGCCACCATCGCCGGAGGCGGCCAATTATCGGGCTGGTGCCGGGGTGCTTTTCGCCGCGCTCGTCCGCTTCAAGTCAGCGCGGATTTCCACGCATAGAGTCCGGGCGTTGACCGCCGCGTGACTGGACGGGCTCAAGACATTGGGCAGGCCTTCCTCGGCGCGTGAGGCATAGACGAGCGCCTCCGCATACTGTCCGTCGCCACCCAGGACGCGCCCTAGTTCGTAGCAGGTCATCAAAACGCTGACATCGGTTGGTCCGAGGGCCCGTTCCCGAATCGCCAGAATTTCTCTCAGCTCCTTCGCCGACGCCGCAAAGTCCCGGTGTTCGGCCTTGGCCAAGGCGAGATTCGAGCGATTCAGCAGCGTCTCTGGCGCTTCGGCTCCGAGAACTTTCTCAAAGACCGGCTCGGCTTTTTCGAATTGCGGGATCGCCCCCTCATAATCTTTTGCCTGCGTGAGGGCGTCAGCGAGCGCATGGCGAACACGCGCCACCTCGATGTCCTCCGCCCCGAGTGTACGCTCCCGCCGCTCCAGGACCTGCCGATATTCATCAATCGCTTCATGGGAACGCCCGACATCGGCAAGCAAGCGGGCCAGCGCCGACCGGCAGTTCAAGGTCAAATCATGATCGGCCCCCTCGCGCCGGGTAAATACAGCGAGGAGGGCACGCAATTCACCCTCTGCCTGAATGGAATCACCCGCCTTGCCTTGGGCGACAGCAAGTTCCAGGCGGTCAGAAAGCGTCTTCGGATCCTGGTCCCCGCGAAGTTCCTTGTCGGCACGCACAACGGCCGCAAACGCTGTCGTCGCTTCGGCAAACTTGCCGCCCGCCATCAATTGGTGGGCGTGAGCCATCTGCGCGGCATCTTCCTGGCTGACGGGCGCCGGCTGGGGATTCAAATCCACGGCCATCAACGGGCCACCAATCACTACGCTAAAAATGGCTAAAATGAGACGGGAAGGTTCTGAGGATCGCATGACGGAAGCTGCTGCCTAGCTTTAAACGTGCGTCCTGACAAGTGACGTTTCGGTGATCAAATTGCCGAGCGAGATCCCCCTTGTCCCGACCGGCGAAGACGGTTAAGGGTGCGCCGGCCGCCGCCTCGTTTGCGGCAGGCAAAGTTTCCCTGTTCCAGATGCCCAGTCCCGAAATCTCTGCCATTCCCAGGTCCGCACCCTCCATGGCCGCGAAGGGAACGCGCGACGGGCTGGTCGAATCACTGTGGCTAGGTGCGGCGATTGTCGTTCCCCTATTCTTCAATCACCAGGCACTGGGGAGTTTCGGATTCCATAAGGAGGTGATCGTGCGGGTTCTCGCGGCCATCACCGCGGTCGCCTGGCTGGTAAACGCTTTCGTCGGTCGACGGCCGAGGTCACACTTGCCTCGACCGCCAGGGCGGTTGCTCATCGCTCTCGGACTGTTCCTGGGGTCGCAGTTACTGGCGACATTCTTTTCCGTTTACCCGATGGCCAGCATCTGGGGAGATTTGGAATTTGGGCAAGGGCTCGTCACTTTATTGGCCGAGGTCGTTCTCTTCCTCGCAATTAGCGGTCTTTTGCGCCGCGAAGACCAGGTGCATCGTCTGGTCGCGGTGATTACGACCACGAGCATCCCCGTGGCGTTGTACGGAATCATCCAGCAGATGGGTTACGATCCCATTCCGTACGCCGAGCCGATCAGCCGAAGCTTCTCCACGTTGGGACATGGCATTCATTTGGGAGGATACTTGGCCATGGTCATGCCGCTGACCTGGTGGAAAATCATCCAGGAAATGGGGCGTGCGCGAGGCCAATACGGAAGACTTTTTTTTCCAGGCGGTGTCGCGGTCATTCAAGCGCTGGCATTCTTCGACGCGCAGAGCCGCGGTCCCCTGCTCGGATTCCTCACGACCTTGGCGATCTTCTGGCTGTTCTACACTCTTCACACGCGACGCTGGAAATGGCTACGGTCCGGATTCACCGCCATCGGTATCCTTTTAGTGCTCCTCGTGTTTATAAACCTGCCGCTGGCCTTCTCGTCGAAGGCGGCACGTGCTCTGGGAGTGCAGCGCTTCGCCAATACGCTGGCTCTGCGCGAGGGAGCAGATCCTTACCGCAAGGCGCACTGGGAAGCCGCCGTGGATCTCATGCTGACAGGCCAGCCCATCGCCTTTCCGACCGGTGGCAACGATCGCTGGCTGGCGTTGCGGCCGTGGATTGGCTACGGGCCCGAGACGCTTGGCAATGTCCTGCCGCAACGCTTCATTTGGACTGTCGCCGAGACCAAAACGGAGGCCCGTCTGCACAATCAGTTGCTCGACCGGTGGTACGGGTCCGGGGTGGTGGGTTTACTCACCTTTCTCGGTTTCTTTTATTTTGTCTGGTGCCAGGGCCTCCGAGGTCTCGGCTGGCAATCGCGCACGGCCAACAACATCCTGGCACTGGGTGCCGTCGTCCTCGTGACGGGCCTTTTTTGCGCCGTGGGCGGCAGAGGGTTTCTGGGATTGGGTTTGACCGTCGGTGTCGTCTCCAGTTGCGGGTTGGCGTTTCTGCTCGGCCGCGACACCCGGTGCAATCCGGAGACACCTCCAGAGTCACGCTCCGCAAAAGAAACGTTGATCGTTGCGCTCCTCGCGGCCCTCGGCGGGCACCTGATCGAGACCGGGTTTGCCTTCACGGTGGCAGATACGTCGCTCCTTTTCTGGCTGTTCGCCGGTGTGCTCATGGCTCTTCCTTCGGTCGGGAACCAGGCGCCCGATGCACCCGTGGCCCGCACCCAGGTGAAATCCAAATCGCGGCGTGGATCGAACCAATCGCCTCAAGACCGCGCCGTCTGGCTCGACGGATGCCTCGCAGGATGCGGAACCGCGCTCGCTCTGACGACACTGCTTTTTTGTTTCCTGAAAATGTACCTCCAGGAAGCGATCGATTGGGAAACGGTGCTGGCGCAGGCGCTCACGAGACTCAAGAGCGACCATGGGCCGAGTCACCTCGTGTGGCTCCTCCTGATTCCGACGTGGCTCGCGGCCAATTTCGCATTGGTGCGCGAATCGAAAGACAACAGGGGGAAACGATTCCTGATCGCCCTGTTGGTGTCCGGAGCGATTGCGAGCGTCGGTGCGATTGTGCTCGCCGCCCAGACCGCTTCCGTTGGGCCGGTGCCTGCCGCAGCGGAAGGGGCCGCTCCTGCGATCGCTCAACTTGCCGGCTATCAGATCCTCTTTAACTCGTTTCTAGGTCTTGCTCTCGTCTTGATGCTGGCCGTTGCCTGGTTGCTCGATCGAGCGAGCGGCGAGGCATCAAATTTGAATGTCAGAGGTTTGGCGACGAACTTAGTCATCGTCGCCGCGGGACTTTTGGCTGCCTGGTTCATCTGCCTGCGCGAGGTCCACGCGGACATCGCCGCACTCTGGGGGAGAACCCTCTATACCCTGAGTCGCCCGGAAGCCAGTGTCGAGGTGCTCCGCCGCAGCGTGCAGGAACAGCCGCACTCCGTCGTCTATCGGCGGGAACTGGCGGACTCGCTGATCGCAAAAGCGCAGACCAGTCGGGATTTCAGCGGCTTCGATTGGCTGGCCAGCGAAGCCGCAGCAGCCCTTCTTCCGGCGACACGGGAGGCACATGGACTCACACCTGCGAGCGCCGATCTCGCCCGGTTGTATCTGGCTTGGTCCGCGTTCGATCCGGAACCGGCGCGCCGGGTCTCACGAGCCCAGGAAGGTGCGAACTTCTTTGACCAAGCCGCCTGTTATCTCCCCGGCCATGCTTTCTCTTGGCTGGATTATTCCGTATTGGAAACGCTCCTCCATCAGCCCGACGATGCCGAGCGCAAATTCCAGACGGCCGTCGGATTGATGCAGGACAGGGCCGGATACTGGGCAAACTCTTACCGGGAGCAATGTGTGGCCTGCTCCGCCCCCGAATTGCGGGACGCGTATGCGAAGTTGGCCTTCCGCCTTTTCGACATCGCCATCGCTCACAGCAATCGGCCCGCAGCAGTCGCCGTGTTACGGATCCAAAGGGCGGAACTCGACCTTGGATTGGGCCGCCTCGCTGAGGCGCGCCAGGAGTGCCTGGATGCCGGACCTTCGTTGTCGAAAGACGATTTGTGGCAGGCTGATTCAACGCTGGGCCTGATCGATCTGCGACGGGGCGATCGGACCGCGGCCGGGCAACGGCTTGATATGTCCATTGCCGAGGCGCCGGCCGACAAAAAGGACATGCTTCGAAAGGTGAGGAAGGAAATCGACCGACAATGACTGCGTCCGCCTACTGCGGCGGCTTGATAGGCGCCCCGCGACGAATTGGGACTGGGACCGGTTTGTCCGCTCCGGGCCCGCGAGCCCCGTTGGCCAGCGGGGCCGCGCCATTGGGAATAGCTGTCGGGATCGGACGCACTCCAGCAACCGCCGGCTGAGCGCGCACAGCCCGCACCTCGGCCTCGTTGAACTCCAGTCGAGCCGTCTCATTTCCCTTTCGGAGAATGACCGTGCTCTTTCCCACCGAGTCCGACCAGCTCACGCTCGCGAGTATCACTCCCGTTTTCGGATCGGACTCATGGGCATACAACGAAAACTCTGTCGAAAGATCCCGGCTCTTAACGGTGACAAAATCCTCACCGCCAATGCGGCCGATCCCGCTCACAAACCAGTTCGCCGCGAAGGACGCTTGAGGCACAGGCGCCGCCACGGGCGCCGTCGCCAGCGAAAACGGGGATTTGATCCGGAGCGACTCATAGCGGGCCTTTTTGGGCGCGACCGGAATGCTCTCCGGGATCGGGTCCCCCAGGGCCACCAGAGCCAGGCAGATGGGCACGAACGAAAGGAGTGGCAGGAGACGCATGGAACGAGCGGCTGCGTAGCGCGAAAGACACCACCAGGCAAGCAACGATTCGCCGATCATCACTGCCCGCTTTCTGAAAAAGAATGCGTCGACGGCCGTTCAATTCGTCACGCGATCTTAACCGATCGGGCATGTGGCTGTGACCCGATGGGCGCACTCTTCGCCCTCACGCATCAGAAGCATCGTCACCGACGCTCGCACATGCCCCGAACTACCCTGCAATCCTCTCGCAAAGCCAGTTCATCCATCTCCGGTTTCCAGGGCGAAACTGGAGAGACCAACGACATCAATCGCCGCCCCTCGAACGAGCGATTTCACGAAGACGATAAGCGCCGCAATTCCGGGGACCCGTCGGAAGATCACCTGCGGCTCTATCTCCGGCAAACCCGGCACGGGATTCTCACCCGGGAACAGGAAACCGAAATCTGCCAGCGCGTGGAAATCGCCGAAGGTCACATCCGCGAGGAACTCTATCACTTCGCCTCGACGGCGCGCGCCCATTTGCAGCTTGTCTGTAAGTTGATCGCTGGCGAGGAGCGGGTCGAACACGTCGTCTCGTCGGGCAAGGTTTCGCGGCGCGACAAGTATCTCGCCATTCTGCCCCGGCTGGCGAAGCGTCTCGAGGAGGCGATCCACCTTTGCGACGAGGCCTGGCGGCAAATGCTCGCGCACCGCGGCCACGCCGAGTTCATTCACTTTGTCCAGACCTTCACCACCGCGCGACGCAAACTGGTCGCGATCTATCCCAAGCTCTTTCTGAAAATGAACGTGGTCGAGCAATGGGTGAAACTCGCCGACGAAGCCGAGCGCCAGCTTTCCCACGCCCTAAAGCGGAAGGATTCCGTCGACACGCTCGACCCGCAGGCCCGCCTTTGGCTCGGTCCGGAGGAATTTCTCGCCCACTACAAAGAATTGAAAAAATGGCAGCGGAGAGCCCAAGAGGCTCGCTCGGAAATGATCGAAGCCAATCTGCGCCTGGTGGTTTCCATCGCCCGCGAGTACCAGCATCGCGGCCAACCTTTTCTCGACCTCATCCAGGAAGGGAACATCGGCCTCATGCGCGCGGTGGAGAAATTCGAATATCGCCGGGGTTGCAAATTCGCCACGTGCGCGACCTGGTGGATTCGCCAGGCCATCGGTCGCAGTATCGCCAATCAAGCCCGCACGATTCGCATCCCCACACACATGATCGACATCCTCGCCCGCCTCATTCGAGTGCAGCGTCAACTGACGCAGGACTTCGGCCGTGAACCCACCGCGGAGGATCTCTCTGCCGAGCTGATTCTGCCGGTCGAGCGCGTCCGCGCGCTTCTCAAGATGGCCGAAGAGCCGGTATCGATTCATGCCCCCGTCGGCGAGGACGGCAGTTCCAACGTCGGTGATTTCATCGAAGATCACGGCGCGGCCGACCCGAGCAAACAAACCGCCGTCGGCATGCTCCGCGAAAAGGTCAACGCCGTCATGCAGACGCTCTCGGAGCGTGAACGCGAAATCCTGGAGCAACGTTTCGGCCTCGTCGATGGCCGCGAACGCACGCTCGAAGAAATCGGTCAGGATCTCAAAGTGACTCGAGAGCGCGTCCGGCAGATCGAGGCCAAGGCGCTTCGCAAAATGCGCCACCCCGAACGCCGGCGGCAATTGCAAGGATTAGGCACGTAATTCCACCACATCGAAAAGCCATCCGGGTAAACCCGCGGCCGCCCTCGCCATGATGCGGTCCAGCCGCCGCAGGATGTCAGTGCATCCCGATCTGCCGTTGCAAATCTACTTTTCCTCGTGCGCCGTGCTCCGGAAAGGTTTACGTGCCCATTCCATTCCGTCGCCATACTTTCGAACCCATGCCTGAATCATCCAGTCCGCCATCGCCGCAGCTCTTCTTCGACACGATCAACGCCTTCCAGAAATCTGGCGCGCTCAAGGCGGCGCTCGAGTTGGGCGTCTTCACCGTCATTGGTCCGACACCCTCCACGGCCGCCGAGATCGCCACGCGCTGCCAATGCCCGGAACGCGGCATCCGCATCCTCACCGATTATCTCGTCATCCTCGGTTTCCTCACGAAGGCGAATGGCCGCTACTCGCTGACTCCGGATTCGGCCACCTTCCTCGACAAGACTTCGCCCGCCTATCTCGGCCGCACGGTGGATTTTTTTCTCAAGCCGGCCCTCACCGAGGCATTCGGCGAACTCGCCGGAACCATTCGCAAAGGCCGCCTCCACACCTCCGAGCAAGGCACCACGGCGCCCGACCACGCCGTATGGCTGGAATTCGCCCGCGCCATGGGACCGATGATGGCGCCGATCGCGCAGGGCGCCGCCGAGCTCGTGCCGCTCGATCCCGCGCGCGAATCCCGCGTCCTCGACATCGCGGCTAGCCACGGCGCCTACGGCATCGCCTATGCCCGGAAGAATCCGCGCGCCCATCTCGTGGCGCTCGATTGGGAAGCCGTCCTCGCCGTCACGGAGGAGAATGCCCGCGCGGCGGGCCTCGCCGGTCGCTTCAGCAAAATCGTCGGCGATGCTTTCACTGCGGACCTCGGCAGCGACTACGACGTCGTCCTCGTCCCGAATTTCCTCCATCATTTCAACGCCGCCGAATGCACGCGTTTCCTCCGCCGGGCTTATGCGGCGCTGCGTCCGGGCGGACGCGTGGTGATCATTGAATTCGTTCCGAATGACGACCGCGTCACTCCACCACCGGCGGCGGGATTTGCCTTCGTCATGCTTGGCACCACTCCCGAAGGCGATGCCTACACCTTCGCCGAATACAGCGCGATGCTGACCGACGCCGGCTTCCACGACGCCACGCTGCATCCCCTCCTACCGACGGCGGAAAGCGCCGTCATCGGTGTGAAATAAGCCTTCCCGTTTTCCACCATCGCGCTGGCCATGGCTACGGAGCCGTGGCGGGCGCTTTCTTCTTCAGCATCCCGGGCGAGTTCCACTTGATGACGTGATAAGTCGCCGGCGTGTCGCCGACGTTGCGGATCGCGTGCAATTGATTGGATGCCTGGAAAATCACCGAGCCCGGTCCGACGCGCTTCCACTCACCGGCCACCAGCGCCTCCACTGTCCCCTCCTTGATGATGAGCAATTCTTCGTCGGGATGCTGATGCGGCGGATGCGCCTGCTCGCCGGGACTGAGCGTGGTGACGTGGCATTCGAGTTCATCGAGCGTCGCCGTCGGCGCCCGGAAGAACTTCCGCGACTCGCCAATCGGAGTTTTATGGACAGGGATTTTTGTCCAATCGAAGGCCATCGATCCCATCACTTTCGGCGGCTCCGGCGCGACGACATCTTCGGCAAAGAAACTACCTCCCAACACCACGCCGACGGCGGCGAAAAGAACGGTAAAGTTACGAGGGGTTAACATCATCCCAGCGTCCATCATATTCCGCCGAAGCCAATCTTGATTATCGCGGCCCGTTGCCGTTACGTCGCGTTTTTCCCCATGACATCCCCTTCTCCCTTCGTCGGTGCGGTCCTGGCAGTGCTTGCTCTTTTTCCATTATCAGTCGCCAATGCCGGAGATTCAACCGCCATCAAGCTCGAGGCCATTCGATTGTCTCACGACGGCAAGTCTTTCGTGCTTGCCGATTCCGGCGCTCCCTTTCGCGTGTGGGGAGTGAACTACGATCACGACGCCACGGGCGCCAACGGCCGGTTGCTCGAAGATTATTGGGAAACGAAGTGGGACAAAGTGCAGCACGATTTCCGTGCGATAAAAGCCCTCGGGGCCAACGTCGTGCGCATCCATTTGCAGTTCGGCAAATTCATGGACGGGCCGGAGACAGCGAATCCGCACTCGCTCGAGCAATTGCACCGACTGCTGGGACTCGCTGAAGAGACCGGCCTGTATCTCGATCTCACCGGATTGGGCTGTTATCACAAAGCCGATACGCCGGCATGGTACGACGCTCTCGATGAAACCGCACGCTGGAATGCGCAGGCTCATTTCTGGTCCGCTCTCGCCCGGACCTGCCGCGACTCCAAAGCGGTATTCTGCTTCGACCTCATGAACGAACCCATCATCGACGGGAAAAGCGATGACGGCTGGCTGGCGGGCGATCTGCGCGGTTATTCCTATGTGCAGCGGCTCACGCTCACGCAGGGCAAGCGAACGGCTGTCGAAGTCGCGAAGGCCTGGGTGGATCGACTCACCGCGTCCATCCGCAAGGAAGACCCGGATCGCTTGATGACCGTCGGTGCCATTCCGTGGGCCCTGGTCTGGCCAAACGCCAGGCCGATTTTCTATTCACCGGACGTGGGCGGCGCTTTGGATTTCGTGAGCATCCATGTCTATCCCAAAAAGGGTGAGATCGACAAGGCGCTGGCCGCGATCCGCGTCTACGAAATCGGCAAGCCGGTGCTCATCGAAGAAACCTATCCGCTGGAGAGCGGGATGGAGGATATGGATGACTTCCTGAAACGATCGAAGCCCCTCACCGAGGGCTACGTGAGCTTCTACTGGGGCACCATCAGCCCTGAGTTTACCGCCGCCGCCGACCACCCGGAAGCGGCGGCCTTCGTTGGCCGTTGGCTGGAGTATTTTCGGGAGCACGCTGATTTCATGAAGCAGCCGTAGGGCGCCCGGTTCGCGCGCGAACCACTGGTTTGCCCAATCCTCTCACCCTTCCTCTCGTCTGGCGCTCCGCTTGACATGCAACCATATAGTTGCATATTCTCGTTACCTCATGGACGATGTTTTCAAAGCCCTGGCCGATGCCAGTCGCCGCAAGCTGCTCGATGTCCTTTATCGCAGCAACGGGCAGACCCTGGCCGAGCTTTGCGAGCACCTCGACATGACCCGCCAGGCCGTGACCAAACATCTCAACCTCCTCGAACACGCCGACCTCATTGCCGTCGTCTGGCGCGGCCGCGAAAAGCTCCATTACCTCAACCCGGTGCCCATCCACGAAATTTACGAACGCTGGATCAGCAAATACCAGCGCCCGCACCTGCAAGCTCTCAGCGATCTCAAGCATCACCTCGAAAATCCAAAAAACAAAACGCATGGAAAAACCGAAGTTCGTCTACGTCACCCACATCAACACCACTCCGGAAAAGCTGTGGAACGCGCTCGTCCATCCTGACTTCACCCAGCAGTATTGGGGTGGCCGCCGGTTGCAGTCCGACTGGACCGTCGGCGCTTCCATCAAGCATCTCAAGGCGGACGGCGCCGTGGAGTTGAAGGGCGAAGTGTTGCAATTCGATCCGCCGCGTCTTCTCGCTTACACCTTCGTCGATTGCGCGCCGCCGCTCAGCCGTCCGGCGGAAAAAACCACCCGCGTGACTTTCGAGATCACCGTGGCTTTCGGCGTGACCAAACTCACCGTCACTCACGACGGCTTCGAACCGGAGAGCAAACTCTTCCCGGATATCAGCAACGGCTGGCCGGCTATCCTGAGCAGCCTCAAGACCCTCCTCGAATCGGGCACCGCACTCCCCTTCACCTGGAAATGCTAACCACCTATGAATACCAATCCCAAGTTCGTCTACGTTACCCTCATCACCACGACCCCGGAAAAGCTCTGGGCCGCGCTAACCAGCCCGGAATTTACCCAACAATACTGGGGCGGCACCAGCATCGAATCCGACTGGAAAGTCGGCTCCAAGGTCATCTTTCGCTGGCGCGGCAATATCGTCCATAACGACACCGTCCTGAAATCCGAACCGCCACGACTCCTCTCCTACTCATTCCACCCGTTGCAGTTTGAAGAGTTACTCTCCGAGCAACCCTCGCGGGTCACCTTCGAGATCGAGGACTTTCCCGTGAAGTTACCTGACATGGGCCCCGTGGTGAAACTCACCGTCACCCACGATGACTTCCCCGCCGATAGCCAGATCTTTCCGAAGATTTGCGACGGCTGGCCCGGCATCCTCAGCAGCCTCAAGACCATGCTCGAGACCGGGCGGGCGATCGTCTTCAAGTGGTAATCCGCGCTCGCAAATGACCATCCATCTTGTCGAATCAAACCCCGAAGTTTGGTTACGTCACGATCATGATTGGCGAAGAGCTCGTGCCGCCTTTTTTAGATCCGCAACAAATTCGCGGTAATTCCGTTCGCGCGTCTCCTCATCGGGCGCCCGCAAGAGCGACGATGGGTGTACAGTAATCAGCGTCCTGGAGCAAAGCTCTGAAGGTCGGATTTGTCCACGGTCACGCAAAACGCGCGCCGACGGTCCAAAGACAGTTTGCGCCGCGGTGCTGCCGAGAAGGATCAGGATCTCCGGCTGCAGGATGCGCAGTTCCGCCTGCAACCAGGGTTTGCAAGCCATGATATCGCGCGAACTGGGCTTTTGGTGCAGCCGGCGTTTGCCGCGCGGTTCCCATTTGAAGTGCTTCACCGCGTTGGTCACATAGGCGGTCTCGCGATCGATCCCCGCATCCGCCAGCGCACGGTCGAGCATCTTCCCCGCTGGACCGACAAAGGGGTGACCCGCGCGATCTTCCTGATCGCCCGGCTGTTCGCCGACCATAACTACCCGGGCATCTCGCGGACCTTCACCGAAGACCGTCTGGGTGGCATTCTTATACAGTGGGCACGCCTCACAATGTGCGGCCGCGGCGTGCAGCTTCGCCAGGCTCGTCGTCTCCGGCACGGATGCGGATTGCCATTCAGTTTCAGAAGGAGGATGAGCACGAGCGATCATGGCTTCGACGGGTTGGAACTCCTCAATCACTTCGAAATCCTGACCGCCCGCGCGTGTCCGAACATCCGGCCGTTCCAGGAAAACCGGGATATCCCCGGTCCCGTAGTTTTGCCATTTCCCCCTATGGACTCGTCTACGGCCATCGTGACAGCCGCGTGCGCGCCCCCTTCGGCCACGAATGGTTGCTCTCCCAAAAGGTCGAAGACGTGAGTCCCGAGGAGATGCAACGGCGTTGGGACGCCATGGCCTAGAAGTAACCGTCTCGCTGGCGGCTGTCGCGGCCGCCGGGACTAATACCAGCGCGAACCGGAATGCCCGCGCTGGATTTTAGTTCGCGCCGGGATTAAGCCACGCCCGCCGTGGCCAGCTTTTGGTTCAATTCGTACATCTTCGGGCAGGTACTGGCTACGGGACGCACTTCGGTCGTCAGGCCGTAATCGTGCATCGGGTTGGTCCGGGCAATCGCCACGGCTTCTTCCTGGCTGTCCACGGTCAAAAGCACGTAGCCGCCAATCGCCTCCTTCGCTTCCGCAAACGGTCCGTCAGTCACCGTCCGTCCACCCTTGCCGGAGATAATCACAGTGTCATTCATGAGCGGCTGCGCCCCCGCCACCTTGCCCGAAGCATACAGCCCATCGAACCAAGTCATCACGCGGCTCATGGCTTGGCGCACTTCCTCATCGGAGTAGCCGCCTTCGCTGTACCAGTCAGTATTGCGGAAAAGCAGGAGGTATCCGGTGACTTGCGGTGGATTGGTCGTATCGAGGCTCATAGTTTTGGTTGGTGAGGTTTTAAGTGCGTTTCAAGACAACGACGAACGGGAAGCTACGATAAGGACAGGCTCATTGCACTTTTTCCATTTTTTCCGGTTTTCAGACGATTTCGCAGTCATCGCGTGGCCAGACATCCCAACAAGATTCCGCGCAACGTCCACGAAATGGTGCGCACCCAGTTCGTCCAAATCAGACGCCGAACGGTCGGCGCATCAAAGCCTTGCATCAGTTTCAGGTGCATTGGGGCTTGGACAACCGCAGTCGACAGCCCATTCACGAGCATCAGGGCGGCACTCACTTCAAAGAGAACATCGCGCCATCCTTGAAGGAGAAGCCAGACCGCCGAGCCGAATTCGATGAGCAGCAAGGGCGCGATCAAAATCCCGATCCGCCAGCAATGAGCGAAGTGAAAAGCACCGAACTCCGCTGCGCCGATGCGGAAAAACTGCGGATAAACCACCAGTTGGATCACCCATATGAGTCCGACCAGCGTCCAGGTGCTGCAAAGATGGACGCAAAACAGGGGCGTCACGCGCGCTAAGGTTTTTCCGTCAAAGTAATCCCCGCGAGGTCCACGGTCCCCTCTTTGCGAATGATGAACATCACGAAGGCCCGGCGATCCTCCGTAGGTGTAAACGCGAACTCAAACGGCTTCCATTCCGTCCCAGAGTTCAACGTCTGTTCGTGATATAACTCGTAGGGCCCGTTGATCTGGCGAATCCCAATTTTCACCGGAGTCTGGTCCGGGCTGCGCACCCATCCGCTCACGACGTAATGGCCGCCTTTTAAATACTTGTCGTTTCCGCCAAAGGTCGTCAGTTGAAGCTGCCCATCCTCCACATTCTCCACCTTGATCCGGACCGCGGCGGCGTCCTTGTCCGGTGAATCGGGAAGCTTCGTGTAGGTCGCATTCACCGGCGCCCATTCCGAATTATCGGTCCACTCCTTTGGCAACCATCCATGGGTTGAATGGCCGTCCTTCGCCTTGATCTTAAACTCCGCGCCATCGTTGCCAAACGGCGGGAGGAGGCTCTTGGGAACCTGGGCCGTGGCTGGCAATTCCAGCACGACGAGCAGGAGCGCAATGGCAGAGAAACGTGGGAGAAGAGACGACGGAAGGAACTTCATAGGCTTGGCCAGCGAATTCTTATGACCGGCCATTGGCTCTGCAAAGGAAGTTCCTGAGCCGCCTCGAATCCTCCTGAACCTGAGCCGGACCTATTTTTCCGTCACCGTGATCCCGGCGACATCCACGGTGCCGGGTGCCTTGATGACGAACATGATCCAGGCGACGCAGTCCATCTCCGGCGTCCACTCGAGTTTAAATTTGCTCCACCGCGCGCCAGTGGGCACTTCGATCTGCTTGTAAAAGTCGTGCGGATCGTCTTCTTCACGGGCGCCAACGAGCAACTGGGTAAAACGCTCACTGCGCACCCACCCGGTGACAAGATAAGTCGCGCCTTTCTTGTATTCCGAATTGCCTTCGAAGCTGGTCAGTTGGAGCTGGCCGTCATCGACGTTTTTGACTTCGATCCGAACGGCGGCCTGGTCCTTATCCGGAGAATCGTCGAGCTTGGTGAACGTCGCGTTCACGGCCGCCCATTTGGAATTGTCGCACCACTTTACCGGGAGCCAGCCGGAGATGTGATGGTCGTCCTTGGATTCTTTCTTGAAGTCGTAGCCTTTGCCCGCAAACGGCGGAAGAAGGCTTTCGAGTTGCTCGGCTCGTGCGAAGCCCGAGAGGCCACTGCACAGGGCAGCAGCGATGACGAGAGTCTTGAACCAGCCGACATTCGAAACGAGCACACGCGACGTAACCATAGATTAAACGAATTGCAGCGGCAGGATTGTCTACTTTCGGCGACACAGGCAAGCCTATTTGTCACCGTTGCCTCCGCAGTGCCATCCGGTCCCGGATATTGGGCGGACTCGGATGGTCGCCGGAGGGAATTAGGAAACGCCGCCTGCAAGCTCCGGGAGACCCGAGAAGACTGCTGATCGGCGCGACCTCGCCCACGGCGCGACGCGGGACGGTTACAATTCCCGAATGAAAATATTCCGAAACGTGGTCATCACGTTGTGCGGAGATTTCTGCAACCGCAACGGGCCTTCCTCCGGACCGCGATTCGGTGGATCGAATCCCTTCTCCACGGGCACGTCTTGCATCACGACCTGGCCATTCAGCGTGACTGTCACTTTGCCATCGACCAAGCGGATGATGAACGCATTCCATTCGTAGAGCGGTTTGTCGGCCACCACCGTGGGACTGACGGTGTACTTATGATCGTAGATGAATCCGCCCGAGCCGGTCGCCTTCGCCCAGATTTGCACCTGCTGACCGCCCGGCAGATAAACGCCGCTGTCGCCTCGTTGCGGGATCTTCCACTCCAGCCGCAACTCGAAATTCCGGTACGACTTCGCGGTCACCAAATCCGCGCCCTGGCCATCGTTGATCAATTCGCCATTCTCCACCTTCCAGTGCTCCGCCGCGGTCGCGGCATCCTGCCAGCCAGTGAGATCCTGCGGCGCGATCAAGGGAGTAAAACCCTCCGGCACGTCGGCGGCGAATGCAACAGTCGCGAGCAAGAGCAAGGCAAGGGATGCGCGGAGCGCTTTCATGGAACTGGGGTAAATGAGGTTTAGCTCTGCTTCGCCTGGCGGTGTCTGCGCTTCCAGTTACTTCACCTCGGCAACATCGACCACGTTCAACTGGATGAACTGGCCGTTGTAAGGCTTCGGGGCCGGCGCAATGTCGGGGACGACGAGTTTGAGGAAATTGGTTATCATCCGGCCATTCTGACCGTCGCCGTGGAACGTGAGCGTGGCGCCACCTTCGATCTCGATAGTCGCGGTGTAGTCGATGGTGAAGATGCGGTGGCCGACCTTGTCCTGGCGATTGAAGAAATAGTGCGATTCGGGCGCGGAAACGCTCAGCTCGTAGATATTGTAAGTCGCATTGTTCGGCGTGCCGCCGATGTAAAAATATTCGCCCACCTGCTGGCCGTCCTTGTACATCATCGGCTCGACCACGCCGCGCATCCGCAGGGTGACCTTGTAACGCTTGCCGGGTTCGCCGCCGAATTTCTTGACGTCGGTGAATTTGTCGTTGGTCGCGGGATCATCTGTCGCGCGGGCCGAGACGCCATCGGCGCCGGGCTTGGGATTTTCCGGCATGGGATCGCGGCAAGGGAATTCGTAACGGTAGCCGTCGAGAGCGGCCGCAATTTTTTTCAGGTCATCATCGGCCCGGGAAGACGGGACGGCGAGGTGCGCGCCGAGGAGGAGGGCAGCAAGGGCGAGGCGAAACATAGACAGGCAGTCTAGCGGTCCGGATCTCCGCTGGCCAGCACGGGAATGTTCTTTGCAAACGGGCCGCGGCATGGACCATGAGCGACCTTACCCATTGACCCTCCCCATGAAATTCCGGTTCCTCGCCGCCCTCCTCGTCGTCGCCGTCGCCAACCTGCACGCCGACGAACCCGCCAAAAACTACGCCACCACGCCTGTGCTCCATCCCGGCACCGAAAAGCGCCACGAATCGTTCAACGAGATTTCGAAAAAGGGCGAAGCGCAGTTGGTCTTCCTCGGCGATTCAATCATGCAGGGGTGGGAGAAAAGCGGCAGGGAAGTGTGGGACAAATATTGGGGGCCGCTGAACGCCGCAAACTTCGGCGTCGGCGGCGATCGCACGGAGCATGTGCTCTGGCGCCTCGACCACGGGAATTTCGACGGGCTCAAGCCGAAGGAGATCGTTCTCATGATCGGCACGAACAACACCGGTCACCAGGGCCGTCCGGAGAAGGAACTCGACGGCGCCATCTATCAATGCACCGCGCAGCAGACGGCCGAGGGCGTCAAAGCCATCGTCGACAAGCTCAAGGAAAAGTGTCCCGGCGCGAAGATCCTGCTCCTCGCCATTTTCCCACGCGGCGCGACACCGGCGGACAAAATGCGTCAGCAGAATGACGAAACCAACGCCATCATCAAGAACCTCGCCGACAACAAGACGGTATTTTACCTGGATATCGGTTCAAAATTTCTGCAACCCGACGGCACGCTCTCCAAGGACATCATGCCCGACCTGCTGCACCCGAACGCCAAGGGTTACGAAATCTGGGCGGAAGCGACCGCGCCGAAGGTGAAGGAACTCATGCGGTGAGGAAGTTGAGGGTTGAGAGCTGAGAGTTGAGAGCCATCGATAGTTTGCCAAGCCCCACGCGGCTATCGCCCCTCAACCATCAACTGCCTTCGTAGTTGACCACATGCCGCATCGATATCCGGCCCGCGAGCTCGGCGGAGATGGGCGACGGTGCCGTGGGCGCGCAATTCGGCAAGGAAGGCTTCCGTCTTGTCCACGCTGCTCGGCGCGTAAGTGCGGCCGCGCAGGCTGAGACCGGTGGGATTGTAGCGCAGGAGATTCACGCGCATGTGACGGCCTGCGAGGAGCCGGGACAGGTCGCGGGCTTGCGCGAGCGAATCGTTCACGCCGTCGAGGAGACAATATTGAATGGTGGTGATCCGGCCGCTGCTTGCCTGGTAACGATCCGCGGCCGCCAGCACGTCTTCCACGGCAAAGCGCCGGCCCATCGGGAGCAGATCGGCGCGGGTGGCGTCGTCCGGGGCGTGCAAGGACACGGCCAGTTGCACGCCGAGATCCGCGGTGCGCAGTTCGTCGATGCCCGGCACAATCCCGACTGTGGAGATGGTGATTTGACGCCAGCCAAAAGCGCCCAGCCTCGGATCGGCAATGCGCCGCACTGCGGCGAGGACGTGACCCAGATTGAGCATCGGCTCGCCCATGCCCATAAAGACGATGGTGCGTAGCGTGCGGCCCGCGGAGAGGGCTTCGCGACGGAGTTGAAGGAATTGCTCGACGATCTCGCCCGAAGTGAGATTCCGCTCGAAGCCCGTCTGCGTCGTCGCACAAAAGTCGCAGCCCATGGCGCAGCCGACCTGGCTGGAAATGCAGCCGGCCGCGCGATCCGGATGATAGTCCGGCATCAAGACCGACTCCACGGTGCGCCCATCCGCCAGTCGCAACAGCAGCTTGGCGGTGCCGTCTGCGGAGACTTGCCGGCGGGCGACATTCGCCGCCTCCCGCGGAAACGCACCTTGCAGCCGCGCCCTCAATCCTGCCGGCATCCGCGCACTATCGCGATCATCTCCCCCATTTGTCGCAAACACTTGTCGCAACACCCGCCAGGCATGCCCACCCTTGAAGCCTTCACGCTCCATCCATGCTGCCAGTTCTTCGGCCGAGAGGTCGGAGAGGGAGCACGAGGCGGTGGCGATTGAGGGCATGGTTTCCACTCGTAATCCGTCATGTGGGAATTCGATAGTTATCTTTCCATCGGCTGAAACACATACAAGCCGTCCACTTCGACAGGTCCGTCACCCACGGCGATCAGCTCCAGCGTATGTTCCTGGTTGGACAGATTTTCCACGAGCGGCTCGGAAAACGACGAGGCTTCAGCGCCGGCGAAATGCACGGTGCCAATCGTGGAACGTGACACATCGAAATCAAACCGATCTCCCGTGACGTTGCCAAACTGCGGGGGAAGATGCTCCTCTCCGGCCTTGGGCTTCAACACGCCATTGCGCCAGTCGATGGGTTGGATGCCGATCTGGCCCGAGGTGCTGGTGAAGCTCCTGGTGACATTGCCGTTCCCATCCGGTCCGGTGACACTGCCCACGAGTTCATAGTCGCCCTTGTCGCTGGTCATGGTGATGGTCCAGCTCTGCGGCACGAGATGCGACAGCAGATCGACCGCTTGCGGCGCGACATCGCCCGGTTGCCCGCCCACGTTCTTCTTTGGATAAATCTTCGGCGTTGCCTTGATGTAGTTAGCGGCAAAGGCCGGCGCTTGGTCGCCCGGCAGACCATCGATCAGGACCTTGACCGTGCCACCGCCGGGCAGCTTGCGACCGATCACGTCGATACGATTTCCCGTAAAGCGCACTTTGAGGCGCGCACCGGCCTCACCGGTTCGCAGTGCGCCTGCGGTCGCGGTCCAGTTACCGGATCGGCTGACCTGCTCGGTGGCGGTGGCCGCGGGTGGTTCGACCGGCACCAGGCGTTCCAGGGAGTCGGGCGAATAAGTGAACTGCTGGGGATCGGTCAGGTGCCGGCTCACGCTGTCCCAAACGCGAATGCGACCGGCCAGGTTCTGGTGCACGTGGTCCCAAAGGAGATCATCGGCCGAAACGGCGTTCGCTTTCATGTAAGCAGCGATATCACGCCGATGCTCGACGAACTCGGCATGGTGTTTCCGGCAGATTTCCCGCACCTGCGCCCACAAGGTGCCGTTCTCGATGTCCTCCGGCGTAAGGGTGCTGTGGATGTTGAAGTGGATGCTAGGCACGATGATGTCCGCGGTCGTGCGCTTGCGGATTTCCGTGAGCAAGCGGTCGAGCCCTTCCGGCGAACCCAGCGTGTAAGTAAAGATAAGGTCGGGTTGTTCGGCAGCGACGAACTGCTTCACCCAACTCGCATCATAGTCCCAAGGGGTGCCAGCGCCATCGTGCTCCTTATAAACGATCGGCGGCGCCTTCGGAAAGTTTTTGCGAATGGCGTAGATCATTCCATAGCCATCCTTTTGCGCTTCCGTCCAACTCGACCCGATCGCCCAGATGACAAACGGCTTGCCGGGAATGCCCTTGCGGCCTTCCCACTTGGCCACGGAGAGCGCCAGGTTCGAACCGTCTCCCGCTTGCGGCGCCGTATCGAATGGCGGCAGATGCGCGCGTTCCGCCTCGTAAGCCCGCGCCATTTCGGCCTCGGTCGACGAGCGGATCTGTACCTCATCGACACCGATGAACTGGCCGGGCTGCTCCGCCTCGAGTCGATAGGCAATGTGAAATCTCACGGTGGTCGAAGGCACAGGCATCCAGAAGAAAATTCCCATCCGTTTCCAGCGGTTGTCGGTGGCAGGGAGGAGCATCGGCTGGGCTGTGGCCGTGCGCAGACGGTCGTCGGAATTGAAGGTGGTCATCGCCCAAAGCGGCACCGGACTCTTCAGCCAAAACGAAACGAAATAGGGCCGTCCCGGTGTGGCCTTCATCTCCGGGCTTCTCAAGGCCCCGCCATTGACGGCTTCCAGTTGGACATAGGATTTGCCCTCTGGCGCGTCGCTCGCCGCAATCACCCGCCCTTTTGAAACATCCCAACCCGGCGGAACTTTTCCGGTAACTTCAAAATCCCCGCCGGGCACCGGAATCGCCTCGCTCCCCGAGGGCACCGGAAACGGCCGATCGCCGACGCAAAGCAAGCCCTGTCGGACGCCGTCATTCGCAGAATCGACAGCCCCTGCGGGAGTCAAAGCGAAAGAAAGGGCGACGGCGAAAAGCGCAACGAGGATTCGGAGATTCATGATGACGGAGGGGGTAACTTCATAATCTCGAGCCCGGCCTGGTTCTTATGGATCGTCTGCTGCTGATCAGGCCTTTCGTCCCACGAAAGCGAGATAGCGCCAGAGGCCGCCATAGGCCGCGGGCAAGCGGTCCACCCGGCATTCGAAACGGGTTTGAAGGAGCGGGCGCAGTTGGCCGTTCATGCGGACGTGATTCACGCCCATCCAGCGGGCAAAAAGCGGGAGCCGAGTATCGTGAAAATCGACCACGGCGACATGTCCGCCGGCGGTGAGATCGCGGTGCGCCGTGGCGATGGCCTCTTCAAAGCCCGGGTTGAACATCGAGAGGGCGTAGGAAAAGAGAATGAGATCGTAAGTCCCGTCGCCGGTCTGCGCAGCGCCGTAAGCGCCCTGGAGAAGCCGAATCCGTGAACCAAAGGGCGCGGCCTTGCGGCGCGCGACGTCGAGCATCGTCTCCGAGAGGTCGATTCCCGTGACCTGGGCTCGCGGGAAAATGCGGCAGAGCGTCACGAGATTCTTCCCGGTGCCGCAGCCGACTTCGAGGATGCGGGCGGGCGTGGCCAGCCTGGCTACTTCGCGAAGGATGCCCGTGCGGCCGAAGAGGAAGCTCCAGCGTGTGGCATCGTAGATGCGCGCGTGCCAGCGGTAGTAACCCTCGATGGAGGCTTGCTCGCGAGCGGCCGAGGTGGGCGCGGCGGCGGTGTTCACAGGACTTCGGCGAAGCTCAAGCTGCCGTAAGTGCCGACGCGATCCAGCCGGTGCAGCGGGCCGGTTAACTCGGGGAAAAAGCGCAACCGAGCGGTGATGTCCGCCGGAATGAAATCCAGTTCCAGCGCGGCAGAACGCAGGAGAATGCGCGTGCCGGGGCGGCTGTTGGCGAGGATCAAGTCCCACTCCTCGCGCAAGGCCGCCGGATCGTGCCAGGCCAGCCAGTCCTGATGGTCGAGGAGCACATAGTGGGTGTAAGCGCCGGGATTTTCCCGGAGAAAATGGGTGATGCTGCTGGTATGGGTGTGGACGCGGCCGGCCCGGCTGGCGAGCGCCGGCTGATGTTCTGCGCGGAGATAACTCGGGCAACACGACATGGTGTAAGAACCGGTAAGATAGACGCGCCAAAAATAGTTTTCCGCCGCGGGTAACTCGCTCATGACATGGCGCAGCTTGTCTTTGACATAACTGCCCAGGCCGCCGGGGTAGTGATCGTCGATCAATTTCACCTGCGGGCGCGGCACGCCGAGGAGCGTCATGACCATGCGCTGGCGGATCAGCCAGTTGCTCAAATCCCCCCAGATTTTCGGTTCGAGCAAGGCGTAAACCTGGCGCTGCTGTTCGAGCGAATCCGCATCGAGCAGGCAGAGGGCGAAATTCTTGGCATTGGGCAGCGCCTTGAAGAGGGCGACACCGAGCAGCCAGGCGGCGGTGCCGGCGGTGCCGTGATAGTAAAAGGACCTCTTCATTCCACCGGGATCGAAGAACCTGATATTCCGGTCCCAGAACTTTTGCGCGGGTTCCGAGAGCGCCTTGCGCACCGAGCGGTAAAGCTGGCGGAACGCGGGATGCGAGCCGATGCCGAACAACTCGAAGAGATCGGCGAACCCGGCGTGCTGGATGATGGCGAGCTTGAGTTCGAGGAGGGCGTTCTGCCGGTAGTTGACATCCACGGCGTGAATCTCGGCGGGAGCGTCGAGGAGGTAATCGAGCACGTTGCAGCCGGCGCTCGTGATCATGACGACGCGGCTCGACGCATCCAGTTCGAGCAACTGGCGGTCGATGCGCGGGTCTTCCCAGGAGGTGTTGTAGATGAGTTGCCCGCCGTGGACGTGGTGAAAGACGAGGTCTTCGGTGGCTTTGAGGAAGCGGCTCGCCGGGCTGGCGTCGGCGGCCCTGCGGTCGTGGTTCACGTTCATCAGGTATGAGCCGTTACTGGCGCTGGGAAGTTGGTTTCGATGGGGCCGACACTCTTGGGGACATGCGGTCGAATTCACGCTTTGAAAAGCAACATTCGCGTGACGGGGCCTTTCAAAGGGAGGGTGATAAATGATGACTTTTTGGAGAAAATTCGGGGGGTTACTCTGGAGGAACGAGGGCGTTGTTGACTCTCTTTGAGAGTGGATTGCGTGATGTTCGGGGCGGAACGGATGGCTGGCTTGGCGGCAATGTCTGATGAGAAGGCTGGCGTTTGGCGAGGGGTTTTCTGGCTGGGGAACGCGACGATTTGGCGAGTGCATTCATGGCTGGCGTCGTTGGGACTTCGGTCTCGAAAGGCAAGGACAATTTTTGCTCTCGTTCCAAAAAGGTCGTGCAGAGAGCGGGTTGGCTGGAAACGCTGGATCCCCTGCTCCACGGGGAGGACTTTCACGGGGATCGAATACGGGAAAACCTGGGGCGGATCGGCATGCGCGTGGCTACGCATTTTCACGCACCTTCCCAGTAAGAAAAACAAACTTCAAACGCCCTTGAAACTGAAATTGAACACCTTGTCCGTCCGCGGCTTTACGCTCGTGGAAATCATGATTGTCGTGGCCATCATCGCTTTGCTGGCGGCCGGCGCTGTGCCCTATGTGCTCCGTGCCCGCCAGCGGGCCCAAGCCACGGTGATGCTGGATGATCTTCGCGCTCTCGATGGGGCGCTCGATCAGTATGCGATTGAAGACAGTCTGCCGGATGGCTTCGAGCCGAATGGCCTCGCCTTGATGCCGTATATCAAGCAGGGCAGCCGTCTTTATAACTCCTGCGACAGCACCGGGACCTGCCACGATCTATTCGGCAGACCGTATGATCTGGAGGGGGGCGTGGGTGGTCGATATGCGATCAATCAGGACACTTACGCCGCGCTCTCGGATGTGGCGCCGGCTGATTTCTGGTCGCCATACGCGGTCGATGGACAGTGATCGGCGGCAGTTGAGGGTTGAGAGTTGAGAGTTGAGAGCCGTCGCGGGTTTGCGGGGGAGTTTCGAATTCGTTCTTAATCCAGAGGCGTGGGCGCTGACGAAGCAGCGCCCTCCAGAATGAATGAAGCCGTCAGCGGAAGCCGATTTTCTGGAACCAGTCGAGGGCGGCCTGTGGCCAGGCCTTGGCGTCGCGATCGCAATGGAGGCCGTAGCCGTGGCCGCCGGTCGGGTAGAGTTTGAATTCGTGGGGCACCTTGGCTTCGGTGAGCGCGGCATCGTAGATTTTGCTGCCGACCACGTGGGTCTTGTCGTCCTCGCTGTGGACGATGAGTGTGGGCGGGATTGATGCCTCGAGATTGAGGTCGGGCGAGACGTGGCCCGCTTTGTCGTCGAGATAGGCCGGGTAGACCAGCACGGCGCAGTCTGGACGGCAGCTTTGCGCATCGACGGCGTCGATAGCTGGGTAACTGCGGTCCGCGAGCGGGGCGCTGGCTTTCGCGGCGAGATTGCCGCCGGCGGAGAATCCGATCACGCCGATTCGCTTCGGGTCGATGTTCCATTCCGCGGCGTGGGCACGGGTGGGGCTCAAGGCACGCTGGATGTCCTGGAGGGCGCCAGCGCGGTTGTTGGGATTGCGATACTTCAGGACGAGCGCACTGATGCCGCTCGAGTTGAGCCACGCGGCGATCTCGGAACCTTCCTTGTCGATGACGACATAGCTATACCCGCCGCCGGGGCAGACGATCAGCGCTGCCGGCGGTGGGGCGCCTTCTTTCCGCGGGGCGGGATATAATGCGAGCGTGGGCCGGCTGACATTGGTGATGCGGTGAAAGCCGTCAGTGCTCGGCTTTTCCGCCTCCGGCTCCTTCGCGCCCACCCCCGGCATCTTCCCCTCGGGCCAAACGTCTGTGGTCGATTTGGCTGATGGCGTGGGCGTGTCGGCAAGGGCCGTTACTGCAAGAATGAAGAAGGTGAGGAGACAGGAAAACATAGATGGCGTCGTTGGGACTTGGGACGGAAAAGGCAAGAACAATTTTCACCCACGCAGCGCAGAGCCGAGGGCGGAGGGCGCAGAGCATCCCGCGGCCCCTATTTCGGCGCGTCCAGCTTCAACCGGCCTTCATCGAGATCGATAAACTCAAACATCGTGAGGACCGTCCCCGGCGGCAGGCCGATCTCGGCGAGGCGTTTTTGGACACGCTGTGTAATCGCGTCGCGCCATCCACGCTTGAGCATGAAGGCATTCCACACTTCGATCTCCGTCTCGCTCGGCTCACGCCCGTGGGTGTAGGCCCACGCTAGCAGTTCCTCGTCGGACTTGTCACCCTTCAGCGTCTCGGCCTCGAGCGCGGCGTAATCGAGGTGCAGGAAGGTGCAGCAATGCCAGTCGAAGCTTCCCTTCGCCGTGCCCCGTGACGGCTGCCAGCCTTCGGGCAGTTTTCCGGCGGCGGCCAATCGGATCTTGTCGAGCATGCGCCCGAAATAAACGAGACCGTGAATTTGGTCGGAGGGACTGCGCAGTCCGGGAATGAGTGTGGGATAAAGTGGGGCCATTCTTGGACGAAAACACGTCGGTAGCGTCTCGGCAATCTGTATGCGCGTCGTTTACGCGTCCCGAAGCGAAAGTTGAAAACGCGCAGTGCTGAGGCCATGCTCCGAAACGCTCCTCTCCTTCCCGCGCTTCGATTTCAACTGGCAGACGAGTTATCGCCTGGCGCAACCGCTGCGCGTCCCCACGGGAACGAAGATCATCTGTAGCGGCGCCTTCGATAACTCGGACAAAAATCCCTCCAATCCGGATCCGACGAAGACGGTGCGTTGGGGGCAGCAATCCTGGGATGAGATGTTTATTGGGTATGTGGGGTATGCGGAGTTGCCGACGGTGACGCAGGGTGCGCCAGCGGGTCCGCAAAAGGCGCTGTGACCCTAATCGCTGGCCCGTTCACCTTTGAGCCCGGAACGTGTGATCGAGATTCCGCAAACAGCGCGGCCTTCGAGCATTTTCGATTTAGTGAGTTACATGGTAGGGAGCGCCAGCGCCGAAAAGTCGGCGCTGTCATCCTGAGCGGAGCGGGGAAGCATGGGCGGAGTCGAAGGACCTCTAATCTCCGCGGGTTCCCGTGCGGAGCGATCAGCACTCCCTCTTTTCAAGAGTCTCATCCACAGCCATCTGGATGTAGAAGAAGGATATTGGAGATCCTTCGACTCCGCCCATGCTTCCGCGCTCCGCTCAGGATGACAGAGGTTGGTTTTCGGTGCTGTCGCTACTGGCACGGTGCGTCAGATTGATGAGAAACTCCTCTAGTTACGACGCAGTCGCGGTGCAACGTTCGTCGAGGCGATGGGCGGCGTCCATGAGCAGGGAATGCCAGGGAGTGTGGATGGTGCGCTCGAAGAAGCCAACACATGGACGCTCGCTGACCTGGCCGGTCTTCCAGGCGACAATCTCGTAAACGGCCTCCACTCCGCGCAGTTTCCCCGCGGCGGCATCGGTAAGCTGGCCTTCCTCGAAGCGAATCCAGCCGACGTTTTCCCCGGAGAGGAACTCGACGACGGTGGTGGCGCCGGTGAGGCACTTGAACTGGAGAATGTCGGCCGGCGTGACATTGTGGAGGGTGGCCCGGAAGTCACTCCGTTCGACCTCCTCTTTCTTGTCCAAGGCAGCTCGGAGGTGGTCGATGATGGGGCGGAACTGGATCGGCTTCTCGAGGAAGTGAAGGACGCCGAGCGCCTCGCTGTGCGCCCGGTGTTCCGGAAGGGGAAAGGCGGTCATGACGATGAACCGCGCGTTGGGACGTTCGGCGGCCATCATCCAGAGAAAATCGAGTCCGTTACCATCGGGCAGACCAATATCGACCAGGAAAAGGTCGATGGCCAGTCCGGCCGCGCGGGCGGTGGCCTCGGCCAGGCTGCGCGCCCAAAGGATGCGGACGTCGGGCATTTCGTGCATCACCCCGCGTTCGATGAGCAGCGCCGTGTCCGGGCAGTCTTCGACAAGAAAGATGATGGGATGTTTTCCGACCATTTGGGGGTGAGCGATGCTTTTGTCGCTTGTGTGACATTAGCAGTAATTATGCCATTCATGGCACATGGAGAGCGGGTTTATACGCAAGAGCCGGGGAGGCCGCGACCCAAGTGCGCAATCCTCAATGCCCATTACCCGTCCCGTCCGGCCCGGACGGCACCGCGAGAGAGTTTGGGAACGGGAGGTTGCAGCGAAGGGGCTTACCGCAGGCAGCGCCGGCGTGCGCTGCCGCTACGTTGCCACTTCCCTTGCTCTCCGGATGGGTGCTAAATGCCGGGGATGAAACGTCTCGTTCCCCTCGCCTTCCTGCTCTTCGCCCTTACCGCCTCTGCTCTCGCCGCCGACCTCGGGAAGCTCATTTTCCAGGATGACTTTAACCGCACGGAGTCCAAGCCGGATGTCGAGGATATCGGCAATGGTTGGGGAACCAATAGCAAGAGCCGCGCAAAGGGCGACAAGCAGGTGGCCCTGAAGGATGGCGCGATGCACATCTATATCAGTCCCCGCGCGGACCACGCGGTGTCTGTCACTCATCCGGCGGAATTTACCAACGGCGCGGTGACCCTCCGCTTCATGCTTGAAGATGCGAAGGACAGCCTCGGACTCGATTTCGCCGACCCGCAGTGCAAGGAGGTCCATGCCGGGCACCTGTGCGCCGCCAAAATCAGCCCGAAGCAGGTGCAGTTGATCGACCACAAGACGGGCGGGATGCGACTGGACATCCACGATGCCCGAGAGCAGAAGCAGCCGCTGAACGACGAGCAGAAGAAGGCCATCGCCGGGAAGACGAAGAATGTTCCCCATGAAACAGAGATCGGGAAATGGCACGAGTTGGAGGTGAAGATCGAGGGTGACGAAATGAGTGTCGCTATCGACGGTCAGGCCGCTGGTGACTTCCACTCTCCGGGGATCGACCATCCGACCAAGCGCCTGCTGCGGTTCTCCGTGCCGCGCAACGCGGTGGTGGATGACGTCAAAATCTATCGCAAGGAGTGAGTGGAGGCGGCGTGGTTCGCGGCGATCCGTGGCGGTGATTTGGAAATTGGAAACGGAGTTTCCCGCGTGAGAGCGCGTTCCCAAAGCGCTTCGCTAACTTTGGGAACGAGTCTTCATGAGCTTCGCTCGCCACGCGGGATGAGAATGGGCGCTGGCGCGCGTTGGTTTTGTCATCGCGCTCGGAGATCGCGATCCACCCATGCGCGGATATCTGGCTATTTTCGGAGTAGGGGTGAAGAATAGTGTCGGCTGGACCCGGCACATGACAAACGATTGCCTGCGTCAATCCGATCGTCGATGGTGACTCGCACATCATGCCCAATCTCTTTCGCACTCTCGACGGCAAAGTATGGAAAGCCAGCGGCCACGTGTCTCTCACTCTGGCGGATGGAACTGCGGTGGAAGAAATCTGGGCAGGCTCGGCAAAGGAAGAGAAGCTCGATACGATATGGCTCGGCCATCCACTCGCTCAAAGCGAACTCGTCGCGGCCGTGGCGAGCAAAGCGGATGACGATGGCGAGATGATCTGGGGCGACGCCCCACCGAACGCGCGCGTTCTCTTCGTTCTCGCGCCCGAACCCGGCAAAAATTATCGCCTGGCCAAAATGGTCACGACCGCCGCGACGGCCGCCCAAGCAGCCCATTTCCGACACCAGCGCTCCGCCCTTTTCGGCTCTCTCCGGCCCGACGGCGCCCTCGTGAAAATGCCGCCGATTGATCCCCCGCCGCCGCCGCCGCCCGCGCAAGGCGAGCTCTTCTGACGGGCAACGTGATTAAGATCGGGACGCTGAGGCGTTTCGGTGCGATAGTGATTTCCTTATGCCTACTCCATCACTCCAGCGGTTGCAGGACGCCTTGTCCGATGATCTCAAAAAGCTCGGTTCCGAGGAGGTGGTGAATGACAACGCTCGCAAGAACTTCACCACGCGAATTCACGGTACGATCGTGGAGTTTGCCCATTCGCAACCCGATCCGGCTTTCTGGAACGGCGTGAAGCACTACGCCAGTGGACCGCGCAGCCGGTTTCGGATGCGTCGCACGCCAGTGGCCGCAGTTGCCGAGACCAAGCCAGCGCTCAAGCCATCGCCTCGTCGCAAAGCGCAGGTGGCGTAAACCCTGCGCGGGATTGATTCGGTCCGATTTGGGGCGTTGTTCCTCTTCGGGCCACCCTTGAACTTCGCCCAAGTGCGGATGCTGGCTTATCGTGATTGAAGCCACTGGGTGAGCTTCGGGCTGGCGGGAATCCAGTTGGCGTGAAAGAGGGGCGGGGTGACGGTGAGGTCGAGCATGAGGCTCTCGGCGAGGTAGAGGGTGCCGTCGGGGCCGGTGCGAAGGACCGGGCAAAAGAGGAGGCCGGGCAATTGATCGCTGGCCATTTGGAGTTTCACCATGCTCGCGGCGTTGACCATGGAAATACCGGGGAGGCTGACGGAGGTGCCATCGCGGAGGAGAGTGAGGACTTCGGTGAGCAGCGCCGGGTCGGTGGTCTTCAGGCCGGAATTGCTGGCGGTGGGCGCGTAGAGGGTCATTTCGCGAAAGGTGGCTGCGCGCCACTCGAAGGGCGGCTGGCCGTTGTGGCGATAGACGGCAAACGCGGGCATCTCGGAACCGTCATCGCCGGCGACGTAAGCGGTCGTGGGCTGGCCCTCGATAGCGCAGACTTTCGAGTAGCCGAAATTGCCTTTGAGCGCGACGACCTTCGTCGGTTCCGGGTTGGCCAGTTGCAAGGCGGCTTCTTCGTAATCGTTCACATAGACGTCGTTGCCGGAGGTCATGGTGTTGCGAAGATATCCCGGGTGACTCGATGACGCCTGGGCGATGCTGTAAACGCGCAGGCCATAGCCGCCGACCTTTCCGCCGGTGGCGAAGAAATGGATGCCGGCGAGCACACCGATCGCGCCGAGGCAAAGTGCCGCGGCTGCGCTGAGGAGGATCAGGCGTTTTTTGGCAGGCATTGGACGGGGATGGACATGGCCCGCTTCCGAGCGATCTGGAAGCGTGTTTCGGGGTGTTAAAGAGCAGTTTACATTCCAATCGGGTTGTATTGCCAGCTGCCTCGTGCTGCTGCCGACCAGGGTCAGGCGTGGCGGTGGGTGTGCGTCACGGTTGGAGGGCGCTGCTTCGTCAGCGCCCAAACTTCCTCTGAAGAAGTGGGCGACGACGAAGCGTCGCCCTCCACCGCGCTCGCGCCGCGCGGTCACACTATTTCTTGATGCGCTCCGCTGATCGCTGATCACCGCCAGTCCGGGCCGGACGGGCGGTGTCACCGTCGCCGCCCTGCGAGCAGGTGCGGGCCGCACGGGCATATCGTCTGGCCTCTCGTTCCCACTGGAGTTTAGAACGAGTCTGCGTGAGCTTCGCTCGCCACGCGGGATGAGCATGGGCGCTAGCGCGCGTTGGTTGTCATCGCGCTCGGGTCCGGGTTCGGACGGACGGACGGTATCGCGATCCACCCTTGCGCGGGAACCTGGCTATTTTCGGAGTAGAAGAAAAGATGCTTCTGTGACCGGATCCTAGAGGAGCCGGGCCAGGTCGGTGGGCAGCTCGGATTCGAAACGGTGCTCTTCACCGCTGATCGGATGGAGAAGACGGAGCGACCAGGAGTGGAGGCCGAGGCGTTTGGCGGGGTTGGTTTTGGCGCCGTATTTTTTGTCACCGACGATGGGGCAGCCGGCGTCAGCGAGGTGGACGCGGATCTGGTGGCGGCGGCCTGTCTCCAGGGTGAGTTCGACGAGGGTGCGGCCTTTGCCGCGCTCGAGCACCCGGTAATGGGTGACGGCGTGCCGGGTGGTGGGGCTGCGGGGGACGCTGAAGACTTGAAAAGGATTGGTCTCGTCGAGATAGGAGCGAAAGGTTCCTTTGTCGCTGGGCAAGCTACCTTCGACCACGGCCTGGTAGCGCTTCTCCGCCTGGTCCCAGCCGGTTTGCAGAAGCCCTTTGGCCTGGGGCGTCTTGGCAAAGACCATGATGCCGCTGGTCTCGCGGTCGAGCCGATGGACGATCCAGACGCGTTCCCGTGAGTGGACGTCATTGCCGCGCAGGTACTCGGTGAGCTGAAAATAGACGGTTTTTTCCTGCTCGGCCTCGCTGGCGATGGTCAGGAGGTCCGGTGGTTTGTCGATGACGAGGAGCGCGGCGTCTTCAAAACAAATGCGGATGTCGTCCCCGACGACGGTGCCGGGGACGGCAAAGCGATCGGAGCGGATAGCGACGATGTCCCCAGGTTTCAAAGGGTGATTGAATTGGGTGACGACGCGGCCATTGACGACCACGGCCTGATGTTTCAGCCAGGTGCGGACTTGCTTCTTTTTGGCCGCCGGCCAGGCCGCGAAGAGGTAAGAGAGAAGCTCCGCCGATTGATCGACGGTGCGAGGTTTGTGCATCGGAGGGAGTTTTCCGGCAAAGCGGGCGCTTTGCGAGGGTGAAGACGAGGGCGTCTTTGAGTCCCAACGGGATTCGATCATCAGCCCGGGGTTTGTGCGACGCACGAGCGGGTAGGCAGCATATTTCAGAGCTTTGCCATCGGGAAGATGGGACGAATGGGACGAATGGGACCAATCATGGGGACGTGCGTGGCTCGAACAAACTGCGGGGATTTTACACAGGAGATGAAATATTCGGGCTAGGTTTTGTTCACGAATTATTTGGGGCCTTCTTTTGCGTGATAGCGTTTCGCAGTGCGGTTCGGGCCGGACTGGCGGTCCGGGCCGGACTTGGCGTAGTGCTCTCGCGCTTCGGAAGGGGGCAAAATGGTCGAAGGCTCATATCCACCCGCAGACATTCCGAAAGCGGTGCAGCAGCACCGCACTCCAAGAACGCAAGCGTCCTTGCCCGATTTTCTCGAATTCGTGAACAGGTCCTAGCCTTGGCCTACAGTCACTTCACCGGCTCGGCGTTCCAGATCTTGAGGTCGTCGAAGAAGCCGTCCTTGCCCATGCAGCCGAACTCGACCTTCGATTTTGTGGGGTGAGCGATGCCGGGGGATTGGAGGAAGGCCACGGGTTTCCCGTCGATGGAGGCACGCATGGTGTCGCCGACCGTCTCGAGCATGAAGGTGTGCCAGGTCTCGGGATCGAGGGTGAGCGGGAAGGTGACGTTTTTCCGGCCGGCAGGGGGCGGCGGCTCGCCGGTGGCGCCTTCGGGCCTGGCGACCGCGAGCCCCTTCTGGTCGGTGAGGGTGATGCCCTTCGCCGCGATGCGCGCCATGCAGATGTGCCCGTAGTGCGAGCCGTTGAACTTCCGGTCGTCATACTCCGCGGTGACCGACTGCGCGCCGCCGAGCTTGAAGCGGAACTCGATGACGCTGTCCTTGGTCGGGATGTCATTGCCGATCACGGCCTGATGTCCCTTGACCGCGGGTTTGCCATCGGCGGCGGGTGCGTCGTAGCGCATCTGCGTGCCCTTGAGCGTTCCGTTCTCGATGGAGAAAGTCGGGACGACGATCGCCCAGCCCTTGCCCAAGTCCGCCCGGTTGAAGTCATCGGAGAAGAGCAGCTCCTTCTTCTTGGCGATCGGTTCGGAGGGGATGGCCGGCAACTTCGGCGCATCGGCGGCGAAAGCGGAGGCGGCGAGAAGGAGGAAGGAGAGGAGGCGGAAGTTCATACAGATGGGAAAACGAATGCGGTTCACGCTGTCAACCCGTAAAGGCAGGCCACGCTTAGCAGTGATCGAGGCGGAGCGGATGGTGCCGTCACGTTTCGCTCAATTTCGAACAAGGGCGTTGAAATCGCCGAAGGTCACTTTTTCTTCGCGGTCCGATGGACCACGCTGGTGCGTTGGAGCAACAGATGCCGTTCTCGCAGCCGGTCGAGCATCTCCAGTTTTTCCAGCCACGGCAGCTCCCGAAGACGCTGGCGTTCCGAATTCTTGGATTTCTCGATTTGTTGGAATTCGGTGCTCACGGCCGAAGGAAACGATGCTCGAATTTAGTCCAGCGCTCAAGCAGCGAGTGCCGGGTCAGGATATCTCGCAGGCGATCCCTATCGGCAATCCCGGCTTCGACAAACATCACCAGAAGCGCTTGATCCTTGGCCCGGCCGATCTAAAGCGCGGCTTCGCTGCGATTCGTGGCGATGAACTGGAAACAAAGTTTGTTTCCTCTCATTCCCGAGGTGCTGCTCTGGGATCGAGAGGCGAAAAAGAGCTGATATGTTCTGCTCTGCGATCATCGTCGTTCGTCAGCTAACTGGCCGAGCACGAGGTCGCCGAACCTGTCGAGTAGTTCGTCATAGGTGATGACCGGAACGGCGCTGAACGTGTTGAGGTGAGCTAGGCGACTTCTATCTTCCTCAGAAAAGTCACGCGAACGACCGGCAACAACTAAGCCACGAGGAGGAATCCCTCCAATGGAAACGGCCACGGGATTATTTGGATTCTCGCGTAACCATCGAAACCAGTCTTGAACCTGTTGGACTGCATGGGTGATCTCAGCCCGCGGCTGCCCACTGCGAGTAAAAAGTGCGTGGCGATGATTTTCCAGCTCTACCAAAATCACTTCCTCGCGAACGCCGGTAGATCTGAGAATCAGGTCGATGCGGTATTGCTGACCCAGCGACACCTCTGAATCTAGGCGAGTACCGTAAGCGCTCAAAACGACGGGATTACGCTCAATGTAACGATGTAATCGCTTTTCGTCGGCATCTTCGTCGTGAAGTTGTTCAGCGAAACGCAAATATGTCACCATCAAATCAACTGGACGTTTCTTGTCATCGTGTTCGCGAAGTTTTTCTTCTAAAAACCATTCCTTGAGTTTCGTGCTATACGGGGCCGCCGGGAAAAAATTACGAGCAATCCCAGCGGGTGGGAGCAGTTCCCAGCCACCTACGCTCTCCGTCACAGCAGCATCGGGTGGAAATTGTCCCAGAATAGCAACCGGAACTTGGCTGCATTTCGATCTCTTGTACGCGAGATAGGCGGTATAATCATCGCTCATTACGAATCTTGTCCCATTCCAATAAACCGCAATTTCGGGACGATAGCCACGACCAATGCGGAGAGCGAGTGCTGCGACGTCTTCCGGGCGAACCGTAAGAGGGCGTCTAAAAAATAACTTCCAAATAGTACTTGTACTTTTTATGGCAATTACAGACAAGGCTGGGGATGCCAACCAAAGAACCATATTCGAGCAGCCTGACGAACAAAGAATGGGCGTTCATCAAGCCGATGTTA
>DASYAY010000067.1:0-31291 GCA_036501065.1 Chthoniobacter sp. | reverse complement strand
CGACCCCCAACTCTCCCTCCAAAAATTCGGTGATGAATGATGTTCGCTCTTGGGCACGATTCGTTGTTTTCCAGCTCATCCACACCCTTTGTCACCCTTCTCCTGACAAGAAAATGTCACCCTTGTTCTGACAACATACCGATGGCGCGGTCTCATTTCTTCGGGATCGGGCAACGACGGTGAGAATGCGAAACAAGTTGATTGGTATACGCCATCTAAAGTCGACAAGCCAATGGTTCATCATGTGATGCTTCAGGGTGGCGGAATCCTTCTTCCGTTTTTGCGATTGATGAGGCAAATTCGCCCGCGCATGGCTTTCCGGACCAATTTTTTATGCACCCGGTGGCCGGTTCTGAAATCACTTCTAATCGCGGGGTTAATATTGATTTGTTATCCCCCTGCGGCCTTGAGCGAAAAACCAAGTTCAGGAGGTGCAAAAATAGTCTTCGTAAAGGGTGAAGTGCGGACTCCGCAATGGATAGAGCTCACATCCCACCTGACTGCGCTTGATTCGATTAAACTGACCGGCGGCTTTCTTTGGCCATCTCCGCGATTCATTAGTGTCCAACGCGGAAGCGTAAAGCTTACCGTCGACGTCAGGAAGGCGCGTGAGAATCAGAGAGAGGATGTTGAACTTCAGCCGGGTGATACGGTCAGCGTTCCGTAATTTTTGCCCTTTCGATCCGATCGGCGCGGCCTAAACCGCAGGAATTGGGCAACTTTTCCAATAACGCGACACAACGTATTGGGCTATATGTCATAGGAAGGCGTTTACCACGATTGATCGTGAAGCCAGGCCTCTGCGGCGTGCCAGTACCTTGCACGGTCTTTCCGGGGATCTGCACCCGACTGAGCCCAAGCGATAACCGCTCCGGAACACGGTGTATCGGCTGGACCTAGTCTGCGTTTGTCACGTCGGATATGATGTTTCGCTGATGCCGTCCGTTCAAATACGCCCTGTTTCGCTTGGCGACGCAGCCTCGGTTCAAGATTACGCGTCTGATGCGCGAGTCGCTGCGACCTGCAACGTTCCTCATCCCTATCCCGCCGATGGAGGCGAAGCCTTTGTTCAAAGGTCGGTAGACGCATGGGCGGCCCGTCATCGTTTTCCGTTTGCAGTTACGTTCGATGGGGAGTTTTGCGGTATTGTCACGCTGAACGGCCCAGATTTTGAGCAAGGGACGGTTGAAGTGGACTATTGGATTGCACACCCGTTTTGGGGCAGGAACATTGCCACACAAGCAGTGAGGCTGGCGGTTCAGTATGCGCAAACGAAACTCGGTATCGGCAGCGTATTCAGTGCGTGTTGGGAGCAAAACCGTGCATCGATACGGGTGCTCGAGAAAAATGGATTTCGACCAATCGGTCCGATTGTCAATGACGGCACCTATGGCCAGAAGTTGCTTGGCGAGATCATCGAGCGCTACCGGTTGGGTTGACGAGCGGGAGGCGGATACCGGAGCGATTGCCAAAGAAAAAATCGACCCCTGGCGTGGTCAGGGTGCTAAAATCAAGACGATGAATAGCCAAAAGACATTGGCAGTCACCTTGGCGGTCGGGCTCGGCTTGCTCGGATGGTTAACTCCTCTTTTCGCGGACAACGGAGGAAATGATCAGTTAATAACGCCGGAACAGTGGATCAAGGGCGACGTGATTCAGGTCAGTGTGGAGGATCAGTCCACCGTGAGCGTGTCGATCGGCAAGAATGCCAAGGCTCCGGCAATCCGATTTTCCGACATCTCGATCCAGTTATTTGACGACCAGGGCCGGGAGATGGTCTTGCAGAAGCTTCGTGGCGATCGCGAATGGATCGAAGCCGTGCCCAACTCCCTCGGGAGTTCCTGGGCTGCGGGGTTCTACCGGTATGCTCCCGTCAATGGCAGCGTGCCAGCCAAGGTAACGGTCAAATACAAGGGAGAGGAGCACACTCTGCTCTTCAAGAGATGGGACGATTGGCAGAAGCAGCAGCGGCAAAAACAGGCTCCGCGATGAGGGCGGTTTGCTGAAAGCGCGTCCCGCGCTTTGCGCAAAGCACAGGGCGAAACGCGAAAGCGTGGAGTCTCTCGCCTGCCCCGCGCGCTCCGCAATGTGTAGAACACCTGAGAGCAAGTTCGTGAAGTCCGAAATTCCTGCTTCCCATACCCACCACTGCCCGTATATGCCATGACATGGCAGCAGCAAATTCCTCTTCCCTTGATGGCACCTTCTACAAGGCTGCCGACGATTTTTTTCGGGAGCACGCAGGTCTCGGTCTGACCTACGACGACGTCACCCTCGCCACCCTCTATTCCGAGGTTCTTCCCCGGGAAACAAACCTCGAAACGGAACTGCACGAGCGGCTTCGGTTGCGGATTCCCATCCTTTCGGCGGACATGGACACGGTCACGGAAGCCCCCATGGCCATCGCCATGGCCCTCAACGGAGGCCTGGGTCTGATCCATTGCAACCTCCCGGAGCGCGAACAACTCAGCCAGGTCAGCCGGGTGAAAAACAACGTCCATGGCCTAATCCAAGAGCCGATAAAAGTGGCTCCCGATCAGACCATTGGCGACGTTATTACTTACGTAGAGCAAAAAGCGTTCGCCTTTCGCACCTTCCCGGTCGTGGACAAAAACAATGTGCTTCTCGGGCTTCTCCCCGGTCACACGGTGCGGCCACGTTACGCGACGACCCTAGTGGCCGACGCCATGACTCCCCGGAGCCAGGTCCAGACCATCCAAAAGCGTGACCTGGGAAAGAATCCCATCGCCAGGGCGGACCAATTCTTCAGCGAGCACATCGGAATTCACAAGCTGCTGGTGGTCGATGATGAGGATCATCTGTGTGGCCTTTTTACGATGAGCGACATCGAGCGCATCATGCAGGAACGCCACAGCCAGCTAAAGCCGGCCCGGGATGACAATTTCCGCCTTCTCTGCGGTGCTGCGGTGACCGCTACGCGCAACTCCACCGGTGAACTGGATCGGGACCGAATCCTTGCTCACATCGCCGAACTGGTCGAGAGAGGTGTCGACGTCGTGGCCGTTTCCACGGCGCATGGTTTTTCCAAAGGAGTGGGAGATACCGTCCGCCTGATTCGCGAAAACTTCCGCGATCTCCCAATTATCGCTGGAAACGTAACCAGCGGTGATGGAGTCGCTTATCTCAGTAAATGCGGAGCAAACATTATTAAGATCGGCCAGGGGCCCGGGTCCATTTGCACGACCCGGATCGTCGCCGGCGTGGGGATTCCGCAGCTCACCGCTCTTTACGTTTCTACGAAAGAAGCCGAAAAGCAGGGCGTCCGGATTTTGGCCGACGGCGGGATCACCAAGAGCGGCGACATCGTCAAAGCCTTGACCCTGGCGCACGGAGTCATCTGTGGTGGACTGCTGGCTGGATGCCCGGAAGCTCCGGGGCAGCTTATGGAAATCAATGGCAAGCTCTACAAGCAATACCGGGGCATGGGGAGTCTGGCCGCCATGCACGCCGGCAGCGCCGCCCGGTACGGTCATTCGAGCAAGGATTCCGTTCGCAAAGTGGCGGCGGAAGGGGTCGAAGCTCTCAAGGAAGTGAGTCCTCCGCTCGATGTCGTGCTCACCCAATTGGCCGGCGGCATCCAGAGCGGCATGGGCTACCTTGGCGCCCAAAACCTCGCCGCTCTCCGCGAAAAAGCCCGCTACATTCAGATCACCACTGCCGGCCAGCGCGAAAGCGCCCCGCACGACATCGTGGAGGTGAAGACCGGAAGCTAGGCGCGAGTCTGGGAGCGGCGACCTCCAGGTCGCCGACCAATCCCCCGCGCCTCGCGCCCATCTCGCGGCGAAGGCAGCCTGGAGATCGCCTCTCCCAATTACCCTCGCGACTCACGGCTTCTGCGCCAGTTCCGGCCGGGTGGCGTGCTTCTCACGGGCATCCTGCAGGACCTGCATCAACCGGGCAACCACGTCGGGATGTTGCGCAGAAACGTCCTTCGTCTCCGCAGGATCATCGGCGAGATTGTACAACTCGTTGTGATCCGGCCAATGTTTGCGCCGATCCATGATCCGTTTCTCGATGTCTTTTTCGGACGTTTGAAACGGTGGCGGATTCAATCGCTCGATCATTTTCCAAGGTCCCTCTCGGACGGCATATTCCGCAGCGGCTTCCGCCTGAAGGACGACATTTTTCCGCGGAGTCCCTGACGAGGAACCCCCGAACCACGATGCCCCGACATCGAAACTGTCCTCGGCATTGCCCGCCGGAAGCGGGGCCTTCATGACGCCCGCGAGCGTCGCGAGAACATCGGTCAAGCAAATGACATCCTCGGACACCGTGCCGGCGGGTACCTTGCCCGGCCACCAAACAATGAACGGCTCGCGAAAGCCACCCTCCCACACGCTCCCCTTCCCGTCCCGAAGCGATCCGTTGATGGCGAGCCCGGCTTTCAAGGCCACCATACTCTCCTCGAGATGGACATTGAGCGCGCCACCGTTGTCGCTGGTGAAAATAATGAGCGTGTTCGACATCAGATGGTCCTTCTCCAGCGTCGCCAGGATTTGCCCGACCGACCAATCCAGCTCGTGGATGAAATCGCCGTACTTCCCGAAGGGGCTCCCGGTAAATGCCCCGGATGGAGTCACCGGCTCGTGGACGGCATTGGGCGCGAAATAAAGGAAGAACGGATGGCTGCGATTTTCTTCGATCCAATGGACTGCCTTTCCCGTCAGCTTCGACATGACTTCATTGGGCTGGCGCAGTGGCGAGACGCCGACCGTTTTTCGATCCTTCCCCTTCCCTTCGATGGCCACGACCTGGCCCGGTGCGTGATCGAAGATCTGGTCGTTCTCGATGTAGGCGTCGGGCTGATTATTGACGTTCGCCGCCAGGCCGAAAAAGTAGTCGAAGCCGACCGAAAGCGGCCCCGGAGAAAGGGGCGCATTCCAATCCGTCTTTTTCGCCATCCCCAAGCCGAGATGCCATTTTCCGACTGCGGCGGTGGCGTAGCCCTGCCCTTTGGCGAGCGAACCGAGCGTGAGCCGATTGGTTTCGATGACCAGCGGCGCCGCTTCGCCCAATCCAGTTCCATCGCTATAGGCGGTGCGCCAGAGATATCGGCCGGTCATCAGCCCGTAACGCGAGGGCGAGCAGACCGAACCGGGCGCATAGGCATTCGTAAAGCGCCGCCCCTCCCGCGCGAGACGATCGCACGAGGGTGTTTCCAATTGTTTGCCGCCGTAACAATTGAGACTCCCGTAACCAAGATCATCGGCGAGAATGAGGATGATGTTGGGTTTGGAGGCATCCGCCGCGGATGCCGGTGCGGTTGGGAATGAGCATCCCGCGATGAGAAGGGAAATGGCAAATAGCCGAAGCAGCGATGGGAACATGGAATGATCTAGTGATGGGATAAGGAGCGATCTGCCTCGAAAATTGGCCACTTTCGTCGTCCGGCTTCCTCGTAAGGATGTGGGAAATTGACCACGGATTCCGCGGACTCCGCGGATTTCGGATGCGGCAATCCGCGGAATCCGCGGAATCCGTGGTCAAAAATCTTTTCTCCTTCACTTTGTCAGGCGCTCGGGTTGTTCCCGGCGTATGAACTCCCTCAAGACCGATGTGCTCGTCTGCGGTGGAGGCTGCGCCGGTATCGCCGCCGCTCTTTCCGCCGCCCGCAACGGTGCGAAAACTCTCCTCATCGAACGCGCCGGTTTCGCTGGCGGGATCATCACCTGCGTCGGCCTGCCTTACTTCGATGGCCTGGTCGATTTCAAGACTGGCCGCTTCGTCGTCAAAGGCATCGCGCTGGAACTCATGGTGGCTACCGGCATTGCCCAGCCGGACAGTAGCAAGATCACCGATTGCCCGCCGGACCGCGTCAGCAAGCGCTGGATGTCGGTCATGATTCCCAACACCGAGGAATTCAAGATCATCGCCGACGCCAAGATCGCCAATGAGCAGAACCTCACCGTCCTATACCATAGCTGCGCCTATGAGGTCGAAACGAAGGAAGGCCGCATCGCCGCCGTGATCATTGGCAACAAAGACGGTCTCACCCGCGTGGAAGCAAAGCAAGTGATCGACTGCACCGGTGACGGCGACATCGCCTTCTGGGCGGGTTGTCCCACCGAGATGGCGGCTCAGCAACCGCTCATGCCGATGACCATGCACTTCCGCATCGGTAACGTGACTCCCACGAAGGAAACTTATCCCGCGGCCAAACAAGCCATGACCGAAGCCCATGAGCGCGGCGATCTTCCGGAATGCTACGGCCCCGGATTGATGTACGCCTTTGCCAAGGACGAAGTTTACGTCCACGCCGTGCGCGTGCCGGGCAACGCGGTCGACGCCGCCGATTATACCCGCGCCGAAATCCAGGGCCGCAAGGACGCCTGGACCATGTTTCGCGAGTGGAAAAAGCGGGCCCCAGGATTCGAGAACAGTTACTTCATTACCAGCGGTCCTTATATGGGAGTCCGTGAAACGCGCCGCATCGTCGGTGAGTACGTGCTTACGGAGGAAGACCTGCGAAAGAACACGACGCACGGCGACGCCATCGCCACGGGTTGCTGGTTCCTCGATATTCATTCGCCCAAGACCGCCCTCGACAAGCCTTGGGCCGGAAGCGGATTCCAGCCCGATCCTTATGATATCTCCTACCGCACGCTGGTGCCCCGGAAAGTGAGCAACCTTCTCGTTGCTGGTCGCTGCCACTCCTCCACTCAAGTCGCCAATGCCTCCTCGCGGGTCACGGTCACCGCCATGGCCCTGGGCGAAGCCGCCGGGTGCGCCGCTGCCATGGCCGTCCAAACGGGATCCGAAGTGGCGCTTTTGCAAGGCACCGCTGTCCGCGAAAAACTCAGCACCCAGAACGCCGGGCCCTTTACCAAGGCGTGACGAACTTCCAAAGCATGCATCTGCTCCTGCCGCCATGAATCACGAACTGCCTTCCCCGGAAAACCACGTCCATCTCACTCGGCGCGACCTGCTGAAAAGCGCGGTCCTTGCCGGTCTTGGTGCCGCAGCGTCGCTGCCGGCAAAGGCCGTTGCCGAACCATCCGCTGCTCCGCAACCGGAGCCGGAATTCGTTCCGGAGAATGATTATCCGTTCTTCGGTGCCGAACCCGGTCCGTCGAATTGATCGGACGCCGGCTCCAAATTGCCCGCGGTCTGAGGACGTTCAGAAAGTCCAGGCGCCGGCACGATCGACATTCAGATCCATCCCTGGAATCTGACTAACTGCCGATAGGGTCTTTCCACGCCGTCGTCGAAAACGGTCACGCGATTATCGCGGTGCTTCTTATTACTCACGGCTTGATCAGCGGTCCGGGCTCTGACCCGTGGGGCGCGAAATCCGTCTCCAAAGTCCGCGGATCGAAAGTCATCCGGCCACTGGGAAAATCCGTGACGAACTTACCGTCGAGAGCGCTGTTGAACCCTTGGAGCGGCGCTGGTTGGGCGGCAAGAATCGGAGCGATGCGCGAGAGATAGACCGAAACCTTTGCCGCCATGACTGCGTAGACGCGTCCCTTGCCGACGGCAAACACGCGCACACCGGGCATGTCCGAATTCGCTGGCTGCTCGTGGGTAAGCCAATTCGCCACCACGGACGACGGTCCGGCCAGCGATTCCCACGAGGGTTCCCCTTTGGTGATCAAAACGCCGCCGGCTTCCAGCCACTTGGAAATCGTTTCGAGCGTTGATTCGGGAAACACTTTCCCGCTCGTCTGCAGCAGCACCTTGTAATTCTTGAGCAGACCCCACTCGACCATGTTTTCGTCGACCAGATCGTAATCGAAAGTCTGGCGTCCCTCCGCGCAGAATTGCCATTGGCCTTCCGGCGCGTGGCTCATGTCGAGGATCATTTGGGTGGTGGGATAAAGCACGCCGATGTCGACCAGCGATTTCTCCTGCGGCCGCAGAACTCGTTTGTAATCCCCCACCACATCCGGCCGGCGGTGATAGTTCTGGAAGTATTGAAAAGTGAAATTGGCCCCGGCGCTGGCATCTTCAAAATAATCACGCAGCAGTTCATTGGTCGTCAGATCACCACCCGGCGGTTCGGTGCCGAAACCCATGCCGTACTCGTGGCAGACCGGCGCCATCCGTTTGTAGAACCAATAGGCACGAGGGATCGCCCCGCGATTGACGCCCGCGTGCGTCGATCGAATGTTCACCGGTTTAAACTCCATCGCCGCCCGGCAAATCGCGGTGCGATCGCAGCCGTCGCTCGGCAGATCGCTCCCGAACCCCAGCGGAATATCCAGCAGCGTGTCCGGGAAATATTTTCGGATGACTCGGAGAAACTTCACCATGTTGCGCGTCTGGCTTTCCCGCAGCCAGCCGATGAAATCCAGCCAGCGCCGGGGCGATTCCGCGCGGTGATCGGGATCAGGAAATTCCAGCGCCTCCGGCGTTGCGAAGCGCGTTCCCCAGGCCGCATTGAGTCGCGCGAGATCGCCGGCATATTTCGCCATCATCTGCTCCCGAAAATCGGCCCGCGCGAAGGAATCGCCGCACCAATAGCCACGCTTCCAAGTCGCGGGATCCTCAGGAAGCCGCTCATAAAAGCCCCCGCCCGGCAGAAACGCCGGACTGCCCAGAGTGAGCCCTACTTCGCCGAAGTCGGAGCCCGGATAACCCAGCTTAATGATGCCGATCTGGTCCCGGTAGCGTTTCGCCAGTTCGCCGTAGAAGTGATCGAAGGCCTTCACCGTGCCCGGCGCCCAAGGCGAAAGCATGTCGGTCGAGTGGCCCGATTGCATCTCGACCACCGGTTGATAATCCGCGGTCTTCTTGAACCAATCCGGCGCGTACATGAGCCACGGCAGGACCAGCATCTTCAAGTGGCGCGACCGGCAAAGCGCCAGCATCTCCTCCAGTTCCTGCACATTCCACTGATCCTTCTCCGGCTCGAGGTAACGCCAGAAAAGATAGGCCTCCATATGCGTCACTCCCGGGACGGTCTGCTGCAGAATCGTCCCGCGGTTATTTGTATTCTTGAACGACGGAATATTCAGGCCGCCGTTGATGAACGGAACGTCGTCAATCTTCGTAGCGATCCGAGTGGTCACCCATGAATCCCCCGGTTCTTCCGCCATGGCTCCCATGCCGAGGAATAGCACGGAAGCGACAACAGTGAGCAGGCGCACGCGCAAATCCACGCTAAGCCTGACTTTGATAAACCCGGAGCAACTCCGTCACCAGAATCCCCTCGATCTGCATCCCATCATAGTTGGCGTTTGCAATCGAAGCTCCGAAAAAATTGGCGTCACGAATGACCGCGCCGGCGAACGACACATCCTCAAAGCGTGCGTCGGCCAGACTGACATCGACGAATTCAGCACTCGCCAGATTCACATCACGAAATTTGGCGGCGCCGAGATTCGTATTCACGAATTCAGCTTCACGCAGGTCTGCGTCTTCGGTTTTGGATTTCATCACGGTTCTTCTATCTCAGCATAATCTGCAAAATATGGACATCCAAAAGCCGGTCAAACTTGCGCCCGACTTCCTTGAGCGTCCCGACGAATATGAAGCCGGCACTCGTGTTGAGATGGAGGCTCTCCTCGCTTCCCTCAGCGACGCGCGCGATGAGTGTGTGATATCCCAAACGCCGTGCTTCTGCGACGATCGCTTCCTTCAGCTTCCGCCCGATGCCCCGGCCGCGATGCGTCGAATGGACATAAAACGAAGTCTCCGCCGTGTTCGCATACGCCGGACGCTCCGACCAGGCAGTCAGGGAAGCCCAGCCGGCCACGCGACCATCGACCACCGCGACCAAAACCGGATGGCGCTCATCGTGCGATCGCAACCATTGCTCTCTCTCTTCCACCGTCTTCGGCTCCGTGTCGAAAGTTGCCGTCGTCGTGAGGATGGCCTCGTTGTAGATTTCCGCAACCATCGCCGCGTCACCGATTTCCGCCGGACGAATTGTAAGGAGGTTTTCACTCATGCTTTAACTGGTTCCGGCGATTCGCTGTAGGCGTTGCTTCTTGGCCCCGAGGAATGGACGTGCGTGCTCATACGCCGGACGACACTACCTCCCGGATTGCCGCTTCATATATCGTATAAGCTCGGGAATTGTCCTCGGGGAACACCACCATTCGGACAAGTTCGACAACCTGATTTTCTGAATCGAGAAAGTCGCGAATCGCGCGAATGGCGATCGGCGCAGCGAGTCCCATGGGATAGCCAAAAGCCCCAGTGGAAATCGACGGAAAGGAAATCGTCCGCAGTCCGTGAGCGGCGGCGAGACGCAGGCTGCGCTGATACGCGCTACGCAACAAATCCGAATCACCCTCATCGTCGCCAATGTAGATCGGCCCGACTGCGTGGATCACATGGCGTGCCTTCAGGTTGCCGCCGGTCGTGATCACCGCGCCTCCCACAGGGCAAGCGCCGATACGCCGGCACTCTTCCATAATCTTTGGCCCGCCTCGCGAATGAATGGCCCCGTCGGTACCATCTCCACCGTGTAACTTCCAATGCGCCGCCGTGACAACAGCATCCGTGTCCTGGCTGGCGATGTCACCCTCCACGAGTTCAAGGATGGATTTACCAATGGTTATCTGCATCGGGTGGGAAGAATTTTATGACCGGGTATCAATGAATCCACTCGCAACATAAGGCACCTGAACGCCCGGCGAGTCAGTCAATTCCCAATGGAATCGAGTACCGGGATCACTTCAAGTGAGGAGGCGAAACCGATCTGCGGTGGAACGCAAAAGAGCCGCCCTGAGTTCTCAGAGCGGCTCATTTCTCACGATACGTTTGGGCTACGCCAGCTTCTTCACCGACTTCCACTGCTTCTCGCGCGCGGAAGCAAGAACGGCGTCGCAGACATACTGCGTCTCGAGCGCGTCGCGGAAGGTCGGCGGGCAGGGTTTGCCTTCGCCGGCCGCCTTGAGAAAGTCGGCGACTTGATGGGTGAAAGTTTCCGCATAGCCGATCTGGAGGCCAGGCACCCACCAGTTCTTCATGTAAGGATGATCGCTGTCGGTGATGTGCACGGAACGCCAGCCGCGGACAATGCTTTCGTCGCTGTGATCGAAGACTTGGAGACGATGCAGATCGTGCAGGTCCCAACGGAGCGAGGCATTCGCGCCGTTGATTTCCCAGGTATAGAGCGCCTTGTGGCCGCGGGCATAGCGGGTGGATTCGAAAAGCGCCAGCGAGCCATTGGCAAAATGGCCGTGGAAGGTGCAGGCGTCGTCGATCTTCACCTCCTCGACTTTGCCGGTGAGGGTGTGCTGGCGTTGCTTGATGAAGGTCTCGGTCATCGCGCTGACGTCGGCGATCGAGCCATTCAGCCAGAGGGCCGTATCGATACAGTGAGCGAGGAGGTCGCCCGTAACGCCGGAGCCGGCAGCCTTGGCATCGAGACGCCAGAGACCGGCGCCGCCTTGCGGCAGATCCTCGCTGATCGTCCAGTCCTGGAGGAAATTGGCGCGGTAGTGGAAAATCTTTCCCAGCTTGCCGCTGTCGATGATTTGCTTCGCCAGCGTGATCGCGGGCACGCGGCGGTAGTTGTACCACACGGTATTCGGCACGCCGGCCTTTTCGATTTCCTTCACCATCTCTTCGCCCTGCGGGCCATCGAGTGCGAGCGGCTTTTCGCAGAGGACCATCTTCCCGGCCCGCGCCGCGGCAATGGCGATCTCCGCGTGGGAATCATTGGGCGTAACGATGTCGACCGCGTCGATGTCCTTGCGCGCGACGAGTTTCTTCCAATCGGTTTCGGTCGATTCGAAGCCCCAATTATCCGCATAGGCTTTGAGCTTGGCGGCGTCACGGCCGCAGGCCGCTTTCAGGACAGGAACGAGCGGCGTGTCGAAAAACTTCGCCGCATTGTGGTAGCCATTGGCATGGGTCCGGCCCATGAAGCCATAGCCGACGATGCCGATATTGAGGGGTTTTTTTGCCATAAGAAGTCAGTGATTGAGACTGGGAGATGGAATCAGTGGACGCGCATTCGAGCAAAGATGCTGCGGGATGGCAACTGGTTCGCACGGCGATTCGCCTCTCGGAACAAAAGAATGAGGAAGGGCGCACGAAAAACACGAAGGACACGAAAGAAATTGTCGGAAAAATTGACCCACCGCTTACACGAATTGAATCCGCAGCGGAGGCTTTAATCCGTGTAATTCGTGTAATCCGTGGTCCAATTTTTTCCGTGCCTGTTCTTCCGCGTGTTTCGTGGGCAACCCCTTTTGATTGTGGCTTCGCCGCGCTTTCGTGTATTTCGTGGACCCCAAATTCCCCCGATGTAGGCGGCCAGCTAGCCCAGCGCCCGCAGTTCCTCCTGCGAAATAAACGGCGCCTGGGCACGCTCCAGTCCCCGCCCCCGCTGGCAGAGCAGATCGCCGTGGCCGAGCAAGGCTTCCGCACCGGGTTCGTCGAGGACGATTTGCGAGTTGGTGGAATTGACGACGCGCAGGCAGACCTTGAGCGGCAGGTTCGACTTGATGAGACCGGTGACGATTTTGCTGTCGGGCCGCTGCGTGGCGAGGACCAGGTGAATACCCGCGGCGCGGCCCTTTTGCGCGAGGCGAGCCACCAAACTTTCGAACTGCTCCCGCTGCTGTTTGCCCGCGAGAACGAGATCGGCAAATTCGTCGAAGACAATGATGCGGAACGGCATGTCCTTTTTGGCTCCGCGCTGGCCGAGGTTTTCGAATCCCTCACCGGCGAGACGAACATAGCGCGCATCCATTTCTTTGACCGCCGTCTCGAGGCAACCGATCGCTTCGTCGATCTGGGTCAGAACGGGGCCGTCCAGGTGGCGCGCCTCTTTCAGTGCACCAAAAGTCAGGATTTTCGGATCGATGATCGAAAGCCGGAGTCCGCCCGGGGGATGTTTGACCATGAGTGAGGCGACCACGCTTTTGAGGAACTCGCTCTTGCCGCTGCCGGAGGTTCCGGCCACGAGCAAATGGCACATGTTGGGATCGGCGAAGTCGGCCGTGACAACTTCGCCATCGATCCCGACACCCACCGGGAAAGCGAGCGGCCGCGGATCGCGCGCCAAATCCGACCATCGCACCATGGCCGGTTGCTCTTTCGGCAAATCGATCGTCACGCAGCCCGGCGCGGCCTGGACGAGCGGCCGTTGCTTGAGCCGCAGGGCGACTTGCAAATCCTCGGCACGATTGACCAGCGACACCACTTTCACTCCGCTGGCCGGCTGCACGCGGTAGCGAATGAGTTGCGGAGCCTCCTGCCAGCCAAGAATGGTGACATTGAGCCGGAAGTCCGCATAGGTCTTGCGGATCAACGCTCCCGAGGCCTCGGCTTCCAGGTGGCCCGGCGGAAGCAACTCCGTTTCGCCTTTCGTGAAATCGGGGATGAGATTCCGCGGTCGCCGCGGGTCGGGGACGGCATTGATCTTTCGGATGACCGGTCTCACGACCTCCTCAAAAATGCCATCGAGATCGTTGGCCGATGTCGGCAGCACATGCAATTCCGGTTCGTAAAATTCCAGGACGCCGCTGAAGCGCAGCCCGGGCTTCGCTTCGCGAAGAAGCCGCGCGTAGATCGCCAGTTGTAATAGGTCGTGCTTGAGATTGCCGCCGCGCGAAAGTTTGTAGTCGACCACTTCCACGCCATCCTGCGGATGCGCCCGCACGGCATCGGGCCGGCCGGAAACCAATAACTCCCCTTTCCCGTCGGCAAAACGCACCGCTTCGAGCTGAAACTCGCTGGTGAAGAAGACATCCTGCCAGGAGCGAAACGCCGCCGTTCGCGCTCGCACTTCCGCGAGCTGGGTGCAGAAAGCTCGCAACGCCCGGCTGAGACGATGTGCCGTTGGCAGCTTGCCTTCCTTGATCAATTCGTCCAGTCGCGCCTTGGCAAATTGTTCGTAAAGCTGCGCCCACAGCGCTTCCGGATTGGCCAGCCCGGTCGCACTCTTTTTCGTCCCGCCTTCCACGAGCCAGACGGTGAATTGGTCCGCCAGTTGGTGAAAGAGCGCACCTTGCACCGGCATGCCTGCGCTCCCGGAAAAGATCAACGTTGGCGGGTTCGCTCCACGCAACCAGGCGGCAAGCCATGCTTCATCGAGGCAGGCGCACTTGAGTTGGGTGACGGTGATGGCGCGTTTCGGCAAGCGAGGCTCCTCCGCTCAAAGATTCTGCCACTGGAGCACCGTCATATTCGGATGCACATGCACGCGAATGGCGGTGTGATAGCGGCAGGCAGCCAGCACCGCATCCTGGTTCACGGACGTGCCCAGCTTGCCAATGACTTCATCGACACTGAGAAACTTGCCCGCCTCGACGATCTCGCGCACGCGTGTCGCCAGCGCCTGCTCATCTTTGGAATCGGAAGGCGGCGGTCCGGTGTGCCCCTCGATGGCGCCCGTCAGTCGCTCCCACCATGGCGCGAACAGTTTCTGCAGAAAACTCAGCACCTCCTCTTCCGCGTGCGGAGGAATGTCACCGCCAAGCGCCTCGGCACAAAGATCGTAACCGGCATAGAGCGCGGCCAGGTCTTCCCGGGAGAGAACGATCAGGTGCAGGTAATCGTGCTTTGCCGCGTTGATCTCACCGGCCACTTTCCAGGCAGGCCCCGGAATCGGCGGCTGATTGCTCTCCCGGAAGAGGACGGCTTTCAGTGGTGGATTCCTGGCCGCACGATCACCCGCGTGGCGGGCAATCGCCGACCAGCGTCTCCAGTTGGACCCGGCTTCAAAACCAAACAGCAAGGCCATGGATGGCGCTTTCCACCCCACGGTAAAGTAGCCCGCGCCCTGGTAAATGGTCAGCCCCGGCAATCCCGCCGCGCATCGTTTCACCAGCCATTCGAGAGCATCGGCATCGAAGAGCAATCGTTTCGCATCCGCGAGGAGCTTGAGCCGGCGCTCTTCGTACAATTGCTCGAGGCTGACCGGTGGCGCTTTCGGTCTCCGGGCCAGTTCCTCCCAGCGCTCCTTGCAGAGTTGCAGAAATCGACGCGCGCCCCGGCGATCCTGCGCGGTCTGGAACTCGCGTCGCAGCCATTCGTCGGCCAGCATCGGGTCCAGCAGGTCCGCCGCGTTGCCGCTTTCCAATCGCAGGCGGATCAATTCCTCGCCTTGCTGCCGGGTGAGTCCGTCCAGGATGAGTGGCGGATGGGCGATGCGTTCGCGATCGGCATTCTCGAAGTGAATCGAGATTCTTTCCAGCCAGGGCGCTTGGTTGGAAGTCACCAGGGTCAGATGATTGCGCGCGTCGTTGACCAGCGTCGCGACCACCATGCCGAAGCTGCGCGCCAGGCCGCTGGCGTGGCCGTACGACTCGGTCTGGTCGAAGCAGAAAACGAACGGGCGGTAAAAGGAACCCAGCCGGCAAAGATCGATGAGACGCAGTCGGCTGGCCTCGTTGAGCGCTTCGGCGGGTGACTCCGCAGGTGGCAACTCCGCCGGCCGCAACCCCAGCAAATCTCCCTGCTCCGCGCTCAGAGGCTGGCCCGCAATCCAATCCAAGGCGGCCTGCCGAATCTCATGGCTCGGATATTTAAAGGCGTAGGCGAAAAGCACGCGCAGCCATTCCGGCGAGTTCAACTCGATTTTTCGCCGGACCAAAGCCTGCTCGAAGGCCGCCCGTGCGCCGCCAAAATGATCGTGCATCCATTTCCCCCAAGGGTCCGCTTCCAGACCTTCGCCAAAGGCATTCACGGGATCGGTGCGCAAAGTCTTCACCGGCGATTGGTCCGCTTCGGGATCATCCTCGATGAGGTCGGCCAGCAAATGCGCGAGCACGCAGCAGGCGAGCGCATCGAGTTGCGTCGGCGCCGATGGCTTCCACAAGTCGGCGTCCATCCGATCCGGGAAGTGCATCTCCTTCACGACCGTGGCCATCAACGATTGAAAGGCGAGCGCGGGATTTTGAAACGGTCGCACGTAGACGAGCGTCGCTCGTTCATGCAGGCTTTTGAAAAGTCGCCCGATCAAATGGGACTTGCCGAAACCCGGTTGGGCGGACGTCACCAGTTGCGCCTGCGTCAGGCGGCGTTCCGGACGCGGAGGCTCGCCCTCGGCGAGACGTTGGAATTGTGAAAGCAGCGCCTGCAGCGGCTTCTCATTCAAACCGCTCACCGCCGGTTCCGGGCGCCGGGGTTCGTTGACGATCAGATCATCGAACGGATTGACCTCCATCATGGTTAAACCTCCAGGCGCACGAGGAGATAGCGCTCCCCTCGCATGTCGATGACTCCCGCGCGCACTGCGTCATTCGCCAACGACCAATCGCCGGTTGAAAAGATCGCCCGGCGGTTTTGATGCTCCGTGAGAAGCCAGCCTTTCAAGGCATCCATCGGCACGCCGGCATGGTGTTGCAGTGTGGAAATCTGCACGTCGGGAAACCCCGTCAGCCGCACCAGGTCGCCGTAAGTTCGGCGAATCGCCTCCCCGGAGATTTCGCGGGACGGTAACTCCACAGGAGGCAATTGCCGTTGCGAATCGATGCCGAGCATTGCGCGCAAGGAATTGCCACACGCATAGACTGCCGAACTCTTGCGAAGAAGCCTCACCAATCGGCGATCCGTCTCGAGCGCAATCAAAGCCTCGCCGGCCATCGCCAGTTCGCTCTTGCTCAGCGCCTTTTTCAGTTCGGGTAAAGTCAACAGCGCCGGATGCAGTCGCGCCGCCAGTTGTTCCATCCTAGTCGCTGCTCCTTCGATCGATGGAGCGTATTCGATCGAGAGATACTTCGGCTTCGTCTTACTGCGATCGACGTAGATCTTTCCCTCCGCTTCCAGCGTTTCCAAGGCTTGCGTGAAAAGCGACCGCTTCGGCTCTTTGGTCGCAGCCGTCACCGGCGAATTCGCCCCTTTCGCTCCCGCTTTTATGACCTTCGCCAGCAATTCCGCCCGCGCCGTTTCCAGCGTGAACGGCACTTTAACACGCGCACTTCTCGGCTTCGGCTCCTGCATGTCCGCACACTAGGCGACTCCGTCAATTCCGCGCAAGTCTGGTGACTTCGCCCGTCCTGTTTCTACGATCCACCGGTACGTCGAAGGCGGCACGGCACTTATGTGCCGGGCACGCTGTGCCGCGATCCGGTTCGCAAGCCGACGTTGTTCTCTACCACCCGTGGGCGTTGCGGACTTTGATCATCACGTCGAGGATCGCGTTCCACGTCTGGGCTTGTTCGAGCTTGGCATTCGGGAACATGCAGCCGTCCCAGCAGATGTGCTGGAGGCCGCGCTTCTGCGCGTCCTTGAGCCAGTAGCCGGCGCAACGGACGATATCGAGTTTGCCGTTCGGGTCATCGGCCGGGCAGTGTTTTCCAGTCTTGTCGTGGGAACCGGCGCCGTGCACTTCACCATCGTTTTGAGCGACGTGGAAGTCGATGGTCCAGGGGCGCAACTGGTCGGTCATCTTTTCATAAGCCGACCAGAATTCGGCATCGCCGTAGCCTGGCTTGAGGAGCGCGTGCTCGGGGGCGTTGTAGCCGAGGGTGTAGAGATAGGTGTGCGCCAGGTCGGCTTGGAATCCGAGCGCCTCCGGCATGCCGACGCCTTCGAGCACGTCGAGCATGTCTTTCCACGAGTGCATGCCCGCCCAGCAAATCTCGCCTTCGGCGGCGAGCCGTTCGCCGTGGTCTTTGGCGATCTTCGCCGCCTTCTTGAAGGTATCCACGATCCGGGCGGTATTCGCCTTGGGATTCTCACGCCACTTGGCGATGCCAAATTCCGCGGAATCAATGCGAATGACGCCGTACTTGCGGACGCCCTGCTTGTTGAAGACGCCGGCAATCCGGCAGGCCATTTTGACGGCATTCAGGAATTTCTCCTGGGCCGCGTCGTCTCCCATGGCCGAGTCGCCGACCGTTCCCGGCCAGACAGGCGCGACCAACGAGCCCACGGCGAATCCCTTGCCGGCAATGAGGTCGGCGATCTTCTTCAGTTCGTCGTCACTCGCTTCGGGGTGCGTGTGCGGCAGGAACAGAAAGTAATCGACCCCTTCGAATTTCTGGCCGTTGACACTGGCTGCGGCGGTCAGATCGAGCATGTGCTCGAGGCTGATGGGCGGTTCCTGGCCGGGGCCGTCGCCTTTGCCGACCAGACCGGGCCACATGGCGTTGTGAAGTTTTGGGAGAGAGTGGCTCATGGGGAATAAGGAGATTTGGGATCGTCCCCGGGCGGCAGCATACGGTCCGTCGCGAATGACCGGGGGTGAAGCGTGGGACTGTCTGCCGAAAACTCCTCCGCCGAACAAGCATCTTTTGCGCTCACTTCTGGCGACGCCGTCTTGTCACTGAAATGTAACACAATTTTTGCGGTGTAAATCTGCGTAGTTCGGTACGTTGCTTCTTTGAGACCCCACTTGCCCGACATCGCGATGCCACAGCCAGAAAACGCCCTTCAGAAGAACGACGAAAAGCACTCTAATTGGATGACCGCCATGCGTTTAGTGCGGTGGCTGCTCACCTCGCCCAGGCAGGCTAGGCGGCTCGTTCAATGGGTCATCCTGGGTGCGCTGGTGACCAGCGCCTTGGGTACGGTGGCGAACCGTTTGTTCAGCGGGACGACCGCGGATCAGGACCAGCGAAAGCCGCGTCCCACCCCGCCGGAGGAGACTTGGAACGGCCATCAATCCAACTGGTGGAGCGGGTCGGAGACCACGAATGAGGTTCCCAGCAATCGCCCCGGCAAAACGGCAAATAAGCCGATTGCCACTGGCTCCAATACGGTCTCGACGGGCCCCACTACTTCGCCCACTTCGCTTCCTCACTTCTCAATGGGAGCGGTTTTCCTGCGGGACAATCCGGCGCCCATCGGGCCGACTGCTGCGCCGAAGTACTATGCCTTCGCCGGTCCGGCGTGGATGAATATCGCCCCGCTGGCGACAGCCACGCGGCCGTCAACGAACCCGTCCGGCTCGAGTTCGGAATTCGGCAAATCTTCAAAGAAAGGCCAGTCGGTTTCGCAATCGGCGAATCTCGAAACCACGTGGACGACTGGGACAACCAATCAAGATCCGAAGAGTAAGGGCGAGTCCTCCGGCAATTCGATCGGGGTTCAAAAACCGGCCACTGGGGAAGCGGGTTTCGCGGCAAACCACGGGTTGTTACCGGGTGGTGGCGAATTGTTCCTGAAGACCAGCCGGACGGCTGGCATCAGCAAATCTTCGCAGCCGACTTATGCGCTGCTGGGATTGTCGACGGGCAGCACGCCGCAAAGCTCCGCAGTCCAAGTCGCGTCCACGGAGAGCGAGGATCTGCACTTCAGTCTCACCGGGGCGTTAACGACGGTGCCGACGCTCGGCATTACCGAGGGCACGCCGGTGACCAATGTTACTCCCGAACCGGCGACGGGCGTGATGATGCTGGCTGGTGCGGCCATGCTCCTTTCACGCCGTCGCCGCCAACGGGTTAGTTGAATTTGTTTTTCCGGTATGCGCCCATGGCCGGCGCGTCCGGATTCACTTCCGGGCCGAAGTAGCGCAGGACGACCAAGGGCTCCGTCTCGCTGGTGTTTTCAAAGGTCACGCCAGCTTTCGCTCCCGCCTCAGTCGCGAAGTATTCGTCCTCGGTGAGTTCGTGGAAACGGATGAGTTTGGGCGAATTCAGCGGATGCCCGTTGATCGTGCCGATGCCCTGGACGCAGATCAATCCGTAGGCCCCTTTGTCGGTGATCGTGGCCTTGGCGCCGGGATCGACGGTCAATTCCTTCGCGGTGAAAAGTTGTTCGCCGTCGACCTTGCCATAAACGATCCAGCGGTCGACATAGCCTTCGCTGCGAGTATCGGCGACCGGGACCGGTTCCAGGTAATGATGCTCCTTGAATTTCGGATCGACGTTCTTGTCCCAGTCGAGCTGTTCGACGATGAAATCGAGGTCCTTGTGATGCTTCTTCGGCATGTCCTTCACGAGCAATGACCACGGCACTTCGCGGCCTTCGACGAGGCTTTGATACATGCCGAAAACATCGCTGCCCCATTGCGGCTCGTAGGTGCAGAGCGAACCCGGCGCATGAAGGATGCACGGGTCGATGAGCCAGCCGGTGCCGATCTTCAGGCGGTAAGCTTTGGAGAGATCGAGGATGCCATTGTCACCCTTGTTCCAATTCTCCAGGCACTTCCGCACCTGGGCTTTGGTCGTGCCGGGCTCGAAGCCCATGAAGGTGTAGGGAAAGTTATTGCCGACGTTGTTGTGCTGCGGCGGGAAGTAGTAGGACTCCGGCTTGCCCTCCTGCCCGACGAGCGCGGCCTGCTTCTTCGACTGGTGCATGTGGTGCGGAATCGGCCCCATGTTGTCGAAGAACTTCGAGTAGACCGGCCACTTCTTGTACTTGTTCCAGATCGAGGAACCGATGAGCGTCGACCCGCATTCGGCGACGGCTTGCTGGAGAGTGAAACGCTGCTTTCCGGCGACGACGTAGCTCAGCCCTTCATCCGGAGTCCGGTTTTCGTTGGCGGCCGGCGTGGTGCTGGCGAACCAGCGCTCGTCGATGCCACCGCGATTCAGGCCGTAGGCGTAAAGATCGTCCGGATGCAGTTTGAGGCGCTTGCCCGGCTGGAGAAAGCTGCGCGGCACCCAGCACGGCGCGAGGCGCAACAAACCGCCGGTGCGCTGCAATTCAGCTTCCACGGTTTTGGCGACGTTCTTTTTGACGGTCTTGAGTTGGAGGACGGAGTTCATGCGAATTCGATAGGGAGAAAATTCCCGCAAAGCGGGGCGGCTTTTATTTCAGTGGGTCGCCGGAGCGTCAAACTTTTTGGATTGGCATCCCGGGAGAATGCCATACCGCAAAGGAATTTTTATTTTTTGAAGGCGGCGTCCTGCTCGTTTCCGCCACTGCGCAGATACGCGACCAGGTCGAGAATCTCGTCCTTGTTGAGTGTCATGAGCATTCCCGGCGGCATGAGCGAGACTGGCGATTTCTCCTTTTTCACGATGCTGCCGGCCATGATGTTTTCTTTCGTGCCGTTGAAGGGATCGACGATGAGGGTGACGAGGTAATGGTTTTCGTCGGCCACTTGCCCAGCGTGCACGCTCCCATCCTTCATCGTGAAGATGAAACTCGCGTATTGATCGCTGATCGTCTTCGAGGGATCGAGGATCTTGGCGACGATGTCGTGGGCGCTGAAGCGGCTGCCGACGGCGGTCAAATCCGGGCCGACGGCGCCGGCTTTGGCGAGGCCTCCACCACCGGCGAAGAGATGGCACTGGGCGCAGAGGAGCTCGTTGAAGACTTTCTTGCCGTGAGCGAAATCACGACCATGGTTGGTTTCCGGGAGCAGTGGCTCGAGGTCTTCCATGGTCCAGTTCTTCACAAACGGGCGGGCCGGCATGGTGAAGCCCTTGGACTTCTCGACTTCTTTTTCGGCGAGCGCGAGGAGCTTTGGCCGATCGGCCTCGGGCACTTTTTCCAGTGCTTGATCGCGAATGCGGAGGATGAATTTCTTGGCCGAGTTGCCGCCGGCGTAGTTCTGCATTTTGGAGAACCAGGAGAAATAATGCTCGCGCTGGGCGGGCGTCCAATTACTCGCTTCGCGCAGACAGAGGGCATACCAAATCTGCTCGGCGGGGTCTTCGGCTTTGTCCATCAAGGCCAGAGTCTTTTCGACGACGTCGGGCGCATCGAGATAAACGAGCAAGGAGCATAACTCCCGATTCATGGGAAAGCTCCTGGCGGGATACTGGCGGTCGAGCTTTTCAATTTCCGATCGCACCAGATCCGTATTCGGCCGGCCTTGGCGGGCGTAGGCCACTTCGATGACGCGGAGCTTGACCAGCTTGAGTTCGTCGTCGAGCGAATCGAGAGGATACTTGGCGAGTGTTTTCAGGACGAGTTCCTGATCGTCCTTGGTTCCCATGCGGGCGAGCGCGAGCAAGCTGATGAGCCCGTCCACGGAGTGAATGCGCTGGGCATTTTCTCCCGTGGCCGGGAGAGTCTCGGTGGCCAGCTTGCGGAGCTCCGGCAGCGGCAACTTTTCCGCACGGGTGCGGGCGGCGAAGTAGAGGAAGCGGTCGTAATTTTGCGCGGCCTGAGTTTTGAGCTGCCATTCGGAAAAGACATCCTTGCCGGTGCCGGGCTCGCGCGTGCCTTCCAACTCGGCCCGCACACTGCGAGCGTCCTTGGCGGCAATTTCCTCGGGGCTGGGTGACGGCGGTTCGGTTTTCTCGGCGGGGCCGGTGTAGCTCACTCGGTAGAGGCCGGCCTGGGTGCCGCGTCCGCCAGTGGTGAAGTACATGGCGCCGTCCTTGCCGAATTGCAGCGCGGTGACGGGCATGCCTTTGCCGCTGAGGAAGACCTCGACATCTTCTCCCTTGGATGGGCCGGTGAGATGATAGGGCGATGGGACGTCGCACCGGGCGGTGTAGCTGGCGCCTTTGGGATGCATATGAACGGCGAGGATTCGGCCGAAGGTCCAGTCGAGGATGAAGAAGGCGGATTTGTACTTGGCGGGAAAGTTCGAGAGCGTGCCGAACTCGAGACCAGTGGGGCAGCCGAGGCCGATATTGACGACGGCGGGCAAGGAATCGGCATAGTAGTCGGGCCACTTGGAGCTGCCTTCGCGGAAACCGTATTCGCCGCCCGGCACCAAATGCAGAATGCGGGTGGGGCGATACCACGGGAGACCGACGTCCCATTCCATATCGGCGTCGTAGGTGAAGAGTTCGCCGTCGGCGTTAAAGGCGATGTCGTAAGGATTGCGCAGGCCAGCGGCGAAGATCTCCCACTTCGTTCCGTTCTCGTCGGTCTTGAGGATGACTCCGTACGGGCTGTGGACCTTGTCGAAAAAGGTGGCCACCGGATCTTTCACGCGCGGGAGGAGGTCGTCTTCGGCGTAGTTGCGGTACGGCGAATCGGGCGCGGTGCCTTCGATCAAGGGCGTGGCGTTTCCGTGGACGATGTAGATGGATTTTCCATCCGGGCTGAGGACGAGGGCGTGGGCGCCGTGCTCGCCGTTGCCGCCGGGGACTTTTTTGAAGAGCGTCCAGGAGTCGAGGGTGTCGGCGCCTTTGCTGTCCTTCAGCCGATAAATCCCCCGCCCTTCCGGGCCTTCGCCGCTGACGTACAAGGAATCGAAGGCCCAGAGCATGCCCATGGCATCGCCGATGGGTACGGGGACTTTGTCCCATTGGGCGATGTGGCCCTGGCTATCGAGCGTGGCCCGCCAGAGGCCGCCCCAGGTGTCTTCCTTTTTCATGCCTGCGCCCGGTGGTTTTCCCTGCGGGGAAATGTAGAGGCGACCTTTGCCGTCGATGGCCATGCAAATCCATGAGCCTTCGTCTTTGGTCGCGGATTTGAGCAACTCGGCTTTGAAGCCGGGGGCGAGGGTTAATTCCTCAGCGGGTGTGGAGGCCGGCGGCGGAGTTGGCGGCGTTTCGGCGAAAGCGATGGATGGGAGAAGGAGGAGGGAGGCGAGGAACGGGAGGCGCATCGGCAGTGGATGGTTGATAGCTGATAGTTGATAGCCGTGGGTGGCTTGCGATGGTAGTTTTCGTTTTGCCCCTTTTTGGGAGGGGTCGAAGTTACTGGGTGGGATGTTGTTAAATGATGACTATTTGCGAGGCACTGTCGGGATTTACTCTGGAGGGCGATGGCGGATGTTGATGGGGAACGGAGATGACGGGGCTGCCAGCGGAGGGATTTGGCTGGGGCTGGGGATTCGGCGGCCTTCGGAAGGCTTGGCCGAAGTAGGGTGCGGGGCGTGGGTGGTTGGGGCGAGGCGGAACGGAGGGTTCTGGGCGGACGGGCGTGGATTCGGTGCGGGGTTTTAGGCCGTCGGGGCTCGGTTCCTCGGTGGGGCGCTTTTCTGTCGCGCGGTGCTCTGGTTCGATGGGGGGATTTTCCTGGTGCTGTTCGTCGGGCTGACTTTGGCGGGCTTGGAGGATGGCGCGTCTTTGGGCGATGAGGACTTGGCGTCGTTCTTCGGTGAGGACGGGCGGGGTGTCGGGTTCCGATGAGTTGGAAGGATCGGACTTCGCAGGGTTTGCGGCTGGCGTCCGGGCCGGATTGGCAGTCCGGGCCGGACTGGCGGTGTCGAGGAAGCCCTGGAGTTTGGCGGAGAGGCGGAGGCAGGCGAGTTTGTTGGGCATCCAGACGTCGGTGGCGCCGTCACGGAGGTGTTTGACGCGGGTGCAGAGGTCGCTGGAAGGGATGATCTCACCAGCGGGGGTGCGGACGACGCGGGTGAGGAAGGCGTGGATTTCCTGGAGGTTCAAGGCGACGACGGCGGCGCCGGCTTGCTGGAGGGCTCGCACGCGGGCGACGATGGATTTGCGGAGGAGGAGACGGTGGCCGCCGGTGGAGGCTACACGGCGGGTGCGGGCCGCACGGGCATATGGGTTGGACGGGCGGGCTGGGTCGGACGGGCGGTGGTTTTTCGTGCCGTAGACGTTTAGGTAGGCTTGGGTGGCGTTTCTACCCGCGGCGATTTCGCGGGCGAAAGCTTCGTGGCGCGAGTTGGGTAATGGGTCGGAAGATGGGGCTGTGTCTTTCACGCCGATTGCGTTGGGACTTTGGGTCTGGAAGTCAAGATGGAAAATGGGATATGGAAGATGGAAAAAGATGGGGCGCATTTAGCGGGTGCGAGGCGAGAGCGGAGAGGAGGGGGCGAGCAATTGGTGGTGCGGTAGAATGGGCGTGTTTGCGGATTAATTTGGGCTCGGCTTGCGCGATCGCGTTTTGGGGTGCGGGCCGGGGCGGGCGGGCGGGTGGAGGGCTCTGGCGTTTTCGGGAGGGGCAAAGTGCTGGCAGGGTCGTATTCCCCGCAGACCTTCCGAAAGCGGTGCAGCAGCACCGCACTCCAAGAACGCAGGCGTCCTTGTCCGATTTTCTCGAATTCGTGAATGGGTCCTGGTGTGGGTCTGGTAAGTGCCTGATATCAGTTCTGCCGTCCCTCCGGGACTGATTGGTTTTTGGGTTGAAAATCCCAGCGCTAAAGCGCTGGGCTATTTTCGGGAAGTCCCTTCGGGACTAGAGGCGGCCTCAAGCCTCGGAGTTAGTTAAGAAACTTGTCTGACACCACGCCGGAGTTATTTGTCGCGGAAGAAAAGAGGTTTTCTTTCTATCGATTTTTGCGGTCGGGGATGGACTGGGGAAGTCCGTCCGAACTTCGATGCACTTCCTTCCCACATGGCCCTTCATTTCGGTGGATTGAAGACTTTTCGCCCTGGCTCTCGCCTCTTCGGTCTGCTCCTGATCGCGATGGCCTTCGGGTTGATCTGCGCGATGGGCAGAGCAGCAGATGCGGATTTGCCTCCGTTTGCTCCGGGCGTGCACACGATTCAGTTCACGGAGTCCGCCCAGCAATCCGATGCCGTGGAGATGAAATTCCGCCTTCATTCGGTGGAAGATCCCGGGCCGTTCGACATTCAGCAGGCGCGGTTTCAATTGCTGGTGCCGAAGAATTACCGTCCGGAGGAGGCTTGGGGGCTGTTTATTTGGATCAGCCCGAGTGACTCGCCGAAAATTCCGGCGGAATGGGAAGCGGTGCTGGCGGCGCGCAAGCTTCTGTTCGTGGGCGCGTTTCAAGCGGGGAATCCGCGGAATATCTTCGACCGGATGCGGATGGCGGTGGATGCGAACGTGGGCATGCGGAAACGGTACCGGATCGACCCGCGGCGCGTTTATGTCTCGGGATTTTCGGGTGGGGCGCGCGTGGCGAGCATGCTGGGCGTGGCTTTTCCGGATTTGTTTACCGGGGCGATCCCGTTCATGGGCGTGAATTTCTATACGGAGCTGCCGGTGGAGAATGGGAAGCGTCTGGGGATTAGTTACATTCCGGATGACCAGGCGTTGGATATCGCCAAGAAGGATTGCCGCTATGTGCTGGTCACGGGGGAGAAGGATTTCAATCGGGTGGAGACGCACTCGGCGGAGGAGAATGGGTTTCGCAAGGAGGGGTTTGCGAGTGTGCTTTGTCTGGAGGTGCCGGGGATTGGGCATGCGATGCCGGCGGCGGAGTGGCTGGAGAAGGGGTTGGAGTTTCTGGATGCGGGCAAGGGGCGGTGAGGGAGATGGGAGATCGGAGATGGAAAAGAGAAGCTAGCTCCGCACCCGCAGACACCCCCGCCTGCGAGACGGAGTCTCGCTCCCAATTGCGTGCCCAAATGGAGTGCCGTCCCTCCGGGACTGGTTGGTTTCTTGTTGAGGATCCCAGCGCTAAAGCGCTGGGCTATTCTCGGGAAGTCCCTGCGGGACTGGAAATGCAGACCTGTCTGGTTTCTTGTTGAGGATCCCAGCGCTAAAGCGCTGGGCTATTCTCGGGAAGTCCCTGCGGGACTGGAAGTGCCGACCTGTCTGGTTTCTTGTTGAGGATCCCAGCGCTAAGCGCTGGGCTATTCTCGGGAAGTCCTTGCGGGACTGGAAGCGCCGACCTGGCCGCGGTGGCGCAGGGCGTGGTCGGCGAGGACGAGTGCGGCCATGGCTTCGACCATGGGGACGGCGCGCGGGAGGACGCAGGGGTCGTGGCGTCCGCGGGCCTGGAGTTCCGTGGCTTCGCCGGTGACGGTGACGGTTTCCTGTGGCTTGAAGATGGTGGCGGTGGGCTTGAAGGCGATGCGGAGGAAGATGGCTTCGCCGTTGGTGATGCCGCCCTGGATTCCGCCGGAGAGATTGGTGCGGGTGCGCACTTTGCCTTCTTCCATGACGAAGGCGTCGTTGTGCTCGGAGCCGCGGAGGCGGGTGCCGGCAAAGCCGCTGCCGATCTCGAAGCCTTTGGTGGCGGGGAGGCTCATCATGGCTTTGGCGAGTTCGGCTTCGAGTTTGTCGAAGACGGGTTCGCCCCAACCGGCAGGAGCGCCGCGGATGACACACTCGATGGTGCCGCCGACGCTGTCGCCTTCGCTGCGGATTTGCTTGATGAAATCGATCATCTTCGCGGCCATGGGGGCGTCCGGGCAGCGGACGATATTGGCCTCGACTTGCTCGAGGGTGACGGTCTCGGGATTCACGTCGGCGGTGAGCTCGTGAATGGTTTTGACGTAGGCGACGATGGCCAGTCCGGGGGCGATCTGGGCGAGGACTTTTTTGGCGACGGCGGCGGCGGCGACGCGGCCAATGGTCTCGCGAGCGGAGGCGCGTCCCCCACCCTGCCAATTGCGGATGCCGTATTTGGCCTGGTAGGTGTAGTCGGCGTGCGAAGGGCGGAAGGCGTTTTCCATTTCGCGATAGGCCTCGGGGCGTGCGTCTTTGTTCATGACGGCGATGCAGATGGGGGTGCCGAGGGTGAGGCCCTCGAAGACGCCGGAAAGGATGCGGCATTCGTCGGCCTCGGCGCGGGGCGTGACGATCTCGCTCTGGCCGGGACGGCGGCGGTCGAGGTCGCGCTGGATGTCGGCTTCGCTGAGCGGGAGGCGGGGCGGGCAGCCGTCGATGACCACGCCGACGCCGCCGCCGTGGGATTCGCCCCAGGTGGAGATGCGGAAGGCTTGGCCGAGGTTACTGGACATTGCAGGAGGTTGAGAGTTGAGAGTTGAGAGTTGAGAGCAGCGGACCGCTCTACCATCCAATGGCGCGGCTCCGCCGCGGGGGAAGCCGTTTAAGGAAGCCGTTAGTAGACGTCTTTCTTGTAGCGCTTTTCTTTTTTGAGGCTCTCGACGTAGGCGGCGGCTTCTTCGGGGGATTTGCCGCCGTGGGTTTCGGCGATGCGGTGCAGTTCGGTGTCGACGTCCTTGGCCATGCGGGCGCCGTCGCCGCACACGTAAAAATGGGCGCCTTCCTGGAGCCACGTCCAGACTTGCTGGCCGCGTTCGCGCATTTTGTCCTGGACGTAAATCTTGTGGGCCTGGTCGCGGGAAAAGGCGACGTCGAGTTCGTTGAGGATGCCGTCGGTCTGGAGGGCGCCGAGTTCCTGCTCGTAGAGGTAGTCTTTGGCGCGTGTTTGTTCGCCGAAGAAGAGCCAGTTTTTGCCCTTGGCGCCGGTGGTTTTGCGCTCCTGCAGATAGGCGCGGAAGGGGGCGACGCCGGTGCCGGGGCCGACCATGATGATGGGGGTCAGCGGGTCCTCGGGGAGACGGAAGTGTTTCGCGGTGTGGACGAAGACGCCGGCTTTGGCTTCGCCGCTCCAGCGCTCGGCAAGGAAGGTGGAGGCGACGCCCTGGCGTTTCCGCCCGTGGCTTTCGTAGCGGACGGTGGCGACGGTGAGGTGGACGGATTCGGGATTGGCCTTGAGGGAGGAGGCGATGGAGTAGAGCCGCGGCTGGAGTTTGCGGAGGGTTTTGACGAATTCGTCGACGCCCCATTTCACGGTGTGGTTATCGGCCAGAAAGTCGATGAACTCGAAGCCCCAGAGGTAGTCGTCGAGGGCTTTTTTCTGGGCGGGATCGGTAAGGAGATCGCGCAGGTCGGCGACGGCGGCGCCGGCTTTCTCGACGAGGGCCTTGAGGAATTCCTTGCTCGGCTGGGTGATGATGTAGTCGCTGAGGAGAGCGGCGCGCAAAGGCTTGGGCTGGCCGTCGGAACCGGGGACGCTTTCTTCGCCGGTAGCGCCGAGGGCGGTGATGATCTCGTTGGCCAGCGCGGGATCGTTGGTGGCGAAGAGGCCGAGGGAATCGCCGACTTCGTAGTGCAAGCCCGATCCGGCGAGGGAAATCTCATGATGCCGCGTGTCTTTTCCTGAGCCTTCTCCGGACAATTTGCGATTGACGGGATGGGAGGCGGGAAAGGGATTTTTGCGGGAATAGAGTGAAGCAGGATCGGACGACATAAAACGGCGGAGAATAAGTGGCACTGGGAGGTGCCGCAAGTCCGCCGTGTAACGGTGGGCAAATTGGTTTGCGCGAGAAAATGGCGGTTGCGGAAAAAGATCACTTGTGGCGCTTTCCACTACGCTTTATGCGATGTCCATGACTCCACTGACGATCGATCAAGCGCTGCGATATGCCGCGGAACGGCATGCCGCTGGGTTTCTTCGTGAGGCGGAAGGTATTTATCGACAGGTGCTTGCGCTGGAACCAGGGAATGTGGAGGCGAGGCATCTTTTGGGACGGGTGGCACTCGATGGCGGGAGAATGGCGGAGGCGGCTCTGCTGATCGGGGAGGTGGTGCGGGCGGCTCCGCAGGAGGCGCGTTATCAAATTTCCCTGAGTCTGCTGCAACGAGCCCAGGGCGACCGGTCGGGCGCAGTGGCTTCCGCGGAAGGCGCAGTGCGACTGGCGCCGGGCTATGCGCCGGCGCAATTGCATCTGGGGCTCGTTCTGGGGGAAGTGAGCGACCTGGCGGGAGCCGAGGCGGCCTATCGTGCGGCCATCCGGGGGGCGCCGGGATTGGCTGTGGCGCACAATGATCTCGGTATTCTGCTCGAACAAATGGGGCGGAAAGACGAGGCCTTTGCGGAGCTGCAAACGGCAGTGGAGTTGCAACCCGATTACCCGGATGCGCAGTGCAATCTCGGGCTGCTGCTGACGGCGCGCGGGGAAAGCGGCGCGGCGGCGGGGATATTGCAGGAGGTGCTCCGGCGGCGGCCCGGCTTTGTCCGCGCCTATCGGTTGCTGGGCATTGCGCTGCGCAATCTTGGACGGCTGGACGAATCGCTGAATGCGCTGCGGGAGGCGGTGCGGCTGGAACCGCGCGATGCGCTGGCGCGCAATGAACTCGGGGTGACGCTTTGGCTATGTCTGCAACCGGACCCAGCGATGGATGAGTGGCGAACGGCCATTCGCCTCGATCCCAATCTGGCGCGCGCTTATCACCACCTGGGCGTCGGTTGTCTGTCGCGGAATAATACGGAGGAAGCACTGGCGTGCTATCAGCGGCTGCGCGAACTCGAGCCGGGAAACGCGTGGCATCACAATAACTTCGGGGCGGCGCTCAAGTACATGGGCGATCTGGATGGGGCGCTGGCGAGTTTGCGTACGGCGATGGAATTGGCACCGGCGAATTCGCAGATTCACAGCGGGTATTTGTGCTCGATGCTTTTTCATCCCGACTTCGATGCGAAGGAGGTCCTGGCGGAATGCGAAGCCTGGAATCGGCAGCATGCCGAACAGTTGAGGGCATCTCCGGTCGCTTACAAAAACACGCGTGATCCTTTGCGGCGGTTGCGGGTGGGTTATGTGTCGCCGAACTTCTGGGCGCACGTGGTGGGGCGAAACATGCTTCCCCTGCTCCAGCATCACGATCGCGAGCGTTTCGAAATATTCTGTTACGCCGACGTGCGCGTGACGGATGACGTGACCCGGGAATTTCAACGTTGCGCGGATCACTGGCGCGATACTTTGGGGCTGCAGGACGAAGAACTTGCTCGATTGGTGCAAAGCGACGAGATCGATATTCTGGTGGGGCTGAACTTGCACCTGGCCAATGCCCGGTTGCTGGCTTTCGCGCCGCATCCCGCTCCCGTCCAGGTAAGCTTCGCCGGGTACCCGGGGACGACTGGGTTGCACGCGATGGATTATCGGCTGACCGATCCTTATCTCGATCCGCCGGGTGAAAATGACGGTCTTTATTCCGAAGAATCGATGCGGCTGCCGCATAGTTTCTGGTGTTATGCGCCGCGGGAGATTGTGCCGGTGAATGAGCTTCCGGCGCTGGCCAACGGGTATGTGAGCTTTGGGTGCCTGAATAACTCTGCGAAGATCAATGACCCGGTGCTGGAGTTATGGGCGCGGGTGTTACAGGCCGTTCCCGGATCGCATCTCGTGACCCAGGCGCCGGAGGGCTGGGGACGAAAGCATCTCACGGACTTGCTACAGGGATATGGGATTGAAGCTTCGCGCCTGGAATTTTTCCCGAAGGTTTCGCATCGGGAGTATCTGGAGAGTTATCAGCGGATCGATATGATGCTCGATACGTTTCCGTACAATGGCCACACGACCAGCCTGGATGCACTTTGGATGGGTGTGCCAGTGATTACCCTCGCGGGGAATCATGCGGTGGCACGGGCTGGGGTGAGCCAGTTGAGCAACGTGGGCTTGGGGGAATTGATTGCGGATCGCGAGGACTCGTACGTCGAGAAAGCTGTCGAGCTGGCGCGGGACTTGGACCGATTGGGTGGACTTCGGCGTACCTTGCGGCAGCGGATGGAAGGGTCGCCGTTGATGGATGCTGTGGGTTTTGCCAAGGGGATCGAAGGGGCTTATGGAGTGATGTGGCGGCGGTGGTGTGCTGGGGAATGACGAATGTCGAATGACGAATGTCTAAGAGGGCGTCTAAAAAGTAAGTGCGCAGGGGTCAAGCCGGAGGCTTGCCGGACCGTAGCCGGGGGTAACACCCCCGGAATGCACCCCAAAAAAATAACTCACGCACCCCGACAGGGGTGCCGGAAATTACCCCTGGAAGGCGACTCCGGCACACCCTTCGGGGTGCATCCGTTGTGTGGGTGTCGCCTCCGGGGGTGTTACCCCCGGCTACAGTCCGTCAGCCCTTCGGGCTGGGCCGCAACTTACTTTTTAGA
>DASYAY010000066.1:0-28989 GCA_036501065.1 Chthoniobacter sp. | reverse complement strand
CACGGCGCGGCCCTGGCAGGTCGTGCAGACGGCGTAAGGCACCGAGAGCTGGAGGAGCGTGTAGGCGTTGTTCAGGTCGGCGAGGACGCCGTTGATGTTCGTCGGCGCGTAGAGGATGTCTTCACTCTGCACGGCGGCCCGGACCACGGCCCGCGCCCCGGAGACATGCTGGAGGAGGCCGAGGACTTCGGCTTTGCGCTCCCAGCGTTCCCATAACTCCTCGGGAATAGGATAGCCCGTAGCATCGCGGCGAATATCTCCGGAGTTAGAGTTATCTCGCGCAGGTTTGGGACCTCGCTTGCCGGCCTTTGCCGCCGCTTTCATCTCCGCCGCCGCGGCGTGGACGGTCTTTTCGCCGGCTTCCACCGCACGGGTTTGTATTTCGCTTTTGAGAACTTTCCGCGCCTCTTCCACAAGCCGCTTGGAAACAGCGAGTTGCTGCGCGGCTTTCGCGGCGGTGGGATCAGACCGCAAATTTGCGGTCTGATTTGCCGTTTGGCTTTTCCGATCCCCGCCATTGGGCAGACAAGCAATCTTCGCCGCGATGACGGCGCGCTGGCTGGTGGTAAGATGGCGCCGGTGAAGATTGGCCGCGAGGACGAACTCCAGCGGATCGGTGTCGGCGGGAAATTCGCGAAAGCGCGGTTTGACTGCGGCGATCCGGCAGGCGCGGTAGCGATTGCGCCCGTCGAGGATTTGACCTTCGTGGAGAGTGATCGGCGCCTTGAGCCCTTCCGCGGCGATGCTCTGCGCGAGGCGCGCCAGGTCCTGCGCGCTCATCAGCGGGAAGAGCTCGGCCAGCGGGTGGTCGGCGAGTGAGGCGCCGGTGGTGTCCGCGTTCGGTGTCGGGTTCATCGATCAGGCCTCCTTTCCGGTGGCGGCTTGCGCCGCGTTTTCGATCGCCTCGATGTCGCTCAGCCGGTAGCGGACCAGCCGCGCATTGAAGCGGATGGGCTGAAGGAGGCCGGCGGCTTCGCGCCGGGCGAGCGTCATCGGGCAGCAAGCCCAGCGCTGGCAGACTTGCCGGCGCGAGAGAAGCCGCTGCGGTTGCAGGTCAGTGGGAAGGGCACTCGAAGTGGAGTGCTTGCGGGTTGTGTCTCGTGAAGTGGACATATACCCTTGCGCGGAAGTGTGCACGAATGTCCGTTTCCCCTGAAAAACTGGCCGCCTGGCGCCGCGCCGGATCGCTCCGCTATCTCGCCCACGAGCTCGGGATCAGCCCCAAGCAGGTGGCGCGCTACTGGGACCAGGGCTGGATTCCCGGCGCCGAGCCGCGGCGAAAAGGCGGCCGCCACCGCCGCGTCCGATACACGGAGGACACCGTCGCGCGCGTCGCCGAACGGGTCGCCGCGGTGAAGGAAACGAACCTCGCCATCCGCTATCGGCTCGAGGCCATTACCCACCAGGGCCGGCGCATTTCCGTGGCCGGTTGCACCAGCCGGGAAAGCCTGCGGGCTCGTCTCCGCGCGGCGGGTCTTTCGCGGGAGGAAGCCGCGCGCCTGGCCAGCAAACGCCGTTACCGCCAGCAGGGCGGAGTGCTCTGGCAGGCCCGCCTGCCCGCCGCCGGCTTGCTCGGTCTGCGCGGCCTCACGCCCGCAGCCGTCGCCGAGGACGAACGCCTGCTCACGCTCCTTCCCCTCGAGCATCTCCTCGCCGCGCCCACGGCGAAGGAATTTCGCCTCCGCGCCCGCGAAGCGTATCGCGAGCTGTGCGCCACCGGCATCGCGCGCGCCGCCTGTCTCGAACGCCTCATCCGGCCGATCCTCTTCCAGCCGAATCTCAAAGCCTTCGCCCGCGCCTACAACCGCGCCGCGGAAAGCTTCCCGCATTGGGAGTACCTCGCCCAATCACCGCGCCACCAAGCCGCCGCCGTGCGCTTGCTGCAAGCCCCGCACGAAGCCATCCTTCTCACCGTCCTCGCCGAAATCCGCGAAGCCCAGGAGCGCCCCAGCGTCGCCGCGATCGCCCGCCGCCTCGGCGCCAGCCGGAAGAAGGTCTACCGTATCTACGGGAAGGAGAAGCTACGGGCGATGCTGGGGACGGTGCGATATGACCGGGTGAGTTAGAGGACGATCGCGCTAGCTTTGGGAACGAGAGGGAAAAAAAGTAAGTTGCGGCCCAGCCCGAAGGGCTGACGGACTGTAGCCGGGGGTAACACCCCCGGAAGCGACACCCACACAAACGGATGCACCCCGGAGGGTGTGCCCGGAGTCGCCTTCCAGAGCTAATTTCCGGCACCCCGGCCGGGGTGCGTGAGTTATTTATTGGGGTGCGTTCCGGGGGTGTTACCCCCGGCTACGGTCCGGCAAGCCTCCGGCTTGATCCCCTGCGCACTTACTTTTTAGACGCCCTGTTAGCGAAGGCTTTGGGAACGGCGCGGTTTTCTGGAAACTCCGTTTCCCGATCGACGGCCAGTTTCCGCCGCCGGTTCTTTCCAGTGATCGCCCGCGGAGGGAAACAGAGTTTCCGGCAGACGGGGCGCGTTCCCAAAGCGCTTCGCTAACTTTGGGAACGAGAAAAATCCACCCCCGCCGCCGATACGTCCACCGGCCCGGCTGGCGATCATCGCGCGGGGCATTTTCTTGATCTTTTTCTTTTTCTTTTTCTCCTCGCGAAGGCGGGGGTTCTCGGAGGGGGAAAAGAGTAAGATTAAGATTAAGAGGAGGACGCTGCCTCACTCTCCCGTGATCCACCCGCGCCGGCGATAGGTCCACCAGCCCAGTTCTTCGTGCAGCCAGATGGCGATCTTCACGAAGCCGTCGTAGCGCGGGACGGAGATGCCGGGGGGCGGCGGAGCGGTGGCCACGGTCGTGAAGAAGTTGCAGGGCACGGGGATGACTTCGAGACCTTGGGCGCGGAAGACGGCGGAGGCGCGGCGCATGTGGTTGGCCGAGGTGACGAGCAGGACGCGATGCCAGCCGCGTTCTTTGGCCAGCGCGCCGACTTTGAGCGCTTCGTCGTGGGTATCTTCATTGGCGCCGAGCGGGAGGATGTCATCGGCGGGAATGCCCCAGGTGGTGAGCAGGTCTTTGACGATCACGCCTTCGAAGCGGACGACGCCGTCGAGTTTGTTGGCGTTGCCGCCGAGGAGCAGGACCGGCGCTTTTTTCCGGCGGAACAATTCGTTGGCCATGACGAGGCGATCGCCGGCCGGGGTGAGGTGGACGCCTTCGGCCTCGTAGCGGGAAGGCGCCGCGCCGCCGCCGAGCAGGACGATGGCATCCGCCGTGGGCAGCGTGTCGAGATGAACTCCGGCGTAGGGCCGTTCCAGGGAGCCGAGCAGTTTGCCGGGAATTCCGCTGCTCCCGACGAGGGTGACAAAGAGCGTCACGCCGCCGGCGAAGAGCGCCGGGCCAAGCTGGCGTTTGATGGCCAGCCAGAAGGTGAGAACCAGGAGGCCGAGCCAGACGAGGCCGATCGGTTCGAGGAGGTAGACGAGTTGATGGAGGAAGCCTTCTGTCATGCGGGGCGGGCGCGAAGGTTTCGAGTTTCGGGTTTCGAGTTTCGAGTTCCCGCATCGCCCCGTCGCCCCGATTTCGAGCGCGGCGTCCGAATCGGCCCATCGGATGTCGGATGTTCCGGCGAAGCCGGGGAGTGCGAACGGAGAAAGCGCATAGCATCGAGTATGCGCTCGCGCAGTGGACAACCCGAAACTCGAAACTCGAAACTCGAAACCATGGTCACGCGGCTAGCCAATGAGCACTCCCACCACCGAGGCGAAGAGATAGCAGGCGATCAGTCCGCCGATCATGGCTCGTGGGCCGATGCGGGCGAGTTCGTGGCGGCGTTCCGGGGCGAGCGCGCCGATGCCGGCAATCTGGATGCCGATGCTGCCGAAGTTGGCGAAGCCGCAGAGGGCATAGCTGGCGAGGGTGACGGAACGTTCGCTGAGTTGGCCCGGGTGCGCCTGGGTGAAACCCGAGAGATCGAGATAGCCGACAAATTCATTGAGGACGATCCGTTCGCCGAGCATCTGGCCGATGATGCCGCAATCCTTCGTCGGAATGCCCATGAGCCAGGCAAAGGGCGCATTGATCCAGCCGAGGACTTGCTGGAGGGAAATCGGTGAGGCCACGCCGAGACCCCGCTGCGGCCAGGCGAGGAGGGCATTGAGCAGGGCGACCATGGCGACAAAGGCGATGAGCATGCCGAGGATATTGATCGAAAGCATCACGCCTTCGCCGGCGCCCTGGCAAATGGCGTCGATGCTATTGACCGCTTTGCGTTCGACTTTGAAGCGGTGTAACTCGCCGGTCTCGCTCTTCTGCGTCTCGGGAAACAGGATCTTGGCCACGAGCAAGCCGGCCGGCGCGCCGAGAATGGAGGCGGTGACGACGTGCCCCGCGCTCACGCCTTTCAGCCCGGCATACACGGCCATGACTCCGGAGGCGATGGTGGACATGCCGAAGGTCATCAGCGCCATGATTTCGCTCGGGGTCATCTTCGCCAGGTAGGGCTTGATGATGAGGGCCGATTCCACCTGGCCGAGGAAGATATTGGTGGCGGCGCCGAAGGCTTCGCTGCCGCTGATGCGCATGGTTTTCCGCATCACCCAGGCCATGGCGGCGACGAAGCGCTGCAAGATGCCCCAGTGATAGAGCAGCGACGAAAGCGCGGCGACGAAGATGATCGTGGCCGAGATGGTCACGGCGAGGATCACCCCGCGCGCCGGACCGAAGGCGCTTTGCAGGGCGTCGCGACTGCCCAGCGGACCGAAGACCAGCTCCGCGCCCTGGTAAGCGCTTTGGTTGAGCTGATCGACGGCGTTCTGCGCGCCGGAGAAAAGCGCCAGGCCGATCGGCGTCTTGAGGATGAACAGGGCGAAGAGGAATTGCAGCGCCAGGCCCCAGAGGACCGTTCGCCAGGGAAAAAGGCGGCGGTTGTTCGAGAGCAGCCACGCCAGCAGCAGAAACGAAACGATGCCGAGAAGGCTGACGAGGCGGAGCATTGTCGCGGAGCGTAGCGCAAGGGCCGGGGGTGGGGAGCTTTTTCGAAATGAGGCGCGAGGTGTCCGGCACTTCGGGAGGCATCATCGGAATATGAAAATGGCGGCTAAGAAACCACCATTCCGAGGTTCAATCCCGTGGATGAATCGCGACGTCCCGCCAGCCCCCGGCAATCGTTCCGCCTCCCCCGAGGCGACGTTGACCACGGCTTTCAGCCCGGCGCGCGGGGATCTCCTGCGGATTGGTTCCACGCGCCGCGGTTTTCTCCAGACGGGCCTGGCCGGTCTCGCGGGTCTTTCTCTCCCGGCGCTTTTGCGGCAGCAGGCTCTGGCCTCCGCCGCCGGCAAAAGAAAAACCAGCGTCATCCTTTTTTGGCTATCCGGCGGACCCAGCCATCTCGACATGTGGGATCCCAAACCCGACGCGCCGCTGGAGATTCGCGGCCCGTTCGGTCACATCCCCACCAAGCTGCCGGGCGTGCATGTCTGCGAACATCTTCCGCTGACCGCCGGCCTCATGGATAAGCTCACGCTCATCCGCTCGGTGGATTGCAGCGCCAGCGATCACACGCCCATCACGCTCCAGGCCGGGAATCCGCTGGCTCGCCGGACCAACGACGGCAAAGATGGCGGCGGTTATCCTTCCATGGGTTCGATCACGGCCAAGTTCCGCGGGGCGAATGCGCCGGGCCTTCCCAGTTACATCGCCCTGGCGGATTCGATGAAATCCGATGTCTGGGGCGCGGGCCACATGGGCAACGCTTTCGAACCCGTCAATGGCAAGGACCTCGCCGGCCGGTTGGCCCTGGTCGACGGGCTGACCATCGAACGCCTTGGCGACCGCCGCACCCTGGCCGATTCTCTCGACCTCTGGAAGCGGCAGCTCGCCGGCAATCCCGAGATTGCCGCTGCCGACCAATACACCCAGCAGGCCTACGATGTCCTGCTCACCGGCCGGGCGCAGCGTGCTTTCAATCTCGAGGAGGAAAAGCCCGCGCTCCGCGATGCTTACGGGCGGGATAGCCTGGGCGAGAAAGCCTTGCTCGCGCGGCGCTTGGTGGAGGCCGGTGTGACCTTTGTCACCGTCAGTGGCGCTTGGGGATACTTCGATCATCACGGCGACAACGTGCGCTGGGGCGGCATTGAAAAAGGCCTCAAGCCGATCCTCCCGACCGTCGACCGCACACTCCACGCCATCGTCACGGATTTGGAAGCGCGCGGGCTGCTCGAGACCACTCTCGTCCTCATGATGGGGGAATTCGGCCGCAGCCCGGTGATCAATGCGCAAGCGGGACGCGATCACTGGCAGCGGGTCATGTCCATGGTCATGGCCGGCGGCGGACTGCGCCACGGCCAGGTCATCGGCAGCACCGATCGCAAGGGATATGACATCGAAAGCCGTCGGGTGAGTCCTTCCGATCTGGCGGCCACCGTCTTCCATCATCTCGGGATCGATCAGAATGCGCACTGGGTCGATCCACAGGGCCGTCCCGTCCCGATCATTACCGAGGGTGGCAAGCCGATCGAGGAGTTATTGTAACTCTCCCTAACTCCCGCCAGTAAGATTCTTAATCTTACTCTTAGAGGGCGTCTAGAAAGTAAGTGCGCACGGGTCAAGCCGGAGGCTTGCCGGACCGTAGCCGGGGGTAACACCCCCGGAATGCACCCCCAAAAAAATAACTCACGCACCCCGGCCGGGGTGCCGGAAATTACCCCTGGAAGGCGACTCCGGCACACCCTTCGGGGTGCATCCGTTGTGTGGGTGTCGCTTCCGGGGGTGTTACCCCCGGCTACAGTCCGTCAGCCCTGCGGGCTGGGCCGCAACTTACTTTTTAGACGGCCTCTAAGATTCGTAATCTTACTCTTACTCCCATCCGTCTGGTTGGTCAGCCAAGCTGGAAAATGAAGCCACGCCCTAAAATTGGCCGTTTTCTTTTGATTCTTTTGTTCGTCGTTAGGGGGCGCTCATCATCGCTGGAATTATGATTCTGCGCCGTGCTCTACGACCCAAACCGCCCATATATGCCGTATCCTGACGCCCGCAGGCCGTGGATTCCCGCTGACTAAAATTAGGACACTACCGTAGTTTTCGGATCGAGGGCAGAGCGTAAGCAAGACTTGTGGCCCGCTGTCCGGAGAAAGTGGAAGCGGCTTCCAAGCCGCTTGCCGTGAAACGAAGAGCGGCAAGATGGTGCGGGCCGCACGGGCGTAGCCCCTACTTCGCTTCGCGCTCTTCTACGAAAGCAACTCGGCAAGAAAACGGAACTTACTTTCGAGAGATGATCTAACTTCGCAGGCACTCCACGTAATCCTGCAACTGTCGCCGCATCGCCCGGAAGCTGTCCCGAATGGCGATGTAGATATCCTTGTGCGGCCCGTCGGTTTCCTCCCGCTTGCGTCGCCGGGATTCCTCCTCATCGTGGCCGTTGGCATGCAGACCGGGTTCATGCGCCACGACCAGCTCCTTCCCAGGCACGCCGAGCTCGATGCGAATGTGAAAGGGCTCCCCGTGGGACCGATGGCGATGCGCCGCTTCGACCACCACGCGGCAGCTCGTAATGCGATCGAAGTAGGTGTCGAGCTTGTCCGCTTCCTCCTGGATGCGTGCGATGACGGCTTCGGAGTGGTCGACGTTATGAAACGTTGTTTGAACTGGCAGGATCATATTTGAGGGATTTTTGATCGGGGTTGCCCAAGTTTTCAGCTTCCCCTAAGCATGGATCGCCAGTGAGGCCATTTCTGGCTTTGCTTTCCTCGCCAAAGTTCAGCCTGCCAGCCCGGTCCCCGGCTGTTCGCCCATCGCACCTCCCCGCCGTCTCAGTAATCGCGACGAAGCTTGATCTCCCGACGGAGTTTCGCGCCGACGGTCGTGAGGATGATATCCGCGACGCGCTCCCGAATCGCCGGATCGTGACGGTCGACAGGGCATCCTCGCCGTTCGCCTTCCAGCCAGCATTCATTGCGGACGATCCGTTCGATTTCGGGAATCTCTGCCTGGATAAATTCGGATTCGGGGCTCATTTCTTGGTCGAGGCCCTTCAAAAAGCGCAGTTTGGCTTTGAATGCAAGCAAGTTGTTGCGGCGCAAAGTGTTCGCCCCGTCCCTGGAGTGCCCGTCAGGCCCCGGGAAGTTTGCCGGGCTCCTGGAGGTAGGTCTGCGCGCCGATCCGGGAAAGTTCGCTCAAATCGGTGATCCCGCGGAAGACCTTTTCGAGGCCGTCTTGCAACAGCAAGCGGTGCCCGGCGAGGCTCAACTCGCGTCGCAGCCCATGCTCGTCTTCGCCAGTGAGGATGAGGTCGTAGATCCGCTCTTTCAAAGGGACTACTTCAAAAATGCCGGTGCGTTCGAAGTATCCGCTGCGCTGACATTGCTCACACCCCTTGGCGTGCCACATCGAGTTCGGCACCGTCTCCCCGCGGGTCTCCAGCCAGCGCCGCTCGAAATCGGAGGGAGCTTCTTCCTTGCGACAGGCCGGGCAAAGTTTGCGGACCAGCCGCTGGGCGACGATGAAGGCCAGCGAGGCCGCGATTTCATAATCGCCGATCCCGAGGCTGCGCAATGCCGTGACCACGCCGGCGGCATTGCGCCCGTGCATGGTGCTGAGCACCACCCGCCCCATGCCCGATGCTTCCATGGCGACGCGCGCCGATTCATGATCCCGGATTTCGCCGAGCAAAATGTAGTCGGGGTCATGCCGCAACACGGACCGGAGGCAATTCTCGTAGGTCAGGCCGCGCCTTTCATCGACCTCGATCTGGTTGATCCGATCCATTTCGTATTCCACCGGATCTTCGATCGTGACGATATGCCGTTCGGTGAGGTGCAGCGCGGAGAGCAGCGCATAAAGCGTCGTGGTCTTGCCGCTGCCCACCGGCCCGGCGACGACAAACATCCCGCTGATATCGCCGAGCCAATATTCGATGCGCTCGCGATCGGCATCGGTCAGGCCCAGATCGCGGAGCTGCCGCGTGACCGGTCCGCGCCGATGGATGCGCAAGGTGATCTTGTCGCCAGTCACACAAGGCGCACAGGCCAGCCGCAGGTCCTGCGGAATACCGTCAAAATCGAAGCGCAAGTGCGCGTCTTCCGGGCTCAGCGAAGGCGCTGGGTCGAGCCCCGCATGCACCTTCAGAAACCGCAGCAAGCGAATGCCGCGCTCCGCCGGCAGCGTGGCCACATCGTGCAGGAAACCGTCGATGCGGAAGCGGATGCGGATCACCCCGACGTGCGAATCGAGATGAATGTCGGAAGCGCGCGCCGACCGCGCATCGGCGAGCAACCCTCGCACCCAGGGCTCGGTCGCGGTGACGTGATCGGCGGAGTTTGGTTCACGAAGGCTGGCTTCAAAGGCGCGGGTGAGTTGTGGCGCGTGCAAGGTATCGGCTCCTGCGGATTCAGTCATGGCTTCGGATTTCGGCACGGCGGTGCGTGTTCGGGCGTCGTCATTTTGAACCTGCCACCGGCATCTTGCATCTCTCAATTTTTTCCCGCCTGGCGTGGCTGGAGCGCTTCAAGGAATAGTGTGGCCGCGCTGCTTGGGTGGGTGGAGGGCGACGCTTCGTCGTCGTCCCAACTTCTTCAGAGGAAGTTGGGGCGCTGACGAAGCAGCGCCCTCCAGCCGTGACGCACACCGACCGGCTACAGCTCAACTTCAATTGCTCCTAATGCTCTCGCTCTGGGGCCCATGGCTTTGTTAAACACGGCTCGTACTCCCCGTCATGAAAGATCTCCGGTCAGGCTCCCTTGTCCGGGCAGTCATCGCTGCCCTCGTTGCATTGATTCTCCCCGTGCGTGCCGCCGATCCGGCGGATCACTCGCGCAAACAAATCCCGGAGGCGCTCAAGGGCTGGGAGAATTGGGCGATCTGGGATGACAAGGATCGCGATTGTCCGACGCCGTACTCATCTCCCAAGAATCACCTTTGCTTCTGGCCTTCGCGGATGGGGCTGCGTGTGGAAAAGACCGGCGCGCAATTCGACATGGTAGTGACCACCTTCGCCGAGGCCTGGGTGCCGCTGGTCGGCGGCGATGAAGCCTGGCCGCTCGAGGTGAAGGCGAATGATGCTCCGGTCGTGGTGCTGGAGCATGATGGACATCCCTCGGTGCGTCTGGCTGCGGGGACGTTTCATCTCACCGGTTCTTATCAATGGGCCGGAGTTCCGCAGCGCATTCCGATTCCGCATGAGATCGGCATTCTCGGTATGGTCGTGGATGGCCAGCCGGTGGAGACGCCGGTGTGGGATGCGGAAGGGTATCTGTGGCTCAAGCACGAGGCGACCACCGAGCAAACGGGCGAGGATTTCCTTTCGACGAAGGTTTACGCGGAACTGGAAGACGGGATTCCGCTGTGGCTGCACTTGCAGGTGGAGTTGACCGTTTCCGGAAAGAGCCGCGAGGAGGAGATTGGGAATATTTTACCCGAAGGTTGGAAGCTTGCCTCCGTGGAGAATCCCATTCCGGCGATCATCGATGATGCAGGTAAAATGAAAGCCCAGGTGCGGCCGGGCCGCTGGGTGATCACGGTGAATGCCTTCCGCTTCGACAATCCGAAGGAGATTCGCTTTGCCCAAGGGATCAAGCCAGCGGTGGCGGAGGAGTTCGTGGCGCTCGATGCGCGGCCGGAGATGCGCGTGCTGGAGATCGCTGGCGCTGCGGTCGTCGACGTGTCGCAAACCACCGTCCCGGCGGAATGGCGCCAAATGCCCGTCTATCGCTGGAATACGTCCACGCCATTTCGCCTGGAGGAACGGATGCGCGGTATGGGGCAGCGGAAGCCGGCCGGCTTGCAAATCTTGCGGGAGTGGTGGCTCGATGAAAACGGGAAGAACTTTACTTTTCGCGACTTCATTACCGCTTCGAGCCAGCAAATCTGGCGGCTGGACTCTGCCGCTGGCCAGGAGTTGGGCGCCGTCCGCAGCGAAGGATTGGGGCAGCTCATTACCCGCAATCCGCAGAACGGCGCCACCGGCGTGGAGATCCGTTCGCAATCGCTGAACCTCGAAGCGACGGGTCGCATGGCGCGGCTGGGCGGGCTATCCGCCACCGGCTGGCGCTCGGATGCCGACAAGGTCGAGGTCACGCTCAATCTACCGCCCGGCTGGCGGCTGCTCTCTCTTTCCGGGGCGGATTGGGTGCGCGGCGACTGGCTCACTTCGTGGACGCTACTCGACCTTTTCCTTCTCCTCGTTTTCTCGCTGGCCGTTCTGCGCCTGTGGGGCATCGGTGCGGCGGCCCTGGCCTTCGTCGCCTTCGGCCTGTCGTATCACGAGATCGGCGCGCCGCGGTTCCTCTGGTTGATCCTGCTCGTCCCGCTCGCGCTCCTCCGCGTCGTCCCCGGCGGCTGGGGCCGGCGTGTGGTCAGTATTGGAAAGTGGGTTGCGTTGGTCGCGCTGTTGTTCGCCCTCGTGCCCTTCCTCGCGGGCCAGGTGCAGCAAGCCATTTATCCCCAACTGGAACGCTTTGGCGAAGAGCGCGGTTTCTTCGGGCGACATGGAATACGAGAAGGCGGCGCCGCGCCGATCGAAGAGCCCGGCTTTGCACCTGTTCCTTCGTCGAATTTCACCACCACCAAAATCCGGAATAAGCTGGAGCGGCTCGTCATCCCCGAATTGACATTGCGCGAGGCGACCGTTCGGGAAGCTATCGACTTTATCCACAAGAAGTCTGTCGAATTGGACGTCGGTTCGCCACCCAATGACCGCGGCGTTCGAATGCTGCTGAAACTCGAACCGTCGGCACCGCCAGGCGTTCCGGGCATTCCGGGCATTCCGGGTCTGGAGTCGTCGAACCGGAACCCGCCGATTCCCGGGAGCACGATGAATCCGTCCGATGTCCGCATTACCGTCTCGCTGACGAATATCCCGGTGATTGAAGCGCTGAAGTATGTCACCGGCCTGGCGAACCTGAAGTTCAAGATCGAACCGGATGCAGTTTCGATCGTGCCACTCTCCGAGCCGACGGACGTGCTCGTCACGAAAGAGTGGAAGATTTCACCGGACTTGATTCCGCGCACCCCAGGGGCCGGCGCCCTATCGGCCCCGGCCTTTGGCGGCGCGGCCGATACCACGCGCGGGGGTGTCGGCCTGGTGGATCGCGAGTCCGCCAAAAACTGGCTGATTGCCAATGGCGTCCAGTTCAACGGTGGCGCCTCTGCGATCTACATCGTCAAAAGCAGCCGATTGATTGTCCGCGGCACGCAGGATCAACTCGATCTCATCGACCAACTCGTGTCTGCCGGTGGCGCCGCCGCCGCACCAGGTGCTTCGCCGGCCGCCCCTGCATTCCGCGGCGTTTCCAGCGGGGACAACCTGGCCTACGACGCCAATGCCCGCATTCAAACCGGGCCGGCGGTGCCGGAGTGGAAATGGCGCACGGTGAGCTTTGGCTGGAACGGACCGGTCTCCGCCTCGCAGCAAGTCAGGCCTGTGCTTATTTCGTTTGGCCTGGAACGTCTGCTCACGATCGTGCGGGTCGCTGCGATGATCGCACTGATCGCGGTGCTGCTTGGCGTGTGGAAATTGGGCGGACCCGTGCTCCGCGTGAGCGGCAAAGCGGCTGCCATCCTCCTCTGCTTTCTCGCGCTTTCGGCAAACGTCTCCGCACAAAATCCGATTCCCGATCAGCTCACGCTCGACAAATTGCGCGAGCGCCTGCTCGAGACCTCCGACGCATATCCGCTGGCGGCGGACATCCCGACGGTCTCGTTGTCGCTGAAGGATCAAAAAGTTGTGATCGACGCTGAAGTGCACACCGCGATCCGCACGGCAGTTCCGATGCCGGGAAAACTGCCTGCGTGGTCGCCGGTCACTGTCCTGGTCGATGACAAGCCGGAAGTCACGTTGCGTCGTGACAGTGGCTATCTCTGGGTTCTGATCGATGCGGGTATCCATCATGTGCACATGGAGGGCTCGCTCTCGAATGTGACCGAATGGGAGTGGAACTGGATCCTCAAGCCGCACCTGGTGAAGATCGAGGCTGCGGAGTGGACGGTCAGCGGACTCAAGCCCGGGGGAATTCCCGATACCCAGGTTTTGTTCACGCGCAAAGAAAAGGTCGCTGCCGAGCAGAATAGCTACGGCCAGCAGAATCTCGCGGCCATGGTGGCCGTCAACCGCACCCTCGAATTCGGATTGGTGTGGGAAGTGCACACGACGGTGAACCGGCTTTCGTTCCCGAGAAAGGCAACCGTTCTGCGCATCCCGTTGTTACCCGGCGAAAATGTCCTGACTCCCGGCGCCGTCATCAAGGAAGGCATGATCGAGGTCCGTTTGGGCGCGAACGACCAAAGCTTCCAATGGGATAGCGAGTTGCCCGTGACCAAACAACTCGAGCTCGCCACGCGAGCCGATGATACCTGGATCGAGCGCTGGCGCCTGATTGCATCGCCGGTCTGGGACGTGACGCTCGCCGGGCTGGCTCCGACGTTTGAACCCAACGGTTCGGACCTGACTCCCGGGTGGAGTCCCTGGCCCGGTGAGAGTGTGGAACTCTCGATCAGCCGGCCCGAGGCGATGCCGGGCGCCACCGCGACCGTGAACAAAGTCTCCCACGAGCTCACCCTCGGAACGCGCACGCGCACGACGAAGCTCGAATTCTCTCTGCGCTCCACTTTGGGAGAAGACTTTCTCGTCGAGTTACCCGCGGATGCCGATGTGACCGAGCTTCTGCGCAACAGCCGGGCCATCCCGGTGCGCAAGGTCGGTGCCAAACTGGTCATTCCAATGAGTCCGGGCGACCAGACGGTGTCCGTCACCTGGCACAGAAATATCGCCTTGGGAGCGGACGCCACGACGGATGATCTTCAACTGCCGGCCGAAAGCGCGAACATCGTCACGACCATCAACGTGCCCGAAGATCGCTGGTTGCTCTGGGCCTCCGGACCGCAGCGTGGTCCCGCGGTGCGCTTCTGGTCGATCCTGCTCTTCTCGCTGCTCGCGGCTGCCGCCTTGGGACGAGTCAGCCGTTCGCCGCTTCACACGATGGAATGGATGTTACTGGTCATCGGTCTCACGCTGGTCCCGCTCCCCGCGGCCCTGGCCGTGGTCGGCTGGCTGTTTTTCATCGCCTGGCGTGGGAGCGAAGGCTTCCAGCGACTCGGCAATGCGATTTACAATACCCTCCAAGCCACGCTCATCCTTTTGACGCTCGTGGCGCTCACAGTTTTTGTTTCCGTGGTCAGCGAAGGACTCCTCGGCCGGCCGGAAATGTTTGTCATCGGCAATGGTTCCACGCCGGCCTGGCTGCAATGGTTTCAGACCCACAGCGATGGATCGCTGCCGCGTTGCGGCTGCATTTCGATTTCCATCTGGTGGTATCGATTCCTCATGCTCCTCTGGGCCCTCTGGCTCGCCAGCGCGCTTATCCGCTGGCTGCGCAAGGGATGGCAGGGCTTCAGCGCCGGCGGAATCTTCCATTGGAAACCCGATTTCCAGGTCCCTCCGCCGATCCCGGCAAAGAAGTAACTTCGAGCGTATCTCCCAGCAGCATCGTCATAAGTGGAATCGGAGGACCAGGAGTAAGTCAGTTCTTATTGAGCCTCGCGCAATAGGGTGACGCCTTTGCAGCCCGGAGGGCTGACCGGAGCGTAGCCGGGGATAACATCCCCGGAACCCCGTCCTTGCAACGGATGCACCCCGGCAGGGGTGCCGGACCGGGAGCATCAGACAAAGGGCTGCGGTCCGCCACCCCTCCGGGGTGAAGGCGGTGCCACGGGCCTGATCCCCGGATGTTATCCGGGGCTACGGTCCGGCAGCCCTCCAGGCTGTGAAGCTGTCACCCTATTGCGCGAGACTCAATAGTTCTCAGTTGGAGCTGGGCGATCGCATTTTGCCCAAGGGGCGAAGGCGTTGAATCACGAATGCGTTACACGCCCCGGGTTCCTCAATCAACACACGGGCGCCAACAAGATACGGGCCGCTGCACATATGAAACATGCAGCGGCCCGGAATCATTGACCGTGTCAGACCAGGAAGTGCTCCCAATCCGCGACGCTGTGCTGGTTGCGAATGAACGCGGAAACCGGCAGGGCGCGTGGAGCGGCCGGGCGCTTGCGCAGCCGGAGGCCGGCCTCGTGCGGCAGGCGGTCGGCCTTCTGCGAGTTGACCTCGCGATGCGCCAGCACGCAGTTTTCCCACGAGCTTTTACCGCCGCGCGAACGCGGCACTACGTGATCGATGTTGCCTTCCTTCGGCGTGAGTTTGCGGCCGGTGTATTGGCAGACGCCACCATCGCGCTCCCAAATGCCACGCGCGCCGAAGCACGGACGCCGCAGCGGCACGCGAGCGTAATTCGCCGCCACGATCACGGTCGGCACGCGCACGAGGCCGCGGGCGGTCTTCACCGCCGGATCGCCATCGCGCACCGGAAGCGCCAGCCATTCGTTCCATTTCGTCGGGACGAAATTGCCATCGGCGATATCCAGCGCCCGGGCGGCATCGGTGGCCATCATGCAAAACGCCTCGGAAGGCGTCTTCACGTGGATGGCCTGCCAGTGCCGGTTGAGCACCAGGACGGTGGGTCTGTTGAGTAAGTCGGTCATAATTTGGAAGTAATCAGTAATCAGTGTTCAGTAATCAGTGTTCTGAGAGCCACGCGGATAGTTGCGCGGCTTCCGAAGACTGGAGACTGATTACTAATCACTGATTACTGATTACTAATCTCCTTCAGTCCTCCGCCCGCTCCCCCGCCGGGCACATCTTCACCAGCTTCGGGTCGAAGCGGCCGAGGACATCGACCAGGTCGGTCTGCGCGGCCATCACTTGGGCGATGTCTTTGTAGACGCCCGGCACTTCATCGAGTCCCGCGGAAAGCAACTCCACGCCGGCGGCGGCGAGTTGTTTCTTCACTGCGCCCCAGGTGAAGGACTGCAAAGCCTTGGTGCGGCTCATGACCCGTCCGGCGCCGTGTGACGCGCTTCGCAACGACTCGGGCGAACCCTTGCCGCGCACGACATAGCCCGGCGAAGCCATCGAGCCCGGGATGATCCCGAGCACGCCGGCGCCCGCGGGCGTCGCGCCTTTGCGGTGCACGATCACCTCGCGCGTTTCACCGTTTACTTCGTGGGTTTCTTTCCAGGCGAAGTTATGATGGTTTTCGATGTCGAGGATAACATGCCCGCCCAGTTTCTTCGCGATGTGCTTGTGAATGAGGGCGTGGTTCGCGGCGGCGTACCGGCCCATCAAGTTCATCGCGGCCCAATATTCCTGGCCATCGGCGTCGTCGAGCGAGAGCCAGGCGAGGTGTCGGAGTTCCTTCGGCAGGTGCTCGTGGCGGGCCATGGCGCGTTTGCTGTAGACGTCGCAGACCTGCGCACCCGTGCCGCGCGAGCCGGAGTGCGAGAGCAGCGCGAGGTATTCGCCCGGCTCGATGCCGAGGGCTGATGCTTGCTCGGCATCGGCGGTGAAGGCGCCGAACTCGACGAAGTGATTTCCTGAGCCGCTGGTGCCGAGCTGCGACCACGCCTTGTCGCGCAGTCGCTGGGTCACCGGCGAGACGTCCCAGTCATCGTCCATGACTTCGTGCTCACGGCGGTTCTTGAAAGTACAGCCCATGCCGAAGCGGGTTTCGTCCTCGAGAATATTCGCGAGACGATCGCGCTGGCCGGCGAGGGTGTTGCCTTTGCGGTCAAAGACCGTGAGTTTCATCCGGCAGGCAATGTCGACACCGACCGCATAGGGAATCACCGCGTTTTCGGTGGCGAGCACGCCGCCGATCGGCAGGCCGTAGCCCACGTGCGCATCCGGCATGAGCGCGCCCGCTACCGCCACGGGCAGCGCGCAGGCGTTCGCCATCTGCTTGACGGCTTCGCTTTCGAGGCCTTCGCCCCACTGACGCCACGGCGCCAGTTCCGCACGTGGCGTAAATGGCGGCCGATAAATCGCCCGGGCCAGCGGCGCGCGCACCTCATCGGCAAAGTAAGCCGGAGGATCGGCGACGATACCGAAAATCTCCGCTTCCACCTGGGCGCGATCGAGCCCCTCCGCGAAGAGGCGTCGCAGATGCAAGTGCGCGAGCTTGATGGCTTCGCCCGCAGGCACGCCGAGTTTGATGAGGTCTTCGGTGTTCATAATGGATCGTTTGTTTCCGTTGAAAAATGGTGCCGTCGAGGCGCGGACGCAATGCGGGTGCAGAACAGCGGTGTTTGTTCTTTTTGTCGAAGGAACCTACTGGGGCAAACGAGTCTTCGCGTAGAGCAAGGCGTTGATGTATTGGTCGGAATTTCGGTTGAAAATTGCTAATATTTGACAATTCTGCTGATTCTTAAAAAGAGCCTATGTCGCGCCGTCCCAACCGGTCTCGATCCCCCGCGTATGTGGTTTTACCGTTTCTGGTGGCGGTTTCGTCTGGCTTTTGCGTTGAAGGTCCCGGCACGGCCGCGCCGGCCAAGCCCGACTCGACGGAAGCGAGCTACCGCGGACCCGCGTGTATCGCGCAGAGCGACTATTTTTCGGATGAAGTTTGGACGAAGGTCGCGGCGCAGGCCTGCTTGAAATGTCACAAGACCGGCGGGGACGCAGAGGACACGAAATTGGTCCTGGAAGACCCCACGCGGGAAAAGACGCCGGGGGAGGCTTTGCGGAATAATCGCCAGGCTTTCGAGCGGGTGGCCAAGCTTTGGGAGAAGGATGAATCGCGCCTGCTTCTGAAAGCAGCCGGTGGCTTGGATCACGAAGGCAAGGCGGTCCTGAAAGCGGATTCGACCGGCTACCGCATCCTGGCCCAATGGGTGCACTTGGTAAACGCGCCGGCGGGTGAAAAGCTGGCGATGAAAGCCGCATCAGCGAAGGACGCCCACGCATTTTTCGACGGCATCATCATGCTGGATAATCGGAAGCTGTTGCGGCGCGCCACGCTCTCGTTGGCGGGACGTCTTCCGAGCGAACAGGAACTGGCGGCGGTAGAGAAAGATGGTTTGAAGGCGATGCGACCGATTCTCGATTCCTTGATGAAAGAGGACGCCTTCTACGAACGCCTGGGAGAGGGGTTTAATGACATCCTGCTCACGCGTGGTTACGACGGTGTGCCGGAAACCGCACTTTCCTATGATAGCTTCGAGAAGACGCGAGGCTGGACGCAGAGATACGATGTGAGCGCCGCTGGGGACGAAGCGGCGCAGCGGAAGGCGCGTTACAAACTGACGGATGATTACCGCGAGGCGATGCTACGGGAGCCCACGGAACTGGTGAAATACATTGTCCGAAATGACCGGCCCTTCACCGAAATCGTGACCGCTGATTATATCATGGTTTCGCCGTACACGGCGCGGGGTTACGGCGTTTTCGAGGAGCTGCGCGACAAATTTCACGATCCGGAAAACCCGTTCGAGTATGTGCCGGTGCGATTGACGGCGCTGAAGTTTCGGAACGGGAAGGTGCAGGAGTCGCCGACGGGTTTTTATCCTCACGCCGGGTTGCTGACCACGTTTCAGTACCTGCGACGTTACCCGACCACGGAAACGAACCGGAACCGTTTGCGGGCCCGGATGTATTACCAGCATTTCCTCGGAATCGACGTGCTGGAACTCGCGCCGCGCGTTTCGGATGCCGCGGCGATCACGGCGAAATTCAAGGTCCCCACGATGGAGGCTTCCGAGTGTGTGATCTGCCACAAAACCGTCGATCCTGTGGCAGGCCTTTTCCAGGACTATTACCAATTGCCAGACGCACTCTACGGACCGCGGAAGGAAGGGTGGTTCAAAGACATGTTCAGTCCCGGTTTTGAAGGCGACGATTTGCCTTCGCAAGATCGTTGGCGCGCTTTGCAGTGGCTCGGCGAAAAGACGGCGAAGGACCCGCGCTTTGCCACCACCATGGTCGGGCACGTTTATGATGTGCTGACCGGGCGCAAAGTGCTCGGGCCGCCGGCTTCCATCGACGATCCCCTCTACGACGCCAAGCGCCGTGCGTATCAAGCCCAGCGAAGTGAAATCGAACGCATCGCCGCCATCTTCGTGAAAGGCGGATTCAATTTGAAAGATGCCTTCAAAGAATGGGTGGCATCGCCCTTCTATCGAGTGGAGGGGCGCAAGCCCGCAGCCGGCGCACCGGCGAATCCCGAGCGGCAGGCGGAACTCGCCGACCTTGGTCTGGCCCGATTGCTCTCGCCCGAGCAACTCGAGCGAAAAATTGCCGCCGTCTTCGGTAAACCGTGGGGCCGTCTCAAGGAACAGCAAATCGGTCTGCTCTATGGGGGAATTGATTCCAAGGAGGTGACCGAACGTGCGGCCGATCCCAGCGGCGCCATGGGCGCCTTGCAGCGCATCATGTCCAACGAGGTGGCCTGCGAAAACGTGGCGGCGGATTTCGCTCTCCCGCCGGACCAGCGCCGGCTCTTTCCACAGATCGAGCTGGACGTGATGCCCGGCGCCTCCGCCGAAGGGGATCAATGCATCCGCGCCGCCATTGTCCACTTGCACCAGTTGGTGCTCGGCCAGTACGACGCCACCGAAAAAGATCCCGAGGTCGAGCGCACTTTTCGATTGTTCGCCGGCATCCTCGAAGATGCCCACGCGCGCAAAGGCCTCGAGCCGACGGAAAAATATGATTGCCGGGTGCCAGGCGAGCCACGGTCCGCCGATCCTAACTACACGTTGCGTGCCTGGCGCGGCGTAGTTACTTATCTCCTCCGCCAGGAGTCCTTCCTTTATGAATAACAAATCGCGGCGCGATTTTCTGCAGCTCTGTGGTCTCGCCGGACTCGGCGTGGCTGCTCCGGTCTGGTTCCCCAGCCTCAGCCGGGCGGAATCCGAGGGGCTTTCGCCTTACGACGGTCCGTTCTATGTGGTCTTTAACGCCTCCGGCGGGTGGGACACGACTTACCTCATGGACCCCAAGGGGACCAGCGAGATCAATCGCCTCTATAAGGATGGGGATATTCTGACGCACGGAAATCACAAGTTCGCGCCCACCACCGGGAAGTTCCAGGCCGGCATGAGCAACGAAGATTTCTACACCGAATTCGGCAGCGAATTACTCATCCTCAATGGCCTGGACTATTCGGTGAACAATCATTCGCCGGGGCAACGCTACATGGCTACGGGCAAGCTCGATAGCATGGCCTATCCCACTTTTGCCGCCCTCGTCGCCGCGTGCAAAGGGCCGGCCTGCCCGCTGGCCTTTCTGACTTTCGGTAATTACTCGAACACCGGGAATCTCGTGGCCATGTCGCGCATCAATTTTTTGCCGGCATTGAACAAAGTGGCCAATGCCGATTCTATCGATGGAAGTCTCAAAAGGCCCTATCAGGACGACTTCGTCGTCGACCGCATCCAGCGGGCGTTGAAGGAACAACTGGATACCCGCGTGTCCGACACGCTGCTGCCTCGCGTGGAACGCGCCCAAAGCATGCTCTACGCGGCGCAAATCAATTCGCAGTCCCTCCAGCGGATAACGCCTTACATCCCCTCGACGATTCCCAAGGAGCGCATGTCTCAACAGGCGGAAATTGCGCTGGCCGCGTTCAAAGCCGGTGTCTGTGTCTCGGCAAATCTCAGCATTGGCCAGTTCGACAGCCACGCCAATAATGACGTCGACCAGATGAGGCTGATTCCCGAACTTCTCGCGGGTATCGCCTACTTCATCCGGCGCGCGGAGGAGTTGAAGCTGCGCGACAAACTCGTGATCGTCGTCCAGAGCGAGATGGGGCGCACCCCGAATTACAACAAAGGCAACGGCAAGGACCATTGGTCCATTGGCTCGGCGATAGTCATGGGGCAGGGCATCCGTGGGAACCGGGTGGTCGGCGCCACGGATGAGAAGCAATTTGCCGTGCCCGTCGTGCCCACGACCCTGGCGTGTGACAAGGACAGCGGCATCCGCATGCGTCCGGAGCATATTCACAATGAACTGCGCGTGCTGGCGGGAATTGCCGATCACCCGATGAGCAAAAAGTTCCCGCTCGGTGTCGCCGAGAAGGATCGGCTGAAGACGTTGTGGGCTTGAGGGCATCTGGCGTCATAGCCGCGTGCACCTTGCATGCAGCCGGAGCCGCAAACCCAGACCTCGCTGCCGGGAGATTCGCTCTTCACTTTTTTTGCCTCAACTTCCAAACCCCCAAGCAGGTGACGCTGGACAAAGCGGATTGATCCCAGAGCCTCTTAGAGGGCGTCTAAAAAGTAAGTGCGCACGGGTCAAGCCGGAGGCTTGCCGGACCGTAGCCGGGGGTAACACCCCCGGAATGCGCCCCCAAAAAATAACTCACGCACCCCGGCCGGGGTGCCGGAAATTACCCCTGGAAGGCGACTCCGGCACACCCTCCGGGGTGCATCCGTTGTGGGGGGTGTCGCCTCCGGGGGTGTTACCCCCGGCTACAGTCCGTCAGCCCTTCGGGCTGGGCCGCAACTTACTTTTTAGACGCCCTCTTAGCTAATTTCTGAGGATCAATGCCGAAATCGTATTATCGATTTTCCATTCTCGGAAACGCTGAAGAAAGGTTTGACCCAAGAGAAGTGGAGCTTTCGAGCTTCCGACAGATGCGGCAACATTGGTCACGGTGGTGTTCCCAATTCGTAACGAATGTAGAAGGAAGCATTCCACGTTCTCCGTACTGCCGTTCGCAATTCTTCGCGTACTTGGTGGCAGCGCATCGCCTTTCTGTATGGTGCCCGCCTGCACCAGCGATTGATACACTTCTCGCGAGAGGGCCACGTCGCTGCACCCGGAATCGACGACGAATTTCGCCGTCGTCACGCCATTGAGCAGCGCTGATACGTGGAGAATGCCATTGTCCACGACCATGTAAGCGGTTGTGGTTTCACCGCTTCCGGTGTTACTGGTGGTCGCGTAGTTGGCGGTGGCGAGGACTTCACTGGCCACAGTATCGAAATTGTCCTTGTGTGTGGAAGCCAGCTCGGCGAGCTCGGGCTGGTTCGATTGCACGCTGAGGACACGGCCTTCGGCGACGACACGGACGATCCAGCCCACCACTTTTTCCCGGGTGATCGTGGTTGTGGCGTTGGCCGTGCCCGAAACGCTGCCGTCGGCACTCGAAAGATTAACTGAGGTAAACGTACGGGTAGAACCGACGAGCGGTTGGGAGACAAATTCATCGCGGAAATTGGCCTCACGCGAAATCTTCACCCCGGCATCGTAGACGGTTTGGAACGGGGATGCTTCGTTTTTGGCGATGAAGAAACACTGCACCTGATATTCGACCTCGGGCCTTTGGAAAAATGTCGCGTTTACTTCCACGCTCATCCAGCGGGTGTCCTGCTCGCTCCGCGTATTCTTAGATTCGGCGACGGTAAGATGCTTGGCGGCCCTGTTGGTCTTTGCCGAAACTTCAGGAATGCTGATCCGGCTAGGCGCGCCAGGCGGAATGATGGCATTGGCCAGCGGGACGTTTCTCCCGGAAGTGTTTTGTGGCGAGCTAGGTTGGGGCAGTAGAGGCATGGCTGGCAGGCGCGCCGGCGTAGAATTAATCGCTACGCGCATTGACGTGGAATTCGGCGGCGTCGCCGCGGGGCGCGAGAACGGCCCTTGCCCAGGGGTGGCATTGCCGGTTAGAAGGGGAAAAGGTGTTGACGGCACCGCTGGCGGATTGCCGCCGCCGGGGGCGATACCCAATTTCGCAGCGACCTTTTGGACGTCTTTCCAGGCGACTTCCGGATTGGCATAAAGATGGTCGCGCGCAACAAAAGTGCCGGTCGCATCGAGGACGATGTATGTGGGTTCGTGGGTGTGGTCGTTCGGGTCGAGCCACTGCGCGATGGCTGGGTTATCGAGCGTAGTGAAGACCTGGAGGAAATTCTTATTCAGCAGATCCCCGGTCTCCGGCTTTTGAAAGAAATAGTGCATCGCATAATCAGCCTTATTACTTTTCTGGCCCTCCGGTGAATTGAAGAAAACCCGGTCCCACGCGGTAATCCATATCGGACGATGCTCAGTGGCGCCTCGCTGAATGGCATTCGCGACGTTATTGTAAATCGTGCCACGCAGGTAGTTCGCGGCTGAGGGCATGATGTGGCGTTCCGCATGTGCGAATTGCGGGACGGCAATAGCCAGGGGAACCACCAGCAGCGAAAGCCATTTCGTTTGCACGAAGGGATTGGGTGCCGGGAAAGAAAGAATGTCAATGCAGCAATTCACACGGTGGAAAAAGGATTGGATACCGAGGATAACTACGCCCATTTACTGAAGGTTGAATGGTAAAAAATGGAGCGCGCTCCCGGACTCGCACCGGATAAGAGCGGGTTTGCAATCCGCTGCCTCGACTGCTTCGGCATAGCGCGCCTCTGATTGGAAATGGAGCCACAACAGGGAGGTGCGCCCTGCTCACTGATTTACCGAATCAGGTCCTCGCTATCTAGGAGTTTGCGGCGTGGTAGTTCCGCCCGGAATCGCACCGGGATCGTGCCCTCGTCCAGGGCTCACGCGGTTTATAAGACCGCCCGCTCTACTTTGAGCTACGGAACCGGATAAGATGGCCAATGACGGTACTGCCCCGCCTCCCTCGCTTTCAAAGAGCGGTAGACTACTTTTATCTGAATTGGCTCAGTGGCGGATCGCAGAGGGCTTGCACCTCATCCCGCACTTGCGGGACCGATTCTTTAGCAGGGAACGACGGCGCGCTTGTCCGTTTTACGATCCAAAACTGGTCGCAGCGGCGGTGGTTGCAACCGCATACACACGGTTTTGAGCCGTGCGGCTCGCTCATGGCCTACGCCGCGATGTTACTCCCGGTCGGATTCGCACCGACACTGAACGGGGTTTAAATCCGCTGCCTCTGCCTTGGGCTACGGGAGTGAAAAGATGGTCCCCTCGCTGGGCATTGCACCCAGTCCAACTGCTTCTGAGGCAGTTTGCTCGCTGATGGCATACAAGGGGTAAAATGGTAGGGGATGAAGGTATCGCGCCCTCGTCCGCCGGATGTAAGCCGGCTGCTCTACTTTTGAGCTAATCCCCCAATGGTGCCTGCGGCGACCGCCAAGCGCGAAGCGCCACTCCAAACCGCGGAACTGTCGGCCTTCTCAACGCCGTTTCTCTGCTCTTGGAATACGCAGGCAAAAACGTTCGTCGATCTGGTGGGAGTTGCACCCACGATGAGGGGAATGATTACCCGCAAGCGGCTTAAAGGGCCGCGCCTCTCGCTACTGAGGTGACAGATCGAAAAGTGGAGGATTCGGTGGGAGTTGCACCCACGGTTGATGCTCGCGCATCTCGGGCTTAAGAGGCCCGGCCTCTGGCTGCTAAGGTGACGAATCCATAGAAAAGTGGAGCGCCGCGTCGGTACTGCCCCGACTTGTCTGCGTTGGAAGCGCAGTGCATTGCTTCTATGCTAGTGGCGCGTGGTCGCTGTTCCGGCGTTTGCATCCGGTTATTCCGTTCTTCGGACGGCGGCTCTACGGCATGAGCTAAACAGCGATGAAATGGTCCTCCCGCTTGGTGCTGCCCCAAGTACCTCCCGCTTATCAGGCGGGTGCTCTGCTAACATGAGCTACAGGAGGGTCCGCGCCGGGCGGCCGGATAGTCCGGGCCGGACGGGCGGATAGAAATGGTGTCCCGCCAAGGAATTGCACCCTGACTTGAGGTTCCGAAGACGACCGTGCTGTCTATTACACCAGCGGGACTTAAAAAGTGGCACCCTCACCGTGACTCGCACACGGTTTTTCGGATTGAGAATCCGCTTTCCTACTCATGGAAGATGAGGGCAGAGCGGCTTCGCCGAACATCCAACACTCAACATTCAACGTCCAACATCCAATGTTATTCCGGCGGAGCCGAATCCGAAATCTGAAACCGGTCTGGCGCGCGACAGTTTCTCAGAAGTGATTACTTCCAAAGGTCACCTATGCCTCGAGCGGGTGTGTCGTAGTGGACCAATTGGATGTTGGACGTTGAATGTTGGGTGTTGGATGTTACGGCGAAGCCGTTATCGAAAGATGGCATCGCTGGTGGGTGCTGCCCCCACTTGTTCCGATTTGAAGGACCGGACGCAATGCTGTTTGCGTTCAGCGATGTGTAAAGTGGGGTGCCTGACGAGTGCTGCCCTCGTGCGATCTCCTTCACAGGGAGAGATGCTGCTGTTACATCACAGGCACCATAAGAGGTTGGCGGACAGCCGAGGACTTGCACCCCATACGCCAGCGGCGCACAAGCCCGTTTCCAACGGGTTCCGGCGCTTCGCCGGTTGACTGTCCAGGATGGGTTCCGCGCTAGGTAACTCCCGAGATCACGTGAAACGCGGAAAAAATTGGAGCCCCGTGTCGGAATCGCACCGACGATTACTCCTTTACGAGAGGAGTCCTGTGGCTGCTGAGGCAACGGGGCGTGGAAGAAAATGGTGAACCATCCCGGCTTCGCTCCGGGGACTTGCCGCTTAAAAGGCGGTTACTCTGCTGGACTGAGTTAATGGTTCATGAAAAGTGGCACCAGCGCTTGGAGTCGCACCAAGCTCGGATTGCTTAACAGGCAACCTGCACACTCCGTGCATTCGCTGGTCTTTGAAAGTGGTCGGGATGACAGGATTTGCACCTGCGTGGTCTCGCTCCCAGGGCGAGCGCCTGAAATACTAGGCTACATCCCGATTGAAAATGGTCGCGCACCAGGGAATCGCCGCTCTTGCCTCCGAAGCAAGCGCCGTCGCTAGCTGGCTCGTGCGCGTTTTTGAAAATGGTGTTCCTGCCGAGATTCGCACTCGGGGCTCGTCCTTCGCAGAGACGTATGATTCTCCTTCACCACAGGAACGGAAAGTGGCGGATGGCTGACGACTTGCACGCCAACCCGTGTTGCAGGGTCGCTTCGTTTTCGAGACGAGCCCGGTGCGCTTGCCCGGTTAGCCATCCACGTGCTGCTGGCAGGATTCGCACCCGCATGGTGTGGTTTAGAAGACCACCGCCTTTCTACTCGAGCCACAGCAGCGAAGAATAGTCCCGGCGATCAGAATCGCACTGACGTGTGCGTGCTTATGAAACACGGCTGGAGCTCCTCCAGTGACACCGGGAAGAAAGTGGCGGATATGGCGGGTGCTGCCCCCGCTTCCCCTCGTTCGACAGACGAGGACTGATGCTGTTCAGACTCATATCCAAAGGTGGTGCGTCAGGCCAGACTTGCACTGGCGATGTTTCCGGTGTGGGAGTTTTACAGGCTCCTGGGATCGCTGCTACCCGACTGACGCGTGATAAAGGAAGGGTTGTGTCGGTAATGCACCGACGCTGGTCCGGCTGGACATCCGCTTTATCGGCGGCTCGCGATCTTTACGCGGCTACCAACCCAAGAATTGGTTCGGGGACGTGGAACGCGTGACGCGGTAGTGTCGAATGGCTGCCGCGGAGCGGTCACTGCATGCCGCCGGAGCGGCAATTGCACCACGATAAGGAAGCTTATGAGACTTCCTGGGTTCTGAACCTTCCCCGGTTTGAAAGTGTTTGGGCGCCTGCCGACGGCCAAAGGCGCCCCTGTTTTGAAAATTGGTGGACCGGCTCGGTAACGCTCCGAGCAGAGGTTGTTTGCAAGACATCCTAGAGCTCTTGCTCCCGGCCCATGAAAAGTGGCACGGCGTCCCGGTGCTGCCCCGAGCTTGCGAGGTTTTGGAGACCAAGCTGCGCCAGCTGGCGCCCGCCGCACACGTTGTGTGTTTTAAAGTTGTGGGATTTGAAAATTGGAGCGGTCAGCCGGATTTGCACCGGCGTCTCCTGAATGGCGTTCAGGGATCCTGCTTCTGGACGATAGCCGCGAATGAGCGGCGCGGGTGCATTATATGTGAGCACCCGCGCCGCATGTTATACGACAAAAAGAACAAACACCGCTGCCTCCTATCTCTAGGACGCACCCGCAGGATCTTTCACGGCGGTTCTTTCGGTGTTTCAGGCACACCTCCCGGTGCATGCCGCTAGGACATGCGAAGCCTCTGGACTGGAAAAGCCAGGGGCGAGGATTCGGGTAACAAGACAAGACGGGGCCCTTAGTCAGCCATTGTAAGATTGGCTGACTTGACAGTGACTTCATGCGCTGCCACCGTTACGACGGTTGCTAACTCACGAAGGCCTCTTTCTACGGGAGACTATCTGGCTTGGTGACCGATTGCCGCTCCGGCGGCATGCAGCATCCGCTCCGCGACATTGGGAGTGGGCGCTTCGCGCCGGGCGTTCCACCCCGTCGTCAGTTGCCGCTGGCGGCGGGGTTTTTATCGCCCACGTAGTGGATTAAAAGTGATGTTCGATCAGTTCGGTTTACTTGGGGTTTAGATGCGACGTTTAATCGCAATGAAAATTGGAAGACTTCCGGAAAACGAAGAACCCTGCTGGCTTTGCGGGCGAGCAGGGTTCTCGAAAATCGATGATCTAGGGTTAGATCGTGAACTACCTGCCGGCCTCCTTGGTTGAATTATTACGGGGTTCATGGCCCGCGAGTATGGTGACGTAACTCGTCACACTCGGCTGCGCTTTGGTTTCCTGAATGTCGGAGGTAAATAGGTTCCCTCCAGCATTCAGGCACATACCCGCGCAACGCGCCCAGGCGGTCGCCTGCGAGCTCGGTTGCGGATATGTGTTTGATAACTTCATGTGTTTTGAAAGGTAATCGTTGATAAGTCCGAATCCTTAGCTAGTCAATCGACAAATTCAAAAAGTTTTCGGAGCGAAGAGTGCAAATCGGGAACACCAGTATACGACGCGAGTTGCGCGAAGTTATTCGAATGGTGTGAAACTCATTCGAGTTCCGTGAAGCTCATTGGAGTTCCGCAAAACTCATTGGAGTTAGCGCGCAATTCTTTTGAAGAATGTCTCCAGGCGTTGTGCCACTGCGGTGAAGGAAAGTTTGTCGCGCGCCGCGGTGACGGCGCGTTCCATGACCGCTTCGCAATCATGGGGATGCTCGAGAAGTCGCGCCGCAAGATCGAAAAGCTGTTCTGTTTCGCGGCCGTGTGCGCAGAGTTCAGGATAGACGATTCGCTCCGTCGTGCCCACGCCGCCGACACACGGCACACGCGCGAGCAGCGCGTCGCCGGCGATCTGGCCGAAGCTGCCGGTCCCGTCGAGCTGCCAGACTAACTTGTGTTTTGCAAGTAAAGACAAATGAAACGCTGAATAGGACATCTTCAGATAGTTCCGGTGGGGTGGGCAGGGCAGGTCGACGACTTTGAGCAATTGCTCGTCGTAGCCGAGCAGTTTGACGAATTCGCGGCCACGCCGGCCCTCGGTGTTGAGGAGGGTGACGCGTTCGTACATCGAGGCCGCGAGTTGCCGCAATGCGAGCAAGGCGGACAGGTGGTTCTGTAGCGGAGCGCGAAATTCGAAGGTGCCCACATAGATGCCGCGGCGTTCCTCGACCGGGATGCCAAAGTTCCAGCGGTCATCGTCGATGGGCCAGGGCGTGGGAATGAACTCCGTGTGGCGTGCCCCGGCTGCGGTAAAGAATCCGACGAGGTCCGGCGTGGTCGCGATGGCGCCGTCGGCGCGTTGACAGATTTCCTGGAAGAGCTTGAATTTATCAGGCTTCGCCAATTGTTCGGCGATATAGGAGGGGGCCGGATCTCTCCACGCGATGGCGATCGTCTTGCCCAGGCTGCGAAGTTCGACGAACACCTGGCGGAAGGCTTTCAAGTTGTCCCCCAAGAGCACCAGCACATGTTTCAGTTCCGCTGGAATCTCCTGGTCCTTGCGGTAAAAGCCGCCGCTCGTGCATGCGGCAAAACCGCAAGCGCCGACGGGCGGGAGGATGCTGTCATTGGGCGCGCCGGCGCCGTTGGGAAATTCGTGCCGGGGGTCACGTCCGCCGGGGTTGAGTACTGCAAGTTTCATCGGGGTCGGCATTCCTAGCAGGTCGGAGCCGCGACGCCAATCACCCCGCGCGTGTGGCGCAACTCCCTTGCGCGCGGAGGGTGTGTCTCCGGGTGAAGGCCCACGGTGCACGCCCGCAGACACCCCCGCCTGCGAGATGGAATCTCGCTCCCAATGGCGTGCCCAAATAGAGAGACTGTGTGAAAAGCCCTTGGCTCCCGAGGGTTGGCGGGTTGAAGAAGAGCAAGATGTCCTACATTCAGGGAACCGACCGAAAGCAAGCGATGCTGTTGCCGGAAAGTTTGGAAGATTATGTTGGGCCGGAGAACGC
>DASYAY010000065.1:0-68027 GCA_036501065.1 Chthoniobacter sp. | reverse complement strand
TTCATGAACTCCACCCTCGCCAAACTCCTCCAACCACCCACCCCTTCCACCACTTCTTAATCCTTCCTCCTCCTTCCAACAATTACCCCAATTCACCCCTTGACCACCAACACCGTTGCTCCAAAACGCTGGCGCGCTTCGGTTGAGCGGATTCTCTTTCGAGTTCTGTTCCGGTACGTGAAGCGGTCCCGCTTTCGCGGGACCGCATTTTTTCGGAGGCTATCGACTCGGGTGAGCGTGCAATGTCACTCAGTCACATCGCGACGCAGACGGCTTTGCTTTCGGTATAGAGTTCGAGGGCGGCGTGGCCCATTTCGCGGCCCCAGCCGGATTGCTTGTACCCTCCGAAGGGCATGGCGGCGTCGAAGACGTTGTGGCAGTTGACCCACACGGTGCCGGCGCGGAGCGCGGCGGCGGCGCGGTGGGCCTTGGAGATGTCTTTTGTCCACACGCTGGCGGCCAGGCCGTAATCGGTATCGTTGGCTTGCTCGATGACTTCATCGAAGTCCGCGAACGGTTCCGCGACCACGACTGGGCCGAAGATTTCCTCGCGCACGATCTTCATGCTGGGCTTGGTATCGGTGAACACGGTCGGTTTCACAAAGTAGCCGTGTTCATTCGGTTGCTGGTCGCCGGTGGTGGCGTGGGCGCCCTGTTCAAGGCCTGATTTAATATAGCCGCTGACGCGGTTGAACTGCTCTTCCGAGACCAGCGGGCCCATTTCCGTGCCGGAACTCAAGCCGGGGCCGAGCCGGATATTTTTGGCCCGGGTTTCGATGCCTTCGAGCACGCGATCAAAGATTTCGCGTTCGGCGTAGAGCCGGGAGCCGGCGCAGCAACATTGGCCATGATTGAAGAAGATGGCATTGGCGGCGCCTTCGATGGCGGCATTCAGATCCGGCGCATCTCCGAAAACGATGGCCGGCGATTTTCCGCCCAATTCCAGGGTGACTTTTTTCAAGTTCCCCGCCGCCGCCTTGACGATCATTTTGCCCACTTCGGTCGATCCGGTGAAGGCCACTTTGTCGACATCCGGATGACCAGCGAGGGCGGCGCCGGCCGTTTCACCGAAGCCGGTGACGATGTTGACCACGCCTTCGGGAACACCGGCTTGCATGAGGAGTTCGCCGAGGAGCAGCGCCGAAAGCGGGGTTTGTTCGGCCGGTTTGAGGACCACGGAATTCCCGGCGGCCAGGGCCGGCCCGAGTTTCCACGCGGCCATGAGCAAGGGAAAATTCCACGGGATGATCTGCCCGACGACGCCGATGGGTTCGCGGAGCGTGTAAGCAAAATACTTCGCGCCGGGAGCGTAGGGCACGCTGATCGGGATGGTATTGCCCTCGATCTTTGTGGCCCAGCCCGCCATGTAGTGGAACATATCCGCAGCCAGGGGGACGTCGGCCACCCGGGCCACGCCGACGGGTTTGCCGTTGTCCAGGGCCTCGAGCTGGGCGAATTCGTCGAGGTGATCGAGGATCATGTCGCCGATGTGCCAGAGAATCCGGCCGCGTTCCGTGGGCATGAGATTGCGCCAGGTGCCTTTGTCGAAGGAGTGGCGGGCGGCCGCCACGGCGTGGTTGATATCTTCGGCTTCGCCCTCGGCGACTTGCGCGATGGTCTCGCCGGTGGCGGGATCGAAAACGCTGAATGTCTTGCCTGAGGCGGCGTCCATCCATTCGCCGTCGATGAGTAATTGTTTGGACCCCGAAAGAAACCGCCGCACGTTCGGGGTGAGTTGGTCCAGCGCGCTGGCTGGCATGGTAGGAGTGCTCATAATTCTGTTTTTGAATACAAGGCCGTGCTCGGCGGCAGGAGTCTGCCGGGCACAGGAATGGGGAATTCCATGGAAAACGGTCGGACCGATTCCCGCGGAGTCAACTTTTTCTGAACTGAAAGGCTCCGGTGCGGTCAAAAGGGATAAATCTATGCCAATTTACGCGGGTCCCGATTGCCCGCAGTTGCACCGCCTGAATTCTGCGCGACCATATGCGCCATGTCGTTCGTCCGCCCCCTGGCGGGGAGCGTCAACGCGCATGAACCTGCAACTCTTCAAAGGCTTTCCAAGCCCGGTAAATTGGCGGCAACCGCGTGATTTGCTGAAGATCAATTCGCCGGCGGCGGTGTTCCCCAATTTTCCATCATGACTATGAAGCCCCTCAACAAAACCCGCGCCGCCGTGTCTGCCATCGGATTTGCCCTCATTACGGTGGCCTCGGCGTGGTGCCTCCGGCCGGCGATCCGGCTGGATGCCACTACTGCCGAAGGAAAAGTCACGCAACTGACGACGCAATTGCTGGAGCAGACGCAATTCGCCCACGAGCGTCTCGATGACGCCCTGGCGTCGAAATTCCTCGATCGTTACTTCGACTCGCTGGACGGAACCCGGGAAGTCTTTTTCCAAAGCGATGTTGCCGAGTTTCACCGCGCCTACCCGCACCTCGGGGCGGCCATGCGGCTTCAGGGCGACACCCACCCGGCGCACGCCGTTTTTGCCCGCTTTCTCCAGCGGGTCGACCAGCGGGCGAAATATGTGAAAAAGGAGCTGGCCAGCGACGACTTCGATTTCACCGGACATGATCGGTTGTCCGTCGACCGCGAAAATGCGACCCGCCCGCAGGACGCCACGGAGGCCGAAGCCCTCTGGCGCGAGCGGTTGCGTGCGGAATACTTGCAGGAGAAACTCGCCGGCAAGGCCCCGGCGGAGATCGTCAAGACGCTCGGCCACCGCTACGAGAGCCAGGAGAAAACGTTCAAGAATTTCAACTCCGACACCGTGCTGGAGATGTACCTGAACGCCCTGGCCCACGTCTACGATCCGCATTCGGACTACATGGACCGCGAACAGCTCGCCAGTTTCAATACGGTGATGAAGCTTTCGCTCGCCGGGATCGGCGCCACGCTCCAAGAGGATGATGGGTATTGCAAGATTCGCGACCTGGTTCCGGGTGGTCCGGCGGCTTTGAGCGGCAAACTGAAGGTCGGCGATCGCATCGTGGGGGTGAGCCAGAACCATGGAAAAGACATGGTGGACATCGTCGATCTGCCTCTTCCGCAGGCGGTGGACTTGATTCGCGGGCCCAAAGGGACGGACGTCACCCTGGCCATTATCCCGGCTCTGGCGCAGGCCGGCGCCCGCAAATCGATCACCATCCAGCGGGACGAAATCCATCTCGAAGAAGAACGGGCCAAGGCGCGGATCGTCGATTTCCCAATCAATGGGAAAGCGATGCGGATGGGAGTGATCGACCTGCCCGGCTTCTACGCCAGCGAGGATCGCCACACTCCTTCGGCAACCGCCGACGTCACCAAGCTGATCAAAAAGCTCAAGGCGGAAGGGGTGCAGGGGCTCATTCTGGATTTGCGGCGCAACGGAGGTGGATCGCTGGAAGAGGCGATCAGCCTGACCGGCCTTTTCATTTCCTCCGGACCGGTGGTGCAGACGAGGGACCTGAGTGGTCATGTCGATGTGGGGGATGATCGTGGCGGCCGCACTCTCTACGATGGGCCGCTCATCGTTTTGACGAGCCGCCTCACGGCTTCCGCTTCGGAAATCGTGGCCGGTGCGCTCCAGGATTACGGCCGGGCCTTGATCGTGGGGGACACTTCCACGTTCGGGAAAGGAACCGTCCAGACGATGCTTTCGCTCGGCGACATCATGCAGAAGAGCGGCGTCGTCCCGACGGCCGATCCCGGCGCCTTGAAAGTGACGATCAGCAAATTTTACCGTCCGAGCGGTCAGTCGACACAACTGCGCGGGGTGCACGCGGACATCGTGCTGCCATCGGCCACGGATATGCCGGAAATCGGCGAGAGCGGGATGAAAAACCCCATGCCTTGGGACACGGTGGCTCCGGCGCTCTACGACCACTTCGACCTCGTGAAGCCCTACGTGGCCCGGCTGAAGACCGCTTCGGAAAGCCGCGTGACGGACAGTCGCGAGTTCGGCTGGTTGCGTGAGGATTTGCAACGCGCCAAGGCCGACGAGAACGACAAATCGGTCTCGCTGAATGAGGCCGAACGCCGGCAGGAACAGGATGACGCCAAGGCGCGGACCAAGTCGCGCGATGCCGAGCGCACCGCTCACCAAAAACCCAGCCCGCCGGTTTACGAGATCACCGTGAAAGGTGCGTCGACGCCCGGTCTGCCGCCGGCCATGGATCCCCAAAAGGCTCAGGCTACGCCGGACGAATCGCAGGACGATGCGAGCGATTCGGAGAGCTCCAAGCCGAGTGAAGATATCCAGTTGCACGAGGCCGAGCACATCCTTGGGGATTATGTGGGTGCCATCGAGCAGCCCGCGGCCCCCATCGTCACCAAACGGTGATGGGGAGGCGTCTCGCGCGGCGCTTTTGGCGGAGCTAACTCGGGGACGGTCACCGTGGGGCTGGCGATTTTGGAGAGTCTGTGAGGCTGCGCCAGCGTTCCGCCGCGTTGCCCTTTCCACAGCGCCAGAGCACTGGCGCACTCCAAAACGCCGGCGCGCTCCGGGTATGTCACGCGGCGTGCGGAGATTCTCCGGGTTGGCGCGGCTGAGTTCGAGCGAAAGGCCATTGGCAAGGAAACCGCAGTCGGCTAGCGTCCGCGGCGCAGAACATTTTTTATGACCGACATATCCCCGCAGGCTGTGAAGGACGTGTATGCGCGCATCACGGCGGAACTCGGCAAGATCATGGTGGGCCAGGAGACGATCATTCGGCTGTTGCTGGTCAGCCTGTTTGCCCGCGGGCATTGCTTGTTGATCGGTGTGCCGGGGCTGGCGAAAACCTTGCTCGTGCGCAGCCTGGCGGAGACGTTGACGCTGACTTTCAAACGGATCCAGTTCACGCCCGATCTCATGCCGAGCGACATCATCGGCTCGGAGCTTTTGCAGGAGCGCGATCGCAAGCTGGAGTTTGAATATTTCGCCGGGCCGATTTTTGCGAATCTGCTGCTGGCCGATGAAGTAAATCGCACGCCGCCGAAAACGCAGTCCGCGCTGCTCGAAGCGATGCAGGAGCACAAGGTGACGATTGCCGGGGCGACGCGGGCGTTGCCCGATCCGTTTCTCGTGGTGGCGACGCAGAACCCGATTGAACAGGAGGGGACTTATCCCCTGCCGGAGGCGCAACTCGACCGGTTCATGTTTTCGCTGAATCTCGATTATCCTTCGCACGACGAGGAGATGGAAGTCGTGCGCCGGACGACGCTGCGGGTCGCGGAGAAACTGGAGGCGGTGGTGCAACTCGAGCAAATCCTGGCGGCGCAACAACTGGTGCTGGCGGCGCCGGTGAGCGATCACGTGATCGACTACGCGGTGCGACTGGCGGCGGCGACGCGGCCGAGCAATGTGCAGGCGCCGCAGATCACGCGCGATTTCGTGGAATGGGGCGCTGGGCCGCGGGCCTCGCAGTATCTCATTCTCGGAGCGAAGGCGCTGGCTTTGCTCTCGGGCAAAATTGCCGCGGAAACTTCGGACGTGCGGGAGGTGGCGCTGCCGGTGCTGCAGCATCGGGTGATCACGAACTATCGCGCGACAGGAGCGGGGAAGAAGTCGCGGGACATCATTACGGAGCTGCTGGGGCAGGTGCAGGAGAAGAACTATTGATGCGCGCCGCAACCGGAAGCCATCTGATGCCGGCTGGGATGCATGCCCGCAGACATTCCGAAAGCGGCGCAGCAGCGCCGCACTCCAAAACACTGTCGCGCTCCGAACCAGCCGACGCTGTTTGCGGAGAGTTTTTGGCATTGGCGCCACTGCGCAGGGAACGGAAAACCAGCGTGGAGAGACGGACGAACTACCGGTAGGTTTGGCAATGTCGTCGCCCCCTCCAATTCCACCGGCGCCGAAGGTTCCCGCCGTGAGCGCGGCGGCGACCAGCTTGCTGCAATTGCGGAAAAGGCAACGGCAGGAGCCGCCGCCACTGCTGCTGAATCTGCAGGAACTGGAGCGGTTTGAGAACTTGCTGGTCTTCGCGAAGGCGATCGTGGAGGGATACTTTGCCGGGAAACACAAGTCGCCGTATCGGGGCTCGGCGGCGGAGTTTGCGGATTACAAGGAATACACGCCGGGGGATGAAATCGCGCGGCTCGACTGGCGGGTCTATGGCCGGACGCGGCGGCTGTATCTGCGGCAGTTCGAGGAGGAGACGGACATGACGGTCTACCTGATGCTCGATACGAGCGGGTCGATGCGTTATGCGGGAGACAAGCGGCAATCGAAATTTTTCCTCGCAGCGAAAATCGCCGCGGCACTGGCCTATCTGATGATGTCGCAGAATGACAAAGCGGCGCTGGCGCTGTTCGCGCAGAAGGTGACGAGTTACCTCGCGCCCGGTGGGACGCGGCGGCATCTGCACCGGATGGTGACGGAGCTCGAGCGCGTCCGTCCGGCGTTGAGCACGGGGATTGCGGGTGCGGTGCAGGAGTGCACGGCGCTGTTCAAGAAACGCGGGCGAATTGTGATCCTGTCGGATTTTCTGGATGATACGGGGGCGCTGTTTGATGCGCTCTCCCAGTTCGTGCATCGGAAATTTGAAATCCTGCTGCTGCAGATTGTGGATCCGGATGAGTTGAATCTGCCGGCGTTCAATGCGGCGAAGTTTGTCGACTTGGAAACGGCGGAGACGGTGCAAGTAGATCCGGAGGAGATTCGCGCGAGTTACCAGGCGAACATGCAACGGCTGATCGATGACCTCGCACGGGAGGCGGATTTGCGGCAGATTCAGCATCGGTTGGTGGATACGCGGCGGCCGTACCTGGATGCGATCGAGGCGTATCTGGGGTTTCGCGGGAAGAATGAGAGGAATCGATGAACACCTGCCCGCAGACACCCCCGCCGTGCGAAGTGAAACTTCGCTCCAAAGTGCGTTCCCAAGTGCAACTTGGGAACGAGAATAATCGATGAACTTTCTGAACGGTGCACTCCTTCCTGGGCTCGTCCTCCTCGCGGGGTTGCCGCTGCTCATTCACCTGCTGAATCTCCGGTTTCCGCGGCTGTTTGAATTTTCGTCGGTGAAACACATTCGGGAGACGATTGCGCAGCGTTCGCGGGTTTTTCGCTGGCGGCACCTGCTGCTGCTGCTCTTGCGCACGGCGTTTGTCATCCTGCTGTTGCTGGCCTTTTTGAAACCGTTGCTGCGGCGGTTTGATTCGACGGCGGATCAGCGGGCGGCGCGAGCGGTGCTCATCGTGATCGATCATTCGCTGGGGATGGAGCACAAGGGCGGTGGATTGAGCAGCCGGCAGCGCGCGGAGAATGAAGCGGAAAAAATCCTGGCGACGCTCGGGGCCGAAGACAGCGTGAACATCATCACCGCGGGACAGGCGGCGCAGTCGTGTTTCTTTGAGTTGTCGCACAACCTGGCGGAGGCGCGGCAGTATCTGGCGGCGATCAAGCCGGCTTACGGCCGCGCCAATTTCAGCCAGGCGAATGGCGCGGCCGCGCGGCTGCTGGCGCAGGCGACGAGCCGGCCGGAAATCTATTACTTATCGAACTTCGAGCGGCGAAACTGGGCGAACGTGGATTTCACGGCGCTGCCGCCGAATGTGCGATTGTTCTTCGTCGATTGCGCCGGGCCGAGTCACGACAATCGGGCGATCCTCGGGGCGACGCTCAGTCAATCGCAGGTGCTGGCCGGGGACACGGTGACGCTGGAGATCGAAGTGGGCAATTTTCGTGATGAGCCGATGCAGGAACCGGTGCGGGTGGTGCTCGACGGGCGGACGAGTTTCGAGAAGGAAGTCTCGGTGGCGCCGTGGAGCACGGCGAAGGTGGATCTGCCGGTGGCGCCCGGCGCGCCCGGTTTGCACCAATGCGAGATCAGCATTGCCCCGGACGATCTGGCCCTCGACGACCGCTATTATCTGACGATTCCGGTGATGGAAAAGGAGGGTATTCTCATTGTGTCCGATTCGCCGGACCCGGAGCATGATGCGGTGCTGTTTTTGAAAACGGCGTTGAATCCGTATGAGAATTCCGCGGGCTCGCTGTTGCCGGAGCAGGTCTCGGCGGCGGGACTGAACGCGGCACGACTGGCGGCGGTGCGGAAGGTGTTCTTCACCCGCGCGGGAAAGCTCGATGATGCCACGGCCAAACTGCTCGCGGATTTCGTGTTTCACGGGGGCGGCATCACTTACTTTCTCGACGGCGAGAATGATGCCGCCAATCTCGCGGCGCTGGAGCGCGCCGCGGCGGCCGGGCCGTTCCCGCTCAAGCTGGGCGCGCGGCGGGTGGCGAAGAATGTCGGCACGGGGGCGCAGCAGATCATTCGCGGGGATTTCAAATCGAAGTTTCTCCGGCTCTTTCGCGGGCCGAACCGGCAGAATCTCGCCTTGCTGGAGTTCTACGATATCTACGACACCGCGGCGACGGGGACGGGGAACGTGTTGCTGACTTACGCGGATGACACCCCGGCGATGGCCAGCTTCAATCATGGGCTGGGGACGATGCTCTTCCTGAATTTTTCGGTGAGCGAATTTTCGAGTAACCTGGCGCGGCAACGCATTTTCCCGGCGTGGATGCAGGAGATCGTGAAGAACCTGACGAGCGACGAACCGCTGCCGACCTCGTCGATCGTCGGCGAGACGGTGAGCGACGAAGTCTGGAAACGCGAACTGGCGGCCAATCCTTTGCGGAAACCATCGGGCGAGGTGCTCGATTTCAAGGCGGAAGCGCTGGGCGAGCGCGTCGGAATCGCTTTCACGCCGGAAGAATTGGGATTTTATAGCATACGCGGAAGCAAACTGCTGCATTCCTATGCCGTGAACCCACCTCCTGACGAAAGCGATCTGCGACCGATCGACCGGGCCCTGCTGCCCGAGCAACTGAGCGAAAAAGGGCAGACGGGCTTCTTCGTGCAAGGCCGCGACGATTTCCAAAACCTGATTCTCGGCAAGCCGATCTTCCATTGGTTCGTGCTGGCCGGAGTATTTCTGCTACTGGTGGAAGTCATCTTCCAGTTTTTCCTCCAACGCACGGCGACGAAGCAGCCATGAACATGCAATGGCCCAAGCTTCTCAGTGCCGATCGCCTCGGCAGCAAACGCGCCGCCGGCTCGGAACCGCAACGTTCACCCTTTCAGCGCGACTGGGACCGGATCGTTTTCAGTTCGGCCTTTCGCCGGTTGCAGGACAAGACGCAGGTCTTTCCGCTGGCCGACAATGATTATGTGCGCACCCGGCTGACGCACAGCCTGGAGGTGGCGAGCGTGGCCCGGTCGCTCGGGACGATCGTCGGTACGGCGATTTGCGAGCGCGGAGAATTGCCCGGCTTTCATGCCTCGGATTTCGGGGCGGTCGTTTCCGCGGCGGCGCTGGCGCATGACCTGGGCAATCCGCCGTTCGGACATTCGGGCGAAGACGCCATCCGGGTGTGGTTTGAGAATTCGAAGGTGGCCCAGGACGCGCGCACGATGTTGAAAAAGAATGAGCAGGAGGATCTGGCGCGCTTCGAGGGCAATGCGCAAGGATTCCGGCTGATTACGCGATTGCAGATGCCGGACAACCCGGGGCTGCGGCTGACCTGTGCGACTCTCGGCGCCTTTACGAAATATCCGCTGGAGGCGCTGGTGCCGGACAAGGCGCGAATCCATGAAGGCGCGAGCACGAAAAAGTACGGCTTTTTCCAGAGCGAACGGGAGTTCTTTACCGAAGTGGCGGCGCGCTGCGATCTGATACGACGTTCGCCGCTCCATGCCTGGTGGGCGCGGCATCCGCTCGCCTTCCTGGTGGAAGCTGCGGATGACATTTGCTACCGGTTGGTGGATTTCGAGGACGGTTTCCGGCTCGGCTTTCTGGACTATGAAGAGGTGCGCGATCGGTTTTTGACGGTGATCGGTGATCCAGCTTTGCGCGAGCGGGCGGAGGCGATGCGTGAGCGCAAGGAGCGGATCGAATTTTTGCGGGCGATCGCGATCGGCGCGGCCGTGCAGCAGACCGCGGATCTTTTCCTGGCGAAGGAAGCGGCCATCCTCGGGGGAGAGTTTGACGGAGCGCTGATCGATCACATCGCGGCTGGAGAGGAGTTGGAGACGATCAAGCGCCGCTCCGTGGAGACGATCTACGCGACGACCCGCGGCGTGGAGATTGAGGCTGCGGGTTTTTCGGTGTTGGGCGGGCTGCTCGACGATTTTGTGAGCGCCGTGAGCGATGTGGCGCGCCGGGGTAAACATGCCAGCCCGCGAAGCCGCAAACTCCTGCGACTGGTTCCGGAGCAATCGCTCGGGCCCGGGCGGGACCCTGACTCCAATCCCTACCAGCGGCTCTTACGGATGATCGATTTTGTCTCAGGGATGACGGATACCTATGCGGTGTCTCTGTTTAGGAAGATCCGGGGGATTTCCCTGCCGGGGCAGTAGGCGGGGGCCAGGGGCTTGGTCTTCATCTTTTTCTCAATCCCCGGTCCTAAGACGCGGGAAAAAGAATAAGAGTGAGAGTCAGAAAAAGAGGCCCCTCGCGCTCTGTGGGACGACTTCGATCTATTGGGCACGGAATATGCATCCTGATGAGGGAACCTTTGCCAAATATGCGAAATACCCTCCTACTTTTCGGTGCCGCCATTGTCCTTTCGGGCTGTGCGGGAGCCGTTATCAAACATACCGACATAGCCAGCGGCGCTCATAACCCGAAGGCCATTTACGTGCGGTCTTATATCGCGGATGACGCGCATTTCCACGGGCATCATGGCGACAGCATCGGCGAACACAAGATCCGGCGTTCGCTGGCTCCGGCTGCTCTGTCGAAGGCCATCAAGGAAGAGATGGAGAAGCTGGCACCCGCGATGGTGGTGGCCGACGACGACGTCCCCACGACGGGCTGGCTGGTGGAAAGCAATATTGAATACGCGAGTGCCGGCAGCCAGACGTGGCGGGGGTCGCCAGTGGGGCCTTTCGGCGTGGGCCGGTCGGCCTTGAAAATCCACGTGCGGATTACCGACCTGGACGGCCATTATGTGGCCTCGGAAAAAGAGGACATGAGCAAGGGCGGTTCGGGCAATGTGATTTACGAATTTGATGTCGACGCCAGCAGCGCCCTGAGCGCAGCAGCCGGCTCGACCTACGCGCCGGGCCTCGGCAACCCCGAGGAGTTCGACTACAAGAACGCGGCTGAGCGCATCTACTACGCGCTGAGCATCGACCCGCAGAAGTATGGAACGCGGACCTCGCCTTCCATCAACTACTAAGCGCGCACCGATTTCATTGTTGGTGGTTCCGGGAGGGCGGAACTTCCGCTGGGCGATGGCGACCTGAGAGTCGCCGCCCGGCCGAAGTACCGCCCTCCCGATTTTTTTTGAAGGGAAGCGATGCGGCAAAGGCCGGCGATGGGAGGATGAGATACTTTGTACTCAACCGGAGCGCGGCAGCGTTTTGGAGTGTGGCGGTGTTCCGCCGCTTTGGGATTGTCTTCGGGTCTGCCCCAGCCTTCCGCCACCTCACCCTTTCCGAAAGCGGCAGAACACCGCCACACTCCAAAACGCTGTCGCGCTCCGATTGGGCGGGTTCTCACTCGAGTGCCCCAACGGATGTAACCTGGGGGTGGATACCAGGGCATTTTAAATTAAGCGGTAGCCGCGTTCGAAAAGATAGGGATCGTGAAAGAGGTGCGGAATTGAGGTGGATCGCGACCTCCGGGCGCGATGAGAAAAACAACGCGCCACGCGCCCTACTTCTGGGCCGATGGATGGACGCCTCCGGCGTGGCAGGTTTTCTCATGCCGCTCGGAGATCGGCATCCACCCAAACCTCACACCACTCGTTTCGGCTACAGCTCAATTTAAACTGCTCCAAGGGCCTGCGGTCCGCCACCTCTCCGGGGTGAATGATCCGGGCCGGACGGGCGGTTTGCTCAGCCTGGTCCCCGGATGTTATCCGGGGCTACGTTCCGGCAGCCCTCCGGGCTGTGAGCGTGTTACCCTATTGGGCAGCCTTCAATAGGCGGCGCGCTGCTGACGGAAATTCCTCACGTTCGCATCGCAGCGGAGCGCGTCTTCGGCGATTTGGACGTCGCCGCTCCCCTCGATTACGCCGCTGTGGCCAACTGGGCTTCGCCCAGAACGCCGGCAATTTTTTCCCGGGCCGTCCAAATCTCGGGGGCGAGCGGTTTTCCGAGGCGCTGGATGTTCGATAAAAGGAACTTCTTGTTCGTCACGGTCACTCCCTTGATGGAGCGGCTGGTGACGACAAAGGCATTGGTAAAGACGACGAGCGAACTCACGCGGGTGCGAACGCCGGCGATTCTTTCCAATTCGTCGACCAGCCAACTGGTATTCCGGAGGGCTTGAACCACAAAGTCGGTTTCGGGAAGTTTGCCATTGATGCGGATCCTCGAATGGATCACCTCGACGCGGCCGCTGTGGGCCATCGATTCGACGAGGAAGACGCCGTAGCTCTTGCTGAAGATGAGGTGATCGATCCGGCCGTGCGGGCAGTGAATGTCGTGGACGATGAGGTGCTCGTCGCCGATTTCGTCGAGCACTTCGCCGACATGCTCCTCGGCCACGGATCCGCGGGAGGGCCGCAGTTCTTCGGCGATTTTCGTGTCGATCCTGGACTCGAGGGCGGTCATCCCGATTTTGACGAAAATGCCGAGGGCGACGAGCGCGCCGAGGCCCACGGCTTGGGCGTGCGGGAGCACAGTGAAGAGGGCGCAGGCGACTGGGAGGGCGATGATGCCGAAGCCCACCCTGGCGAGTGAGCGGCGGTCGGCAAGTTCGCGAGTCGAGGTACCCAGGTGTCCGATTCTTAAGGCCATATCAAAGTGAGGGGAGCAGGAATTTCGCCAGCCGTGGGAAAACCGGCGAATCGCCGGGAGAAAATCAATTTCCGCTGGCGGGATTTCCGGCGATTGAGAATGGAGCGGGTGTGGTTCCCGATTTTGATAGATGCGCCTGCCAGAGGTGTCGGAAAAATTTTCGGCACCGGGTGGCCGCCGCCGAAGTTCGCGGGAATACGCAGAAGCCGCCGTTGCCGACGCCAGGATTGCAAACGGCGCCTAAAGCGCAGGCTTGTTTCTGATTGTCTCATCACCTGATTGTCCCATTGTCTCTTCTCCCCTACGCCATGAACGTTCTCACCTCGCCTGACTCTCCCATGAAAACTGAATCCACCATCCCCCGTTCCCCCGTCACCCGCCGCCATTTCCTCAAGTCCGGAGCGGTCGTCACCGCCGGCGTCGCCGCGCTGTCGCTCGGAGCGCGGGCGCAAACGAACAAGAACAGCAAGCTACGCATCTTCCAGATCGGCGTCGGAGGGATCGGGGCGTTGCAGCGCAGTAACCTGAAGGATCATCCGATGGTGGAATTTGCCGGCTTCTGCGATGTGAACCGGCTGGAACTGGACAAGATGGCCAAGGATTTCCCGAACGCCTGGGCGCTGGCGGATTACCGCGAAGGCTTTGCCAACAAGCTCGATGATTTCGATGCGGTGATCGTCGACACGCCGGATTTCAATCATTGCGCGATGATGCTCACCGCGCTGAAGCACAACAAACATCTCTACGGCCAGAAACCGCTCGTCCAGCAGCTCGACGAACTGCGGCTCATGCGCGAAGCGCTGGCGGCCCGGCCGCGGCTGGTGACGCAGATGGGCAATCAACGGGCGTGCAAGGAAGGTCGCATGCAGTCGGTGGAAATCCTCCGGCGCAACCAACTGGGCCGGCCGATCGAAGCACATGTCTGGACGGGGGCGGTCGAGCGCGGCACTTATTTCGTGGAACCGTGGAGTGACTACACCGCGGCGAAGCCCGTGCCGGATACGTTGAACTGGGACCTCTGGCACGGCCCCCTCGTGCCGAAGCTGCCCTACAGCGAAGACCTCTCGCCGCGGCGCTGGCGGGCCTTCTGGGAAACCGGCGGCGGGCAATTGGCCGACTGGGGCTGTCACCTGCTGGACCTGCTTTTCTTCGCCTACGATCTGCCGTCGCCGGAAGCGGTCATCACCCACACGATCAAGCCGTCGAACACCGGCCACTCGGCGCATAACATGAGCACGATTACCTTTCCGGTGCATGACACCGGCCGGTTTGCGCGCGAGAAGTTTGTCCTCCACTACAACGATAGCGCGCTCATGCCTTCGTTTGCGGCGCTCGGCCTGCCGGACGTGAAGTTCGCCGCGAACCACACGATGGTGGTCTGCGAAGATGGCGTGCTGGTGCTGCAGGCTGATGGGAAGATCTCCATCTTCCGCAAAGGACAGCAGGTTTACGACGAGCCCCTGCCGAAGGTCGAGCCGCGCAATCACTGGAAGGATTGGGCGGATGATTGTCTCGGCGCGAACAAGCCACTCTGGACGCCGCTGACCATCGGCTGGCGCATCACCGAGCCGGCACTCCTCGCGGTGAAGGCGACTCGGTTCCCGGGCGAAGAGCTGCGCTGGAACAGCGCGAATTGCCGGTTCAGCAATAACGACAAGGCCAACGAGATTACCTCGCGGAAGTATCGCGAGGGATTCGAGCCGCCGCAGGTGGCGTAACCGGATTGCGGCCGATCATTGAGTTTCTCAACTAGCTTGGAAAAGGCGGCTCACCAGCCGCCTTTTTCTTTGGTGGCGTCAATGCTCGACTTCCCAAGGGCCGTGAAACTGCGCCGGCCGCTGGATGACCGGGCGCTTGCCGCCGTGGAGAATGAAATCCTCCCAGCCCGTTTCGATATGGATCCATTCCTCGAGCGGGCGCGTGGGATAAGTACTCGGCGCACCGCCGGATCGGAAGGCCGAGGTCACTCCCTCGTCGCCGACGGTCTTGCGCCAGGCCGCCAGCCGGGTTCGCATTTCGTCGCGGGTCTTCGCAAATTCGGGCTGATAGGCCAGGTTATGCACTTCCCCGGGATCGTTGCGGATATCGTATAACTCCTCCTCCGGTTTCGTATCCTTCATGAAGGCATCCTGTTCGGCAGGGAGTTTGCCCTGGAGGTGCAGCATATTCATCAAGGCCAAGCCGGGATATTGATTCTCCTTGTACTCGTTGAACTGGCAATAGGCCCGTTCCGGCATGAGGTTGAGAATGTAGCGGAAGTCGTGTGACCGGGCAGTGCGTGAGGCGTCGTGGGTGTCGTCCATCTTATCGCGGCCGGCGAAGATGTATTCCGGCTCTTTCCGGCTGGAGTCGACGAGCGAACGGCCCTGGAGATAGGCGGGCCGGGGCATTCCGGCGAGATCGAGAATCGTTGGGACGATGTCGAGGTTCGTGACCAATTCCTGGGAGATACTCGCCGGGGTGATGCGCGAGGGCCAGCGGATGATGAGCGGGATGTGCAGGCCTTCGTCATAAAGAAACTGCTTTCCGCGCGGCAACGCCACGCCGTGATCGGCGGTAATGACGATGATCGTGTTGTCGAAGAGGCCTTCCTTCTTCAGCCGCGCGACGATGTCGCCAATGTCGCGATCGGACGTCTGGGCGCTCTCCAATCCCATCGCCCAATCCTTGCGCGTGAGCGCGGTGTCGGGATACCAGGCGGGGAGGGTGACGAGCTTGGGATCGATCGGGCGTTTGGCATCTCCCTTCCAGGAGCGATGCGTCTGGAGCAAGGTAAGATGGGCGTAGAAAGGCTGGCCGGGTTTGCGCTCGCTCCAATCGCCGCCTTGATAGGAGACGTTCTGGTCGAACTTGAAATTGAGATCGACCTTCTTGGAATAGCCGCAGCCCAGAGCGGTGAAATAGCCGGCATCCCGAAAGAGATCGGTGATCGACTGGACTCCCGCGGGCAACTCGGGCTTGGGGTCGTGCGTCCGGTGCTGTTCGGTGTGGGTCGTGTACTGGCTCAGGCCGACCATGAGCGACGAGCGGCCAGTCGAGCAAACCGGGCCGCTGCTGAAACAGTTTTTGTAGAGCCGCCCTTCGCTGGCCAGTTGATCGAGATTGGGTGTGTAAATTTCCTCCTCGCCGTAGCAGTGCAGATACGGGCCCCAATCTTCGAGAATGACGAGCAGGACGTTGGGCTTGGTCTTTTGTTCAGCGGGCGGCGGTTCGGCACGCCCAGGAAGCCGGCAAAGGCCGAACGCGAGGAGAAAAACGATGCAGGGGAGGAACGAGCGATTCATGGCACTTTATTTGGTTTCACTTTCGCAATGCGATCAACGCGAAAGCTGAGGCCGGAAGCCCATGCGGTAAATTCGAATCGCTGTCAGTCGGACGCCGCTTGGGCCCGTCGCCTGGCTGGTCATGCCTTTTGAGGAGCAATCGCTATTGCAGGCCATCGACTTGGCGCTTTCCGCGAAATCGACCCAAAGCGAATGAACCCGAACCTCGTGACGATATCGGAACCAAAATTTCTTGCCGCGCCGGTAAAGACCGCTAAATTCGCCGCCCTTCGATGAAGACTTCATTCATCAGAACGGATTCAAAGCTGCCTCTCGAGGCGCTTCTGAATCTCTTCCGGTGGACCCAAGCTTTTCTTGAAGTCGACGCAAATGCGTTGAATGTGAGCGTTCAAGCGCGGTTAGCTCAGCGGTAGAGCACTACCTTGACACGGTAGGGGTCACAGGTTCGAACCCTGTACCGCGCACCATCCTCATTTTTGGGACGTCGCGCCATTCGGTGCCGACTCTCCGGAAGCCTGTATCAATCATCGTTTGCGGCCCATCGCCTCCGCCGTTGATCGGGCCATGGACTGACACCAAAGGACGCCAGGCGTCTAATCCTGGTCTGTCGCCCTCGCAAAGCCATTCAGCTTTCAGCCCGGGCGGCGAACCGGTCGAGTAAGTGATTCTACGGGAGGTTCTTCTTGCCATTCGCACGCCGCTGAAGATGATCGCCGACAACTGACCCGGTTTGCCGCGCCTGCTTGTGACTGCATCGGCCTGCGAGGCAGACGGGATTGGTTGAAAGGAGGCTAGTCTACTCCGCACGTTGATCCACGGATAATCGGGTCATCTGGCCGGCGATAAGGCTGAGTCTTGAACATTGCGAAGGCGCCAGAAACCAACCGATCCATGAAAAAGCAAAACGCGGAAAAACTCCGAAAGTTCACTCGGCAAGGAACCCTCTCCCGCCGATTGGGTACGGCCTCGCTCCTTCTGCTCGCACTTGGGGTCACCGCGAAAACCTGGCAGCGCACCGATCCCGCAGCCAGCGCGAGGATCGATGCGCAACGTGTCGCCACCCAGGCGAATCGCGGGAAAGAGGCGGGAGTCGTTTTGATTCACGGTGCGATTTCGGGTGTCATTCCTCGCTACTTGAGCGTGCGCGATGGGCTCGGCCAGACCCCAAAAATCGGCAATTCTGGAGCGGCGCCCATGGATGGGGAGTCCCAGAAACTCGCTGAGGAGATGCGCAAAGCTTCCCGCCGCCGCAGCATGCCGGGAGGGTCTATGTTCGACGAAATCTGGAATACTCTCTTTGGAAAACCCCTGCCCCGGACGACGTTTTCGGAGCCGGATGTTCGCCTGGGCCTGCTCGCCCCAGGGTTTCGTGACTCGAATCGCGCCAGCGAGTTGACGGAAGAAATCAACACCTGGAGCGCGAATCTGCGGGCTGATTTGCAACGCAGCGCGACGGCCCCCAGGGCGGACGGTGATGGCCCCTTGCTCGTCCCGATTTTTGTACCCGAAGGCACTTCGGCCGCCGTCTCCAGCGACAGCGCGTCCCTCTCCACGGGAACGTGGAACACCTCGGGCATGGCCACCCTTGTGAGCGCACCGGCTCTGCAAAGCCAGGCCAACCTTACCCCGGTCCCAGTGAATAACAGCGCGCCCGCGTGGAATGAGCCGGGCGGCGCTGCGTTCATCGCCCCGGCCTTCGGAACGCTGAATTACCCGGCGCCGAGCGGCTTCATTCACTACCAGCCGCCGGTGGCGAGCGCCACGCGTTTCACTCCCCAGGTCAGCACCAGCACGGTAGTGGCGCCCGCGCCGTCCATCCCAGTGTTGAGCACTCCGACTGTGCCTTCCACCCATGCCAGCCTCGTCTCTCCGTCCGTCCCGGCCAGCGGGGGCAGCTTGGTCACTTCGTCGGTTTCGACGAGCGGAGGCAGCGGTTCGACGACCGGCGGTTCGGCGACTCCGCTGGTGACGGGTTTCCAAGGATACCTCTATGTCGGATCGGACGCCACTGGCGTCATCAGCCAGTACACGGCCAGCGGCACGGTGATCGCGAACCCGTGGAAAAGCCTCGGTACCGATAACGCCCCGGATGGAATCATGATTGCCGGCAACAACGTCTACGTGGCGGATGCAGCCCAAGGCACGATCAGCGTTTATGATGCCAGTGGAAATGTGATCCACTCGAATTTTTACCCACTGCCCGCGAATAGCAGCCCGGGAAATATGCTGACCTTCTTCAATGGCACCACCAGCGTCCTCCTGGTCGCTGGCGCCTTCGACGGAGCGGGGAATGACAATTGGGTCAACGAATACAATTTATCCACCGGAGCATTGATCAAGAGCAATTTCCTCCCGGGCACGAACGCACCTTTCGGCCTGGTGATCAGCCCCGATGGCCACATTCTCGTTTCGAACGAGATCACGGCGGCGGGCGGAACCGGCTTTGTCAGCGAGTACACCAGCACGGGGGTGCTGGTCAAAGCGAACTTCGCCACCTTGACGGCCAATGGGCTGGCCTTCGGCATGGCGGTCTCTGGCAACAACCTCCTGGTGGCGGACCTGGGAAATGATCTCGTCAGCCAGTTCAACGTCATTACCGGGGCGCAAATCAATCTGAACTACATCGTCGGGCCGGCTCCAGAAAGCATCGCGATTCTGGGCACCAACCTCTATACGACGGACGGCAACAACGGTAACATCGAAGAATACAACGTCAGCGGCGCCACCGCGGTGGAGATCACTGGGAATCTGATCGGGACCAATTCCTTTCCCTATGACGGGATTGCCGTGATTCCCGAGCCCGCCAGCGCCGCGTTCCTCGGGTTGGCGATCCCGGCGCTTCTCGGAGCGGTGCGCTTGCGCCGGCGCAGTTCGCGGAGTTGATGGGCGTCATTGCCGGCCCCACTATCCAGGCCCCGGATTTGCCAGGGCAAAGCCCACCGGATCGATCACCAACTCGATCCGCTACTTCTTCGAGTGCGCACTCGTCGTCACCGCCAATGTCAGTTGGACGTGAAGAGCCACCGGACCGGAGAATGAATGGCTGGGGCGGTAGGGGAGCGATCGAACCAACTGGCCGGGCAAGCTTTGCACCACCTGGCCGGGGAGCGCTCGGGTCAACTCGCCGGGCAGCGATTGCACCATTTGGCCGGGCAAGGATTGGACGACCTCGCCCGGGAGCGGCCCGACGACCTGGCCGGGCAGTGCCTTGGTCAATTGGCCGGGCAGGGAATGCACCAGTTGTGTCGGGTCGATTTCGAGAGAGGTGCTTCCCATGGACTGGCCATCACCTGCCAAGGCGCTGGCCACGGAAGCAGACAGAATCAGGACGCTGAAATACCGGCGAATCTTCATAACGAGTAACGGGTTGAGTTGAACCTACTGAAATGGAAGAAGCGGGAACGGACCGGCGATTTCCCGCGCAAAAGACTGAGCATGAACGTGTCGCGCTGTCAGGCTCATGACTCATTCAATCACGAATCTCCGCGAAAGAAAGGAGTTCTTCCCGCCCCGGACGCGCGAGATCCGGAGCCGTGGATGGGCACTCGGACTCGACAAACTGGATTTCCGGCGGCAGTAGGTCTTGGCATATGTTCGTCCTCCATTCCTTCTCCAGACACTTCGCGCGGCTTGCCCTCGCCGCGCTCGTCTTCATTCTGCCTCGTTTCACCATGGCGGAAGACACCCCCACTCCACCGCAGCCCCTCTCGCTCTGGAATGGTCATGCCCCCGTCGGGGACGGCACTTTCCAGACGGAAGATCCGGAGATCACCTTTTACCCCGCGCCTCATCCGAACGGCGCCGCCGCGGTCATTTGTCCCGGCGGCGGCTACGGCGGGCTGGTCATCGGGCCGGAAGGCCAGGGCATCGCCCAGTGGCTGAACCGGCACGGCGTCGGCGGCATCGTTCTCAAATATCGCCTGCCCCATGGACACGCCATGGTCCCCTTGCTCGATGCCCAACGCGCCGTGCGCATGGCTCGTTTTCACAGCAAAGACTGGGCGATCGACCCGAAAAGGATCGGCATCTTCGGTTTCTCCGCCGGCGGCCACGTGGCGTCCACGGAAGGCACCCATTTCGATGCCGGTTCGCCCAAGTCCGACGACCCGGTGGAACGGGTGAGTTGCCGCCCCGATTTCATGGTCCTGGTCTATCCGGTGATCACCATGGGGGAAAAAGGCCATGCCGGCTCCCGGAAGAACCTCTTGGGACCGGACCCGACGCCGGAGTTGATCGAGAAATTCTCCAACGAAAAACACGTCACCCCGGAAACCCCGCCCACCTTCCTCGCCCACGCCGAAAATGACACCGTGGTGCCAGCGGAAAACAGCCGCATGTTCTACGAAGCCCTCCAAGCGAACAAGGTGCCGTCGAAGTATCTCCCCTTGCCCAGCGGCGGCCACGGCCTCAACGGTTACAAGGGCCCCATGTGGGACGAATGGCAAAGCCAGTCGATCCAGTGGCTGGCCGATCAGAAGATCATCCCTCAGCAAGACGTCCCGGCTTCCTATTGATCCGGAATCTTCCGACGCACGCTCTCCTTCCCCGTTTCATGCGCACACTCTATCTGCTCCTCATCGCCGCAGTCCTCACTTGCGGCCAGGCGCTTGCCGCCACCGATCCGACGATCTGGTTTCCCTTGAGCGAAGGCTGCTCCTGGGTCATGGACGCAAAGATGGTCGCTCCGAATGGCAGCATCGTCCCGGGCATCGCCCATCGCGTGGTTGAGGGCCAGGTCGAACGCTACGGGAAAACGTATCATCGCGTGCGAACCTGGATGGAATCCACCGCCGCCGCGAAAAACGTCGTCACCAAGTTGACCCGTATGGACGCCACCGGTGTTTACACGATCGAAGAAAGTGAAAAAGGAGCGACCGAGGAGCGGGAAGTCGTCTTTCCCTTGATGGCCAACCAAAGCTGGAAACGCCGGGGCGGGGCCTTGAAGGACGTGATTCTCGGCCTCGAAAACATCACGATTGGCGACACCACCTATGAGAATTGCCTCCATATCCGCACGACCACGCCCGACGCCAAATTCTCGGAGAACTACTGGGTGGCGCCGAACGTGGGCAACGTCAAATCGGTGATGTCGTTTGCCAACGGCGCGAAGATCATTCTCACGCTGCGCGAGTTCAGCCCCGGGAAATAGAGCATCACTCGAAAGTAATTTCCGATTCGGCCGAAGCGCCTCCGCGAAGCGATCGAAAAAAGCCTGTCATTCTGAGAGCGGAGCCGAAGAACCTCCAATCTCTGCGGGGCGGCGGTGCGGAGCCGTAGGCGATCAAAACGGAAATTACCTTCGGGAGACGCTCTAACCGCCGCGAACCATCCATCGCCCAGGACACCGCCCCGAATCGCGCCTGCGTTTTCCCAGCGCCGTGGCGCTTTCGCTGCGGAAGCTGGAGCATTTTAGAGCGGTTCCGAAAATGATGTAGCGGATCGACAGTCCCGCAGGGACTTCCGAAAATAGCCCAGCGCTTCAGCGCTGGGACTTTCCGCAAAGAGCCAACCAGTCCCGCAGGGACGGCAGATTTGCACAGGATATACCCGCCTCCATCGAACACGGGAACCGTCAACGCGCTACGTCATTTTCGGAACCGCTCTAATTTAAACTGTGGCTGCCTCACCTGCGAGTTGAGGTGAGGAACGACCGCAAAGGCGCAGAGGAAGAGTGGCAAAACGTCCCTCTGAGGCCCTCTCCAATCCTCTCTGCATCTCTGCGGTTAAAATGGCTACGGCTTTATTTAAACCGCTCTGTTTACTGTGCCGGCTTCTTTTGCAGAAAATCCACCAACCGCGTCGCCTCCGCCCGCACCCGCGCAGTCAGCGAGCCGGGAAAATGCACCCACAGGTCGATGATATGCGTTCGGTCATCGGCCTGAATTGCCCCCAACCGGCTGAATACCGCCCGCGTCAGTTGCAACAGTTCGAGTTGCTGCGGCTCATTCATCTCGTCGATGCGGAGCAACACGATCTCCTGGCAGATGTGGTGCGAAAGATCCGCGGTCTCGGCCTTGGGACACGCTTCAATCAGCGCCCGCAAGGCCTCGATCGAAGCCCACGTATTCTTCTCGTCGAGCGCCCGCTCTTTCCAGGAATCGAAGGGTTGCGACTCCACCGTCAATCGCGCCGCTTCCCGCACCGAGGCATCTGTCGAATTGAGATACGGCCAGGCGGTATCCACCGCATGGGGATCCGCCTGCCCCCGCAACGCCGCCAGCTTCTGCCGAATCACCGCCGGAGTCGAATCCGCCCCCATGACCGCCGCTCCGATGCCGGACATCAAAAGCAGGACGCAGGTCGAAAAGAGGGAAAGGCGTGTCGCGTGCAAAATCCTCTTCATCAATAGGAAACCTCGCGCCAAACTGCAAGCCGATCCATGACCAAATCCGCCATCATCCAGCGCCTCCTCGATCCCGGAGTCATCGCCATCATTCGCGCCGATTCTTCGGAGCAAATCGTCGAAGCCGCCGGAGCGCTGCTGGAAGGTGGCATCACCTCGATGGAAGTCACCATGACCACCCCCGACGCCCTCGCCGTGATCACCGCCGTCGCGAGGAAATTCGGCGACCGGATCCTCATCGGCGTGGGCACCGTCACCGACCCGGTCACCGCGCGCGCCGCCGGCGCCGCCGGCGCCGAATTCATCGTCACGCCAGTGACCAAGCCAGAAGTCATCGCCGTCGCCAATCAACTCGAGAAACCGATCGCCAGCGGCGCCTTCACCCCCACCGAATGCCTTCTCGCCCACGAAAGCGGCGCGGACTTCGTAAAACTCTTCCCCGCCGACCTCGGCGGCCCCGCCTACATCAAGACCCTCCTCGCCCCGCTCCCCATGCTCCGCATCGTCCCCACCGGCGGAGTCACCCCCGAAACCGCCGCCGCCTTCCTCCAAGCCGGCTCCGTCGCCCTCGGCGCCGGCTCCTCCCTCGTCTCCAAGGAAATCCTCCAGAACCGCGACTGGCCCACACTGACCAAGCGAGCCAAAGCATTCATTCAAGCCGTCCAAGCCGCTCGCTGTTAGATTCGGACACCATTCACCCCAGCCCAGCCGGACAAACGCATATCCTCGCAAAAGGGAGCGAACGATGGCACAGTTCGGAGATGAAGCGTGAATTCAGCGTCGTCATAGAACGAGATTCAGCGGGTTACTATGTGGCTAGCGTCCCCGAGTTGCACGGCTGTCATACTCAAGCGCGCTCCCTCGACAAGCTACTCACTCGCATCAAAGAGGCGATAGAGCTCTGCCTGGAGGTCGAAGATTCCGAGAGTCCGACCTCTGAGTTCGTTGGCGTCCAGCGCGTGGCGGTCGAGGTATGAGTCGACTTCAGCGGGTCACCGGGCGCCAAGCTCTCAAGGCGCTTCAGCGTGCCGGCTTCGTCCTCGTCCGCACGAAGGGTTTTCATCACTTCATCCGGCATTCCGATGGCAGAGCGACGGTCATCCCCATCCACGCTGGCGAGACTCTGGGACCGGGGCTCTTCAACAGAATCCTCAAGGACGTCGAAATCGAACGAGACGAGTTCGCCAAACTGCTTTGAGTACAACGCCTCATCGCTTCAGCGGATCGCCCCGACCCCCTCGGTGGCCGCTAATCCCGGGTTTCGAGTGGATGCAATGTTGAAACCGCCTTCCGCACTTTCCGAAGACAGTCACCTCGCGTCAACAGACCATGATATCTAAGTCTGCCGCACCTCGACCGCCATTCACACCAGCCTCAGCACCACCACCCGATGTTCGGATTCTTTAAGAAACGTCCTCCGGAACCAAAGCCGTCCGAAGTTAAACCGCCGGTTGACCTCAACACTCCGGTCGAGAACCCCGCCGTGGTCGCGGCCATTCTTAGCTTCGCTGCAGACCGCACCCCGGCCACTCAGGACGCCCTGACCCGCGCCCTTCGCGCCGCAAATTTTCTCGTGCCGATCCTCACTGACGAAATGCACACCACGCCATCCGGCGAGGGGAAAACGACCATCCAGGCCGGCAGCCGAATTAAGATTCTGACCTGCTCCGATGCAGCCGGGGCCGTCCATTTGCCTCTATTCACCGACTGGCCCTCGATTCGCCGCTGGACCGATCAACCGGTTTCGACGCTCGTCATGACCGCCAAAGAGGCCTTCGAATTTGGGGCATCCGACAACCATGCGGGCGCCGTAGTCAACCCCGGCGAAAACGCACTCCCGCTCAACAAGCAATTACTCGCTTACCTTCTCAATACGTCGGAAAAGGCCTGATCAAGTGCCGCGGCGAACCGCTCCGGGCGTCACCGTGGCTGCTCCTCTCTCGTTGCGAGGCTCCAGCTTCACAACGCGCCTGTCTTCGAAGCTCCAGCTTCGCTAGATCGCGATGAATTCGCGTGACTTTCGTCGAGCGGATAACGGCGGCTTTGGCATCGGAATTCCCGCAAGAATCTTCTTGCCTTCTCCTTCCGAAGTCCCAACGACGCGATTCATGAATCGAGGGCTTCGAATTCCAGAGAAATGCCCAACCGCAGTCCGGTCCCTGCGGTGCGGAGCCCCATTGGGTGTTGGATGTTGGGTGTTGCGGCGAAGCCGGCCCGAGTTCCACGCGGGAGATGTTGGATGTTACTCCGGCCATCCGTGCCGGCCTAAAGTCGCCGAGGTGCATACCCGCCCTCATTTGTTCCCAAGCCACCGTCATCAAACCGCCTTCGCCCACCAGAGTAAAAGGCCCCGAACTTCCCGAAAAAGTCATCATTTATCGACAGCACGACCCAATGGTGAAACGAAAATTTCCTCGCGTTCACATCCCTTTCGTGTAACATCTCGGCAATCAGGTGCTGGATTGGTATTCGCGGGCTTCCTATTTCGCACCACCCTCGCAAGTTTATTTTCTTTTTAGGCAATTCGCTGTTTTTGGCCGGAGGTCTAACTCTCCAAGGTTCTGTTGCTGGTCGCCGTTTCGGCTGCTGGAATGGCATCGGGCGGCCGGTAGCTCTCGTGATTTGCCTCACCACACTTTTATTCAATGAAACGTAATCAGAAACCCACAGACCCCAGTGGTCTCAAGGCACGCGTCCTGCAAATCATGCGCGCGCCCACTTATCGCCCCCTCGACAAAGTCGAACTTTCCAAAGCCCTCCGCTGGCCGAGTGAGAAACGCGCTGAATTGCGCGAAGTCTTGCGCGAACTCGAGACCGCCGGCGAGATCGCCCGCATTCGCAAGGATCGCTACGTCCTGCCCCAGACCGCCGACCTCATCACCGGCACCTTGCAAGTGCACGCCGGCGGCAACGCTCATTTGCTCAGCGAAACTCCCGGCGTGAAGGATGTCTTCATCTCCGCGCCGAACCTCGGCACCGCCATGCACGGCGACAAAGTCGTGGCCCGGCTCATGCACGAAGGCCGCGAACAGCGCGCCGGCGCCCGGGAAGCACGCGTCATCAAGATCCTCGAGCGCGCCAATACCACCATTGTCGGCACCTTTCAGACATCGAAGAAATTCTCCTACGTCATTCCCGACGATCCCCGTTTGCAGCAGAACTTCTATGTGAAGCCGGCGCATCGCGCGCGCGTCGGTGACAAAGTGGTCGTACGCTTTGAGGACTGGGAATCGCGGCACGTCAATCCCGAGGGCGAGATCATCGAAGTCCTCGGCCCGGCAAACGCCCCGGGCGTGGACATGATTTCCATCATCCGCAAATACCAGCTCCCGATGGCCTTTCCGGAAGCGGTGGAGCGCGACGCCCGGCGCTTTTCCGACAACGTCGAAGCGGAAGAAATCGCCCGCCGCGAGGACTGCCGGAAGCAATTCATCGTCACCATCGATCCCGATGACGCCAAGGATTTCGACGACGCCATCCACGTCGAGCGACTCGCCCGCGGCGGCTGGCGCCTCGGCGTTCACATCGCCGATGTCTCCCACTACGTTCGCCCCGGCCACGCCCTGGACCGCGAAGGGCGCAAGCGTGGTAACTCCACCTATCTGGCCGATCGAGTCATTCCCATGCTACCGGAGCACTTGAGCAACGGGATCTGTTCGCTCAAGTCCGGCGTTGAGCGCCTCACCTTCGCCGCTTTCATCGATTTTGATGAGCACGGTAAAATCCGCAAATCGCGCTTCGCCAAGGCAGTGATCAAAAGCGCCGCACGGCTGACCTATCGCCAGGCGCTGGCCATTCTTCACGACAAGCCCGCGCCTCCCACGCCGAATTACGAGCGCGGCGGCAAGGTCCATCTCGACGCCAAACCCATACCGCTCGTCGTCACTCCGGAATTGCGCGAGCGCGTGAAGCTCGCCTGGGAATTGGCCTCGCTCTTGCGCAAGAACCGCTTCGCCGCCGGCTCACTCGACCTCGATTTTCCCGAGGTGAAAGTCTGGCTCGACGACGAAGGTCGTGCGGTCCGCCTGGAAAAAACGGAGAACGACATTTCCCATCAACTGATCGAGGAATGCATGCTCGCGGCCAATGAGGTGGTGGCGAAAGCGCTCAAGGATCGCAATATCCCCACCGTCTATCGCATCCACGAAGATCCCGATCCCGACCGGCTTGCCGATTTCCGCGAACTGGCCGCCAGCTACGGATTTCGCTCGGGCGACCTGAGCCAACGTCGCGAACTGCAGCGTTTGCTCGCGTCGACCGTCGGCAAGCCGGAGGAATACGCCATCAAACTCAATCTCCTGAAGAGCCTCAAGCGCGCCCGCTACGCCACCGACCCTGTCGGCCACTATGGCCTCGCCAAGGTCAACTACACCCATTTCACCAGCCCCATCCGCCGCTATGCCGACTTGCTCGTGCACCGCGCGTTGGCCGGCGAAAAGATCGGCGGCATGGGCGAGCTGAACGAAATCGCGGGGCATATCTCGGCTACCGAACGCGTCTCCGCCGACGCTGAACGAGACAGCACGCAGCTCAAGAAGATGGAATTCTTCCAGCGCCAGCTCGCCGCGCGGCGTCCCGACGAGATGCGGGCCATCGTCGTCGACGTGCGCAGCTACGGGCTGGTCATCGAGTTGCCCGACTGCCTCGTCACCGGTCTCATTCACGTCAGCTCGCTGCCTGACGATTTCTACCAGTTCGACAGCACGCGGCTGAGCTTCACCGGCCGCCGGTCCCGTCGCTGTTACAAGATCGGCGATGTTCTCCAGGTCATCGTCAGCCGCGTCGACGCCTACAAGCGCCAGATCGATTTCGTCCCCGTGAAATAATGATGATCAAAGGGCAAATAACACCGAGCCGCTCGTATTGCGGGACTGCAATCAAGGAGGGGCGCTTTGCAAGCGCCCAGGCGGTTTTAAACCGCCCCTCCTTGAATCGCCGCCTCGCGATTTTCACGCAGCCCGTGTCCACGGCCCAACCGCTTTCTCCGGATCTTGCGGCCCGCCTGACCCAGGCCAAATCCCGCGGGGCAAAATTCGCAGCTCCGTAGCCGAAAGTCCCTCACTGAAAAATGTGCTTGCGAATGATGCGGAAACTGAGAATACTGAATTAGTTTCCAAAGGTTATGCCCGCGAAAACCCTCTCCACCGCTCCCATCGCCCGCACTCCCGCCGGCGGCGAGCCCGCCCGACGCCGTATCGTCGCCGAGTCCCGCCGCTATTTCTTCGCCCACGGTTTTCGCGGCGTGACCATGGACGATCTTGCCGCCGAACTGGGCATGAGCAAAAAAACCCTCTACGCCCATTTCCCGAGCAAAATGGCCCTCCTGCAGGAGGTGATGTCCGACAAAATAAATTCGGTCGAAACCGATCTCGAACGCGTCACTGCCGAGAGCGGCGACGACTTTCCCGCCCGTCTGCAAGCCCTTCTCGCCTGCATGCGCGGCCACACCGACGAGATCGGCGCCGCCTACGTCCGCGACGTTCGTCGCGAGGCGCCGGAGCTCTTTGCCCAGGTCCAGGCCCGGCGTCGCGAACTCATCCAGCGCTTCTTCGGCAAAATGCTCCAGGATGGCCGCAAGGCCGGCATGATTCGCAAAGACATCCCGGCGACCATGATGATTGAGATGCTCCTCGGCGCCGTCGATAGCGTCGTCAACCCGGCGAAAATGGAGGAACTCGGCAGCACGCCCAAGGAAGCCTTTTACCAGATCATCACCATCTTTCTCCAAGGCGTCGTGATCAAAGAAAGGAGCGGCAAGTCATGAAGGCATCGCAATTTGTACTCGCCGGCCTGATGGCGCTCAGCCTCGTCGCCTTTTCCGGGTGCCATCGGCAGCCGGCGAATCGTGTGCAGGGCTACGTGGAGGGCGAATTCGTCTTCGTGGCGTCGCCCAACGCCGGCCAGCTCGAAACGGTTTCCGTGAAACGTGGCGACTGGGTCAAACCCGGCGATCCGCTCTTCGCTTTGGAGTGTGGATTGGAAACCGCCGCCAAAGAGGAAGCCGAGCGCAAAGTCGCGCAGGGTAAATCCAATCTCGAGGACGCGAAGAAGGGGAAGCGCCCTCCGGAATTGGAATCCGCGGAGGCGCAACTCAACCAGGCGCGCGCTGCCCTGGTGATGTCCGAAAAGGAATTCAAACGGCAGGACGATCTTTTTCATCGCGGCGTGGCGTCTGCGGACGACTTCGATCGGGCGCGCTCCACGCGCGATCAGGATGATCATCGCGTGAAGCAGATGGAAGCGGATTTGGAAACTGCCCACCTCGGTTCGCGCGCCGACCAGATCGCCGCAGCCGAGGCCAACATGCGCGCCCTGCAAGCCGCGCTCGCACAGGCCGACTGGAACCTTTCGCAGAAGCGCCAGAGCGCACCGCAGTACGCGCTCGTCTACGACCTCATTTATGAACCCGGTGACTGGGTGCCGGCCGGCAAGGGAGTGGTGGAATTGCTCCCGCCGGAGAATGTGAAAGTGCGCGCGTTTGTGCCTGAGAAAATGGTCGGCTCCATCCAACCAGGCAGCCACGTCAGCATCATGGTCGACGGAGTGAGTCAGCCCTTTGAAGGCCACGTGACTTACATCTCACCGCAGGCGGAATACACCCCGCCCGTGATTTACAGCCAGGAAAGCCGCGAGAAATTCGTCTTCATGGTCGAAGCCCGTTTCGATGTGCCCACCGCCTCGAAACTGCATCCCGGGCAACCTGTCGACGTCCAATTCCGATAACTGCCCTTATGAACGATGAACTTGCCATCGACGTCAAAGGGATGACCAAGCGGTTCGGCGACCGGACCGTTGTCAATGACATCGCCCTACAAGTTCGCACCGGCGAAATCTACGGTTTTCTCGGACCGAACGGCAGCGGCAAGACCACCTTCATTCGCATGCTCTGCGGTCTGCTCCGGGCCGACGCCGGCAGCGGCACCTGCCTTGGTTTGGATGTCATCACCCAGAGCGAGTTGATCAAGCGCCAGGTCGGCTACATGACGCAGCGATTCAGTTTCTGGGAGGATCTGACCATCGCTGAAAATCTCGATTTCGTCGCCCGCATGTATGACCTCAAAAATCGCCGGGCAGCCGTGCAAAAAAGCCTCGAGCAACTCGGCCTCGCCGGCCGCCAGAAGCAACTCGCCGGCCAGCTTTCGGGAGGTTGGAAACAACGCCTCGCGCTCGCCGCCTGCCTCATTCATCAGCCGCGATTGTTGCTCCTCGACGAACCGACGGCCGGTGTCGATCCCAAGGCTCGCCGGGATTTCTGGGAACAGATTCACCTCCTCGCCGCCCAGGGCCTGACCTTCCTCATCACCACCCATTACATGGACGAAGCCGAGCGCTGCCACCAGCTCGCCTACATTGCCTACGGCAATCTCCTCGCTCACGGCACCGTGCGCGAAGTCATCGACCACGTCGGACTGACCACCTGGTCGGTGAGCGGGCCGGACTTGCTCGAGCTCGCTGAAAAAATTCGGCATCATCCCGGCGTGCAGCAGGCGGTGGCCTTCGGCACGGCCCTGCACGTCAGCGGCGAAGATTCTGAGGCACTGGCCGGCGCCATCGCGCCATTTCGCCGGGAGCCGTACACCTGGCGCGAAGTGCCTTCGGGCCTCGAAGACGTCTTCATCCACTTGATGGATCAATCTCCGGACAATTTCACCGCATGAGACGTTACCCGAGATTCTCATTGGCCCGCCTGCTCGGCATCATCGTGAAAGAATTCACGCAGATGCGCCGCGACCGCCTGACGTTCGCGATGATGCTCGGGATTCCGCTCATCCAGCTCACGCTCTTCGGCTTTGCCATCAACTCCGATCCGCGCCATTTGCCGGCCGCCGTGCTCCTCGCCGACCGCGGACCACAAGGGCGCACCTTGCTCTACGCTTTCAAAAACAGCACCTACTTCGATCTCACGAAAGTGGTCTCCTCGGAAAAAGAAGCCCACGACATGCTCGCCCAGGGGCGCGTCCAATTCGTCATCGACATCCCGGAGAATTTCTCGCGCGACCTGCTACGCGGGGACCGGCCGCAACTACTGGTCGAGGCCGACGCGACGGACCCCGCCGCTACCGGCCTCGCCCTGGGCTCTCTTCAGCCCTTGATCGACGGCGCCCTGGTCAACGATTTCAAAGGTCCGCTGGATTCTCTCAAGCGCACGGCCAGCCCGATCGATCTCCGGGTGCACGCCATGTACAATCCCGAGATCGACACGCAGTACAACATCGTCCCCGGTCTCATGGGCGTGATCCTCACCATGACGATGATTATGATCACCGGCCTTGCCATCACCCGGGAGCGCGAGCGCGGCACGATGGAGAATCTGCTCTCCATGCCCACGCGCCCGAGCGAAGTGCTCATCGGTAAAATCGTGCCTTACATCCTCATCGGCTACATCCAGGTAACGGTCATCCTCCTGGCGGCCCGGTTTCTTTTTGACGTCCCGATGTACGGAAGCATTCCACTCCTCCTCGTCGTCGCGTTTATCTTCATCGTCGCCAATCTCGCCATGGGCATCACTTTTTCCACCGTGGCCAAGAACCAACTCCAGGCAGTGCAGATGACTTTTTTCGTTTTTCTGCCGTCCATCCTGCTTTCCGGTTTCATGTTCCCGTTCCGCGGCATGCCCGTCTGGGCGCAAACCATTGGCGAAGTCTTCCCGCTGACCCATTTCCTGCGCATCGTCCGCGGCATTCTGCTCAAGGGCAATGGCCTTCCCGACGTCACCCGCGACCTCTGGCCCGTCGCTTTGTTCGCCGTCGTCATGGTCGCCGTGGCGGCGAAGCGCTACCGGCAGACGCTGGACTGATGGAAAGGATGAAGGCGGAAGGATGAAGTAGAATGCGCTCCGCGAGGGCAGTTCGAAAAAATCCGCGGAGCGCATTCTACTTCACCCTTCATCCTTCATCCCTCATCCTTGGCCTCATGCGCTGGCACATCTTTGCGATCGGCAAGCCCAAGCTCGATTTCGCCCGTCTGGGTGTCGAGGAGTATGCGTCCCGGCTGAAGCCATTTGCGCCAGTGCAGATCGAGTATTTGAAAAGCAGCGGGCAGGCCGGTGAAAGCGTGGCGTTGCTGGAGCGGAGCAAGGCGATGTGGCGGGTGGTGCTCGATGAACGTGGGGAGCATACGACCAGCCGGGAGTTGGCGAAGAAGATCGGCAATTGGGAACAGCATGGTCCGCGCGACTTCGCCCTGCTCGTCGGCGGCGCCGACGGTCACACCGACGAACTGCGCCAGGCCGCGAACTGGACCTGGTCGCTGAGCAAACTGACCCTCCAGCACGAACTCGCCCTCGTCGTCCTGGTCGAACAACTCTACCGCGCCTACACCATCAAAGCAGGCTCGCCTTATCACCGCGATTAAGGGCTGCCGCGACGATGTCTCCAACTCGGCGAGGTACCGACGATGTCCCATATATATTCTTGCCGCGGCGCTGCCCTTTTCCTACTTTCGTTCTCAGTTCCCGGGAGTGCCGCGTTTCACTTCACCTCGTTTGCCCCCATGAAGATTCGTGTCCGTTACTTGCTACTCTTGTTCGCGTGGCTAGCCGTGTGGCCATCGCTGGCCAAGGAAAATCCGCTCGTTCCTGTTCCCGAAAAGGCGAAGGAATTCGTCGACCCGGCGGAAATGCTTCTGCGCATGGCTCCGCCGGTTGCCCTGCAGAAGTTGATCGAGATCACGGACGATGCTTTGCCTGGGAACGCCGTCACGGAGATCAATCGCTGGTTCGGTCTTTACGCCATCAACAAAAGCATTGTCCTCCACACGACGGTAGAGGCCGTCGAGCCGCATCCGGACATCCGCAATGCCTGCCGTATTCGCGCGGCCAGCGTCCCGCTGCACCTGGACGGGGGAACTGTCAAACGCCTTTCCTGGCTCTATTTTCAGGAAGCCGACGCTCCCGAGGCCGCCAGAGTGAAGGTGGGTGCCCAGATTACCGTCGTCGGCTGGATTCGCCGCTGCGAGATAGTGATCACTCCGGAAGGTCCGCGGCTGAATTTCGACCTCCAATATACCAAAATCCTCGGCGCTACTCCGCCGCCGCCAGCCGCGATCGCTTTCGCGCCGCAAACTGTCGAGACCCGAGCCTGGCGGCAGGGCGAACCGCCCGTTCGCTTGATTCCCAAGGACGAAGGTTTTTGCGCTTTGACCATGGTCACCGGCCATTTCCAGGGCGCTGGCGAGTGGGTCAAGGTCTGGATTGCCGATGACGGTTACTGGTATCTCGGCGGTGAATCCCACCAGGAAGGCGTCGCGGCGGAGTGTATGATCGTCCGCTTCCGCGGCAAGGAGTAGGTCGGCATTTCAGGTATCTGCCGCATTTGTCCAGCCTGGTGCGGATGAAACTTTCTTTGGGTTTCGCGTTTGGGTAATCACCACGAGAACCCAGCCCCATGAAATCCTCCCTTTCCGCCCTATTTCCATTTTTTGCGTTCGCGGCCTTGGCGTTCGCCGCCCCCGAAGCCTTCGAAGTCTGCCCCGGGCAAAAAGACCAGCTCCCGCAAGGCAAGGAAGCCGACGGCATTGTCGGTGATTTCATCCTGCGCAACGACAAAGTCGAAGCCGTCATTTCCGGCAACCTGCCGCTGCGCCGCGCGAACATGAGCACCTTCTACGGCGCGGATGGGATCACGCCTGGCTGCTTGTACGACCTCACCCTCCGCGGCGCGAATAACGACCAGATCACCATTTTCTCGCCGTCGCATCAGCAGGGGCCGGTATCCTGGGTTCGCGTGACGAAGGACGGCAAGGACGGCGAAGCGATCGTCGAGTGCGCGGTCACGGGAGCCAATCACGATGGGCTGGCGCGTTATCACCAGTACCAGTTGCGCGACGGCTGGCAGGGCTTGCGCATCACCACCACGCTCGTCAACGAAAGTGCGGAGCCGAAGATGGTCAGCCTGCAGGATCGATGGACCAGTTGTCTGCGCACGGGCGCCGCACTGGGCATCGCCTGGGCGGATGCCGTCGACCCCTCGGACAAGGCTGGGTACGCTTACGGAATTATCGATGGGACGCCGGGAGTGAGCCCGACGCGGCCATTCGAACTGGCCTCCGGGGCCAGCGTGACGATCACCCGCTTTCTTTCGGTCGGCCATTCACCCGTCGAGGCGTTCGGCTTGGTGGCGGCGGAACGCGGGCCGGTGGGGCAGGTGACTGGCACGGTGAAGGACAAAGCCGGCGTGCCGGTGTCCTCCGCGGAAATCCTCGTGCGAACCACGGGCGACTTCGATTCCAATGTCGGCGTTGTTCATCCCGATGCCGCGGGCCAATTCGCCGTCGCGTTGCCCGTGGGGAAATACAGTTTCACTTTTACGGATATTGGCCGGGCCGATGTGCCGCAGACGGTGGAGGTAAAACCCGGAGCGCCCATCACTGCCGATGCCACCATGGCCATCGCTTCCGCGATCCATTTCCAAATCACCGACGACCACGCCCACAGCATTCCATGCAAGGCGCAGTTCCTGGCCATCGAAGGCACCGAGCCCGTCAACCTCGGCCCGGAAAACCGGGCGCACGGCTGCGTGGATCAGTATCATTCGGAGAAAGGCGATTTCCGCGTGCAGATTCCGCCGGGCAAATATCGCGTGGTCGTGACGCACGGCATCGAATTCAGCCATCTCGAGCAGCAAGTCACCCTTACTCCCGGCGCAACCTTCGAATTCTCCGGCCAACTCAAGCGCGTCGTCGATACCCACGGATGGGTCAGCGCGGATTATCACAACCACTCGACGCAAAGCGGCGACAACACTTGCGGGACGCCCGATCGCCTCATCAATCTTGCTGCGGAGAACATCGAGTTCGCGCCGACCACCGAGCACAACCGGCTCTACGATTGGCGGCCGATCATTTATCAACTCGGCCTTTCCAACGAAATCCAGACGGTGCCAGGCATGGAACTGACCGGCTCGCTCGCGCACTTGAACGCGTTTCCCTTCACGCCCGTGCCTTTCACCCAGGACAACGGCGCGCCGGTTTGGGATCCGGACCCGCGCATTGCGTCGATCACGCTGCGCAGTTGGCAGGGCGCCGAGCCTGACCGCTGGGTGCAGATCAACCATCCCGACATGGTCAAGGATTTCATCGATTCCCGTGGCCGGGGAAAAGCCGACGGCGGCTTTCAGGGGCTGGCCACGCTCATCGACGGCATCGAAACGCAAAACGGCATGACCACCCGGATTCTCCTCGGCCAGCCGTTCGTCATTGAGAAGAACTCGCAGGGCAAGGAGGCCGTGCAGATGGTGCGCGAATTCATCTGGCTGCAGATGCTCAACCAGGGCCATCGTTACGCGGCCATGGCGGTGAACGACGCGCACACCGTTTACAACAATGGCGTCGGCGGCTGGCGCACGTACATGCCCAGCAAGAGCGACAATCCCGCGGAGATCGATTGGCGCGAGAACGTGCGTCACGCCAAAGCCGGCAATTCCTATCTCACCAACGGCCCGTTCCTTCAAGTGCTCACGGAAAACGGCGCCGGCCCCGGCGAAACCACCAAGGTCACCACCGGCAACGTGAAGCTGAAAGTCCGCGTCCAGTGCACGGATTGGATCGACATCGACCGCGTGCAAGTTCTCGTGAACGGACGCGCCCTGCCGTCACTCAACTTCACCCGCGCCAACAATCCGAAGATGTTCCAGGACGGTGTGGTGAAGTTCGATGAAACGGTCGACGTCCCGATCCACGAAGACTCCCATTTGATCGTCGTGGCCTACGGCGAGCACAACGATCTCACCACGGGTTACGGCACGAGTTATCAATCAAAGATGCACCCCTGCGCCTATCACAACCCGATCTTCGTTGTTACCGGCGACCACGAATTCAAACCGAATGGTGACACTCTCGGGTTCCCACTGCCGGTAGCGAAAATGACGGTGGAGGAAGCGCGACGGCAGATTGCTCGAAACCAAGACAAAGCACCAGTGCAATAAAACCGGTATGCCTCAACCGATCACCCTTTTTCGTGTGTTTCTGGCCGCTCCGAGCGATGTAGCCGACGAACTGATCGTCGTTGAGGGAGTGCTCCACGATTGGAATTTACAGCAGGGACAGGCTCTCGGAATTCGCGTCGAACTTGTCAACTGGCGCACCCACACTTGGCCGAGTGCTGGGCGCCGCCCTCAGGCTTCAGTGAACAAGCAGGCGTTCGACGCATGCGATTTGGTAATTGCTATCTTTTGGTCGCGTTTCGGAACCCCTACAGGCAAGGCGGATTCCGGCACCGAAGAAGAGATTCGGCGCGGAATCAAAATGAATAAGCCGGTCCTCGTCTACTTCTCCGATCGACCTGCGCCCAAACTAAAGCGGGTAGAACACTCACGTATCGAAAAATTCAAACGTCAATTTGGACAGAAGGCCATTTACTGGGTATACAGCGATATTGACTCTTTCGAGAAGGAATTGCGCAACCATTTGGCGTTGACGATGCACGACCTCCTGAAACGAAGAAATGTTCGCGACGCAAAATGAAAACAAAAGTGAAGAACGTCATTCACGGCACGGGGCCAGGCGCATTTGTGATTCAGGGGAACGTCACGATTTCCGAAAAGAGGAAGCCAAAGATGGAATACCCTGCGGGGTCAATCGGTGCGGATTTGGAGCGGCGCAACTATGTTCGGTATCTAACCGAGCGATACTTTCGCTACCGTGAAGCCGACGCAAGTTTCGGACGCAAGGCAATCCGCCGCTTCAGCTATGCGGTACTTTTCAAGAACATCGAGAATCATTTCAAGGCCCCTACCTATTTCATCCCGATTGCCCGATTCGATGAATTAGTGGACTTTTTGCATCGGAAAATCGAAGGCACGATTTTGGGAAAGCGAAACCGCGCGCGTGGTCACCGCAATTTTGAGACTTTCGACGAATTTCAGCTTGGACAAAGTGGCGAATGAACGTCAATGGGCCGTGTATTCGAGATCGTCGAAATAAATCTTCACTTTCGATCCGCCGACGCCGGGTGAAAACAGTCCGAAGCGATCGAATTGCGGTGCCGAGGTAAATTTGTCCGGCAATGTCAGGACCGCTGTTTCCTCGTCGAAGGTGACGGTAACAGTGCGCTGGCCATCTTTCGGGAACGGGTCGTAGGCAACGCTCCAATTGTGGGGTTTGCCGTCGGGATGCAATACTGGTCCCGTCTTCGCGATGAGCCGTCCTCCCTCCTTCATCGTCATCATCGGTCGAAAATAATGTCCGATGCGTGTCGGGCCTCCGATGGCCACGCCAATGAAATCGCGCGGATTCTTACTCTCGCCCTCCTGTGCGCCGCTGCGAAACCAGCCCAGGCAAACGTCGGAATCCGGGTCGGCGCCGGTGAGGACCACTCTGCCGTGAGCCACGAGCGGTTGATCGAGCGTCAGAGGTCCGACGCGATCCGCGTAGCTACCAAAAGGCGCACGCCAGACCGTGCCGCCCAATTCGCCGATCTTGCCACCGGCGAAATTTGTCTGGCTGTAACCGAAATCGTGCGCGCCTTTCGTCTCCGTTTCGCTGAACGACGTGCGGTTGTCATGGCCTTCCCATTGCGGGTCGGTCGAAAAATCCCACTGCTGATCGTTCACCGCGAGATCATCCATGTAGAAAGCCAGCGAGCCGCCGGCCTTGCGGGCGTTGACGATGCCGAAACGGTTGAAGGTCGCGCCGGTCTTTTTGAATCCCGGTGGAAGATCGACCGTGATCGGGCTGTCGATGGGATCCTTGTCGCGATCGAAGCCAGAGAGCGTGTAAGTGAATTGGCCGCCGCCGTTGTTCGCATCCGGGTCGTAGTTCAAGGTCCATTCGTAACGGTGGCCAAACTGCAACGGAGTCGGCCGGAACTTTCCGGGAATGAATCGGGTCACGAAATGGCCACAGCTTTCGTTGCTGGCGTTGATCATCCGGACGGCCAGTCGCTCGCCGTGCCTTTCGCCATCGAAGTTCATGCCGAGCGAATTGGTCGGCCGCGCCGTCTCGGTTTGCGCGTCATTGAAGAACCCAACGAAAACGCCAGAGGTGGCCGTCGACTCGGTAAAGGTAAAGGCGCCGGAGGCGGACAGTTTGTCGTTCAACGTTTTCGTGGGCAATTTCGCCGCGTAATAGGCGAGCCGCGCCGTGCGGCTGATATGCCCTCCGATTTCGCCCGGCTTGCCACCGGCAAAACTGCTCGTGGGGCTGAAGCCGAAGTCCTGGAACACCGTGCGCGGATGCTCGGGGACGATCCGGTTATTGATCGCCTCCCAACCAGGATCGTGGTCGAAGTTCTCGGTCTTGAGGGGCGCTGGTGGCGGCTCGGCGGCGGACGCCGAAACCAGTGCCGAAATGAGGAAGGCTGCGGCCAGGGAGGGAGATTTTTTCACGTCAGTAGAACAGCGTGGAAAGTCCTAAATGGGACAGGCTTTCACACTGTCGAACGAAGTTTGTTCCTCACCGGTGGACGAGGATGCCGATCCTACCCGGGAGGGCCTGGCGGTTGAATTACTTCACATCCACAGAAACCACCGAACTCAACCCCGGCCGCAACCGGTCTTCGAATCCGCGGATGCTCTCCGGATCGAGATGAACCTTCACCGGCACGCGCTGCACGACTTTGGTGAAATTGCCCGTGGCATTGTCCGCCGGCAGCATCGCGAATTGCGCCCCGCTGGCCGGTGAAATGCTCTCGACTGTGCCGGTGAATTCGTGGCCAGGAATGGCATCGATGGTGATTTCCGCGCGCTGCCCGGTGCGCATCTTCGCGAGTTGCGTTTCCTTGAAGTTGGCCTCAATCCATACATCCGGCTCCACGATGGCGATCAGCGACTGCCCCGGTTGCACGTAAGCGCCCAGCTCCGCCGTCCTCTTGCTAGTCAGCCCCGCGGTCGGCGCGGTGATCGTATCGTAGGAAAGCTGCAGCTTGGCGTTATCCAAGGCCGTCTGCGAATTTTGGCGCTGCGCATCCGCGACCAGCATCCCTGCGTTCATCGCGGCGAGCGATGCTTTCGAAGCCAGCAGGCTCGCGTTGTTCGTATCGAAGGCCGCCTTGGCGTTGTCGTATTCCTGCTGCGACGCGACCTTCGTCCGCACCAGGTCCTGCTCGCGTTGGAAGTCGAGCTTCGCCTTCACGAATTGCGCCTGGGCCTGGTCGATCTTGGCCTGGGTGCTGGCAATTTCCGCCTTCGTAAAATCGATCAGCGCATTCGACTGCGCCAATTGCGCCTCGGCCTGCCGGACTTTCGCCTCGTTGTCCCGTGGGTCCAGTTTGAAAAGCACGTCGCCGGCTTTGACCTTCAAGTTCTCGTCGACGAGCACTTCCGTCACCGTGCCGCCGACGTGCGGGGTCACCTGGTGCACATAACCGGTGATGTAGGCGTCATCGGTTTCCGCGTGGGTGAGGAGATGCGAGACATAGCGCACGGCCCAGGCGAGGCCGGCGGCGGCGACCAAAATGACAACGATCATCCGCAACGGATTGCGGCGCGGCGAGCGCGGCATTGGCACGTCGGCCATGGCTTCCGGATCAAGTGCGGAAGTGCCTTCGTCATCGAGAGTGGCTTTGGCAAGGGCAGGTTGACTCATGTGAGGTGATGTCTAAAAGCGGAGCACTGGGAATTAACTAAACACTGAGAACTAAGGGCTGGTTCAATGGGCCTCTGCGGCCAATTTTTTGTCGCCGCCCTCGCCCAGGAAAAAGACCAGCGGCAGGGTGACGATAAAGGCAATGCCAACGTAGGTGAAAAGGTCGTCGAAAGATTTGAGCGCGGCCTGGCCGTCGAGGATGCGGTCAATCACGCTGAAGGCACGGATTTGGGCCTCGTGCGCACTTGCGCCGAACTTCTGGAAATAACCGGCGAAGGCGTGGACGCGGTCCATCGCTTGTTGGCTGAGCGGCGAGATGTGTTCCACCATGGCCGCGCGTTGCGCGGCTTCGCGCCGTGAGAGCATCGTCGTGAGGATGGCGATTCCGAGGCTGCCGCCGAGTTGGCGCGTGAGATTGTAGAAACCCGAGGCCGCCGGCACCAGATCCTTGGGCAGCGATCCGAGGGTGGCGATGCTCAAGGGCAGGAACATCATCGCGCTGCCGAGTCCGCGGAAGACGAGCGGCCAGAACAAATCCCGCGAACCGGTGTCCGGATTGATCGAGGCCAGCGATAACATGACTCCCGCGGTAATCACACTGCCGGCGGTGATGAGCGCGCGTGGCCCGACGCGATTGATCAATTTCCCCGTCAATACCATGGCCACACCTGAGGCCAGAGCGCTGGGAATCAGCAGTTCCCCGGTCTGCATCGCGGTGAAGTGCAGATTGTTCTGGGCAAAGATCGGGATGGCAAAAAGCGCGCCGTAGAGACCGGCTCCGAGGACAATCGAATAGATACTGCCCGCCGTCACCGATTGATAGCGCAAGACGTGCAAGTCCACCGCCGGATGCTCCACGCGCAATTCCCACCACACGAAAACCGCCAGCGACACGACGCTCAAGGCCGCCATCGCCGTGATAAATCGCGAGGAGAACCAATCCTCCTGCTGCCCTTCTTCGAGAATCACTTGCAAGGACGCCAGGCCGATGGTCATCAGCGCGATGCCGATAAAGTCGATCGAGGTGCGTCTCCGTTGCGTCGGATCGTCTTCGGGCAGAAAAGTCATGGCCAGTATCACGGCAATGATTCCGAACGGAATATTGATGAAGAAAATCCAGCGCCAGTTCAGCACATCGGTCAGATAGCCGCCCAGCGTCGGCCCGATGGCCGGTCCCATGATCACGCTCAAGCCGAAAGCCGTCTGCGCCGCCCCTTGTTCCTTTTTCGAGAAAGTCTGGAACAAAATCGACTGCGCCTTGCCGAGCATGCTTCCACCGCCGAGGCCCTGGAGCACGCGGGAGAAAATGAGCATCGGCAGGCTCGTGGCCAGGCCGCAGAGGATCGAGGCGAGCGTGAAGGCGATGAGTGAGAAGATGAAATAGTTCTTCCGCCCGAATACTTCATCGAGCCACGCGGTCAGCGGGATGATCACGACGTTCGCCATGCTGTAGCCGGTGATGACCCAGCCGATCTCGGCGAGCGTCGCCCCGAGGTTTCCCTGCATGTGGGGCAGGGCCACGTTGACGATGCTCATGTCGATCACTTCGAGAATCGCGCCGAGCGCCACGGTGATGGCGATGGCCCACTTGATCCAGCCTTGCTTGGCGGCTCGCTCCGCGATGGGCGAGCTGTATCTGAGATTGGCCAGCGCGTCGCTCATGCGGTGGCGCGTTTTCTCGGGCTGTCGGACGCGGCGATGCCGCAAAGAAACAAGCTCACGACCGTCGCCAAGTAATCCTTCTCCGGGTAGTCGATCAGTTGGTGCAGCGCGGTGCGTCGCAACATGCCGGCGAGGAGCATCCCGGTGAAGGCATCCACGGCCGGTCCCACATCGAGATTGCGGCGCACGGAGCCGGCTTTCTGGGCCGCGCGGAGGTAATTGACGAGGCGTTCGCGCATCGGCTTGGCGGCATCGCAAATGATCTGCCGGGCATGGTCGGGATGCCGGCGGGCCTCGCCAATGAGGGTGCGGATGAGCGCTTCGTTATTGGTCAGCAAATCATTGTAACGATGCGCGTAGCGGGTGAGATCGCGTTCCAGATCGTTTGCGGCCGGTTGCGCTTCGTTGAAAAGCTCCGTTTGTGCTTCAGCGACGCGCTGGAAAAGCGCGGCGATGAGTTTCTCCTTGCTGCCGAAATGGCGAAAGAGGGTGACTTCGTTAACCTGGGCGGCGTCTGCGATCTCCCGGGTGGTCGCTCCATGGAGTCCCCGTTCCGAGCAGATTTGGAAAGCGGCGTCGAGGAGACGTTGGCGGGTGGGTTTGGCGAGCTCGGAGTGCATGCAAGTGCTTGCTTGCATTGATCGTCCGCTTTGACCGAAAGGCAAATTCTATTTTCGCTTTCGCCTGCCACCCTTGACCGTACGGCTCTCCTTTGGTGATGTTGCCCCGCCTGCTTCAACTCTCGATGGAAACACCCCCAAACTCCGCGCCCGCCACCGCCGCGGCTCCGTCGAGCCGCTGGGCGCGGGTGGTGCATGGGGAGCGTGAAGCTCTGCGGGAATTGGGAGACAGCTATTGGTACTGCGCGTATGCCTGGCTGCGGCGCGCTGGCTTGGATCAGGCCCTCGTCGTGCCAGCGGTGGCCAAGGCGTTTTCCGAGGGTTTCGGCGAGTCTCTGCCGGAAGGTGCGAGGCCGTCCTGCCGTTCGCGCTTGCGCGAGTGGCTGCCCGCGCGCCTGAGAGAAATCAAGGCGCGGGATGAGGCTTCGACTTCGGAGGCGGCCATGGAAATCGATGTGGCTTGGGCTGAAGCTTGCTTTGGCCAGGAGCCGGCGGGCGCGCCGGATACCATATTTCATCGGCGTTGGGCGCTGACGATCCTGGAGTTCACGATGGAAACGATTCGCGAGGAGTACGTGGCCGCAGGGCAGGAGGGGCAATTCGCGGAGCTGGCGCCTTTTGTCGGATTCGATGTCCGGGCCGATAACGAGTATCAGAGTGCCGCCAGCCGCATGGGGATCACTGCGGGCGCCGCGCGGAAGGCGGTCTTTGAATTTCGCAGCCGCCATCGTGAAGTGCTCCGGGCATTCGTCGGCGACACCGTTTTGGATCCCGCCGAGATCGACAACGAGATAACTGCCCTGCTTTGCGCGTGCGATGCGCCTGGTGCCTCTCCCTCTTTGGCGCCGCTGCCTGAGGCAATTCGCCGGTTGAAGCCGGATCAATTGCTCGTCCGCGCCATGCATAGCGTGCGGATGACCAACGGTGGCTCCGGGTTGTGGACTCCGCCGACCAACGAGGAAGTCGCGCATCTTTTTCCGCAATACGAGATGGTCGGCATGATCGGCCGGGGCGGCATGGGAGCGGTCTACAAGGCGCGGCAGGTGTCGCTCGATCGGTTCGTGGCGATCAAACTCCTGCCCCTGGAAGTGAGCGTCGATCCCGAGTTCTCGTCCCGATTTGTCCGCGAAGCCCAAACCATGGCGCGGCTCAACCATCCGAACATCATCGCGGTGCACGACTTCGGCAAAACTACCGAGGGGCATCTTTATTTCGTGATGGAGTACGTGGAGGGCGAGGATCTCCACGAGATCATTTACGGCCGCCGGGTGAAGGGAGTGGACGCGCTGGGTTCGCCGCAGGCGGATACCGTGCTGGCCGGTGCGCCGCCCACCGTGTCCGACGAGCGGCCGGTGGCTCCGGCTGATGGAGCGAGCTCTGCCGCGAGCCCGGGTCGCAATCTCACGCCGGAACGGGCCCTGGAGATTATCTCCGGCATCTGTGACGCGCTCCATTATGCGCACGGCAAGGGTGTCATTCATCGCGACGTCAAGCCGGCGAATGTCATGGTCGATCGCGAAGGCCGCGTGAAGGTGGCGGATTTTGGCCTCGCACGGGCGGACGTGGATTTGGATGCGCGAGGACGCACCGCTGTCGGCGCGGTACTGGGCACTCCCGATTACATGGCGCCGGAGCAAATGCGCGGCATTCGCGTGGACCAGCGGGCGGACGTCTTCAGCGTTGGCGTCGTCCTTTACGAAATGCTGTGCCACGCACTGCCGCGCGGAATTTTCGCGCCGCCGGCCAGTCGCCTGGGGCTGGACCTGCGCATTGACGATGTCCTCTCGAAGGCTATGCAGCAGGAAGCCGAACGACGCTATCAGAATGCGCTCGAGATGAAGGCGGAAGTGGATCGCATTCTCAAATCGCCCGCGGAACGCCGGCTCCCGAGTGCGAAGGAGATTGCCAAATATTCGTTCAGGCCGGTCGCCGCAGCAGGCTCACGAGCGGGGTCATCAGTCGGATTGGTCAATCCGCCGCCAACATCGGGCATCCATTCTGGCGATCACGATCCTGTGGAATCGGCCGAAACGGCGGAAGGCGAAGAGGCTGGCGAGGGGCGATCCCCGTCCGGGGTCGGGTGGGTCATCGTGATATTGCTGCTCATCCTTGCCGCGCTCGGTTGGCTGCTTTTTTACTCGCCTGCCGGGGCTGGTCTGCGAACGCGCTTTCACCTGCCTCAGCTTCATCGTGAATTTCCGGTCGAGTCCAACGGCCTGCACTGACCTCGAGGCTCGCCTCCGGTTTCTTTCCCCCGGCAAACGGCGGATCGCCGCCCCGGTTGAGCCAGTTTCGAGGCGAATTGACCGCTCCCGGCCCCGGGCGAAAAATTCCCCTTTCGTCCGCCGATACCCTGTGGCATAAAACGCGGCTCTTTTCCCCAGATCAAAACAACCGAGTCCAGGGCCCCTATGGATACCATCATTGCCAGCCGAGAGCTCCAGGTGGAGCGCAAACATTACCAAATCGAATTCCGCGAAAACGAGCGCGGACGCTTTTTGCGCATCACCGAGGAGGCCCACGGCCGGCGGAATACCGTCATCGTTCCAAGCACGGGCCTCAACGAATTTAATGCTGCCGTCGACGCGGTGATCGTCGCGGCCAACAACGCCACGCCCGCCAGCTAAGCGCGGGCCTTCACCATCCTCTACACATGCCATCTAAATCCAAATCCGTTAAACTCCCGTCCCCGCGGGCCCGCATCAGCAGCAATGGTTCCGGCGCCAAGCCGGCCGCCAAATCCGGCAAAGCTTCGAAGTACGTCTACGTCTTTGGCGGCGGCAAAGCCGATGGCGATGGTTCGCAAAAGCCGCTGCTCGGAGGGAAGGGCGCTAATCTCGCCGAGATGAGCCGCATCGGTCTGCCGGTGCCTGCCGGGTTTACGATTACCACCGAAGTCTGCACCTATTTCTACGACCACAAACGCACCTACCCGCAGGTGCTCCAGAGTCAGATCGAATCCGGCATCCGCCATCTGGAAAAAATCATGGGCTACAAGTTCGGCGACTCCAAGGGCTTCCCGCTCCTCGTCGCCGTCCGCTCCGGCGCGCGCGATTCCATGCCGGGCATGATGGACACCATCCTCAACCTCGGTCTGAACGACGAGACCGTTCTCGCGCTCGCCCGCGCTACCAAGAACGAGCGTTTCGCCTGGGATTGCTACCGCCGATTTATCCAGATGTACGGCGACGTGGTGCTCGGCGTGCAGAAGCTTCAAGGCGAAGATCACGAGCCCTTTGAAGTCGTGATTCACGAGTTCAAGCACGAGAAGTATCATCGCGATATTATCGATTCCGAACTGACCGCGGAAGATCAGCAGGAACTCGTCAAGCGATTCAAGAAGCTGGTGAAGGACCGCACGGGTAAGGGCTTCCCGAATGATCCGTGGCAACAGCTCCAGGGCGCCGTCGGCGCCGTGTTCGGTTCGTGGATGAACGACCGCGCCATCGTCTATCGCCGCAAGTACAATATTCCGTCCGAGTGGGGCACGGCCGTGAACGTCCAGGCCATGGTCTACGGCAACACCGGCGACAATTCCGGTTCGGGCGTCGCCTTCACCCGTAACCCCGCGAATGGCGTGAAGGAATTCTACGGTGAATTCCTGATCAACGCCCAGGGCGAGGACGTCGTTGCCGGCGTCCGCACCCCGGAGCCCGTTGCCCAGCTCAAGAAGCACCTGCCCAAGCCCTTCGCCGACCTCGAGAAGGTCCGCCAGATCCTCGAGAAGCACTTCAAGGACGTGCAGGACTTCGAGTTCACGATCCAGGACGGCAAGCTCTTCATGCTCCAGACGCGTAACGGCAAGCGCACCGCCGCCGCCGCGCTCAAGTTCTCCATCGACATGGTCAAGGAGAAGCTCATCGACTGGGAGACGGCCATCCTCCGCAATCCGGCCGATCAGCTCGACCAACTCCTCGCCCCGATCTTCGACCCCGCGGAAGTGAAGAAGGCCAAAGCCCTCGCTACCGGTCTCCCGGCCGGTCCCGGCGCCGCTTCCGGCAAAATCTACCTGAACGCCGATCGCGCTGCGGCCGCCGCGGAAAAGGGTGAGAGGGTTCTCCTCGTGCGGAACGAAACCAGCCCGGAAGATCTTCGTGGCATGATCGCCGCCGAGGGCATTCTCACCGCGAAAGGCGGCGTCAGCTCGCATGCCGCGCTTGTCGCCCGTCAGATGGGCAAGGTTTGCATCTGCGGCGCTTCCGCCGTGCTCATCGATTACGCTGCCAAGACGGCCACCATCGCCGGCCAGACCTTCAACGAAGGGGATTACCTCTCGATTGATGGCACGACCGGCACCGTCTACGGCGGCGAACTCAAGACCTCCCCGTCCGAGATCATCACCGGCATGCTCCACGGCGACAAAGCCGCGCAGAAGACCGAAAAGTTCAAGAGCTTCCAGCAGCTCATGAAGTGGTGCTCGCAGGCCACCCGCCTCGGCGTTCGCACCAATGCCGACAATCCGGAGCAGACGGAAAACGCTCTGGCTTTCGGTGCCACCGGCATCGGCCTCACCCGCACGGAGCACATGTTCTTCGAGGGCGACCGTATCGACGCCGTCCGCGAAATGATCCTCGCCGAGACCGAGGAAGGCCGCCGCGCCGCGCTGAAGAAAATCCTGCCTTATCAGAAGGAAGACTTCATCGGCATCTTCAAGGCACTCAAAGGCTTCCCGGCCACCATCCGCCTCCTCGACCCGCCGCTCCACGAATTCGTCCCGCACGATGACGCCGCACAGGCCGCCCTTGCCGCCAAGCTCGGCATCACCAAGGAGAAAGTCGCGGCCCGTGTTCACGCGCTGCACGAGTTCAACCCCATGCTCGGCCACCGCGGCTGCCGTCTCGGCATCGCTTATCCCGAGATCACTGAGACCCAGGCGCGCGCCATCTTCGAAGCCGCCGCTGAGGTGCAGAAGAAGGGGATCAAAGTGAAGCCCGAAGTCATGATCCCGCTCGTCGGGTTCAAGAAGGAACTCGATCTCCAGGTGGCGATCGTTCACCGGGTCGCCGCCGAAGTGCAGAAGGAAAAGAAGGTCAAGCTCAGCTACCAGGTCGGCACGATGATCGAAGTCCCGCGCGGCGCGCTTACCGCCGACGAGATCGCGCACACCGCCGAGTTCTTCAGCTTCGGCACGAATGACCTCACCCAGACCGCGCTCGGCATCAGCCGCGACGATATGGGCAACTTCCTCAACGCCTACGTGGAGAACGAAATCTTCAAGAAGAACCCCTTCGCCAGCCTCGACCAGAGCGGCGTCGGCCAGCTCGTGAAGACCGCCGTGGAAAAAGGCCGCAGCACCCGCCCCGGCATCAAGCTCGGCATCTGCGGCGAGCACGGTGGCGATCCGGACAGCGTGAAGTTCTTCCACCGCGTGGGCCTGAACTACGTGAGCTGCTCGCCCTACCGCGTGCCCGTCGCCCGCCTCGCCGCCGCCCAGGCCGCGATCGAGGAGAAGCGCGCCGCTGCTCCGAAAAAGAAGTAAGTCGATTTGGCTGCGGTCATCCGACCGTCGCTGAAATCTCAATCATCAAAGCCGCTCCGGGAAACCGGAGCGGCTTTTTGCTGTTCTGAACATTTTCGGTCAAACCGCCGCGGAGCGATATCGATGGTCGCCAAGAGCTTCAGCCGCTGGATGATCCGCAGACGAAAATCCTCGTCAGAGCCGCATCGGGTCCGGATCGCAATGGGACCTGGCGTCTGCGACAGTTGCCATTACCTGTGTGCGTCGTCATACTCGCGGCCCGATGAAACTGCTCTCTGTTAACATCGGTCAGCCGCAAGAAATCGAGATGAACGGTCGCCCGGTCCTCACCGGCATCTACAAGCAACCCGTTTTCCACCGCGTATGGCTGGGAAAATTCACTTTGGACGGCGACGGGCAAGCCGACCTCACCGTCCACGGCGGCGAGCATCAGGCCGCCTACGCCTATCCCATCGAACACTATGCATATTGGCAGGCCTGGCTCGGTCGTGAAACCCTATCGCACGGCACATTTGGGGAAAACTTCACCACCGCTGGCCTGCTCGAAGAGGAAGTGTGCGTCGGCGATATCATCCAGATCGGCGGAACGGTGGTGCAGGTGACCATGCCACGGCTGCCTTGCTTCAAGTTCGCCCACAAGGTCGGTCGTCCGGACATTTTGAAAGAGTTTTTGCATAGCGGTTACAGCGGATTCTATTTGCGGGTGCTCACCGAAGGTGAAGTCGGCGCCGGTGATGGCATCACAATACGGGAACGCGACCCGTCTGGCATCACCGTGCGTATGGCACTCGGCATGCAAAAGCTTCAAGAAGGCGACGTCGCCCAATTGCGCCGGGCCCTCGCCATTTCCTCGTTGGCCCCGCTCCTGCGCAACGATCTGGAAAAGCGCCTCGCCATGGTAGCTTGACCGTGCCCGTGGCGGGCGTGGTGCCGCCGGGTTCGGGCGCGACGCCGCTCTTTGCCCTGTTTGGCGATCAGTCAGACGCCGCCGGACTGATCGAGAAGTACGGTGGATTGCTGGACGCGGAAGTGCGCCCGGCCATTCACGAGGGAGACTTCCATCTCGCCCGGCCGGATGGCTATCTGGCCTGCTCGGCCAAAGATCCAGCGGGCATTGCCTGCTATCTCGATGGGCTCCTTCCGCCAGGATCTTAGATTCGCTCTCCTCCGAAAGTAGGGCGTTCCCAGAGTTAGCGGGAAAAGATTTTCCGGAAAAATGGAAACGTTTGTCCCATTTGGTCCCCTCCAGACGTCGAGAGGATGAACCCAGCCCGTACCCGGGCAATCCAAGAAAAGGAACAATACTATGCAATTTATGATTCTGATGGTCCCCGCTGTTTACCGCGACAACCGCGACCCGGGACCGGACTTTCTTGACCCCAAACTGCTCGAGGAAATGGGCAAGTTCAACGCATGGTTGTCCAAGCGCGTCGAGATTCTCTCGCTGAACGGTCTGCATCCGCTGACAAGCGGCGCGCGCCTGGCGTTTTCGAAGGGCAAAGCGACCGTGACGGACGGCCCGCATATCGAAACGAAAGAAGTGCTCGGCGGCTATTGGATGGTGGAGGCGAAGTCGAAAGACGAAGTGGTCCAGCTCATGCAGAATTGCCCGGCCGAAGAAGGAGACATCATCGAGATCCGGCAAATCTTCGGAGACGAAGATTTTCCGATCAAGAAATAGCGAAGGTGCATTTCGCGTGGCGGGGATGTCTACGGGCCGGTCGAGCCTGTTCACCCCGTTCTACGTGCTTTTTCCCAAAGAAACGGGTATTCAGGCGATTGCCCGCTGAAGGCCATTCCATTTCTATGAACCGACGCAGCTTCATTCTCCGATCCATCGGCGTTACGCTCGCCCTCCCGAAACTGCCATCGCTCATGGCTGCGGCAGCAGAGGGAAATCCCGCTTTGCAGACGGTGAAAGGGGCGGGGGCTGGGGCGCGGCGCTTCGTGGCCATTGGGAATCTGCTCGGCTTCCAGACCAAGCAACTTTTCCCGACGACCGCGGGAGCGGAGTACGAGAAGACCACGCTGCTCGAGCCGCTGTGGGACAACCGCGGCCAGATGACCGTCTTTCGCGGGCTGGATCACGGCGTGAAGGGCGGACACTTCGCGGTCCATTCCTTCCTCTCCGGCGTGCTCAATTCCGAGGCGCAGAATCGTCCGGAGGGCAATGTGACCATCGACCAGTATCTCGCCGATGCTGTGGGCTATCAGACGCGTTTCCCGTCGGTCACCGTCGGTTCGGAAGGCGGCATCCACGGCGGCTGCCAGATCGCCTGGACCAAATCCGGCGTGCGGGTCCCGCCCGTCACCGGGCCGGCGGAATTGTTCGACAAGCTTTTCGTCAACGACTCGCCGGAACGCCAGGCCCGTCGCGAGGAGGAACAGCAGGTGCAGGGCTCGATCCTCGACTCGGTCATGGAACAGGCCAGCCGTATTTCCCGCCAGGTGAACAAGGAGGACAAGGACAAGCTCGACGAATATCTGACCTCCGTGCGCGATGTGGAAAAGCGCCTGGAACTGCGCAAGCGCTGGGCCAGCCATCCCAAGCCGCAAGCACCCTTTGAGAAGCCGGCCAATCACAACGCGGTGGAGGATTTGCCGCTCATGTATGAGCTCATCGCGCTCGCTTTGCAGACGGATTCGACGCGCATCGCCACGCTCGAAATCGGCGGCGACTTCATGCCCCAGAATCTCGGGATCAAAAAGGATTACCACGCCCTTTCGCATCACGGCAACGACCCCGAAGCCATCGCCAGCCTGATCACGCTCGAGACCTATCAGATCAAGCACCTCGGCAAATTCATCACGCGCCTCGCGGGCATGAACGACGGCGACCGGATGCTCCTCGACTCCACCACGGTGCTCTTCGGCAGCGGCATGGGCGACGCGAATTCGCACAAGAACAACGACCTGCCCATCATCCTCGCCGGTGGGGGTTACAAGCACGGCGGATTCCGTTTGGTCACGCAGGAGATCAGTAAGAAGGTGCCGTTGTGCAATCTCTACGTCGACATCGCGCAAAAGATGGGCGTGGAAATCGACCATTTCGGCAACAGCAACGGCTGTTTCGCCTGATGCCGGCCATGCGTCAGGTGTGCGCGGCTGCCCTCCTCGCCGCGACCGCGTGGGCCGGCGCCGCTCGCGCCGAAGACGCTCCGCCGCCGGCGAAGGTCGTGGGCCAATTTTTGGAGCAATATTGTCTGGATTGTCACGACTCCACGACGACGAAGGGCAAGCGCAATCTCGAGGCCTTCCAGCTCCCGCTGAAGTCCGTCCCGGACCTCATTTCGGCGCGCGAGATCATCGACCAGATCGAGCTGAAAGAAATGCCGCCGAAGAAGGCCGATCAGCCGACGGACGAACAGCGTGCCGCCATGCTCCATGCGCTGCATGCCGGCACCACCGCGGCGCGGGGCACGATCCAAAGTAGCAGCGTCCACACGGCGATGCGCCGCCTGAGCAGCCGCGAGTATGAAAACACCATCGCCACGCTTTTCGGGCGTCGCGTGGATACGCTCGGGCTCACCGCGGATTTTCCCAAGGAGAAGACCAGCGACCACATCGACACCATCGGCCAGTCGCTGGTCACTTCCGGCTTCCTCCTCGACCAATATTTTCAAGCGGCCAATCGCCTCGTGGAGACACGGCTCGGCAAACCAATCCTCAAGCCGCAGCAGTGGCACTTCAACGGCCACTTCGTCCAGTATGAGGAGCTGCAAGGCCCGCACAAGGACGTCTTTAACTTCGGCTTCCTCAACATCTACGAACAGCCCAACACCGAAACGCGCCAGGGCGGCTACGGCCACATCGAGGACTTCCTCCAGGGCGTGCCCGTCTCCGGTCTCTACGACCTCCAGGTGGAAGCGCAGGCCATGCACCGGAATACGCATTACGATCCGGCGATCTTCGGCATCGACCTCTCCGAGCCTTTCATTCTCGGCGTCGTTCCCGGCGACATCACCAAGGGCCACATTCACTATCCGCAGCCCATCGAGCCCCTCCTCGCCAGCCAGACTGTGCCGGATGAAAGACTGACCACGCTCAGTTTCCGCGTTTGGCTGGAAGCCGGGCAGACGCCGCGGTTCATTTTCCCGAATGGCCCCTATGAGTCGCGGGCCGCCGTGGTCACGATCAATCAACGTTACAACAGCGAGTTCAAGACGAAGCTCACCGGGTCGAACGTCAGCCGCGCTCGCATCCTGCGCGAAGGCGAACTCCCGTACATCCGCATCAGCGACATCAAGATTCAAGGTCCCGTGCCAGAGAAGAGTGGGAGCGTCGAGGAAGTGGCCGTCTTCGGCAAGGGTGGCTTCCAGGCCGATCGCGCGCTGGACCAGCTTTTCGCCTTCGCCGAGAAGGCCTATCGCCGCCCGCTCACCGATCCCGACCGCGAGCCTATCAAGGCGATGTATGAAAAGCGCGTGGCCGAAAAAGCCACTCCCCGGCAAGCCGCGCTGGACGCACTGAAACTCATCCTCTGCTCGCCCCCGTTCCTCTATCTCAGCGAAACCACCGCGGCGCCGGCAAATACGCTCCAGCCCTACGACCTCGCCTCGCGTCTCTCCTTCGCCCTCTGGGCCGCGCCGCCGGACGACACCCTCCGCGTCGCCGCCAAGTCCGGAAAACTCACTCAAAAAGCGGAGCTGAAAAAGCAGGTGCAGCGCATGCTCGCCGACGACCGCTCGAGTGCTTTCGTCAATGGCTTTCTCGACAGTTGGCTGGACCTCCGCGATCTCGGCAGCCAGCCGCCGCCACGGGAGACCAATCGCGCCTATTACGCCGAAGACCTGCCTACTGCGATGAAGACCGAGCCACGCCTCTTCTTTCGCGACCTGCTCAAAAACAACGGCTCCGCCGCCGAGTTCCTCGATTCCGACTACACCTTCGTCGACAAGAAACTGGCCAAGCTCTACGACCTGCCTGAGCAGAAAACGCTGCGCCTCGCCGACGGCTTCAAGAAAGTGAGCCTCCAGGCTGACGCCCATCGGGGCGGTCTGCTCGGCATGGCCGGCGTGCTTACCGTCAGTGCCAATGGCGTGGAAACGTCCCCCGTCACGCGCGGCGTCTGGGTCAGCGAAAACATCCTCGGCATCTATCCACCCCCGCCACCGGACGATGTTCCCGCGATCGAGTCCGACGTGACTGGCGCCACCACCGTTCGTGACCGCCTCGCAAGGCATCGCGCCGACAAGACCTGTGCGGAGTGTCATCACAAGATCGATCCGCTCGGCTTCAGCCTGGAAAGTTTCGACCCCATCGGCCGCTGGCGCACGAGTTATCCCAAGCCCAAGAAGAAGGACATTCCCGCGCCCAAAATCGACGCCTCCGGCGAATTCACCTCCGGCGAAACGTACCAGGACTTTGCCGGTTTCAAAAAAGTCATCTGCGAAACTCGCGAAGATCTCTTCGTCCGCCATCTCATCACCGAAGTCCTCAGCTACAGCACCGGCCGTCTCATGGAACCCGCGGATAGCTTCGTCATCGACGACATCCAAGAAAAGGTGAAGAAGGACAATCTCGGCCTGCAAACGCTGCTCGTCGATTGCCTGACGAGCGACGTGTTTCGATCGCGGTAAACGCGACCATCCTCCCGCAAATTCAAATCATCGGCGACGGTGCAGGCCCGTTTCCCTGCGGCGGCTTCGGCGGAATTGGCTCTGGAGCTGGAGCATTCGGCTCTGGCGGCGCCGGTGGGATGGGAGCTGCGGGTGGTTGCTGACCCGATGGCGGTTGCGGAGCTGGTGGTGCTGGCGGAGCCGGGGGCCTGGGCTGCGCCGGTGGTTTCGGTGCAGGCGGGCGAGGTGGGCGAGGCGGGGGAGGGGGGGGCGGCGGCGGTGGCGGACCGGCCTCGGTGACCGGCTGCCCGCCATGCGATCCGCTCTGGCCTACGATCCCGATTGCTCCGGTCGCATTCAGAATCGATCCGGCAATAACCACAGCAAACCACGCCCCGACGGAGTGTGTGCAGCTCTTCATACTATCGATTCGTCACCGCACCCCCTCGCGGTCTGGTTTCCAACCTTGCCCTCCAGATTGCCCTGCTGCTACCAACCACACCGATGACGCCGGTCGTCAAATCACTGAGCCCCATCCTCCCGGTCGCGGATATCGGCCGAAGCGTTCACTTCTATGTCGAAGTGCTTCGATTTGACGTCAAGTTCCACTTCCCGACCTACGCGATTCTCACCCATGGAAATGGCTCGATCATTCTGACCCGCGCCGAGTCGTCGTCGGTGATGGACGAGGTGATGGGCCATCTGTCTTTCTACCTGGAAGTGGACGACATCGAACCGCTGTGGGCGCACGTCTCCCAATTCAAAGAGCGTTACAAAACGCGCGACCCTTTCGACCGCGATTACGGCATGCGCGAGTTTCATATCATCGATCCTGACGGTTGCCTGATCTTCGTCGGAGCCCAAATCCCGCCTGCCTGACTGTAGCGTTCGATTCTGTAGTGTCCGGCAGACATCGTGTTTCGGTGCCTTGCATTTGGCCGCGGGACGAACGACTCCGTGCTTCCAATATGAAAACGTCCGTTACTCTTGCGGCGATCTTTTGCATGGGTGCCATACTGTTGGCTGAACAGCCCGACTCCGATCGCGCGCGCGCCGAGCAGATTTTTCGAAACTTCGACACCAATGGCGACGGCGGCATCAGTCTCGACGAATACCGCACGGGGATGATCGGAAATATGTCGGAGATCCGGATCGGGAAAGTCTTCAAGGAGAAGGATCGCGATGGTGATGGGCGGCTGAATTTGGACGAACTTCTCTACGTCCCAGTGGACCAGCGCTCGGCGACGCCGTCGCCCCGCGAAGTGCTCAAGGGCGCGGCGGTATCGGGCGCGGACAAACGGACCAGCGGACCGTCCGCCGAAATGCGCCAGCGCCAGCGTCTGTTTGCGAATTTCGATCGCAACGGTGATGGCGGCATCAGCCTGGGCGAATATCGCGCGGGGATGGCCGGCAATATGTCCGAGGGCCGCCTCGAACGCGTCTTCAAGGAAAAGGATCGAAACGGCGACGGCAAGCTCACGATCGACGAACTCATGTACATTCCGGCGGACCAACGGCCTTGGGGGACACCCGATGCGAAACCGCAGAGCGGAAAAAGCACTTGGCGCCGCAGCAACAGCTCCTCAGGCCAGTGAGAACGGCCTGATGAATCAGTCAGGTGTTTTGTTGAGCACACCATTGTCCGCCTGAATAGACCTTGTCGTATTTCCGTAAACTACTGAATTGCGTGGAGATACGATAAATTTGTGAGACTCCTCCTTGACGTGGCAGCATTCCTGCTCTTTCTCAAATTCCATGATTCGCATTCCGAACATGGGACTAATCGTGGCGACAATTTTCGCCACTCTGGCAATTTCCGGGCACGCTGAGCCGCCCGCATCCGATGCCCCCACCGCCGCTGCCAGCGACACGGCGGAACTCACCCGGCAGCGGGACCGGCTCGTCCTGGAAAACTCGCTCCACGACGAAAAGCTGCACCAGGACCTGGCCGCCTCCCAGGAGGAACTGGCCCGCCTGAAGAGCGAGAACGACCTCATGAAGGCGCGGGCCGACCGAGCCCTGGCCGAAAAGAAGATCGAGATCGATGCCGCCAAGGTCGAGATGGAGTCGCTCACGAGCAGTGCCGCGTTGGAGAATGCCCGGAAACAAGCGGCCTTGCAGACGCAGTTGATCGATCTTCGCGCGCAGCGCGACCGCGCGGAACTCGAAGCCGAACTCGCCACCGCCGAACTCACCAAGCGCCAGAACGAATTCAAGACCACCGAACTCGACTGGACGGCGAAGACCGCGGAGTTGCGCGCCAAGCTCGCCGAGCGCGAGAAGCAGGAGGAGGCCGATTCCTATGCCGATGAAAAGCCGGTCTACCTGAAGAATCCGGTCACCGCCGACGGCGAACTCGTCCTGAGCGACCGGCGCATTCCGATGAATGGACTGATTACTTCAGCCACCGCCGACTTCGTCTGCTCGCGCATCGACTATTTCAACAATAAGAACAAGGAATGGCCGATCTTCATCGTCATCGATGATTCACCCGGTGGTTCCGTGATGGCGGGGATCAAGATTCTCGAGTCGATGAACAGCAGCTCCGCGCCGGTTTACGTGGTGGTGAAGTCCTTCGCCGCGAGCATGGCGGCAGCGATCACCACGCTGGCTCCGCGTTCCTATGCCTACCCGAATGCCGTCATCCTGCATCATCAGATTTCCAATGGCATGATGGGCAACCTCACCGAGCAGCGCGAAGGCTTGAAGAATCTCGAGCAATGGTGGGGCCGGCTGGCTACGCCGATTGCCGCGAAGATGGGCATCAGCACGGACGACTTCGTGAAGCAGATGTATGCGCACACGACCACGGGTGACTGGCAGGAGTTTGGCGATCAGGCCGCGAAGCTGAAATGGGTGGACGTTGTCGTGGGCCGCTGCCGGGAAACCGCCTGGCGGAAAAATCCGGACAGCGAACCGATCGCGCCCGGCCAGCAAGTGGCCACCGCCAATCAGGCGCAAGCGCCCGCAACCTCTGAGAAAGTCGATGCCAAGGGCCATCCCTACATGGTTCTTCCGCATCTCAATCCCGTGGACTGCTACTACCTGCATAACCCCGACGGTTATTACCGGACGGAATAGGGTGGGTTGGGGGCGGAAGAGTTGAGAGTTGAGAGTCCGCCTTTCTTCCGTGAGATGGGCCGCTTTGCGGCATCGGATACGTTCGCAAGCGTGTTTCAACCCCGAGGATTTTTCATCCCGCGCCGCGGAGCGGCCAAACCTGCGGAAGCGTGGCGGACTCTCAACTCTCAACCCTCAACCCTCAACCCTCAACTATTCCGCCCCCACCGCCGTTGGCACCATGATCGCGTCTTTCATCCCGTGCAGGAGCTTCTTGTCCGGCGGACAGACTGTGGCCAGCGCTCCGCGTAGTTCCGCTTTGCCGTCGATCACGAAATAGTACGGGCAGAGACGCACCCGCCCGTGCATCGTCTCGATCTGTCCTGCCGCATTCAAATATCGCTGGTCGACGAGCCGCCCTTTGTGGAACCGCTGCAAAATGTGTGGGTGCTGTGGAAACTCCGCCAGCGCTTCGGCGATCGATTCCTGCCACTCGTGCTGTGAGGCATCGGAGCCGAGCACCACGCTGCGGCTGCCCCAGGCCGTTTCGTGAAATCCACTGATCTTCAAAATCAACTCCCGCTGCTTCTGCGAGAACTGCTTCAGCTCTTCGAAGGATTGAATCTCCAGCCCCGGGATCACTGCGTGCTGGGGCAGCGGCTGCGGATCGAGAATCCATGTGTACGGAATCACCTTTTGCAGTTCGAGGAAATGCTGCTCGCTCAATTCGCGTCGCCAGAATTCCCGCAACGGGCGCAGCCAGAAAAGCGCGAACCAGAGCTTCTCTTCCAGGTACGGCTTGAACGGTGGCGTGACGAGTGCGCGGCCGTCCGCCACCGCCTGCATGATCTCCGGTGCGGTCGGGATGTTTGGCAGATCGAAATGCTCGAAGAAGCGATAGAGGGAATGCGGAAGTGGGAGTTCGGAATTCGGAATGTACGATTCCGCGTCGAACACTTGGAATGGCGCCCGGTCATTCGGCATTCCGGCTTCCGCATTCCGCATTTCATCCAACCGCCTCGCCAGATACTGCATTTCCGGCCGATACGTCGCTGCTTCCTTGGAGACGAGGATCTCGGCGCGGCCGCCCACAATGGAGCGGAAACCTTCCACCATCCCGCTTGCTCCACCCAGCAGGTCGTGGGTTCCAAACGCGGCGTAGGTCGCATTCAGCCATGCGGTCAGCCCGATCCCACCTGGCACAGTGTCCAATTCCGCAATGGTGAAACCCTCCTCCGTCAAGACGAGGTCCGGCCGAATCACCTGCGGCAAATCCGCGCGGAACTGTTTCCGTCGCGAAAATTCGACCAGTTCCGGTGGCTTGCCCCGGTCGAGGTAATCCGCAATCCACGCCGGTTGCTTCCCAGACACACTGCGTTGGTACAATTCATTGCAGGCGCGATTGAACAGGTTCAGCCGATGCCCGAGCCGCGTGAGTTGATCGGCGAGTTTGGCGTCGATCAGAAAGGGTTCCGGCGAGATCAGCCAGTCCTTGTCGGCGAAAAGCCCCTCCGGTGGAAAGGCTCTGCGGATTGCGTCAATGCGTTCGTATGCGGCGTCCATCATTCCGGTAACTCAAATTAGAATCTTCAACGCCTGTCGCACGAGGTCTTCCGCGGTCTGCGACGGCCCGCCTTTCTCATAGGCTTGTTTCACCGCCTTGTGCGCATCCACCTGTTTGTAGCCGAGGGCGATCAACCCGAGCACGGCATCCGTCACTTTCGCTTCCTCGGGTGTGGGTGCATGCGATGCGCTCGCCGCCTCCCAGGCGGCGGCGATGCCGACTTTGTCCTTCAATTCCACGATGATCCGTTCCGCCGTTTTCTTCCCGATCCCTTTCGTTTTCGCCAAGAGCCCGGCGTCGCCGGCGACGACCGCCGCTTTGAAATTTCCGATCGTCGTCCCGCTGAGGACATCGAGGGCGGTCTTTGGCCCGATGCCGCTGACGTGCGCGACGAGCAACCGGAAGAGATCGCGTTCCGCAGGGGTGATGAATCCGTAGAGGACATGCGCATCTTCGCGAATCGCCAGGTGTGTTAAAATCTTGATCGCTGCGCCCACCGCGGGAAGTTTGTCGTAACTCGAAAGCGGAATGTGCACGTGATAGCCGACACCATGAACATTCACCACCACATGCGTGGGCAACGCCTCCACCAGCGTGCCTTCGAGAAAGGTAATCATCTCGCGAACCATAAAGGAGCGGGTGGGCGCGCAAAGGGGAAATTGCGGTGGGGGGCGGTGATTGGTTTCTGGTTTCTGGTTTCTGGTTTCTGGTTCTTCACTGCGGGAGCGGGCTTTGCGAGCGAACCGGAAACGGCAAACGGAAAACCAGAGGCTCCCGCTGTAGTGACGGCCCCCGCGGAAGAAAAACCAGAAACCTTAAACCAGAAACCAGAAACGCCTACGGCCCCCGAACCCTGGCGCGTCATTCTGGAGCCGAAATCGATGCACCGCGAGGTGGAGTGGGAGATTCCCAACGGCGAGCGGACCGTGTTCGCTCCGATCGTTACCAATGGCGAAGATTATCTCTTTCCCTCAAAGAAGATCTGGGACCAGTTTCACCTCACCCGGGAGGAGATTGAGCAAAGGGCGGCGGTCAATGCGGCGGCGGATCTCGCTGCGCTGCATCCCCGCTACGAGCGCAACTCGAAAAAGGTAATCGAGTACGCTGAGCTCAATTCCGACCGCCCGATCGTCGCCAGCGCCGTCCTTGCCCCCAAATTCCTGGAGATGTTCCGGGACACTCTCGGCGACAAAGTCCTGGTGGTGGTGCCCAATCGCTTCACGGCCTACGTGTTCCCGGCTTTGGCCAGCGATTATGCGGAATATTATCCGATGGTCTACGAGACGTACCACATGACGGCGTGGCCGATCAGCATGGAGCTTTTCGAAGTCAGCAAACAGGGGTGGCAGGCGGTGGGGGTGTATCAGCAGCCGTAGCGGGGGAGGGGCAAGTGATCAGTAATCGGTGGTCAGTAATCAGTATTCAGTGATTCAGCGTCTGTAGTGGCACCAGACGTTGCGGCCGCCGCAAGAAGCTGCTGGGAACTGATTACTGAAAACTGATTACTGGTCACTCCACTCCCCCTCCGCTCTTTTTTCTCGCCACGGCACGGTTTCCGCATTCATTCCCCGTCCGGCACATCATCTATGAGAAAAGTAATCCCGGCAGTCATCGTCGTTGTGGCCATTGCGGCGGTGGCACTCATCTACTTCAAAAAGGCGATCACGCATCACGTGCCCGCCACGGAATTGGTGCCGGCGGATGCCGTTTTCTTTGCTCATCTTCCGGATCTGCGACGCACCGCCGAGCGCTGGCCGAAAACGGCCCTGGCCCAAATCGGCGAGGAGCCGGAGGTCAAAGCCTTCCTCGCCAAGCCGCGCGCCAATGCCCCGCAAATGAAGCTTTTGGACGAAAAAATCGCGCAACTCGAGCGGGTCGCCCCTGGCGAAGCATTCGTTGCTGTCACCTCCATCGAAGGCAATCAGCCCCGGTTTCTGGCGGGCTTTTCTTACGCCGGCCACAAATCGGCGGTGGAAGCTTTGCTCGCCGAACCGCGTGAAGAAATGAAGCGCAACTGGCCCACTGGCAAATCCGACGTGACGCTTCAAGGAAAGACCGAGATCGACACGTTTACGTTCCAGGACACGACCATTGGCGAAGCGTTCGAGGGCGATTGGTATTTCGTTTCGAATGACATGGAACTGCTTCGCCGGACGATCGACATCGCCGAAAAAGGTCTCGGCGAGAAATCAATCGGTGCGAGCGACCTTTACCGCAAAAGTACCGCGCGATTGCCGGCCGATGGAGAAGCGGTGCTATTCGCCCAACTCGGTTCGCTGACCGACCGGCTCGTCTCTCTCCTAGTCGCGAGCGGCCAGGCTCCCGATCCCAAGCAAACTGCCGAGTTGAAGAAGATCCAGGCCGTTGCCTGGGGCACGAAATTCGAGGACGCGCTCATGCGCGACACGCTGTTCATCCTCAGCCCCGGCAATACCGCCGAGGCGCCGCTCGCGCAACAATCGCTCGCCTTCAGCAACGCCGACACTTTTCTCACCTACTCGACGGTCTTGCCCGCCTCGATCGACCTGCCCGACAGTTCGGTCGCGCTGGCGGCATTCCTCCCGAGTCTGGCCGGCTGGGAAAAGGACCTCGCGAACCAGGGACTCAAGTTCGCCGATTTCAGCAAAGCCTTCGGACCGGAATTTGGGGTCGTCATCAACTGGCCGCAGGGCAATCCGCAACCGTCCACGCTCCTCACCCTGGATGTGCGCGACGCCGCCCTGGCGAAACGTTTCTTCGAAGCGATCGCCGGAGATCTCACTGGCGGTACACCCGCGAATCGCGAAGAAAAAGACGGAGCCACCATCTACGAAACACCGCCCTCCGCCGGCCTCGCGATTATTCCTCCGATCGATTTCGCACTGAACGATCGATTCCTGATTCTCGGTTTTGGCAAATCGGACGTGCTCGCCGCTCTGACGCGTTTGAAGGCAGGGCAGGGGACGATCGCTGCGAATCCGGCCTTTGAACAGGCGACGAAGGCCGTTGCCAAGCCGACTTCGGGCTTTGGCTATCTCGACTTGAAAACGCTTGTCGATCGCTCCTACGGCACCTTCCGGCCGTTTCTCGCCATGTCCCTCGCTTTCGCGCCCGATTCGGCCAAATACGTGGACGCTGGAAGATTGCCCGGCACCAAAGCCATCAGCAAACACCTTTCGCCGGCCGTTTATTCACAATCGGTGACCGCCGATGGGACCTTGGTGGAATCCGTTGGGCCGTTGACCTTCAATCAAGTCATCGGACTTTCGGTCGGAGGGGCGATCGCGGCCGCCTTTCCGAGCATCGAATCCGCTTTGGGAGGCAGCATTAAGCTCGATCCGAACAGTATTCAACTTCTTCAGCCCCAATCTGTTCCAACAGCGAAAAAAGCTCAGACCCCCGCTCCCAAGGCCAATTCCCCCGCCTCCGCTGCACCGGGCAGCAAACCGGCGGATTCCACGCAGTAAACGCTTCCTTTTATAAGCAAAAATTGCGGAAAGGCGAAAATTTCATTCGTGAAATAGAATGAATGTGCTAGCATGCTCGTCCTATGCCTATTCACAAGAAAACCGCTTTCTCCCGTCGGCTTCCTGATCTGGTGACTGAAGAACTGGCCTCTGTTCTTTCTTCGAAGAGTTCCTACGAATTCAAGGAGCTTTTTGATGTGGTGCACGAAAATCTGCGGGCCCGCAATGCGGCGAGTGGCGGTGAAGAGATGCTGCGCCTGCGCGCTTACGAAAAGCTTCAGAATTTGGTTGCCCGTGGCATGGTCAAGAAGGAGGCCAAAAAGTATAAGGGCATTCCGAAGCAACTCGCGACGCTGCAGACGACTCCTCCGCCGGCGCCGGCTCCTGCCGCGGTCTGAGGCTCCGATTTGTCGGGTCTGTTTAGGGATATGAAAGAGTACCTGCCGATCTTTTTCCAGGTGATCGTGGCAATCGGCTTTGCCGCCGCCGCGCTCATCACGAGCGTCATCCTCGGCAAAGCGGGCAAGCGCAATCCGACCAAGGATTCCGCGTATGAATGTGGCATGCTCCCCGAGGGCGGGGCGCAACCACGGTTTAGCGTCAAGTTTTACCTGGTGGCGATGCTCTTCATCCTCTTCGATTTGGAGATCGTCTTCATGTATCCGTGGGCGGTCATTTATCGCGACCACATCGCCCACCACGGGCCCGGCATCTTCTGGAGCATGCTTTCCTTCATCGGTGTTCTCACCGTGGGGTATGTGTATGCGGTCATGAAGGGTGCGCTGGACTGGCGCAAGTAGGGCGGCGCGCTTTCGCCCGTCGGAGCAGCGAAAAAATTTTCGCACTCCGTGATAGCCACGCCCGTGCATTTCTGAACAAATCCCATCCCCGCATGGTTCATCACATCACACTTTTCAAGCTCCAGGCCGAGGTGACACCAGCCAAACTGGAGCAACTCATGTTCTCGACGCGCATGACGCTGCTCAAGATTCCTGAGATCCTGGTGGTGAAGTGTGGCAAGAATATCGATCCGAAGTCCGAGTGGCCGTTTTTCATCGCTCTGGAGTTCGAGTCGATGGAGAAGATGGCCATGACCCAGGACGAGGCCATCTACATGAAGTTTGTGGCGGATGTCATCAAACCCTACACCTCCGCCGCTCTCGCTCTCAACTACGAGATGGAGCCTGGCAAAAGCGTCCGCTACTCGTAGGGGGAGAAAGTTGGTAGTTGAGGGTTGATTGTTGATAGTCCGCCGCAGGACCACAACACAGTGGCGCCCTACGTCTACCCTTTCAGCAGGCGATTGTAGATTTCCTCGTATTTCGGCACCGCCGCCGACCAGGAAAAGTCGCAGGCCATCGCGCGCAGTCGCAGGCTCTTCCACGTTTCGGCATCTGTAAAACAGTTGCGCACCCGCATGATGGCGTCCCAGAAGGCGTCGCACGTATAGTCGTAAAAGAGGAATCCGTGGCCGCTGTCGTTTGTCGGATCGTAGTCCTGGATGCTTTCGAATAGCCCACCCGTGGCGTGGGCAATCGGCAGGGTACCGTATTTGAGCGCGTACATCGCACTCAACCCGCACGGCTCGAACTGCGAGGGCATCAGGAATACGTCGCCGCCCGCATACATCAGGTGGGCGAGCTTTTCATCCATGCTCTGGCGGAAGGCAAGCCGTTCCGGGTGGCGCCGGCAGGCCACCATCAACTCGCGCTCGAAGGGCGCGTGGCCTTCGCCCAAGATCACCAGCCGCACATCGTCCGCCAGGAGCCGGTCGATCAAGGGGAAGAGCAATTCGATTCCTTTCTGATGGGTCAGGCGCGTCACCATGACCAGCACCGGTCCGGTGGGTTTCGGCGCCAGCTCGCATTGTGCGAGCAATTCCTCCCGGCACTTTTGCTTCCCGGCCAGACTCTTCGGGTTGTACTTCTTCGGCAACAGTTCGTCCTTGGCCGGATCCCAAATCTCATAGTCCACGCCGTTGAGGATTCCCGTCAGCTTGTGCGCGTGCTCGCGCATCACGGCGTCCAGCCCACTGCCGCCTTCGGGCGTCTGGATTTCCTGGGCGTAGCGCTGGCTCACGGTGGTCACGGCATCGGCGAAAACGATCCCGCCCTTGAGCAGGTTCAGGTTGCCGTAAAACTCCACACCCGAAGCCGAGAAGTAGTGGCCCGGCAGATTGGTCAGGCCGAAATCCAATCCCCAGAAACTGCCCTGATACGCGAGGTTGTGAATCGAGAGGACCGTCTTGAATGGCAACTTCCGCTCCTTGACCAGAGCGGGGACCAGGCCGACCTGCCAGTCGTGCACATGCAGGATGTCCGGCGGCGGCGTCGCCCTTCGTGCCAATTCCACCACCGCGCGCGAGAAATAGATGAAGCGCTCCGCATTGTCGGTGTAATCGTGGCCTTCCACGCCGTACAAGCCGGTCCGGTCAAAGAATTCATCCTGGCGAATGAGGAAGACCTGCACTCCGTTTGGCGCGGTGCATTCCAGGACTTCAGCGGGCAGCCGTTTGTAACCCACCGATACGGAGATTTCCACACCGGTGCTCTGCACGTTCAGGTCTTTCCGCTCTGGCAAACCGCGGTAGCAGGGCAGCACCACACTCACTTCGTGCCCTTGCGCCGCGAGCGCCGCGGGAAGAGCCTCGAGGACGTCACCGAGCCCGCCGGTGCGTGCGAGTGGGGCCATTTCGCTGCCGGTAAAAAGTATCTTCATGCAACCGAGAAATGGCCGAACCCCTCAGTTGAAGCTAGGATTTTCGATTTTCGATTGCGGGATTTTCGATTGTTAAAATCCCCGTTGTCATCCCCGGTAACTCAACCTGGATCGACAATCCCGCAATTGAGAATCGAAAATCCCCCTGTCCAAAACGCACTTGTCAACCCAGTCCCCCTTGCTAGAGTCGGCCACCTTTTCTCAAAGGCTCACTCTATCATCAATGACGCTCGGTAATTTACTCACAGTCGATCAGATCCTCCCGGAAATGAAGTCGACCGAACGGTGGAGTGCGATCGTGGAACTGGTCGATCTGCTGGTGGCGCAAAAGCAAGTCAAACCGGCCGACCGCGACGTGGTCCTCGCCGCCCTGCGCCAGCGGGAGGAAACGATGAGCACCGGCATCGGCTTCGGGATCGCCATCCCGCACGCGTCCTCCGACCGCGTGGAGAAGGTCGTGGCGGCCTTTGGCCGTTCCAGTTCGGGGATCGAGTTCGACTCCCTGGACAATGCTCCCGTCAAATTCATCGTCCTCTTCGTCGTTCCCAAGGATCAATTCCAGACGCACCTCCGAACGCTCGCGGCCATCGCCAAGTTTCTCAACGATCGTTCCGTGCGCGAGCGTCTCGGCACCGCTGTTTCCGCGGGAGAAATTCTCAGCATTTTCGAAAACGACGGCGCCAGCAAAGCCTGAGCGAAGCTCCCATCAGGTGCCGCGGTTTCCTTCGTCCACTGAAAGGAATACGCATGCCCACGCGCGAAGCGTTTTGGAGTGCGCCGGTGCTCCGGCCTTTTGGAGCCGCCTCGGTACGCATCTTACGTAAGCCTCAATCCTCCGGTGTATCCTCGCACAGTGAAACCTCCTCCCCGAATGGCACCTCAAATCCCAGTTCGCGCTCTCTCCCCGGACCCCATTGGATGTTGGATGTTTCCCTCCCCAAGCTTCCCATGACGATTTCTGCCCTACTCGAATCCCGCCTCCGCGCCGCGACCAGCCACCTCGGCGCCATCGACGCCCGTGTCCAGGCCGCCGGTGATACCCGTTTTGGCGACTACCAGACCAACGTCGCCATGGTCCTCAAAAAACTATTGGGCGGCAATCCACGCCAGATCGCCGAGGACATCATCGCGAAGCTCGATGTCGGCGACATCTGCGCCCCACTCGAGATTGCCGGGGCCGGATTCATTAACTTCCGTCTCAAGCCGGAATGGCTGGCGCAACACTTCGCGCAATTTCTCCGCGACGAGCGCCTCGGCGTCCCGCAACCGGAACGGACGAAGCAAATCGTTATCGATTTCAGTTCGCCGAACGTCGCCAAGCCCATGCACGTCGGACACATTCGTTCGACGATCCTCGGCGACGCTCTTGCTCGCATCGCCGCATTCATCGGCCATCGCGTCATTCGCGACAATCACATCGGCGATTGGGGTACCCAATTCGGCATGCTCCTCCACGGCTGGAAGACCGAGCTCAATCGCGACGCACTCGCCGCCGATCCGCTCGGCGAAATGGAGCGCATCTACAAGCTCATCAAAGCCCGTTCTGAGGCGGATGCGGCAACCCTGGAGAGCGTCCGCCGCGAATTGGTGAAATTGCAGAACGGCGACGCCGAGAACCTCGGCCTCTGGCATGAAATGCAGCGCCTCTCGCAGGCCCAATTCGATTCCATCTATGGCCGGCTCGGTGTCACCTTCGACTTTGCTCTCGGCGAGAGTTTCTACAATCCGCAACTCAAAGGTGTCGTCGAAGAACTGCGTAAACTTGGAATCGCCCGCGAGAGCGAGGGGGCCTTGTGCGTTTTCTCCGATGGTTCTCTGCCGGAGAAGGCCGATCCATTTCTGATTCAGCGGGACGGCCAATGGGTCCCCATCCCGGCCATGGTGCAAAAAGCCGATGGCGCCGCCAACTACACGACGACGGACTTGGCGACGTTGGAGTACCGCCTCAAGACCTGGTCTCCGGACGAAATCGTCTATGTGACGGATGACCGCCAGCAGCTTCATTTCCGCCAGCTCTTCGCCATCTTTCAGCGCTGGCATCCCGACCGCCTGTCCGGCCCGGACCGCGCCTCGAAGGTCACCCTGGCACACGTTTGGTTTGGCAAAATCCTCGGTGACGACGGTAAACCCTTCAAGACTCGCAGCGGCGAGACCGTCAAGCTGGCCGCGCTGCTCGACGAAGCCGAGGAACGCGCCTTCGCCCTCGTCACGGAAAAGAACTCCGCGCTGGCTGAATCCGACCGCCGTGAAATCGGCCGGGTGGTCGGCATTGGCGCCGTCAAGTACGCCGACCTGCTGCCCAATCGCCAAAGCGACTACACGTTTTCCTGGGACAAGATGCTCAGCTTTCAGGGGAACACGGCTCCCTATTTGCAGAATGCCTACGTCCGTATTCGGGCGATCTTCCGCAAAGCTCGAGAGCGTGGTGCTTCCATTGAGCAAGCTGGCGAAATTGCTTTGACCGAACCTGCCGAACTTTCCCTGGCCAAAAAACTCCTGCAATTTGGCGAAGTTCTGCCGCTCGTTCTCGACGACTATCGCCCGAACCTTTTGGCGAATTACCTCTACGAACTCGCGACTATCTACCACGGGTTTTACGAAAACTGTCCGGTTCTCGATTCCGAAGGCGCCACCCGCGCGAGCCGTTTCGCATTGTGCGATGCCACGGCGCGCGTCCTGCGCCAGGGCCTCGGCCTCCTCGGCATCGAAGTCCCCGAACGGATGTAGTCTAGGGAGCGGCGATCTCCAGGTCGCCGAAACCGGGGAATGCAGGCTCGGGGCAAGGCGACCCGCACTCGGAGGCTACCCTCTGCCGGAAAGAAATCCGCCTGCGTTTCGAAAAAATTGTGTCCAAAATGGCGGACTTCCAACCTTCTGGCTCCAAACATGGATGCCCATCCCCCAGATCCGACGGCTGATACCGAAGCATACCTTCGGCTGCTCACCCAGCACGACCGCTGGCTGGCGACCTATGTCTACAGCCTCGTGGCCAGCGCCGCGGATGCCCAGGACATCCTCCAGGAAGTGAAGGTGACCATGTGGAAACACTTCGCGAATTTCGAGGCCGGCACTAATTTTCGCGCCTGGGCGCGGAAAATCGCCACGAACCAGATTCTCAACTATCGGCGGGCCACCCAAAAACACGTCAGCTCGCAGCTCGAAGAAAATTTCATCGAAGCGGTCGCCGCCGAGATCGACCGCCGCGCGGATGTCCTCGACCGGAAAGCCGACGCCCTGCGTCTCTGCCTGCGCAAATTGCCGGAGGCTCATCGCAAGATCGTGGTCTGGCGTTATTTCGAAGACTGCGGCGTCGAAGAGATCGCCACGAAAAGCGAGCGCTCCGTCGAGGCGGTCTACCGGTTGCTCAGCCGGATCCGCGCCGTCCTCAACGATTGCGTCAGCCGCCAGCTCGCTGTTCCTCAAACGTCATGAAATCGCCCTCACCCGACGAACGCATCGACCGGGCTCTGGAGGGACTGCTCACTCCCGAGGATCTCGAGCAGTTCAAGGCCGACGTCATCCGCGACGCCGATCTGCGCGCCGCCTACGTGGATCGTTTGTGGCTCCATTCCTCGCTGCGCGCGCAACGCGAAACGCTGGTCGAAGTCCTGGAGCAACCGCTGGCTGCGGAAAAAATCGTCCGTCGCTGGCCGGTTGCCGTTTGGGCCGCGGCCGCCGCGGCGTGTGTGACACTCGCCGCCAGCATCTGGGCTTTCGGCAAAGGCACCATTTATCACCGGCCGGTGGCCACGCTCGTGCAGGCCGAGAATTGCAAATGGGCTGGCTCCGACCTGCCCACCGCGGTGAACTCGAAACTGGGCACCGGGACGCTCGCGTTGGTGGAAGGAATCGCCACGCTCAAATTTCAAAGCGGCGCCACGGTCACCATCGAGGCGCCCACCAAGCTGCTCGTGCGCGACGCCATGCATTGCCGGTTGATCGAAGGAACTCTGACTGCCGAGGTCCCGGTGCCGGCGCACGGTTTCACGATCGACACCGCCGACATCAAGGTGGTCGATCGCGGCACCCGGTTTGGCGTTACGGCGGGTGCGTCGGGCAATTCGCAGGTGCGCGTTTTCCAGGGCATCGTCGATGTCGGTGGCCTGCACGACGACAAGCTCCAGCGGCTCACGGAAGGGAAGGGGATGAACGTCAGCTCGGGTAACACCCAGGCTGGACAGGAACCCGTTCACGGACAGCAGATCCAGGAGGCGGATGGCTGGACTTCGATCCCGACTTCCTTTGGCCGCGGCAAGGATGGCTATGCCCGGCGTGGGGACGCCGGGGGCGCGCCGTTTGGGATGCAGCCGGTGATCATCGTCAAGCACACCGATATCGCAACCGGCCGCAAGAACGAGCGCCGTGCGGTCGTCACCTTCGATGTCTCGCAGATTCCTGCCGCCAATGTCGGTGAAGCGCAGATTGTTCTCGATCCCGTGCCGAGCGGCTTCGGTTTCTCCGCGCTCGTTCCGGATTCCCATTTTGCCGTTTACGGCATCACCGACGAATCGCTCGACGATTGGAATGAGAAAGAAATGCGCTGGGCTTCGCTTCCCGGTTGCACCGACGAGGGTCCGAACCCGAACCAGACCCAACGCCTGGCCGATTTCTGGATTCCACGGGGCGGCACCGGCGGCGCGATCACTGTACGCAGCGACGCCCTGGCCGATTTCGTTCGTCGCGACACCAACGGCCTGGTGAGTTTCCTCATCGTCCGTGAAACCGGTGAATCCGATCCCAACGGCCTTGCCCACGCTTTTGCCTCGAAGGAACACCCGACGGCGCGGCCACCGACCTTGCGGATCAAGCTTTCTACGCAGCCGTGATTATGGAGAAACATCCAACATCCAACACCCAACACCCAACATCCAATTGCCCACCGCCCTTGGAGGGCGCGCGTGTTCCCTCGCTTGCGTTTTGGAGCAACGGTGTTGGTGGTCAAGGGGTGAATTGGGGTAATTGTTGGAAGGAGGAGGAAGGATTAAGAAGTGGTGGAAGGGGTGGGTGGTTGGAGGAGTTTGGCGAGGGTGGAGTTCATGAAGATGAG